>JAQBYN010000008.1 GCA_027622715.1 Pseudomonadota bacterium | reverse complement strand
ACGGAGGACACAATGCACTAACATTCAAACCGGACTACCTAATGGGGGCCGATCAAGGGCACTGTGCGCATTGGCATCATCGACGCGGGTGCCGCGGTACGTGTCACCGTTGCCGATGACGGATCGGGCATTCCGCCGGGCGCAGAGGAAAAAATCTTCGACAGATTTGTTCAATTGCCGCGACCGGCTGACCGCAAGATCGGTGGTAGCGGGTTGGGCCTGTCGATCGCACGCGATCTGGTGACGGCGATGGGCGGGCGCATCGGCACCGAGCCGTCAGTGAAGGGCGCGCATTTTTTCTTCGAGTTGCCGCGCGCCCCGAAGATGGCACCGCCTGACATTGCCAACGGAGAAAGCGGCACCGAAGACCGCACCGCTCAGCCTCTGTCGGGCTAGGGCTTGCCGATGCGCGGTGGCCCGCCCTTGATGTTAGGACCGAAGGCGCGGGTCAGCGTGACGGTGGAATCCTCGGCAAGCCGGATCGCCTCGGTCAGCAATTCGAGAATTCTGACGTTGTTTTTCAAGACATGGGCCGCTTCGGGTCGACGATCGTCGGCGATTTTGGTCGCGCGTTTGATGATGTCGCCGCGCACCGCGTTGAGAATATCCTCTAGCCGGTGGCCGTCGGGTTTGTCCTCGGTGACGAGAAAATGGGTCATCTAGCCGCTTTCAATGGCCGCCGCACGGTCGCGGCGGCCCAGGTTCGCCCAGGCCTAGGGCGGGAGTCAAAGCAATCGATGCCCCGAATCTGCATTGGGGCAGCGGGCGGTTTGGACCGTCGCGACGCTTTTCGGTTGGATTCCGCGGCCAGCGCGCTATATCAACGGGAGATAAAGAAAAAAGGCTCAAGAAGCCGCGCGCGGCGGCAGGCGCTGCGCTGAATATCCTGCAACTTATTAGAAGCAGCAGCACCATGACGGCGGCCTTGCCCCTGACCGACGACGTCCGACGTGTAACCGCGCCCTACTATGAGCGGGTGCGCCAGGTGATCCCCGAGATCGAATGGGGCGTACATGCGCCCTACGTCGCGGCCATCAACAAGCTCAAGAAAGAGCGCAACGCGGTAATCTTGGCGCATAACTATATGACGCCCGAGATTTACCACTGTGTCGCCGATATCGTCGGCGACTCGCTGGCGCTGGCGCGCGAGGCGGCCAAAACCGATGCCGATACGATTGTATTGGCGGGTGTGCATTTCATGGCCGAAACCGCGAAAATTTTATGCCCCGAAAAAACCGTTCTGATCCCCGACCTGCGCGCCGGTTGTTCGCTGGCCGACTCAATCACCGGTGCGGACATCCGATTGCTGCGCGAGAAGTATCCCGGTGTGCCGGTGGTGACCTACGTCAATACATCGGCAGAGGTCAAAGCCGAATCCGATATTTGCTGTACGTCGTCCAACGCGGTGAAGGTGGTCGAGTCATTGGGCGTGGACCGGGTGATCTTTTTGCCCGACGAATATCTCGGACGCTATGTCGCGTCGCAGACCGATGTCGAGATTATCTTGTGGCAAGGGCATTGCGAAGTGCATGAGCGGTTCACCGCACAGGAGATCGCCGATTTCCGGCGCGATCATTACGGGTTGGTTGTTATTGCCCATCCCGAATGCCCACCCGACGTGCTGGCGGCATCGGACTTTGTTGGGTCGACCGCGCAGATGATTGGCTATGTCGAGACCAAGCGCCCGGGCCGCGTCTTGATGGTCACCGAATGTTCGATGAGCGACAACGTGGCCGCCGAACTGCCGGACGTTGAATTCATTCGGCCCTGCAACCTGTGCCCGCACATGAAACGTATTACGCTGGAAAAGATTCTCCAGGCGCTGGAGACCATGCAGCCGCAAGTCACGGTGGATCCAGCCATTGCCGCGCGCGCGCGCGGCGCGGTTGAGCGCATGTTGCAGGTCGGTTAACGACCGTCATGGCGTCATTACCCGCCGTTCTTTATGAGCCGACCGTGCGCGCCGCGCTGGCCGAGGATCTCGGCACCGCAGGCGACCTGACAAGCGATGCCGCGATCCCCGAAGATGCCAGAGCAACCGCCGACATCGTTGCGCGCAAGGCCGGCCGCATCGCCGGCATCGATGTCGCGCTTTGCGCGTTTCGCCTGATGGACGCGGGCGCCACCCTAGAGGCCATCCTTGGCGACGGCGCCGATGCCGCGCCGGGTGCGGTGCTGGCCCGCATCGAAGGCAACGCCCGCGCGCTGCTGGCCGCCGAGCGGACCGCGTTGAACTTTTTGGGGCGACTATGCGGTATCGCTACGGCAACGCGTACGGCAGTCGATGCCGTGCAAGGCACCTCTGCGCACATCGCCTGCACCCGCAAGACAACCCCCGGGCTGCGGCATCTGGAGAAATATGCCGTGCGCATCGGTGGCGGGCACAATCACCGCTTTGGGCTGCACGACGCCGTCCTGATCAAGGACAACCATCTGATCGCCGGTGGTGGCATCAGCGCGACGGTGGCGCGCGTGTGCGCCCAGGTCGGGCACCTAGTGATGGTCCAAGTCGAGGTCGATACGCTGGCGCAGCTGGAGGAATTACTGACCACCCAGGCCGACGCGGTGTTGCTCGACAATATGACGCCTGACCAGTTGCGCGCAGCGGTGGCCCTGGTGGCTGGCCGGCTGACCACCGAGGCGTCGGGCGGCATTCGCCCCGAGACGCTGAAAGACATTGCGGCGAGCGGTGTCGACGTGATTTCGCTGGGCTGGCTGACCCATAGCGCGCCAGCGCTGGACGTGGGGCTCGATTTTCGCGGCTGACCGCTAGCCCGTGAGCAGCGGAATGACGATCGCGGCCACCGCCACGATTACCACCACACCGATCACATTGAGAATAAGTCCCGCGCGAATCATCTGAGGCACGGTGACATACCCCGAGCCAAACACGATCGCGTTCGGCGGCGTCGCAACGGGCAGCATGAAGGCGCAGGACGCAGCGAGTGCCGCGGGGGCCGCCAGTAAGAGGGGATCAATCCCGGCGCCCACGGCTACCGCGCCGATCACCGGCAGGAACGCCGCCACTGTGGCGGTATTGCTGGTGAGTTCGGTCAGGAAAATAACCAGCAGGACAGCGCTCGCGATCACGGCCAGCAAGGGCAACGCGGCCAGCGATCCGAGGGCGCCACCGATCCACGCGGCGAGGCCGGTCTGGTCGATGGCTTGCGCGAGACTAAGGCCGCCGCCAAAGAGCAACAGGACCTCCCATGGGGCGCGGCGCGCCCATTCCCAGTCGAGCAGAAACGTTCTTTTCTGCCAGTCAGCCGGAACAGCGAACATCAGGATCGCGCCGACAATGGCAATGACGGGATCGGCCAGCGGCCCAGCCGGCAGCCAACCGGTGACCAGGGGTCCGGCGATCCAGGTCAGTGCCACCAACACGGCGATGACGGCAACGCGGCGTTCGGGGCCACTCATCGGTCCGAGTTCGGCCAACGTCCGGGCGACGGTGTCCGCGCCGCTCACGCTGGCTCCATCGGAGAACGGGTAGGCGACACGCGTGAGCACGAGCCAGGCCAGCGGTAGCATTGCCGCCGCGACTGGCACGCCAAGCAGCATCCAGTCGTCAAAGCTGATGGTCACGCCGTAGGTTTGGCTCATGAAACTGGCCAGCAGCGCGTTGGGCGGCGAACCGATCAAGGTGCCGAGCCCACCAATCGATGCGGCATAGGCGATGCCCAGCATTAGCGCGATCACAAAGTTGCCAGCGCCGCGACCGGTGCGGCCCGGATCGATCACCACGACGGTCGCCAAGGAGGCCGCAATCGGCATCATCATCATCGCCGCCGCGGTATTGCTGATCCACATACTGAGCAGCGCGGTCGCCAGCATCGCCGCCGCGACCAGTCGCCGAGGCCGCGCGCCCGCGCGGGCCATGATGTGCAGTGCCACCCGGCGGTGCAGGCCCCAGCGCTGCATCGTGAGCGCAATCAGGAAGCCACCAAGGAAGAGAAAGATCAGGGGATTGGCGAAGGGCGCCGCCGCATTGGCAACGCTGCTGACGCCGAGGACCGGCATCAGCGCGAGTGGCAACAAGGCGGTGGCGGCGAGCGGAATGGCTTCGCTGGCCCACCACAGCGCCATCCACACGGCAATCGCGGCGGTGGTCCAGCCGGCTGCCGGCAAACCGCCAGGCACCGGGCAAGCGAGCATCACGCCGAAAGCTGCCGGACCGGCGAATAGGCCGATCAAACGATACGTGGGATAGCCCGCCGCGGGGCCGCCCGAGGGATCCGACATCGATTCTCGATCCTGTCGTCAATCGGCCGGGCAGACCCGGCCGCGCTGTTGAAATCCCAGGATGCCTCGTTGGGCGCCCCGGCAAAACAGATTAGGCTGAGGGATGCCCGACGGCCCCCTACCTTACGAAGCGATCCTGGAGAGCGGCATCCGCGGTTTAACCGAGGAAGCCGTCGCCACTGGCGTGCCCACGCAACTAAACGTGCTGGTGGACGAGGCGTTGGCGTTGGCCGAAGGATTGCTGACGTCATTGCGGACGTTGAATCCACCCGAGCAGCCGGCGGACTGCCGGGAGGGTTGCGCGCATTGTTGCCGGTTCCAGGTCGCGGTGACGCCGCCTGAGGTGCTGGCGATCGCCGAGGCGGTGCGCCAGCACGACGATGTCGACACCGTGGCGGCGTTGGCCGCGCGGTGCGCCGACCTGGCCACTGCCGAGCGCGGGGTCGATGCCGCCGGGCGGGTTCGCCTGAAGCGGCCCTGCGTGCTGTTGCAGGAGGAACGCTGCACCGTGTACGCCGTACGCCCGCTGGCGTGTCGCGGCGCCAACGCGACCGATGCCGGGCAGTGTGCCGCTGCGCTGGACGGCGCCGATGTCCGACTGTCGCTCTACGCCCATCAGGCCAATGTAATGAAGGCGGCGGCGCGCGGGCTGAACCATGCGGCGCGGCCCGAAGACGGACAGCTCGAACTCACCGCGGCCTTAGCGATTGCGCTGAACGAGAGCGATGCGGCCGCACGGTGGATGGCGGGCGAACCGATCTTTGCCGGCGCACGGCTGCCGCGCCGAGCAACCCCAAATAGCGACGAAGGAGGCAAGGCATGAGACCGCAGCAATTCGGCGACTACACAGTGCGCAAGTTGGTCGAAGTGGTGGAACCGTTCGCCCCGGCGTTCACGTTTCACGATTGGGACGATGCCGCGCTGCGCGAACACGCCGCCTGGTTGGCGCCCCATTTTGTCGCCGGGGCCGGTGATGCGCTAACGCTGACGTTTAGCTTTCACACCTATGTCGTGCAGGGTTTCGGCAAAACGATTTTGATCGACACGTGCGTCGGCAATCATAAGGACCGCGCCGCGCTACCGTTTTGGCATATGCAGAACCGGCCCTATCTCGACAACCTGCGGGCCATGGGGATTGCCCCGGAAGAAGTCGACTATGTGATGTGCACCCACCTGCACGCCGATCATGTCGGCTGGAACACGCGGCTGCAGGACGGGCGGTGGGTGCCGACATTTCCCAATGCGCGCTACATTTTTTCCAAGGGCGACTATGATCACTACAACACGGTGAAGCCGGGCGAGTTCGGTTACACCAGCTTGGCCGACTCGGTGTTTCCGATTGTCGACGCCGGTTTGGCCGAGATCGTCAGTATGGATTTTGCCATCGGCGACGGCCTGTCACTGGTACCTTCGCCCGGCCATACTCCTGGGCATTACTGCGTGCACCTACAGTCGGATGGGGTGGAGGCGTTCTTCACCGGCGACATGCTGCACCACCCGGTGCTGATCGCCGAACCACAGTGGAAAACCAAGTTTTGCTTGGATCCCGAGCGCTCGACCGCGACGCGGCGCGCGTTTATTGCGGCGCACGCCGGCGGCAGTGCGATCGTGCTGGCCGCCCATTTTGCCGGGCCAACCGCCGGGCGGATCATCGATGTTGGCGGCGCGCCGCGATTTGCCATGCTGGATGGGGCTTGAGCACGGGTTCCGCGACCTTGCCCGAGCCGCTAGGCTGTCGCCACGGAGGACACCACGATGCACGAAACAGCGCTATTCCCCGGCCTTGTCGCGCGCATGGCGAAACGGCGCGGCGGGCGCACGCATATTTTTGAGACGCTGGACGCGACGCGCACCGCGTTGATCGTGGTCGATATGCAGACGTTCTTTTGCGATCCTGCGACATCGGGCGGCCAACACACCATCGATATTGTACCCGCCGTGAACACATTGGCCGAGGGCGTGCGTGCAGCAGGCGGCACGGTCGTGTGGATCGTTACGACCTTTACCGAAGAGACCGCGCGAACCTGGAGTACCCTTTTTGAAGTGTTTTGCGCGCCGCCGGTACGCGAACGGCTATTGAGCGGATTGGGACCGGATGGCTGGGGTCATGCCTTACACGGCGACCTCATCGTGAAGCCGGGCGATCTGACGATTGAGAAAGACCGTTTTAGCCCGTTCATCGCCGATGCCTCGACATTACACGCCGATCTGCAGGCGCGCGGGATCGACACCATCGTCATTGCCGGCACCGAAACCAACGTGTGTTGCGAATCGACCGCGCGTGACGGGATGATGTTGAACTACAAGACAATCATGGTATCCGACGCCAATTCAGCGCATGACGACAGCCATCACAATTCGGCTTTGAGCAACGTCTACGGGTTTGTCGATGTGATGACCTCGGCCGAGGTGTTGGCACGACTAGCGCCCGCGGCGCAGGCAGCAGCGGAGTAGCCGGTATGGCGGAGAACGCCATTACCGCGCCGCGCCCGATCGACCGGGCCGACGGCGAGCCGACCTGGTTCGACAAGCGGGTTGACGCCATGCTGACGCTAATCACTGGCCAGGACGAAGGCCCCTACGACCGCGCCTTGCACCAACGCGCGGTAGAGTTCTATGCCCAGTTCGAAGACCCGACGCGCAGCTACGCCGAAAGTTGGCTGTTGGCGATCCGCGCCGTGCTGATCGAACGCGGCACATTGAGTGAAACCGAAATTGATGCCCGGCTAGACTCCGTGCGCACCACCTTGGGAGGCTGACGATGCCTGGAACGATTGAGAACTTTAACCGCGCCTTTGTGGCGGGTGCCGACGCGCCGACCGACTTCATCGAAAAAGTCGAAGGGCAGACGATGGCCAAGCCGGTCGCGGTCAAGGTCGTGATGAAGTGCGACAGCATGCTGATGCTGTCGATCACCCGGCCAAAGGGGATACGCGATCCGATCCACCAACACGACGATCACGAAACGTCGTGCCACCTGGTGTCGGGCAAATTGAAGTTGTGGATCGGCGGCGAAGAATTCACCGCCAACCCCGGCGACACCTGGTTCCATCCCAAGGGCGTGCCGCATTGGTCTGAGGCGTTGGAAGAGTCAGTACAGGTCGAGGTCAAGTCACCGCCGGTCAAGACCTGGTAGGGGTTTGCGCGCGGTACGGGTCGGCAAAACCCGCCAAATCCATCCATAGTCTCCTATGACACCGGCCTGCCGCGCGTTCTGGCAATGGCCTAGAAACAAACGGAACTTTTGCATTGTAGTGCCACTATTTGGCACTATATAATGAGGCACCCGTTGCACAGCCGACACGCCAAAACCCTTGCAGACATCCGCGGCACTAAGGCGACCATTCGCTGGAAGCAAATCGAGGCGTTATTCGAAGCGCTTGGTGGGACTGTGCGGCAAGGAAGAGGCAGTCGTGTCCGTGTTGAACTCAATGACGCAGAGGCAGTCTTCCATGAGCCTCACCCAGAGCCGACCGTCGGGCGCGGCACGGTCAGAGCTGTCGCGCGGTTCCTCGAGCGGGCCGGAGTAGAATGACATGAACTACAGAGGATACCACGGCGGCCGACTAGAGCTGGACGATGACGGCTGCTTCCTCGGCTACGTCCTCGGCGTGAACGCCGTCATTACTTTCAAGGGACGCACCGCGCCGGAAATCGAACACGCCTTTCGCGAATCGGTCGACGACTACCTTGCGTGGTGTGCGGAACGGCGCGTGAAACCCGACAAACCGCATTCCGGCAAATTTCAGGTCCGCCTTGATCCGAACCTTCACAGGAAAGTTGTCGCGGCCTCCGAGGCCAAAAACATGAGCATGAACGCCTGGGTGGCCCGGGCGCTGGAGAAAGAAGCCAACCGGGAATTGGACTGAGGCTTCGCGCACCGGATGCGCGTGCGGCCCCTAGCGGTACGTGTCGGGCTTGGAGAGGTACTGCTGGACGTAGCGCTTCACGCCGTCTTCGAGCGAGGTGAAGGTCCGGGTGAACCCCGCTTCGCGGAAGCGCTCCATCTTGGCTTCGGTGAAGTATTGGTATTTGTCGCGCAGGTCGGGCGGTGTGTCGATCCAATCGACGGTGAGCTCCTCGCCCATCGCGTCGGCCACGGCATAGGCCATGTCGAGAAATGTGCGGGCCTCGCCGGTGCCCATGTTGTAAATGCCGGTCATCTCGTCTTGGTCGAGAATCCATTCAATCGCCGCGACGCAATCTTCGACGTAGATAAAATCGCGCATCTGCCCGCCGTCTTCATAGTCGGGATTGTGCGAGCGGAACAGGCGCACCGGTTCGCCGATCAAAATGCTGTCGTGGACCTGGAGCGCGACCGAAGACATCCGGCCCTTGTGGTATTCATTGGGGCCGTAGACGTTGAAGAATTTCAGGCCGGCCCATTTTTCGGGTGCCGGCAAGCGTTCGGCCATAATGCGCGCGACGCGCCGGTCGAACAGATGTTTGCTCCAGCCATACGGATTGAGCGGGCGCAGGCGCGCCATTGCCGTCAAGTTGTCGCTGTCGTCGAAACCCTGGCGGCCATCGCCGTAGGTCGCCGCCGAGGACGCATAAATAAAAGCCGCCTCGTTGCGCGCGCACCAGTCCCACAAAGCCAGCGAGAACTTGAAATTATTGCGCAAGATCAGATCGACGTCGGTTTCGGTCGTGTCGGTGACAGCGCCAAGGTGGATGATTGCCTCCATCCGGAAACTTTCGGAATTGAGAAAGTCCATCAAGTCCGGCGGTGAGATAACGCCGGCAAGTTCGTGCTTGGCGAGATTCATCCACTTGTCGTTCTTGCCGAACACATCGCAGACCGCGATCTCGCGGTCGCCCTTGGCAGCCAATGCCGCCACGACGTTGGAACCGATGAATCCGCCGCCCCCGGTAACAACAATCATCGCTAGCCCGCCATCCGAGACACGGTGCGCGTCGTGCTGTGACCGTCGACATAGTCGGCCAGGATCACCGTGCCGCCGTAGGATTGCACGACATCGGCGCCAACCACTTGATCGACGCGGTAGTCGCCGCCCTTGACCAACACGTCGGGGCGGATCGCCTTGATCAGCGCGAGTGGGGTTTCATCACCAAAGATCACGACGAGATCGACCTGGGTCATCGCGCCCAGCACCATCGCACGGGCGGCCTCGGATTGGATGGGACGGGTCGGGCCTTTGAGCCCGCGCACCGAGGCGTCGCTGTTCAACGCGACGACGAGGCGGTCGCAATGGTCTTTGGCTTGGGACAACGAGGCTATATGACCAGGATGGAGCAAATCGAATGCACCGTTGGTGAACCCAATGCGCAACCCACGCTCGCGCCACCCGGCGGCGACGCGCAATGCTTCGTCAAGCGGGCGCACTTTGGCATCGCTGGATTTGAGCCCGGCCTCGTGGCTATAGGCGATCAGTTCGTGCGCCGAAACCACCGCAGTGCCAGCCTTGGTCACAACGATTCCTGCCACTGTGTTGGCCAGCGCTACAGCCTCCATAACCTCGATGCCGCCGGCTAGCGCGGCGGCAAAGGCGGCAACAACGGTGTCGCCCGCCCCAGCGACGTCAAACACCTCGCGCGCCTCAGCGCCGAAGTGCGTCGCGGTGCCGTCATGGGCGATTAGCGACATGCCGTCCTCGCTGCGTGTCACCAACATGTTGGTGATCTCGGAATCCGCCATGACCCGTTGCGCCGCGACGAGAATCTGCTCTGTGGTTTGTGTTGCCGTGGTGCTGGCCAGCGCCAGTTCGGCGCGATTGGGTGAAACAAATCCGGCGCCCCGGTAGCGGCCAAAATCCCGACCATGGGGATCGACGACAACGGGTAAGCCGCGCGCATTCGCCTTGGCAATGATTTGATTGAGCAGGTCCACCGTGAGGACGCCCTTACCGTAGTCGGACAGCACCAGCGCGCCCGCAAGCGGCAGTGCCGCGTCGACGAGCCCCATAAGGCGTGCGGCGAGTTTGTCCGGCACCGCATGGCATTGTTCGCTGTCGGCGCGGAGGACCTGTTGGCCTTGCGCGACATAGCGGGTCTTGACCGTGGTCGGCCGCGCGCCGTCGGATACGGTCTGGACCCGCAGTCGGTCTTGTCCATTGAACAGGGCGGCCAAGGCCCGGCCCGATTCGTCGTCACCGATAACGCCAATCAGCGTTGCCGATCCGCCGAGCGCCACCACGTTGGCCGCGACGTTGCCGGCACCGCCGGGCATCAGCTTTTCCGCGCCGGTTTGGAAGACGGGGATGGGCGCTTCGGGCGAAATCCGTTCAACGGTGCCCGACACAAAGCGGTCAAGCATCACATCGCCGACCACGAGAACGTGGGCGTTGGCGAGCGCGGCGACCTGTCCGGTCAGGCTGTTTAGGTGAGTCATTTTGCTCACCGGTTATACCCGCGAGTGCCTCTAAGTTCCACTGATTCCAGCATATTTTGCCCGTCCGTCAGTGCGGCGAGCGTTTGGCCAGAATGCGCTGGAGGGTGCGGCGATGCATGTTCAAGCGCCTTGCGGTCTCCGACACGTTGCGGTCGCACAGCTCAAAGATCCGTTGGATATGCTCCCAGCGCACCCGGTCTGCCGACATCGGCTGGTCGGGCGGCGGGGGCTTGTCTAGCCCCGAGGCGAGCAGGGCCGCCTCAATCTCGTCGGCGTCGGCCGGCTTGGCGAGATAGTCGACAGCGCCGGCTTTGACGGCAGCGACCGCCGTCGCGATGTTGCCATAGCCGGTGAGAATAACGATGCGCGCATCGGGGTTTTGGGCGCGAATCACCGGCACGATGTCGAGACCAAAGCCTTTTTCGAGCCGCAGATCGAGCACCGCGTGCGTCGGTTTGTGCGTCGCGATAGCGGCGGCGGCGCCTGCTTCGTCGGCGGCGGTAGCCACGGCAAAGCCGCGCTTTTCCATCGCCCGCGCCAGCCGATCGCGAAACGGCGCATCGTCATCAACGATGAGGAGCCGAGGATTGGCGGCGGTTTCCGCCGCAGGTGTATCGGTCATGATGGTGATCCTGGTGCGCCAAGTATGTCACGCGGCCAGCGAATCACCACCTCGGCACCGCCCGTGGGCGCGTTGTGAAACCGCACAACCGCGCCGGTCCGTTCCAGCAACGTCTTAGCAATGAACAATCCCAAACCCATGCCGCCGCTCTGCCGCCGCGTCGAGACATAGGGTTCACCAAGATCACCCAGGACCGTATGCGAAAACCCGGGTCCGTCGTCCGTTACTTCGAGGGTGACCGCGACAGGCGTTGCGGTGATCGCAATGTTGACCCTGGTTCGCGCGAAATCGACGGCATTCTCCACGATGTTGCCGAGGCCATGAACGATTTCCGACCGCGGCGCGATGAACGGCATAGCCGTGCCCGGATCGCAGCGTTCGGTGATATCAATCGTGGCAGTTTGTGAGCGATGCCGGGCGACGATCGACTCGACAAGTGCCGGCAATGCCATTCGTTCGAAGGGCGACTCACCGTCATGGCGCGGATCGCGCGACAATTGCGCGAGGATGTCTCGGCACCGGTCGGTCTCGCGCAGCAGCAGGTCCATATCGTCGGCGAGCGCCGCGCCGTCGGCGACCTCACGGCGCATTTCTTTGGCGATCAAGGCAATTGTCGAGAGCGGCGTACCGAGTTCGTGCGCCGCCGCTGCGGCAAGACCGCCCAGCGATGAAAGCTGCTGTTCGCGCGCCAGTGCCATTTGGGTTTCGCCCAACGCGTCGGACATGCGGCGCGCCTCGGCGGCGACGCGCCAGGCATAGATCGAGATGAACCCCATACCGAGAATGAGCGCGGTCCAAATGCCCGCGACGTAGAGCGGCGGCAGGGCGATGCCCCCGGCATACCACGGCAACGGTTGATGAAAGAAGGCGACCAGGGTCAGGCTGCCCACGGCAAGCGCGCCCAGCAAGACGGTGCTACGCAAGCTAAGGATCGTTGCCGATACCGTCACCGGCACAAGCATGAGCATCGCGAAAGGATTTTCGATACCGCCGGTCAAATAGAGCAGGATGGCGAGCTGCACCGTATCGTAAGCGAGGTAGAGCGACGCTTGCAGATCGCTAAGCCGGGTGGTGGGCGTGTAGCGCACGGTGAGGAGAGCGTTGAGGGCGACCGACACCAGCACCACCAACAAGGCCGGCACAAAGGCCATCTCGAAGTCGAGCCCAAACTTGATGGCGACAATGGCCGCCGCTTGGCCGGCCAGGGCGATCCAACGGATCAGCACCAAGGTCTGTAGACGCAAGCGACCGGCGCCCGCCACAGGTATTCTGTCCAGCGTCGGCGCTGAAGAAGCCGTCAAGTCTACGGGCCCACCCTTCGTCACCGGGGGAGCCTATCGCCCGCTTTGCACAGCGGCAACGCGGGGGCTGGCGCGGGTCTACACGAGGCCCCATATTCGGATTCATGGACGCCGCGACCGCCGCC
Source organism: Pseudomonadota bacterium (assembly GCA_027622715.1). Classification (GTDB taxonomy): domain Bacteria; phylum Pseudomonadota; class Alphaproteobacteria; order SHVP01; family SHVP01; genus CALJDF01. The sequence goes on along the minus strand of JAQBYN010000008.1, from coordinate 92,826 downwards.
ATTTCGGTGCGCAATCTCAGCAAACGCTACGCCTCGGTGACAGCGATCGACAATCTGTCGTTCGACGTCGCGCCGGGCACGACGACCGCGCTGTTGGGCGGCAACGGTGCCGGCAAGACCACAACCATTTCTATTTTGCTGGGTGTTCTGTTGCCGAGCGACGGCGCCGTATGCGTCTTGGGCGAGGACATGTTGCGGCACCGCTACCGGGCATTGCCGCGGATGAATTTTTCTTCCCCCTATGTCGACCTGCCGCGGCGCCTGACGGTCAAAGAGAATTTGCGGATTTATGGCCGGCTCTACGCCTTGCGCGACATGAAGGCACGGATCGCCGAATTGGGCGAGGCGCTGGAGTTGATGCCGCTGATGGACCGTCCGTTCGGCAACCTGTCGTCGGGCCAAAAGACCCGGGTGGCCTTGGCCAAGTCGCTGCTGAATGAACCCGACGTGTTGTTGCTGGATGAGCCAACCGCGTCGCTTGATCCCGACACCGCCGATTGGATTCGGACCTTCTTGAAGGCCTATCAAGAGCGCACCCAGGCGACATTCCTGATGGCATCGCACAACATGGGCGAGGTCGAGCGGCTGTGCGATGACGTCATCATGCTGCGCACCGGTCGCGTTGTTGACCGTGGCACGCCACAAGCGCTGATCGACCAATACGGACGCCAAACACTGGAGGAAGTGTTTCTCGATATCGCGCGTGGACGCGCGGCTGATGGGACGGCCGCGCAATGAGCGAACGCGACACCAGCGCAATGAGCGAACGCGACACCAGCATCATCAGAGCCGACGCCTATTTCGCGTTTTCACCGCTGCGCGTGGGCGCAATGGTGATGCGTTATTGGTACCTGCTGCGCGGATCGTGGCCGCGTATTTTGGAGTTGGCCTACTGGCCCACCATGCAGGTGATCCTTTGGGGATTCCTGACGACCTACTTGGCGCAAAACTCGACCTTGTTTGTTCAGGCCTTCGGCGTCTTGTTGTCGGCGGTGTTGTTGTGGGACGTGCTGTTCCGCGGACAACTGGGTGTTTCAATTTCGTTCTTGGAAGAAATGTGGTCGCGCAATTTGGGCCATCTCTTGGTGTCACCGCTGCGCCCGTATGAGCTGTTGATCTCGTTGATGACGATCAGCTTGATCAAGACGCTGATCGGTATCGTGCCCGCGTCGCTCCTGGCCTACGCGTTGTTCGACTATTCGATCTACACGCTGGGCCTACCGCTGATCGGGTTCTTTTTCAATCTGATCGTCATGGGCTGGGCGTTGGGGTTGGTCATGTCGGGGCTGGTGTTGCGCTATGGCTTAGGCGCGGAGAGCTTGGCGTGGGTTGCTGTGTTCGCCCTGGCCCCGCTATCGGCTATTTATTACCCGGTGGCGGTGTTGCCCGAGTGGCTGCAGCCCTTCACGCTGGCCCTGCCCGCGAGCCATGTGTTCGAAGGGATGCGCGCCATCCTGATCGATGGGGTCTACCGGCCCGACCTGATGTGGGCCGCGGCGGGGCTGAACGTGCTTTACCTTATTGCCGGATCGGCGGCGTTCCTGGCTTTTTTCCGCCGCGCCCGCACCTTGGGTCTGATCCTGAATCTGGGCGAATGAGCCACAAAGACACCACATTCGACGTCCACTCTAAGGACCAACCAGCAGGAGTATCGACCATGCGCGTGAACAGAGTGCCGTATACCGTGGCGGCGATTGTCGGGGCGCTGTTGATGGCGACCGGACTAAACGCCGGATCGGCACAGGCGGGCGAAGCGCAAGATCTCGTCGATAAGGCGGCCCTGACGGTCAAAGCGTTTCAGAACGATCCCGATATGGGCTCGATGCGCATCCTGTTGCAGCGCGCCGAGGGGGTGCTGATCCTGCCGCAAATGCTGAAGGCGGGCTTTATTATCGGCGGCGAGGGCGGCAGCGGCGTCATGTTGACCCGCCGCGGCGACAGCTGGAGCGCGCCCGCGTTTTACACCATGGGCGCGGGCAGCATTGGGTTGCAGTTTGGCGCCCAGGCCTCGGAGGTGGTGCTGGTATTCATGACCAAACGCGCGGTCGATGCGGTGCTGTTCAACAAAGTGAAACTGGGCGCCGACGCCAGCGTTGCCGCCGGGCCGATCGGCGTCGGCGTGGAAGCCGGTACCACCACGAATTTCCGGGAAGACGTTTATTCATACTCCAAATCGAAAGGTCTGTTCGCCGGCGCTTCCGTCGAGGGCGCAGTGATCGAGCAACGCGAAAGCCTCAACCGGGCGTATTACGGTACCGACGCGTCGCCGGAGGAAATCCTGTTCAAGCATAGGGTCAACAACGACGGCGCCAAGGCGCTGCGCGAGGCACTGAACGCGATGCTGCGGACCCGCACCTAGACCGCGCCGGTGAGTTCGACCATCGCGACAAGCAACACTACGAGCGCGTTCAGCACGCAGGCCACAACGAGAAGATAGAAACAGCGCCGCGCGTCAGCCGCCGTCACCTGGTTGCGCCCGCCTGCCGGTTCGATCCACGGTGTCACGCCACGATCGGGCCCATCAAGATGACGCGGCCCCGTAAGCGCGACCCCGAGCGCACCGGCGATAGCCGCCACCGGCCAAGCCGCGCTGCGCAAGCGCCGGCCCGGTGAGTGACCGAGCATCGCCGCCACCGCGCGGCCCATCGCCGCACCCGGGGTGAACGCTGCCGCCAAGGCCAGGAGCAGGGCGGCGAGCCGCAACGGAATCCAGGCGACCGCTTCGTGCAGGCGCAATGGCACAAAGCCCAAGCCGCGGTCATCGCCGCCGGGACGATCGAAGACCAAGGCGGCAACCAGCAACAAGCGGTAAATCACCAGGCCCGGGAGGCCGAGCAAGGCGAACCAGAACGCCAGCGCCACGACGCCTTCGGAATAGCGCAGCGCGGCGCTTTCGACCGCCTGACGCACGCCGCCGTCGGCTTCGGGCGGCGGCACCGCGATGCTGTTGCCAAGCGCACCGAATATCGCGCGCCGGTCGACCACCACCAGCAACACTGCCAGCGAGACCGCCCAGCCGAACGGGATGGCGGCGGCACCCCAGGTGACCAACCCGCCGATAGAAGCGCCCGCGACCAAGATGGCGAGGCTGAGGATCAGGCCGCGGATCAGGAGCGTTGCCGGGGTTCGGTCGGCGCGGCCCAAGCGGCGGACAACTTCGGTGATGGCGCGCGCGGCGATCCGGTCAAACAATCGGCGGGGCTTGCGCAGGACCAGGCCCAGCAGCGCATCGATAATCAATGCCGCGAGGAGCAGAAAGAACGGCTCGGGCCCGGCGCCAATCGTCAGCCAGGCAAAATCCGGGGTAGTGTCAAAGCCCACCATCGCCGGAGGATGGGGTGTCCCCAAAGATGCGTCAACGCGACCAAGACCAGCCGCCAACGCGGCACCGCGCCGCCCTGGTGCGCGGGATTTCCGCGCTGATCGCGCTGGGGGTGTTGGCATTGATCGTGCGCGATCCGGCGCTGGCTGGTAGCACCGGCACGATCGGCCAGCGGGCGTGGGGCGCGATGATGATTGTCGGCGCCATCGGCTGCTTACTGCGGTCGCTGGAGTTGCGCGGTGCGCGGCCACCGGTGCGCGCCTTGACCCATCCTGGAGTGGCTTGGACGCTGTCCCTAGCCGGCGCGGCGGGTCAGGCGCTGGGGTGACGCGACAACGGGTCGCAGCCGTTCACGCAAGCGGGATTTGCGCCGGCGCCGCTGGTTTGCTGGACTAGCGCCATGCCCGATTCAGATACAACGACACCAGCCGCCAAACGGCGCTGGCCGATCTTGATCACGGCGGCGGTGCTGGCGGTCGCGGTCGGCCTGGGTCTGGGCTTTCTAATCCCAGTGACCAAACCCGAGCTGGCGGTCAGTCAGTCGATCGTTGGTGGGCCGTTCGAAATGGTCAACCACCGGGGCGAGACGGTGACGCAAGAGACTTTCAAGGGCCGCTTTATGTTGGTCTATTTCGGCTACACGTTTTGCCCCGACGTGTGCCCGACGGAATTGCAAGCCATCACGGTTGCGCTCAACGACATGGGCACACGGGCCGACGACATCACGCCGGTCTTCGTGACGATCGACCCCGCGCGCGATGATGTGGCCGCGGTCCGCGACTATGTCGCGTTTTTCCATCCGCGGCTGGTTGGGCTGACCGGCAGCCCGGCGCAGGTCAAGGCGATGACCGATGCCTTTGGCGTCTATTACGCGCAGGCGCGCGATACCGGCGCATCGAGCGACTATTTGATGGATCATTCGTCGCTGATTTTTCTGATGGACCGGCAGGGGCGCTATGTTACCCACATACGCACCGGCACCGCGCCTGAGGCGATTGCCCGGCAACTTGAGGCGGCCCTGTAAGGCTGGTTCCCAGCCGATAACATTTCATTTAGACTCAAATACTTACCGCCATTTTCTTGCGCGGGGACCAGGAACAGTCAGGGCGGTTGATTGCTTTATTCGGCGCACGAGTTTCAGCAGGCCGCGAGGGCGTCCCTACGCACCGTGATGCAGGCGGGGCAGATGGCCTTTCGCCATCCCCTCAACCCGCTCACCCATACCGATTTCGGTCGCCGTACCGCTGCGGCATTCGAGCTTGTCGATTACACCACCCAGCGCCGGAGCAAACCGCAGTTCGGCCTGACGTCGGTCGAGACGGCCGCGGGCCCGGTACCAATCACTGAAGTGTCGGTGCTGGACGAACCCTTTTGCAAATTGCTGCATTTCGACCGCCCGGGCTGCGAAAAGCTACCACGCCTTTTGGTGGTCGCGCCGCTATCGGGACATTTCGCCACCCTGTTGCGCGGCACCGTCGAGGGCTTGCTGCCGCAGCATGACGTCTACATCACCGATTGGATCGACGCCCGCGACGTGCCGGTGGCGCGTGGGCGTTTCTCGCTCGACGACTACATCACCTACGTCATGCGGTTCCTGCGCCACCTTGGCCCCGGCACGCATGTCATGGCGGTGTGCCAACCCTCAGTGCCGGTTTTGGCCGCCGCGGCGCTGATGGCCGAGGACGGCGATCCGGCGCGGCCCAAGTCGATGATCTTGATGGGCGGCCCGATCGATACGCGGATCAACCCGACCGCCCCAAACGACCTCGCGCAGAGCCAACCGCTGAGTTGGTTCGAACGCAACGTCATTACGACCGTGCCGATGACCTATCCGGGCTTTTCGCGCCAAGTCTATCCCGGCTTTTTGCAATTGACCGGATTCATGACGATGAACCTAGAGCGCCACATGAATGCGCACTGGGATTTGTACGATCATCTGATCGAGGGCGACGGCGAGAGTGTCGCGAGCCACCAAAAATTCTACGACGAGTATCTTTCGGTGATGGACCTGCCCGCAGAATATTACCTGCAGACCGTCAAGACGGTGTTTCAGGAACATGCACTACCCGAGGGCAAGTTCTATTGGGGCGATCGCCGCGTTGATCCGGGGGCGATTACCGATATTGGCTTGCTGACGGTCGAGGGCGAGTTGGACGACATTTCTGGTTTGGGTCAGACGCGCGCCGCGCACGACCTGTGCCACAACCTGCCGGCCGCCAAGAAACGCCACCACGAACAGGCCCAAACCGGCCACTACGGCATTTTCAATGGACGCCGATGGCGCAGTGACATTCTGCCCCTGGTCCACGAGACGGTCCTTGCCAACGCCTAACAGCCGCGGTGACGCGGCGCACGACGACGATCCATTCTGGAAACGAAAGACTTTGGCCGAAATGACGACGGCCGAGTGGGAATCGCTGTGCGATGGCTGCGGCAAGTGCTGCCTGCTGAAACTGCAAGATGTCGAAACCGAGATCGTCGACTACACCAACGTGTCGTGCCGATTATTCGACGACGAAACCTGCCGGTGCACGCGCTATGAGGAACGCCAGCGCTTCGTGCCGGACTGCGTGGTGCTATCGGCGGATAATATTGCGCGGCTGTCATGGATGCCGTCGACCTGCGCCTACCGCCTCGTCGCTGAAGGACGTGCCCTGCCGGTGTGGCACCATCTCGTATCGGGCAGCCACAAGACCGTTCATCTTGCCGGACAATCGGTGCGTGGACGCACCATCGCCGAGCTCGATGCGACCGACCTGGAACATCACATCGCGACGTGGCCGCGATGACCGCGAAGAAGGCGGATACGACAACCATAGAGCTGGAAGGTACGCTGGTGCCGCTCGACGTTCAGATCAACGGGCGGGCCCGCAACATTAGCTTGCGGGTGGACGAGCGCACCGGCGGGATTGAGTTGGTCCTGCCGCGGTTTGTCGCTAAGGCCGAAGGCCTTGCATTCGTGCACGAGAAATCGCGCTGGATCATGCATCAGGTGCGCGACCGGCCGCCGAACGTGCCGTTTGCGCATGGCGCGGTCATTCCATTGCTGGGCATCGATCATGAAATCGTCCACCAGGAAGGCGCCCGCGGCACCGTGTGGGTCGATCGCGCGGGCGCAACGCTTAATGTCGCCGGGCAAGCGCCGCATGTTTCGCGCCGGGTAGCCGACTGGCTCAAGGGCCAGGCGCGCCAGGAGATCTCAGCGCGCGCCCAGACCTATGCTGCCGCTGTGGAGCGGCGCATCCGTAAGATTCAGATCCGCGACACGCGGAGCCGCTGGGGCAGTTGTTCGGAAGATGCGCGGCTGTCGTTTTCGTGGCGGCTGATGCTGGCGCCGGAGAATGTGATGACCTACGTCGTCGCCCACGAGGTGGCGCATCTGGTCGAGCTCAATCACAGCAAACGGTTTTGGCAGGTAGTGGACGGGCTATGCCCGGGCTGCGAGCCAGCCAAATATTGGCTCAAACGGCACGGCGCGTCGCTGCACCGTTTCGGCTGAACCGGCGCGTTTGCGCAGGCCCGCAGCGCATCCTACCCTGAACCTCCGCGCCTGAGCGCTTCCGGTTTTCCGCCGATAAGGCATCATGCTTTCCAAATCCGGTACTTTCACGTTCATCCTGTTCGCAGGCGGCCTGTTTGCGTTCAGCCCGCTGTCGACGGACATGTACATTCCGGCGCTGCCGTCGCTGGCGCAATCGCTGAACACGACGGTGCCGGCGGTTCAGCTGACGCTGAGCGTCTATCTGGTGGGCTTTGCGCTGAGCCAGTTGTTCTATGGGCCGATTGCCGACCGCTTTGGGCGCAAACCGACGATCCTGGGCGGGATCGCGATTTACACGGCGGGCAGCGTTGTCTGCATGATGGCCGGGTCGATTGAGATGCTGGTGGTCGGGCGTTTCGTGCAGGCAATGGGCGCCGCCTTCGGTCAAATCCTCGGCCGTACCGTGATCCGCGATTTAGCAAAGCCGGAAGAGTCGGCGCGGATCTTGGCCTATGCCACCGTGATCATGGGCGGCACATCGTTAATCACGCCGAGCATGGGCGGCCTCATCACGGTGTATTTCGGTTGGCAGATCATCTTCGCGGTGCTGATCGGCTATGCCATGATTTACTTTTTGATTGTCAGCATCGGGTTTCGCGAATCCGTCGTCGCGCTGAATCGTGACGCAATCCGGCCGACACAAATGCTTGCCAATTTCGGCGTGTTGTTGCGCCACCGATTGTTCCTGCGCAACACGGTCAGCATTTCGTTCATGTTCGGTACGTTGTTCACGTTTTTGTCCGGATCGTCGTTCCTCTTTATTGGAGTCTACGGCGTACCGACAACCCGGTTCGGCCTGATCTTCACGGCGATGGCCGCCGCCTTCACGATCGCGTCCGCCGTTGTCGGCAGAGTGGGTGGCCGGATGCCGCACGACGTGATCTACGGGATGGCGGCAACCGGGGCGATGCTCAGCGCGTTTGCCGCGCTGGCAATGGTGGTGGCGGGGTGGATCAACATCGTTGCGCTGGTCGGCGCAATGGCCGTGCTGTCATTTGCAATGGGCATCATGGTGCCGCTGGCGTTCGCGGGATCGATGGCGCCCTACCCGGCAATAGCCGGCACCGCATCGACCCTGATCGGATTCATCCAAAGCGTGTTCTCGGCGGCGATGGGCGCCCTGGTCGGCCTGTTGTTCGATGGCACCGGCGTGCCGATGTTCGCGCTGATCGCGGCGCTGACGACCGGCGCGCTGTTGAGTTTCATCCTGATACGGCCGACACCGGCATTGAGGACTGCATGAGCCGCAGCCCACTAAGACCGGGGTCGATTGCGCTGATCTTGTTTGTCGGCGGGCTGGTTGCCGTCGGCCCGTTGTCGACCGATATGTATCTCCCGGCGCTGCCGTCAATCCGTATCGGGTACGGCAGCACCGTCACCATGGTGCAACTGACGTTCAGCCTGTTCTTGGTCGGTTTTGCCGTGGGCCAACTGATCGTTGGACCGCTGGGCGACCGCTTTGGGCGCCGGCCAATTTTGTTGGGCGGGATGTTGCTTTATGCCGTGACGAGCCTGGCGGCCGGCGTGGCCCCGTCAATCGAATGGCTGATCGTGTTGCGCTTTTTCCAGGCGCTTGGCGCGGCGGCGGCCTGGGTGCTGAGCCGCGCCATTGTGCGCGACCTGCATCCGCCGGAGGAGACCACCCGGATATTGGGCTACACCACCGGGATTATGGGGGCGCTATCGGCGTTGGTGCCGATCACCGGCGGTCTGCTGGCCGAGACACTGGGGTGGCAGGCGATCTTCTTCACGATCGCTGGGTTCGCGACGATTTATCTCGCAGTCATCGCGCTGTGGTTCGACGAAACGACGGTGCCCAACCGCGACGCGATTCGGCCCTTGCCGATGCTGCGTACGTTCCGCCAGTTGCTGTTGAGTCGAATATTTAGCGGCTATGCCGCCTGCCTGTGCCTGTCACTGGGCGCGATGTTTAGTTTCATGTCGGGCGGCGCGCTGGTGTTCATCGATACGGTGGGCCTCAGTCCGTCGCAATTTGGCGCGATGTTCTTGGCGATGGCGCCGGTGTTCTCGTTGGCCTCGTTCATCACTGGGTGGGCCGTGCGGTGGGCCGGCCCAAAACGCCTTTTCGGTTTTGCGGTCGGTTGCACCGTGACCGGCACCGGCATTCTCTTTGTACTCGCGCTGTCAGGGTCGTTGGTGCTGACGATCGTCGTGCCGGCGTTGATGATGGTGACGTTCGGCCTGGGATTCATCATGCCCCTGTGCTTCTCCGGCGCGTTGGGCCCATACCCGAAAGTAGCCGGTACCGCGTCGTCGCTCATCGGGTTCCTCCAGGCAGCATTCTCGGCCCTCGTCGGGGTCTTGGTTGCCGTCGTCTATAACGGGAGCGCGGTGCCGGTGTTCGGCCTGATGTTGAGCCTGATGTGCGCAAGTGCGGTGGTCTATTTCATCGTCTTGCGACCAGTGATGAACCGGCCGACGATCACAGCCCTCTGATTGGCCATCAGCCATGCCGCGCGTATAGTGCGCGCCCCTGCAATCCCGAGAAACCTATGGCCAAGCTGCGCGCCGATACGCTGCCGCTGATCATCGTGCTATCCGCCGTATTGGTGGTGGGCGAGATGGCGACCGATATGTTTATCGCGGCGCTGCCCCAGCTCGCGCGCGAGTATTCGGCGAGCGTGAGTAAGGTTCAGTTGACGCTGGGCGCCTATATGGTCGGTTTTGCCATCGCCCAATTGGCCTATGGCCCGATCTCAGACCGCTTCGGGCGGCGGGTGCCGCTGATGATCGGGACAGCCATGTTCCTCGGGGCCTCCCTGCTGAGTGCCCAGGCCAATTCGATCGACATGCTGATCGCGTTGCGGTTTTTGCAATCGTTGGGCGGGGCGGCCGGGGTGACCATCTGCATGGCGATTATCCGCGACATGCACGACCGCGACCGCTCAGCCATCATGCTGGCCCGGCTCGGGAGCATTATCGCCATCGCCCCGGCGATCGCGCCGTTGTTCGGCGGCTGGCTGATCGAGACCTATAGCTGGCGCGCGACGTTCTACGCGCTCGCCGTATGGGCCGCGATCGCGATTGCATTGGTGTGGTTTTTCATCCCAGAGTCGAACATAAACCGCGACCCGCGGGCGACGCGGATGCGGGGAATGTTCCGCAATTTCGGCACCCTGCTGCGCAACCGCACCTATGTCGGGTTCATGCTGACGCTGGTGTTCTGCTTCGGCACGTTCTTTGCGTTTATCTTTGGCTCGCCGTTCGTGTTTATCAACGTGTTCGGGCTGAGCGAATCGACGTTTCCGCTCATCATTACGGTGCAGGTCGTAGGCTTCATCGCGGGCACCACATTGTCCGAGCGGCTGGCGCCACGTTTTGGGCTGGATACCGTGTTTCGCTGGGCCGTGGTGACCGCCTGGATCGCCGGGATGACGACCGCCGCCTTTCCGTGGTTCGGGATCGAGACCATCGTCACCATCGTAGCGCCGATGATCGTGTTCGCCTTTGCGGTGGGGTTCATATTCCCCCTGGGCACCGCCAGCGCGCTGGGACCGTTTCCGATGATGGCGGGCACCGCCGCGGCGTTACTGGGGTTCGTTCAGACGCTGGGCGGCACCGGTTTTGGCGTCACCGTGGGCGCAGTATTCGATGGCCGTGCCGTAGGGATGACGTCGGTGATGGGCGTTTCGGTCTCGATGGCGCTGATCGTTTACTTCGTGTTGTTGTGGCGGCGCCCGGTCGAAGGGTCGCCCAAAGCAAACCTGGGCCGCGTCGAGCAGCCAGACTAGATGTCGAGATTGACGACGTTGAGCGCATTGGTCTGAATGAACTCGCGGCGCGGTTCGACGACATCGCCCATCAAGGTCTCGAACAAATCCGACGCCTGATCCATCTGCGCCACCTTGACTTGAAGCAGACTACGCGCGGAAATATCGAGCGTGGTTTCCCATAGCTGTTCGGGATTCATTTCGCCCAGACCTTTGTAGCGCTGGACCTGAAGACCCTTGCGGCCAAATCCGACAATGGCGTCCAGGAGATGGGTCGGCGAGCGGATGACGGTCTCGTCGTCCTTGCGCCGTAGAACGCCGCGACGCTGGTAGGTGTCCTGCAGACTTTGCGCCATTTCGTGAAGCTTGCGTGCATCGGCCGAGCGGATCAGCGGGCCGTCGATGACTTGGACCTCGGGCGCGCCGCGCAGCACCCGCGTAAAGCGCAGGCCGCCGTCATCGGTGGGCTCCCCCTGCCAGCCTTGCTCCTCGTCGGGTGAGAGCTGGTTGAGGCGGCGCGCGACATAGTCGGCGGCGACGCGCGCTTGATCGGGGTCGGCTAAGACATCGGGGCTGAGCGCACCGGCAATCGCGGTTTGTTCAACCGCGTCCCAGGCGTAGCGTTTGGACAATGCGCCCACCAGCTTGCGGCATTGGCGGGCCTGCGCGACGAGCGCGATGAGATCGGACCCGGCCACTTGGGAATCGTCATAGAGCGTAAACACCGCGTCTTTGACGCCGTCGGCGACTAGGTATTCCTCCATCTGCTTCTCGTCTTTCAGATAGGTCGAGGATTTGCCCTGAACGACTTTGTAGAGCGGCGGCTGGGCGATGTAGAGATAGCCTGAATCGATGATTTGCGGCATTTGCCGATAGAAGAACGTCAGCAGCAGGGTCCGGATGTGCGCGCCGTCGACGTCGGCGTCCGTCATGATGATGATCTTGTGATAACGGATTTTCGAAATATCAAAATCATCGCGACCAATGCCCGCACCGAGCGCCGTGATGAGGGTGCCGATCTCGTTCGATGAAAGCATTTTGTCGAACCGCGCGCGCTCGACGTTGAGGATTTTGCCGCGCAGCGGGAGCACCGCCTGGAACCGCCGATCGCGGCCCTGTTTGGCCGACCCGCCGGCCGAATCACCCTCGACGATAAAAATTTCGGCGACGGCAGGATCGCGTTCCTGACAATCGGCGAGCTTGCCCGGCAGGTTGGAGATGTCGAGCGCGCTTTTGCGCCGGGTCAGCTCCCGCGCCTTGCGGGCGGCTTCGCGTGCCGCGGCGGCCTCGACGATCTTTGAGGCGATCGCCCGGGCATCCGACGGATGTTCCTCGAACCACTGACCCAACCGATCGCCCACCAGGCTCTCGACCACCGTGCGGACCTCGGAGGAGACCAGCTTTTCTTTGGTCTGGGACGAAAACTTCGGGTCGGGCACTTTGACCGACAACACCGCGGTCAGCCCTTCGCGCGCATCATCGCCGGTGATCTGTACTTTGTCTTTTTTCGCCCCCGGGTGTTGCAGCGCAAAAGCATTGACCGTGCGGGTCAAGCCGGCACGAAAGCCCGCGAGATGGGTGCCGCCGTCGCGCTGCGGAATATTGTTGGTAAAGCACAGGACATTTTCGTGATAGCTGTCGTTCCATTGCAACGCCAGCTCGAGCGTGATGCCGTCGCGTTCGCCGGTCACCACGACCGTTTGATGAAGGCCTTGTTTCTTGCGATCGAGATGCTGAACGAACGCCTCGACGCCACCGTCGTAATGCATCTCGACGAGGGTCTCATCGACGCCGCGCATGTCCTTGAGGATGATTGTGACACCGGAATTGAGGAACGCGAGTTCGCGCAACCGGTGCTCCACCGTCTCGATGTCAAATTCGACATGGGTGAACGTGTCCAACGACGGCAGAAACGTAATTTCGGTGCCGTGGTCGCTCGAGTCGCCAACGACTGCGAGCGGGGCTTCGGGTTCGCCGTGGACGTAACGCTGGAAATGCTCGTGGCCCTGGCGGCGAATCCGCATGTCGAGCCGCGACGACAACGCGTTGACGACCGATACGCCGACCCCGTGCAGACCACCCGATACCTTGTAAGAATTGTCGTCGAACTTACCGCCGGCGTGCAGGTGCGTCATGATCACCTCGGCCGCCGACACGCCCTCTTCGTGATGGATCCCGGTCGGGATGCCCCGCCCATTATCGGATACTGTCACCGAGCCGTCCGGGTTGAGGGTGACCTCGATACGGTCGCAGTGCCCGGCCAACGATTCGTCGATCGCGTTGTCGACCACTTCGTAGATCATGTGGTGCAGGCCCGAGCCGTCATCGGTGTCGCCGATATACATGCCTGGGCGCTTGCGGACGGCATCGAGGCCGCGCAGCACCTTGATGGAGGTGGCGCCGTAGTCTTCTTCTTCGGTGTGCATGGTTTCAGCGGGGTCAGTCATTCTGTATTCCCGTAATGGCGCCGTCGAAAACGTCGAGGAACAGGGCGCGCGCACCGAGCGGCGCAAAAACATCTTTGTCGGTACCGGTCAGCCAGGCCTGTACGCCCATTTCGAGAACTTGTTCAAAAAGGGCCAAGCGCCGGGTTTCGTCGAGATGCGCGACGATTTCGTCGAGCAGTAGCAGCGGCGCGGCGCCGTTGCGCAGCGCGCCAACCCGCGCGTCGGCGAGCACGATTGAGATCAGTAATGCCTTTTGTTCGCCGGTCGAACACTGCCGCGCGGGTAGGTTTTTATCCAAGTGAGTCACCGCGAGGTCGCTCCGATGCGGGCCGACGGCGGCACCACCGGTTTCGCCGTCACGACCGCGGGTGCGTGATAACGCTTCGCGAAACGCCTGTTCAGCATCGAGCGCCGCCATGTCTTCAAGCGACGCCTCGACAGTGCCTTCGACATCGACGAGGGCGGCCGGAAATGGCCCGGTCGCCGATTGCAGTGCGGCGGAGAGCCGCACCACGGCATCGCGGCGCGCGGCGGCGATGGCGACCCCATATTCGGCCATGCTGTTCTCAAGCGCGGGGACCCATTGGTCGTCGCCCTGTCCCGACTTGAGCAGGCGCGACCGCTCGCGCAGCGCGCGCTCGTAGGATGCAACCCGGGTCGCATGGCTTGGATCGACGCCGTACACCAAGCGGTCGAGAAAGCGCCGCCGCGATGCGCCGTCCTCCTGGAACAGACGATCCATTTGCGGCGTAATCCAGGCCATCGCCAAGCTTTCAGCGAGGGCCGCGGGGCCGCGCATGGTTTCACCGCCGATCCGAACCTGACGCCGTTCTAGGGGCGCCGGCGCATTGGGGTCGGGCGAAATCGTGCCCGTGCCAATATCGATGCCGCCGCCGGGCGTGCCATCCACGGTCGCCGCCACGGCCCAGCCGCGGCCGGCATCGCGGCGATTAACATCGCTGAACCGGGCACGCCGCAAGCCGCGACCTGGCGCGAGATACGAAATGGCTTCGAGGATGTTGGTCTTGCCGGCGCCATTGGGGCCGGTCAGGACGACGCAGCGGGCATCAGCATCCAGCCGCACGTGGGCGTAGCAGCGAAAATCGGTGAGGGTGAGCCGCCGAAGAAAATGCGCAGGGACTTGGGCGGCCGGAACCGACACCGAGGCCAGCGCCATGTTGCCCGCCATGTCATGGGCCATATCCAAGAGCGTCTCTACACCCGCATCGGCATGAGCACGTAAAGCGCGCGCTCGTCGGCGACATCGCGAAGGATGGTGGGCGAGACCGCATCGGCAAGGTCGAGCCGCGCCGAATCGCCATTGATCTGGCTCGCAATATCCAGCAAATAGCGTGAGTTGAAACCAACTTCGATGTCCTCGCCGGGATAATTAACGACGAGTTCTTCATCGGCGCTGCCACTGTCCGGGCTATTGGCGGAAAGGTGCAGCTTGTCTTTTTCCAGGGTCAGTTTGATCGACCGCGATTTCTCCGTGGAAATGGTCGATACCCGGTCGACCGCCTCGGCAAACTGCCGACGGTCGACCTCGAGAATCTTATCGTTGCCCGAGGGGATAACGCGCTGATAGTCGGGGAAGGTGCCGTCGATCAGCTTGGTGGTCAGGACCGACTTGCCGAAGGCGAAGCGGATCTTGGTTTCCGACAGCGAGACCTGAACCGAACCGTCCACCTGATCCAGCAGGCGGCGGACCTCGATCACCGCCTTGCGCGGTACGATGACGCCCGGCATCGACGCGGCGCCATCGGGCAACGGACAGTCGACCTGAGCCAGCCGGTGGCCATCGGTCGCCACCGCCCGCAACATGGGGACGCCGGCGGCCTCAGCCGCGTGCAAATAGATGCCGTTCAGGTAATAGCGGGTTTCCTCAGTCGAGATGGCAAAGCGGCTTTTGTCGATGAGACGCTTGAGTTCGTCCGCCGCGATCGAAAAACTGTGCGGCAAGGTATCTTCGGCCAGCACCGGGAAGTCTTCTTTAGGCAGACATGGCAGGGCAAAGCTGGAGCGGCCCGCGACCACCGCGAGGCGCGATTGATCACTCAGCGTGAGTTCGATCTGGGCGCCGTCAGGCAGCTTGCGGACGATATCGTGCAGCGTATGGGCAGCCGTGGTCGTTGCGCCGCCCTGAGAGACGTCTGCGCCAACCGTTTCGATGATGGTCAGGTCGAGGTCGGTCGCCGTGAGCGACAGGTCGCTCCCGTTGGCGACCAGCAAGACGTTGGAGAGGATCGGGATCGTGTTGCGTCGTTCGACAACGTTTTGCACGTGTCCGAGTGCCGACAGTAAGGTTGCGCGTTCAATCGTTATCTTCATAGCGCCAATTCTTTTGTTGTTCCGCGTGGCCGGGCGATGCCCCGTCCCCTGCGACGTTCCTTTTTGGACAAGACAGGCGCCCCCAGGGGCGCCCGCTTTGAGACGATTTCAGTACAAATCCGGCGGGCCTGATCGACCGCTCCACGGCGGAAATAGCCGACGAAGACCCGCTGTCCCGCCAGAGTCCGACGGGGTTTAAGTATAGCACTGCCACGGGCCGCTTGGGGGGCTTTTTTTACCCCCCGGCGGACCCCTAACCCATTGAAATAGTACGGTTTATTGAGGCCGGATTTAGGTCTCGAGCATCCGCCGTAGGAGGTCGATATCCTCGGACAAGATGTTGTCGTTCTGGCGCAGTTCGTCGATGCGCTTGACCGCATGCATAACGGTCGTGTGATCGCGCCCGCCGAACTTTCGGCCGATCTCGGGCAGGGAGCGCGTCGTCAGTTGTTTGGCCAAATACATGGCCACTTGCCGCGGCCGGGCGACGGCCCGGGCCCGGCGCGCCGAGTGCATCTCGGAAATGCGGATGTTGTAGTGCTCGGCCACACGTTTTTGAATGTCTTCGATGGTGATCCGCCGGTCATTGGCGCGAAGCAGGTCGCGCAGCACCTCCTGGGTGGTCTCAAGCGTGATCGGGCGGCCCACAAGGTTGGAATAGGCCAGCACCCGGGTCAGGGCACCCTCGAGCTCACGGACGTTCGAGGTAATGCGATGGGCGAGGAACTCAAGCACCTGCTGGGGCACATTCTTAGCCCCCATGTGCTGGACCTTGGACTGCAAAATACCGATGCGGAGCTCATAATCGGTTTGATGGATATCGGCCACCAATCCCCAACCGAGCCGGGAGCGCATGCGCTCCTCCATGCCATCGAGATTGGAGGGTGAGCGGTCCCCCGAAATAATCACCTGACGGTTCTGATCCACCAGGGCGTTGAAGGTGTGGAAGAACTCCTCCTGGGTGGAGTCTTTGCCGCTGATAAATTGGACGTCGTCGACCATCAGGACATCAACTGACCGAAACAGTTCCTTGAATTGCATCACGTCCTTGAAACGCAATGCCCGGATGAACTGATACATAAACTTTTCGGCCGATAGATAGATCACCCGGCGGGTCGGGTCGCGCTCGCGAATATGCCAGGCAATCGCATGCATCAGGTGGGTCTTGCCGAGCCCAACCCCGCCGTAGAGATAGAGCGGGTTGAACGGCACGGTTTCGACTTCGGCGACGCGGCGGGCCGCCGCATAGGCCAATTCATTGGCTTTGCCGACGACAAAGTTGTCAAAAGTGAAGCGTGGGTCGAGCGGCGCACCGGCCTCGGCCAACCCTTGATCGACGGGCCGCTCGCGAACCGGTTCACCGCTGGTGTCTTTCAAAACTTGCGCGGCCTGACCGGAGGGTCGGACCAGAATGTCGATCTGCGGCTCACTACCCGATTCGTCAGACCAAGCGACACGAATTTTCTCAGCGTAGTGGGATACCACCCAGTCGCGCATGAACCGTGTCGGCACCGACATCAGCACGCGACCATCGTGAATGTTGGTCAGCTCAAGCTGCTTGAGCCAGCTGTTGAAGGCGGCATCGCCCACATCAGCACGAAGCCGATCGCGCACGCATTGCCAGATTTCGCTGAGGGGTCTGTTGGTTTTGGGCGTTTCCATTCAGACCTCAGGACTGGTTCCAGGGGAGACCGGCGGCTTTCCAGCCCCCAGCGCGACCGCGGTGGAGATCACCGTCGAGGTCGCCCTCGAAACCGCCCGCGACGTTGTAACACTTGGTATAGCCGAGGCCGCTCAAAGCAATGGCCGCCGCTTTGGACCGCCCGCCGGACCGGCAGAGAAACAAGAGCGTATCGGTCGGTTTGGCGCCGGTCGCCGCGACCTGGTCGGTGAACTGGGTGTTGGAGGCGCCGCCGGGGAAGCCCTGCCATTCGACCCGGTGGACTGCTTTTCCGACCGTACTGAGGTCGGGCAGACCCACGAAATTCCACTCTGCCTGCGTCCGCACGTCGATCAATTGGGCCGACGAATCGTCGCCGAGAATGCGCCAAGCATCTTCGACCGAAACATCACCTGCATAGTCCATTCACGCTTCCCAGGTCCGCGCGTTTTTCTCGCTGGACATCTCTCCCTAACCGGCACGAGGCCGGCTTATGTTTATGAATATTTATTAGCGCAGAAAGATTTTCGATCTGCTGCCTTAATCAAATTTTTTGAAAAGCCTCCACGACCAAGAGACCGGCGTCGGGCCCGTCCCCATGCATGTGAAAAAATTAAATGTTGGGCAGAGATGCCCGGAACCCCAGTTCGGTGAGACAAGACTACTGCCCACTCTGGGCTCGTTCAACATTGCCTTTCGTACCTTAGAAAAAAATTAGTTCGCCATGCATTGCGGCAACACCACTACATCTTGGTGGGCATTTGGATGCAAAGGACGCACAAAAAAGGCCGCACTGAATAGTGCGGCCCGTCCATACGAAAGTTTACGTCGTAACTTATGCAGGCATCCCATTGATGCGCTTCGACAATCGGGAAATGCGCCGCGACATCGTATTTTTCTTGACGATGCCTTTGTGGGCACCGCGCATCATTTCGGGTTCAGCCTGGCGTAGCGCATCTTGTGCCTTCGCCCGATCGCCACCGGCGATTGCCATCTCAACTTTCTTGATAAACGTGCGGACGCGACCGACGCGTGCCGTATTGACTGCGCTGCGCCGCACAGTCTGACGAATTCTTTTTTGCGCAGATTTATGGTGCGCCATGACAATACTTCATGTGAGTTGTGGAAAGGCGGCTTATATCGTCTGACACCCGGTCGGTCAACCGATTCAGGCGTTCTTGAAATTTGGCTTTCGTTTCTCGACAAACGCCGCCATGCCCTCTTTCTGATCTTCGAGAGCAAAAGTTGCGTGAAACAGGCGCCGCTCGAAGCGCATCCCCTCTTCGAGGGTTGTTTCATAGGCCCGATTCACCGCCTCTTTCGCCATATAAACCGCGGGGCGCGACAGCGCCGCGATTTCGCCGGCCACTTTGATGGCCTCGTCCAGGAGCTCCTCCGCCGGCACAATGCGGCTAACCAGGCCGGCACGTTCGGCTTCTTCGGCATCCATCATGCGTCCGGTTAGGACCATCTCCATTGCTTTCGATTTGCCGACGAAGCGGGCCAGGCGTTGCGTGCCCCCTGAGCCGGGAATGATGCCCAAACGAATCTCGGGTTGCCCGAATTTGGCGTTCGGGGCGGCAAGAATAAAGTCGCACATCATGGCAAGTTCGCAGCCGCCTCCCAGGGCGTAGCCTGCTACCGCAGCGATGACGGGCTTGCGGCAGGTCGCGGTGCGGCCCCAGTCCTTGGTAATAAAGTCGCTAGAATAAACATCGACAAAACTCTTGGGTTGCATTTCCTTGATATCGGCACCCGCGGCGAATGCCTTTTCGCTGCCGGTAATGACCATCGCGCCGACCGCATCATCCGATTCGAAACGGTCCAGCGCGGCGCCGAGTTCGCGCATCAGATCGCCGTTCAGGGCGTTTAAGGCCTCTGGCCGATTGAGTGTGATCAGGCCGACATTGCCTTTGGTTTCGACCAGGATCGTTTCGTAGGCCATCACGGCCTCCTTTCGAAGAAGGTATGCGTCATACTTGGTCCGGGCGCTTCGTCAGAGGCGGCCCGTATACGCGAAGCGGACGGGCAAGATCAACCGCGATCGGTTCACCGTTGGCGACGCGGACAATAGAAGGTGGAGCGCCCGGACTGCACGATGCGGATCACGGCGCGGTCGCAATCGCATGACGGGCACGGTTGCCCCTCGCGGTCATACACCGAAAAACTATGCTGAAAATAGCCGAGTTCGCCACTGGACCCGACGTAGTCTCGCAACGACGACCCACCCGCGGCAATTGCCGCGTTCAGGACAGCGCGAATGGCGACCGCGAGCCGCTCGGCCCGAACCGGGCCCACCGTGCGGGCCAGACGCCGCGGCGATATCCCGGCCTGATAAAGCGCCTCACAGACATAGATGTTGCCCAAACCAGCAACCACGCGCTGATCGAGCAGCGCTGCTTTGATCGGCGTCTGCTTCCCCTTGAGTCGCGCGGCAAGCAGGGCGCCGTCGAACGCGTTGCCCAAGGGCTCGGGCCCAAGGTCGCGTAATAGCGGGTGATCGGCCGCCGCGCCGGGCTCGATCAGCGTCATCAAGCCAAAGCGGCGCGGATCGCTGAACACGATATGGGCGCCCGCCCCTGTAATAAAGACAACATGATCGTGCTTGCCACGCTCGGGCGGCGGGCCACGGTGCAGCACCATGCGTCCGGACATGCCTAGGTGCGCGAGCAGCTGCACGCCGTCATCAAGGGTGCCCACAATATATTTGGCGCGGCGCGATAAGGAGACCACCCGGCGCCCGGTGAGACGGGCGGCAAAGCGGTTGGGAAAGGGTTGGCGCAGGTCCGGGCGCCTGACCTCAACCCGCGCCAATGTCGCGCCCTCGAGATGCGGACGCAGGCCACGGACCACGGTTTCGACTTCGGGCAGTTCCGGCACGATTCTACACGGTGAGGGATGAAGCCCGGCGCAACAGCAAAAGGCACCGACGGCCGGGCAAAGTAGCGTGTTTCGGACCCCTGCGCTATCGTCGCCGTCATGACCGACAACGCCGCCGCGCCCGACCATACCCCGACCGACGAGGTCGCCTTCGGCTTTCGCAAGGTGCCACGCGCCGACAAGAGCGGATTGGTGCGCGGGGTTTTCGATTCGGTGTCGGGCCGCTACGACGTGATGAACGACGTCATGAGCGGTGGGCTGCACCGATTATGGAAAGACACCCTGGTGCGCCGCCTGCGCGCCCGGCCCGGCCAGCAAGTCCTGGACGTCGCGGGCGGCACCGGCGACATCGCGCTGCGCATCTTGCGACCCTTTCGCGACGCCGCGCCCGACGCACGACCGCGGGTCAGCGTGCTGGATATCAACGAAAAGATGCTCCGCGTTGGGCGCGATCGCGGCGTCGACCGGGGCTATGTGAGCGGCCTCGAATGGGCCTGCGGCGACGCCCAGGCCCTGCCCCTGCCCGACCGGTCAATGGACGCCTACACGGTTGCCTTCGGCATCCGTAATATGACCGATATCGCCGCAGCGCTGCGCGAGGCTTACCGCGTATTGCGACCCGGTGGTCATTTTCTGTGTCTTGAATTTAGCCGCGTCGCCCCGTTGCTGGCGCCGGCCTATGACGCCTATTCACTCCGGGTACTGCCGGTGATGGGCCGGTTGATCGCGCGCGATGCGGAGTCATACCGTTATCTGGCGCAGAGCATTCGGACCTTTCCCGCTCAAGATGCCTTCGCCGAAATGATTGGAGCGGCGGGCTTCGGCCGCGTCAGTTTCACAAATCTATCGGGCGGGATCGTCGCGCTGCACTCGGGCTGGCGAACCTGAACGCACTTGCTGGGACCTTTTCGCAATATTTTCCGGCTGATTCGGATCGCCTACACGCTGGCGCGGCACGATGCCCTGTTCATGCTCGACATGCTGGGCTATGGCCGTTGGCCGCAGCGGCTGGGGCGTTTTTTTCTGCCCGGCCCGCGGCTGGCGATGCGCGGCCTGCGGCGCGGCCAGCGGCTAGTCGCCGCACTCGAGGCCCTTGGGCCGGCCTTTATCAAGTTCGGTCAGACCCTCTCAACCCGCGCTGACCTGGTGGGCGATGAATTCGCCGCCGATCTCGCGTCGCTGCGCGACCGGCTCGCGCCGTTCCCCGGCGAGGCGGCCATTGAGGTCATTGAAGCGGCATTCGACGGCTCGCTCGAGACCGTGTTCGCATCGTTTGACGAAATCCCGGTTGCCGCCGCGAGTATTGCTCAGGTGCATTATGCGGTAACCACCGACGGGCACGAGGTCGCGGTGAAGGTTCTGCGCCCCGGCGTCGAGCGCGCCTTCGGCCGCGACATCGAGCTGTTTCGTTGGCTGGCCCGGATCGTCGAGGCGACCCAGCCCGGGATGCGCCGGCTCAAGCCGGTCGAGGTGGTCGATAAGTTTGCCGAAAGCAGCTACCGCGAAATGGATCTGAGCCTGGAGGCAGCGGCGGCGTCGGAGATCGGTCAGAATTTCGACGGAGATTCGACCTACGTCGTCCCGGCGGTCGACTGGACCCGGACCAGTCCACGGGTCCTGACCCTGGCGCGCGTCGATGGGATCGGCCTGGGAAACCGCGACGCCCTAGTCGACGCCGGCATCGACCTCGACACCGTCGTGACCAACCTGCTCGAAGCCTTTTTGCATCAGGTTTTCCGCGACGGCTTTTTTCACGGCGACATGCATCCCGGCAATCTGTTCGCTGACACCGAAGGCAATATCCTCGCGGTTGATTTCGGCATTATGGGGCGGCTGGAGCTGAAGGACCGGCGCTATCTGGCCGATCTGATGCTGGCCTTTCTGACGCGCGACTATTGGCGCGTGGCCGAAGTGCATTTCGAGGCCGGCTACGTTCCGGCCAATCAGTCGCTTGATGCCTTCGCCCAGGCCTGTCGGGCAATTGGTGAACCGATCCTTGGCAAACCGGCGCATGAAATATCCATCGCCCGGCTGTTGGCCCAACTGTTGCGGGTCACCGAACAATTCCAGATGGAGACCCAGACCCAACTGCTGCTGTTGCAAAAAACCATGGTCGTGGCCGAAGGCGTGGCGCGCAGTCTAGACCCAGAAATTGTGTTCTGGGAAAAGGCCCAGCCGGTGATCCAGGAATGGATGGAAGGCCATATGGGCCCCGCCGCGCGGGTCCGCGACAACCTAAACAGTACGCTGCGGGTCCTGCGGCGCCTGCCGGGCGTTTTGGAGAGCGCACAGACCCTGGTCAGTCAGATCGCCGACGAGGGCCTGCGGCTGCACCCCGACACCGTGCGTGAGATCGCCCGCGACCAAACGCGGCAGCGCCGCCTGACCAATCGACTACTGATTGCGCTGGGCGCGGTGATTTTGGTCGTTCTGCTGCTGACCTAAAGCCGCTTGCACACCGCGCGTTGCGGGTTACCGGTTTTCAACATGTGCAGCGTGTGAAATACTCCCGCCATGTTGACCGGAAAACGTGTCCTCCTGGTGATCTCCGGCGGCATCGCCGCGTTCAAGGCCCTGGACCTGATCCGGCGCCTGCGGGCCGAAGGCTGCACAGTGCGCTGTGTCATGACGGCGGCGGCGGGCGAGTTTGTGACACCGCTGTCGGTCGCGGCGCTGAGTGCGCAGCCGGTTTACCAGGACATCTTTTCGCTCAAAGACGAATCGGAAATGGGCCATATCCAATTGTCGCGCGAGGCCGACCTTGTTGTCGTTGCCCCGGCAACCGCGAACATCATTGCGAAAATGGCCGCCGGCATCGCCGACGATCTCGCCTCGACGACGCTGCTGGCCACGGACAAACCAATCTTGATCGCCCCGGCAATGAACGTGCGGATGTGGCACCACGCGGCAACCCAACGCAACATCGATACCTTGCGCGGCGACGGTGTACGGATCGTCGGACCGGCGCGCGGCGAACTGGCCGACGGCGAATCGGGCGAAGGCCGATTGGTTGAGCCCGCCGATCTTGTCACCGCGATTGCCGCCGCGTTAAGCGAGATCGGCGGCACAACGCCCCGCGCCCTGACCGGACGACGCGCCTTGGTGACCTCGGGACCCACTCACGAACCGATTGACCCGGTGCGCTATATCGCCAACCGCTCCTCCGGCCGGCAGGGCCACGCCATTGCCGCCGCGCTAGCCCGGCTGGGCGCCGAAACGATCCTCGTCAGCGGGCCGACCGACTTGCCCGATCCGCCGGGGGTGACGGTGCGCGCCGTCGAAAATGCGCGCGCCATGCTAGCCGCTTGCGAAGCCGCGCTGCCGGTGGATGTCGCGGTGTGCGCCGCCGCCGTCGCCGATTGGCGGGTCGCCGCCGAGACCGAGACGAAGATCAAGAAGAGCGGTGCGCCGCCACAACTGACGCTGATCGAGAACCCCGACATCCTCGCCACGCTGTCGCGCCATCCCGACCACCGGCCCGCGCTGGTGGTGGGCTTTGCCGCCGAGACCGACGCAGTAGCGCAAAATGCTGCGGCCAAACGTGTGCGCAAAGGGTGCGACTGGATCGTCGCGAACAGCGTTGCCGCCGGCGCCACGTTCGGCGCCGACGACAACACCGTCAGCATTATCGACGCCGCTGGGCAAGAAGACTGGCCACGGCTGTCAAAGGCCGAGGTTGCCGATCGGTTGGCGGTCCGGATCGCCAACAGTTTGGGCCGCCCGTCATGACCCTTTCGGTGCCGATCGAGCGCCTCGCCCATGCCCGCGACCTACCGTTACCGGATTATGCGACCGCAGGCAGCGCCGGTATGGATTTGCGTGCTGCGATCGATACGCCGCGCGAGTTGGCGCCGGGCGCGCGGGCCGCCATCCCGACCGGTATCCGCATTGCGCTTGATCCCGGCCATGAGGCCCAGGTGCGGCCACGCTCGGGTCTCGCGCTCAAGCAAGGGCTGACGGTGTTGAACACGCCCGGCACTATCGACGCCGATTACCGCGGCGAGATCGGTGTCATCTTGATTAACCACGGCGCCGAAACCGCGACCATCAATCGCGGCGACCGAATTGCCCAGCTGGTCGTCGCGCCGGTGCGCCGAGTGGTCTGGCAAGAAAGCGCGCTAGACGAGACGGCGCGCGGCGCAGGCGGATTCGGATCGACCGGCACCGGCGCGCAAGGACGCTAGAGTCATGTTGCGCATTTCAAAGAAGATGATGTTTGCCCTGGAGGCCGTCGTCGATATCGCGGTCCACGGCGGCCCCGATCCGGTCCAGGCGCGCGAGATCACCGCGCGTCAGGGGATTCCGCAGCGTTACCTGGAACAGGTGATGCAGCGGCTGGTGCGGGCCGGCATTCTGCGTGGCGTGCGCGGGCCGCGCGGCGGCTATCGCCTGGCCCGCGAACGGCGCCGGATCACGGTCGGCGAAATCGCCCGGGTCGTTTACACGCTGGAAGCCGACGATGGGCCCGAGCATCCAAGTACGTCGGAGATCGGCCAAAAGGTCGTCGCACCGCTGTGGCGCACCGTACAAGACGAAACGATGAGCCGGCTCGACGCGATTACCTTGGAGGACCTGTATCAGCAAGCGCGGGCGTGCAGCGTTGCCGCCGCCAAATCCGAGCCAATGGATTTCACAATCTGATGTCAAAATCTCCTACGCCGCGCGAACCGATGCCCCAGGGTCGCATCTACGACTCGATTCCCGAGACCATCGGTAATACGCCGCTCGTGCGCTTGCCGCATCTTGCCAAGGCGTTGGACAGCCGTGCCGAGCTGATCGGTAAGCTTGAGTTTTTCAATCCATTGGGCTCGGTCAAGGATCGCATTGGTGTTGCGATGATCGATGCCGCCGAAGCCGAGGGCCGGTTGAAACCCGATACCGTGATTGTCGAACCCACCTCGGGCAACACCGGCATCGCACTCGCCTTCATTTGCGCGGCCCGCGGCTACCGCTTGATCCTGGTCATGCCCGAGAGCATGTCGGTGGAGCGGCGCAAGATGTTGCTGTTGCTGGGCGCCGAACTTGAGCTGACGCCGGCACCGAAAGGCATGCGCGGGGCGATGGCCCGGGTCCAGGAAATCATCGACGCGTTGCCCAATGCGATCACCCTGCAGCAGTTCGACAACCCGGCCAATCCCGAGATTCACCGCCGCACGACGGCCGAAGAAATCTGGGCCGACACCCAAGGGTCGTTGGACGGTGTGGTGTGCGGCGTCGGTACCGGCGGGACGCTGACCGGGATCGGTAGCGTGCTTAAACCACGGCTGCCCGGCCTTAAGATGATCGCGGTCGAGCCCGAGGACAGCGCCGTGCTGTCCGGCGGGCCGCCGGGACCACACGCCATTCAGGGGATCGGCGCCGGGTTCATCCCGGGCAACCTCGATCAGACGCTGATCGACGAGGTGATCACCATCGCCAACGAAACGGCGCTGGAAACCGCACGGCTCGCCGCCAAACTTGAAGGCATCGCGGTCGGCATTTCATCGGGCGCGGCAATCGCCGCCGCCGCCGAGATCGGGCGCCGCGACGACTGGGCCGGTCGACGGCTGGTTGTGATTCTGCCCTCGTTTGCCGAACGCTACCTCTCAACCGCGCTGTTCGACCTGAGCTGACGCGATGGACTTTTCCGAAGCGCAAATCCACCGCTACGCGCGCCACATTATCCTCGACGAGGTCGGCGGCGCGGGTCAGGCAGCGCTGCTGGGCGCCAAAGTATTGGTGGTGGGCGCGGGCGGCTTGGGCTCGCCCTTATTGATGTATCTGGCGGCGGCCGGCGTCGGCACCCTGGGCATTGTGGATGACGACACCGTGAGCCTATCCAACCTGCAACGCCAGATCGCCCATACCACCGCGCGGGTCGGCGCGACCAAGACCGCGAGCGCCCACGACACGCTGGCGGCGCTGAACCCCGATGTGCGGGTGATTGAGCACACCATGCGCCTGGGGCGGGACAACGTCGCGGGCCTGATTGCCGATTACGACATCGTGGCCGACGGCAGCGACAATTTTGCGACGCGATTTTTGCTCAACGACGCCTGTCACCTCGGCGGCAAGACGCTGGTCTCGGCGGCAGTGCTGCGCTTCGACGGCCAGTTGTCGACCTTCAAGTCGCACCTGGGCGGGGGCCATCCGTGCTACCGCTGCATTTACCCGGCGCCGCCGCCCGACGGATTGATCCCGAGCTGCGCCGAGGGCGGCGTGTTGGGCGCGTTGGCCGGCACCATGGGATCGCTCCAGGCGACCGAGGTGATCAAGGAGATCCTGGGCATTGGCGAGAGCCTGTCGGGCACGTTGTTGATCTACGAGGGTTTGGCGGCAGCCTTTCGCAAGGTTCGGGTCAAGCCTGACCCAGCCTGCGCGCTGTGTAGTGCCGCACCCACCATCACCGCGGTTGCCGCCCATGCCGCTTGACCGGACACGCCCTGCCAAGCTGTCGCTGATCGTTTATGCCGGTGCGTTCGACAAAGTCCATTACGCGCTCGCCACTGCGGCCGCGGCGATCGCCACCAACACGCCGGTGACGCTGTTTTTCACGATGGACGCGATTGCGTGTTTGGCGCGCGGTCCAGACGGCGCGCCAGGCTGGCACACCGTGTTGGCGGGTGACGGTCGACCGGGCGCGGTCGTTGACGGCGAATTCGCCCAACGCGGCGTCGGCACCTTTGAGGAGTTGCTCTCGGCCTGCATCGAGCTCGGCGCGACATTCATGGTGTGCGACATGGGCCTGCGCGCCAAAGACATCGCGCGCGCGGCGTTGCGCGACGACATTGCGTTTGTCGAAGGCGGGTTGGTGACGTTCTTGAATGATGCCCGCGCCGACGGCGCGATGCTGTTTATCTGATCTAAATCGTCGTGCCGGCAATCACGCGGTCGGGCGGCTTGTGGCCGTCCATGAAGGTGCGGATGTTGATCAGCACGAGTTCGCCGGTGGCGAGGCGACTCTCAAGCGTGGCTGAGCCCATGTGCGGCAACATCACGACATTGTCGAGTTTGAAGAAACCCGGTTTGACCTGCGGCTCGTTCTCGTAGACGTCGAGGCCGGCGCCCATTAAGTCGCCTGCCTTGAGCATCGCGATCAGCGCTGACTCGTCGACGATTTCACCGCGCGCGGTGTTGACGATATAGGCCTCTTTACGCAGCAGCTTGAGCCGGCGCGCCGATAGCAGGTGATACGTCGCCGGGGTGTGCGGGCAATTGACCGAGACGATATCCATGTGGGCCAGCATCTGGTCGAGGCTTTCCCAATAGGTCGCCTCGAGCTCGCCCTCGATCTCAGACGCGACGCGGTGGCGGTTGTGATAATGGATCGAAAGGCCAAAACCCCGGGCGCGTCGCGCCAAGGCAGTGCCGATGCGGCCCATGCCGAGGATGCCGAGGCGTTTGCCCCAAATGCGCCGGCCCAGCATGAAGCTGGGCGACCAGCCCGGCCATTCGCCGGCGCGCATCAGGCGTTCGCCTTCAACCAATCGCCGCGGCACGGCGAGAATCAGCGCCATGGTCATGTCGGCGGTATCTTCGGTGAGGACCCCCGGCGTATTGGTGACGGTGATCTTGGCGGCGGCGGCCGCCGCCAGATCGATGTGATCGACACCGTTGCCAAAGTTGGCGATGAGCTTGAGGTCGGGCCCAGCCGCGCTGAGCAGTTCGGCATCGAGCCGATCGGTCACGGTGGGGACCAAGACGTCGCACCGCGCGACCGCCTGGCGCAGATCGTCGGCCGACAACGGACTGTCGTCGACGTTTAGCGTCGTCTCGAACAGTTCCATCATCCGGGTTTCGATTTCGTCCGGCAGTTTGCGCGTGACGATGACCCGCGGTTTGCGTTTTGGCATGGCCGATTTCAGGTAGTGACAACTGCCGCATCTCTAGCAAATCGGCACCGTTACGGAAAGGCGCGGGCAATAATGGACCCAAGCCAGCGCTTCCTTGACCCTGATGCGCGACGGTTGGCATATAGCGGCGTGCGGATATTGGTGCAGAGAATTTTTCTTGGCGCTCGGGGCTGGGCCGTGGCCGTCAGTCTTGCGGCGATCTCTGTCGCCATCAGTGCCGGCGCCCAGGACGGCTATGCGCCGCATTTTGTCTCGCTGCGGCATGACACAGTGAACGTGCGCACCGGACCAGGGACGCAGTACCCGGTCGACTGGGTATTCAAACGCGCAGGCCTGCCGGTCGAAGCGATTGCCGAATTCGAGGAATGGATTCGCGTACGCGACTATGAGGGCGCGGAAGGCTGGATTCACCGGCGTCTGTTGTCACCCGACCGTTGGGCCGTCATTACCGGTACCTTACGCACGGTGCGGCGGCGTCCAGCAGATGACAGCAGCCCGGTGCTGTTCGCCGAACCCGGGGTGCAAGGCCGCCTATTGGCGTGTTCCGACGGCTGGTGTGAGATCGAAATACGGGAGCGCCGGGGCTGGGTGCAGCGCGACATTCTGTGGGGCGTTTATCCCGACGAGGAATTCGACTAGGCGGCGTCGAAATCGCCTTGCAACGCAGCGCGCGCGGCGCGCGGTACGACCGCCATGTGACCGTAATGGTCATGGCCAATCTGGAGCACTGCTGCCACCGAGGAATCACGAAAGGCCTCGACTTGCGCGGTCGTCATCGGAAAGCGCAGGAAATGGATCGACGAGGTTTTGCCGTCTGCCTTGGTACGCTCCACGTCACCTTCGGGTACCGCCGTGACCGTTTCGTCGCCAAGGCGTAACGAGACCGTGCGTTCGACGTTGGTCAGTCTATGTAGCTCGATGTCGCGCCGCACTGGATCTTCGATTTCGAACATCAGTGTCGCGACCAGCTCTTTTCCTTTTGGAATCAACGGATTGTAGGCCGTCAACTCGTCCGCGATTTGGGCCTCGCCGCCTTTTTCGATGAATAGCATTTCGTGGATTTGCATCCACATCGTGTCGTAATTTTCAAAATAGAATGTCGCGAACGGCCCGACGCCCACGCGGCGATCCTGTTTGATGGCCGAGATTTCGCTGCGCTTTTGTTTGCGGATCGCAGCGTAGGCCTCCATCGCCATTAGGTCGGCGCGCGTGATTTCGTGGTTGGCGCGCGTCATTTGACGAGCCCGTAGGCGCGCGCGACCAGTTCAACCGGGTGGAACGCGCGTGCCACCGCCAACTTGGCGGTGGCGCCGTCGATCTTCTCCATGCCCTGAACGATATGCTTGCCGGCGAGCGGACACTCGGAGACGACAAACGCCGCATCGGCATCGGCGGCACGCTGGGCCGCAGGCGCGCCCACTTTCAGCGCCACCGGAAAATTCTCGGTCTTGATGCCCCACGAGCCGCCATGGCCGGAGCAACGCTCAACGATCGTGACTTTGGCGTCGGGCACGTAGCGCAGCAGTTCGGCGGCCTTGGCCCCCATGTTCTGGGCCCGCGCGTGGCAGGCGAGATGGACCGCGACGCCGCCCGGCAGCGCCGTCATGCCGTCGGCCAAGCCTTCTTTCTTGGCAATGTCGACGATGTATTCGGACAGATCGAAGGTGGCGTCGGCGAGGCGTTTGACTTGGGCGTTGTCGGGCACGATCAACGGCCACTCGAACTTGAGCATCAGCGCGCAGGACGGGGTCATGGCGACGATGTCGTAGCCGTCTTCAATCCAGATCGCGAGGGCGGCGGCGACGCGGCGGGCGCGGCCGGCGACATCTTCGAGTTCGCCGCCTTCGAGTTGCGGCATGCCACAGCATTCGGGATAGACGACTTCGGCATCGACACCGTTGTGGGCGAGCACGGCCCGGGCCGCCTCGCCAATATCGGGATTGTTGTAGTTGACGAAACAGGTGGCGTAGAGCGCGACCTTGCGGCCCGCCGCCGGGGCGGCCGTGTTGCGCGCCACCGGGTGATGGGCGGCCTTGGCCATCAACGTCTTGGCGTGGAATTTGGGCAGCTCGACATCCTCGTGGACGTGGGCGACGCCCTTGAGCACCGGGCGGGTCAGGCGATTGCCCCGGGCCGAGGCCCAGTTGGCAAGCGGCGCCGCGAGGCGGGCGAGACGGCCGTTGCGATCAGTCTTGGTAAGTTGCGCTTCGCCCGGGCCCGGCTTGATGCCGCGGGCCCGTTCGGCTGCGCGATAGCGCAGCATGAGATGCGGGAAGTCGAGATTAAATTCGTGCGGCGGCACGTAGGGACACTTGGTCATGAAGCACATGTCGCACAACGTGCAGGCATCAACGACGGGTTTGAAGCCGGTGCTGGACACCGAATCGAGTTCGCCGGTTTTCGATTCGTCGATCAAGTCAAACAGACGGGGAAACGAGTCGCACAGATTGAAACACCGCCGACAGCCGTGACAAATGTCGAAGACGCGCCGCAGCTCGGTATCGAGTGCGTCCCAATCGGTGTAGGCCGGATCTTGCCACGCAATGGGATGGCGGATCGGGGCCTCGGTCGAACCTTCTTTCACGCGGCCTAACCTTCTTACAATTGAGTCAAAAACGGGGGCGGTGTGTATCGCCGCCCCCGCATTTCTTGATCGACTGCGCGTTTAGAGGCTGTCGAGCGCTTTCTGGAAACGGCCGGCATGGGACTTTTCGGCTTTGGCCAATGTCTCAAACCAGTCGGCGATTTCGGTGAAACCTTCATCGCGTGCGGTCTTCGCCATGCCCGGATACATATCGGTGTATTCGTGCGTTTCGCCGGCGATGGACGCCTTAAGGTTTTTGTCGGTCGTGCCGATCGGCTCGCCGGTTGCCGGGTCGCCGGTCTCTTCGAGGAATTCGAGATGGCCGTGCGCGTGGCCGGTTTCGCCTTCGGCGGTGGAGCGGAACACGGTCGAGACATCGTTGTAACCCTCGACGTCGGCTTTTTGCGCGAAATACAGATAGCGCCGATTCGCCTGCGACTCGCCAGCGAAGGCATCCTTCAGGTTCTGCTCGGTTTTGGAATTCTTGAGAGCTGGCATCGATGTCCTCCTGTCAGTGTTTTTTCTTGGGACGCGTCGGTGATTGTTGGTTCGGGCAGGGCCCGAGGCCTCAATATGGCGCGCCGGCGAGCGCGAGTCAAACAGTTTAGAATGATTTTAATAAACCATTCATATCATTGATTTTTAAGGACTTATGAGCGGTCGTCGCGGAGCCGGATGACCACATCGATGCGCTCGATTCGGGTCCCCGCGGGCGGTTCCGGCAGGCTCGACAGGTCGACCTCGGCGGCGTCGATATCGTTGAGCTCGCCGCTCGCTTCGTGAAAGAAGTGATGATGCGCGCCCACATTGGTATCGAAATACGAGCGACCCGGATTGACCATGACCTCGCGCAACAGGCCGACCCGAACGAACTGGTGCAGCGTGTTGTAGACCGTGGCGAGCGAGACGCGAATCCCTTCACCGCCGGCCTCACCATGCAACGCTTCGGCGGTAACGTGGCGCGACCCCCGCGCGAACAATAAGCGCGCGAGTGCAACGCGTTGGCGCGTCGGGCGCAGTCCGGACGCACGAATACGGTCTTGCGCAGCGGCGGCATTCTCGGGGCGATCCAACCCGGTCATTGGGTTTGCTCACGCACTCAGTCGCCCGTCACCAGTCTGTCGACCAATTGATGGACGGTGGGTACAAATCCGTTTGAATAGAACGGGTCGTCCTTGAAGCGGAAGGCCGCGTGGCCGGCAAACATCAGCTGGTTCTCGACCTCGTCACTGTGGCCGATGACCTGAAGCGTCTTTTGGATGCAGAAGCTTCGCGGATCGGTCTTCTTGCCGGTTGTGTGACCCTCGAGCTGGGACCAGTTGGAAAAATTGCACGTACTGAGGCAACCCATGCATTCGGTCTGATCGGTGCGGATATCGCGCATGATTTCGTGCTTCACAAAAATGAGCGTCGAATCGGGCGTCTTCATCGCTTCGGTATGCCCCGCCGCAATCCATTGCTCGGCCCGGCTCTTGTCGTGCGCGGTGACGAACAACGGCTGCTTTCGCGGTCCGGTGAGAAACGCCGTGTCATGATCGCCGATCGGCTCGCGGGTGAACGCGATCTGATGATCGTGGCGCTCTTTCAATTCGCGCAGAAAAGCGTTCTCGACCGCCGAGGACCACATCCCTGTGGGACTAAAATTATTGAGATAGACATCGCCTTCGTTGAGCGTCAGCAGGCGTTGCTTCCACGCATCGGAAATTGGGCTTTCCTCGGTCAGCAAGGGCCGGGTACCGAACTGAAAGGCAATCGGGCCAAGCTCGGGATTATCAATCCAATTTTCCCACTCGCGCAGGTACCACACGCCGCCCGCCATGATGATGGGCGTTTCATCGAGACCGAATTCGCGCAGACGTTCGCGCAATTCAAGCACCCGCGGATAGGGATCCTCAGGATGCGCCGGGTCTTCGCTGTTGGATAGACCGTTGTGCCCACCGGCACGCCACGGGTCTTCGTAGACCACGCCGCCGAGGAGCTCAGAGAATTTGTGATAGGCGCGTTTCCACAGTGCGCGGAAGGCGCGGCCCGAGGAGACAATCGGATAATAATGAACGCCAAAATGGGCGGCGATTTCCGCGACCTTGTAGGGCATTCCGGCACCGCACGTGACGCCGTGCACCAATTTTCCGGCGCGTTCGAGAATGCCGACCAGCACACGCTCTGCCGCCGCCATTTCCCACAATACGTTGATGTGGATCGGGCCGCGACCGCCGGCAATTTCATGGGCGATTTTTGCTTGGGTGACGCCGCCGTCGATGGCGTAGCGGATCAGCTCCTCGTGCCGTTCGACACGGGTGCGTCCGAAATATTGCTGGGGGATCGGTTGACCGTCGCTGTCGTACGAATCGGCGTTGACCCCCGAAAACGTACCGACGGCGCCCGCCGCGGCCCACGCGCCGGAACTTTCACCGTTGGAGATCGAGATTCCTTTACCGCCCTCAAACAGAGGAAGGACATCGAAACCCGAGATACGCATACTATTGAGGGACTTCACAATTGAGCATCCTTGCCGGCCACCCGGTTGGCGTCGTCCCGTTCAATATAGAATGATTCCACGCTAGGCCAACCACCAGATGTCCGGCCGCGCTGCCGCGACCGGACAAATTGGCTTGATTGGGCGGAGATCAATCGCCGGCTTCGGCGGTCGCAGGGGCAGCTTCTTCGACGCCACTGTCCTGATTTACCATCTTCATGGAGAGGCGAACCTTGCCCCGATCATCAAAGGACAGGACTTTGACCCAGACTTCGTCGCCTTCGTTGACGACATCGGTCACCTTGCCGACCCGGCCAGGGGCCAACTCGCTAATGTGAACGAGTCCATCCTTGGAACCGATGAAGTTCACGAACGCGCCGAAATCGACAACCTTGACGACCTTACCTTTGTAGATCACGCCGACCTCGGCCTCGGCGATGATGTCGCGAATCCACTTCACGGCAGCTTCGGCCGATTCGGTGTTGGAGCTGGCCACCTTGACGGTCCCGTCATCCTCGATATCGATCTTGGCGCCGGTCACTTCGCAAATCTCGCGAATGACCTTACCGCCGGTGCCGATGATTTCGCGGATCTTGTCCTTGGGAACCTGAAGGGTGGTAATCCGAGGGGCGTGGTCGTTGACCTCGTCACGCGGCGCGCTGAGGGATTTGGACATTTCGCCCAAGATATGCAGCCGGCCTTCGCGGGCCTGGCTCAGGGCGACCTCCATGATCTCCCGGGTAATCCCGGTAACCTTGATGTCCATCTGCAGCGCGGTGACGCCGTTCTCAGTGCCAGCAACCTTGAAGTCCATATCGCCGAGGTGATCTTCGTCACCCAAGATGTCGGACAGGACTGCAAAACCCGAGTCCTCGAGGATCAAGCCCATCGCAATACCGGCGCACGGCGCGCGCAACGGCACGCCTGCGCCCATCATCGACAGTGACGCGCCGCAGACCGTGGCCATCGAGGACGACCCGTTGGATTCGGTCACCTCGGAGACAACGCGGATGGTGTAGGGAAATACATCCGGCGCAGGCAGGAGCGGGCGCAAGGCACGCCATGCAAGTTTGCCGTGACCGATTTCACGCCGACCGGGCGAGGCCATGAACTTGGTTTCGCCGACCGAGTACGGCGGGAAGTTGTAGTGCAGCATGAAGCGCTCGCGGAATTCGCCCTCGAGTGCGTCGATGATCTGTTCGTCTTGGCCGGTGCCCAAGGTGGTGACCGCCAGTGCCTGCGTTTCGCCGCGGGTGAACAGTGCCGAACCGTGGGTGCGCGGCAGCACATCGTTCTCTACCGCAATTTGCCGAACGGTCTTGAGATCGCGGCCGTCGATCCGAATCCCGCTATCGAGGATTTGGCCGCGGACGATCTTCTTTTCCATTTTTTTGAAGAGGCCCGATGCAACGCTTGGATCGAGGTTTTCATCCACGGCGGTTTGATCGACCTTCTTGCGCGCTGCCGAAAGCTTGTCGCTACGCGCCTGTTTTTCGCGAATTGTATAAGCCGCACGGACATCTTCGCCCACTAGCGATTCGAGGCGGGCCTTCATTTCGCTGCTGTCGACTTCTTCCGGCAACGGCCACGGCTCTTTCGCCGCGGTTTCAGCCAGCGACACAATCGCGTCGATGACCGGTTGGAACGATTCGTGGCCGAACATGACGGCGCCCAGCATGATTTCTTCGTTGAGTTCGGAGGCTTCCGATTCGACCATCAAGACACCGTCGCGGGTACCGGCGACGATCAGATCGAGTGACGAGTCCGCGAGTTGCTCGGCCAACGGGTTGAGAACGTACTCGCCGTCGATGTAGCCGACGCGGGCGCTGGCGATCGGGCCGAGGAACGGAATGCCAGAAATGGTGAGGGCCGCCGAGGCGCCGATCAACGCGGCCATGTCAGGATTGTTTTCCAGATCGTGCGATAGCACCGTGCAGATGACTTGCGTCTCGTTGCGGAAACTGTGGTGAAAGAGCGGACGAATCGGCCGGTCGATCAGGCGCGAGGTGAGCGTTTCCTTTTCGTTTGGCCGTCCTTCGCGCTTGAAGAAGCCGCCCGGAATCTTACCGGCGGCGAAAGTTTTTTCCTGGTAGTTGACGGTGAGCGGAAAGAAATCGATGCCAACACGCGGCGTCTTTTGCGCCACGGCGGTGCACAGGACAGTCGTCTCGCCATAGGTGACGAGAACAGCCCCGTCGGCCTGGCGCGCTATCTTGCCGGTTTCCAAGACGAGCGTACGCCCGCCCCATGTGATTTCCTTCCGAACGATCTTAAACATATCTATCTTCCTTGCTTGCTGTCGGAGCGCACCCCTTGCGCGCTCCCCTGGTGGTCAGCGATCGGATTCCAAATGGCGGGCATGCCGACACGACCGAGCGACCCGCTTTAAGCGCGGGACCGACCGGGACGCGCGTGGCAAGCACCCAGCTACTTTCTGATACCGAGTCGCTGAATAAGTTGCTCGTAGCGCGAGACGTCGCAGTCGCGCACATAATCGAGCAGTCGGCGGCGCCGATTAACCAGCATCAAAAGCCCGCGCCGCGAGTGAGCGTCTTTTTTGTGTTCCTTGAAGTGTTCGGTCAGGTTGGTGATCCGTTCCGTTAGGATGGCAACCTGCACCTCGGGCGACCCCGTGTCTTGATCCTTGGTCGCATACTCTTTGATGAGCGTCGCTTTGCGCTCAGTGGTAATCGACATCGGATATCTCCTGTCACAAATTGAAAACACGAAGCGGTTTCAAGGTGCCGTCAATCGCCCGCGCCATAGCTACCGGACCACTGTCCGATGTTGCGAAGACGATGCCGTCCCTGAGTTCCGCGGAAACGTCAATCCATTGGCCATGGCGAAGTTTCGCCGCAGCCTCGCCGTTCAAGGCCAGCGCCGGGATGTCGTCCAGCGCGGTCTCAAGCGGCAAAAGTGCTTCCGCGAGGCGCGCACTATGGCTCAACCCCTCGAGGCAGGCTAGCGAAATCGCTTGAGAATCGGTGAACGGGCCCGCCCGGGTCCGCCGCAGATCGCCCAAATAGCCAACGGTCCCGAGCGCCTCGGCCAGATCGCGAACCAAGGCTCGGATGTAGGTGCCCTTTGAGCACAAAACGTCCAAAACAGCGCTATCGGCGTCGTTTTCGACCAAATCGAGCGAAAAAACCTCGATTTCACGGGATTTGAGGACAACCGTCTCACCGGCCCGCGCCAGGGCGTAGGCGCGGCGGCCACCGACCTTGAGCGCCGAGTAGGCGGGCGGCCGTTGGGTGAGGGGACCCACAAATCCGCCCAATGCGGCCGCAATCGCTGCGCGGTCGGGACGGACCACGCTGGTCGCCGTGACAGCACCTTCGGCATCGTCGGTGTCGCGGCTTTCGCCCCACCGCACCGTGGCGCGGTAGCCTTTTGTCCCATCGAGAATATAGCCGATGACCTTGGTCGCCTCGCCCAACGCGATCGGTAGAAGGCCGGTGGCGAGCGGGTCGAGGGTGCCGCCGTGCCCGGCTTTGACGCGGTCGAAGAGCCGACGAACGTTGCCAACCGCCGCGGCCGACGACAAACCTTTGGGTTTATCGAGAAGAATCCAACCGTTCATTCCGGGCGCGATTTGGCGTTGGCCCGCGCCAGCAGCGCCTCGATCTTGTCCGCTTCGTCGAAAGTATTGTCGAGGATGAACTCGAGACGCGGCGTGTAGCGCAAGCCAGCGCTGCGCGCCAACGGACCCTGCAGACGCGGCGCCACACGATTCAGTTCTTCCAGCAACTGCTCAGCGCTACTGCCACCAAGTGGAAAAACGAACGCCCGTGCCTGCTTGAGATCGAGACTGACCCGGACCTGCGAGATCGTGACGGCGCCGCCAGTCACCAGGCCGCCGACAAACTCCATCGGCGCAAGCGCCTCGACCAGACCGTGGCGCAAGAGCTCGCCGACGCGGTGCTGCCGTTGTTGGGCTGATTTGCTGGGGGTTCTCGGCATGATTTCCCGAGCCACCTGGCCCGGTCCGGGCACGGCGGCCTAAAGCGTGCGGGCGATCTCCTCTACTTCGTAGACTTCGATCACGTCTTTGTCGTGGTAGTCGTGATAGTTCTCCAGCGCAATACCGCATTCCGAACCGGCACGAACCTCGCGCACATCGTCCTTGAAATGTTTCAGCATGCCCAGGACGCCTTCATGGACAACAACGTCGTCGCGCAGCAGACGTGCCCTGGCGCCGCGCCGCACCGAGCCCTCGATGACTTCGCAACCGGCGACCTTGCCAACCTTCGACACCGCGAACACCTGTTTGATGCGGGCTTGGCCGAGGACGGTCTCTTTGATCGCGGGCTCGAGCATGCCGGACAGGATGTCCCTCATCTCGTCGACCACGTTGTAAATCACCGAGTAGTAGCGGATTTCGAGTTTGTCGCGTTTGGCGCGGTCGCGCGCCTGGACGTTGGCCCGTACGTTGAAACCGAGAATGAGCGCTTTTGACGCGGCGGCGAGCGTGACGTCGGATTCGTTGATCGCACCGACTCCGCCGTGAACGACATCGATCGCCACTTCGTCGGTTGACAGTTTGTCCAAGGCGCCGCGAATCGCTTCGAGCGATCCTTGCACGTCGGTTTTGATGATGACCGGCAGAGTGCTGGTCTCGCCACCAGCGATCTTGGAGAACATCTCCTCCAACGAACCGCGCGCCGAGGCGGACATTGCGACGTCCTTCTCGCGGACCTGCTCGGCACGGAACCCGGCAATTTCACGCGCCCGGCCTTCGCTTTCGACCACGCCGAATTCGTCGCCTGCCTCCGGCGCGGCATTGAGTCCGAGCACCTCGGCCGGTTCGCCGGGCCGTAGCACGTCGATCTGGCGGCCGTGGTCGTCGACCAGCGCCCGGATCTTGCCCCACTCGGCGCCCGCGACAACGATATCGCCGACCCGCAGCGAGCCGCGTTGCACCAGGACCGTTGTCACAACGCCGCGGCCACGATCGAGCTTGGCTTCGATCACCACGCCCTCGGCGGCGCGTTCGGGATTGGCTTTGAGTTCGAGGACCTCGGCCTGCAAAACAATGGCTTCTTCAAGCCGATCGAGGCCGGTCTTGTCTTTGGCCGAGACTTCGACCGCGAGCACTTCGCCGCCTAATTCTTCGACGACCAGATCCTGCTGCAGCAGATCGCGCCGGACGCGGTCGGCGTCCGCGTTGGGCCGGTCCATCTTGTTGATCGCGACGATGATCGGTGTCTTCGCGGCTTTGGCGTGATTAATCGCCTCAATGGTCTGCGGCATGATCCCGTCGTCGGCAGCTACGACCAACACGACAATGTCGGTAACCGTGGCGCCGCGGGCGCGCATCGACGTAAACGCCTCATGACCCGGCGTATCGAGGAAGGTGATCTTGGCACCCGACGCCAGCGTGACCTGATAGGCGCCAATGTGCTGGGTAATGCCGCCCGCCTCTCCGGCAACGACATCGGTCGTGCGCAGCGCATCGAGTAACGAGGTCTTGCCGTGATCGACATGGCCCATGACGGTGACAATAGGGGCGCGAGATACAAGTAAGCCGACGTCATCGTCGTCGCTGGCGCCGCCGCGAAAGCCGATCTCGACATCCGCTTTGGACACGCGTTTGGAGCGATGCCCGAACTCGGTCACGACAATCTCCGCGGTGTCGGCGTCGATCGTTTCGTTGACCGCCACCATCAGGCCCATTTTCATCAAAGACCTGATGACATCGACGGCGCGCTCGGTCATGCGGTTAGCCAGTTCCTGGACGGTGAGCGTGTCCGGAATGATGACCTCGCGGAAAACTTTACTCGGCGCACCCGATTCGCCGGTCCGCGCCTGGCGTTTTTCGCGTTCGCGCTGGCGGCGCACGGCCGCAAGGCTACGCGTCCTTTCGCGATCGTCGAGGGCTTGGGTGAGCGTCATTTTGCCGCCGCGGCGGCGCTCGCCGGCACGCGGACGTGCGACCACGGGTCGCTTGATTTCGGGACGGACCATCCCCGGCTTGGCCCGCGAGGTTTCTTCGGTCTCTGGCTCGCCGAGCCGCACCGCTGCGGATTCAGCCGCCTTTTTGCGCGCCTCTTCCTCGGTTCGCTTGCGCGCCTCCTCGGCAGCTTCGCGCTTTTCGGCTTCCTCGCGTTCCCGAGCGAGTTGGACTTCTTCGCCCGCCCGACGTTCGGCGTCTTCTTGAGCTTTCTTGCGCGCCTCGACCGACGCGATCTTGGACCCTTCAAGCGCTTTCGCGCGGGCCGCCTTTTCGTCGTCGGTTAGCGCTTTGAGGACAACGCGGCCTTTGGACTCGCGCTCGACGGGCACTGTTGCCGCCGGCGCAGGCGCGGCCTTGGCGACGGTGGCGGCAGGTGCCGAATCGGCGGCGATCTCGGCCAGGGTCTTGGTCCGCGCTGAGGCAGCGCCACGTTTTTTCTTGACCTCGACCGTCACGGTCTTGGAGCGACCATGCGAGAAGCTCTGGCGCACTTGTCCCGCTGCGGCGCTGGGTCGTTTCATCTCGAGCTTGCTACGCCCAGACAACGAAAGGGGTTTCTTATCGTCAGTGTCGCTCATAGATCAGGCCTTGATACCGCTGTCCACGGGGCGAAAGCCTTCCAGACGGTAGGCTTCACGCAGAAATCGATCCGTCAAAGCCCCGGGACGCAGGGCAGCATGTACCACATTTTCTTGGCTGAAAGCCAAACCGATTTCGGCACTGGTTAGGCAACGCACCCACGATAGCCCGGTCGTGGGGCCGGCAATCTTCCTCACGGCGTCCTCCGCGGCGTCTGCCGCGGTCAGAACAACCGCCAGACTCCCGTCCCGAAGAGCGCCGCGGACTTTTTCAAAACCGGCCGAAACCAGCCCTGCGCGGCGCGCCATCGCAAGCACATCGGTCGCGCGGCGCAGCAGTAGCCGCTCGACCAAATCGACGAGCGCCAGGTCGACGCCGACCTCGCGCCGCGCCGCCCGAACAAACAGTTTGCGCCGCACCGCATCGGTTAGCGCATCGCGGTTGGCGGCGACCCAGTATCCATGGCCTGGCAGGCGTTCGGCAACATCGGGCACGACCGCGAGGTCGGGGCCGACAACGAAACGCACCATCGACTCCTTAGCGCCGACCACACCGGTCGACAAACACCGGCGCTGCGGCTCGCCCACAGGCTCAAGTGCTACGGCTGAAACGGGTGCCGGTGCGGGCTCAGAATTTGCCGTGATCATGGCGGGTTCTTGCAAGCTTACTCCTGCACGCCTTCAGCGTCGGGTGCTGCAGCGGGTTCAGGGTCGTCCTCGAACCAATGGGCGCGCGCGACCATGATGATCGCATTCGCTTCGTCTTCGGTGAACCCGGCATCCGGCAACGTCTCAATCAATTCGTCACCGGCCAAATCGCCCAAATCGTCTAGCGTTTTAACGCCGGCCTCGCCGAGGGTGACGAGCATGTCGCTGGTTAGTCCGTCGATGGCCGCGATCTCGTCGGAAACGCCGAGTTCGCGGCGACGCGCATCGAGCTGGCGATTGCGTTCCTCGATGAAGGCGGCAGCACGGGTCTGAAGCTCGCCCGCGATCTCCTCATCAAAACCTTCGATGGAACCGATCTCGCTGGCATCGACCGCGACAACTTCATCAACGGTGGTGAATCCCTCGGTGACCAGGAGTTGGGCGATGACCTCGTCGACATCGAGCGTTTCAATGAACATCTGGCTGCGCTGGCGGAATTCTTCCTGGCGGCGATCAGATTCCTCGGCTTCGGTGAGGACGTCGATATCCCATCCGCTCAGCTGTGACGCTAGCCGCACATTTTGTCCGCGCCGCCCGATCGCCAACGATAGTTGGTCGTCCGGTACCACGACTTCGATGCGGCGGGTTTCCTCATCGAGCACGACTTTGCTGACTTCAGCCGGGGCCAGTGCATTGACGATGAACGTCGCGTCGTCTGGCGACCACTGAATGATGTCGATCTTTTCGCCCTGCAGTTCGTTCACGACGGCCTGCACGCGGCTACCGCGCATACCCACGCAGGCACCAACCGGATCGATGCTGGAGTCATTCGACATCACCGCGATCTTCGCGCGGCTGCCGGGATCGCGCGCGACAGACTTGATTTCGATAATGCCGTCGTAGACCTCGGGAACTTCTTGCGCGAATAACATCGACATGTATTTGGGATGGGTGCGAGACAGAAAGACCTGGGGTCCGCGTGGCTCGCGGCGAACGTCGTAAATGTAGGCGCGCACCCGGTCGCCCTGGCGGAAATTCTCGCGCGGCAAAACTTCGTCGCGGCGAATCACCGATTCGGAGCGGCCCAAGTCGACAGTGACGTTGCCGTATTCAACGCGCTTGACGATACCGTTAACAATCTCGCCGATGCGGTCCTTGTACTCTTCGTACTGACGCTCGCGCTCGGCCTCACGCACCTTTTGGACGATGACTTGTTTGGCGGTCTGCGCGGCGATGCGACCGAAGTCGATCGGCGGCAACGGCTCGGCAATGATGTCGCCGACCTGTGCATCGGGATTGCGCTCACGGGCTTCGGCAAAGCTGATCTCGGTCGCATCGTTCTCAATTACTTCGGCAACCTCGAGGCAGCGGAACAAGCGGATCTCGCCGGTGGTGCGATCGATTTCGGCGCGGATGTCGTTCTCCATGCCGTATTTTGAGCGCGCCGCCTTTTGAATAGCTTCTTCCATCGCCAGCAAGACCGTGTCGCGCTCGATAACCTTTTCGCGCGCGACGGCGTCGGCGATCTGGAGGAGTTCAATTCTGTTCTGGCTCGTGATCGGAGCCGCTTGTGCTGTGCTCATCGTCTCTACCCTTGCGCTCGCGCCATCTCAGTCTGCTTGATTAGGTCGTCGGTCAGGAGAAGTTTGGCATTGGCAATGTTGTCCACGGCCACGCTGTAGATTCCAGTATCGGTTTCGATGCGAACATCGTCGGAGTCGACACCAAGTAGTTTTCCTTTAAAGCGCTTTCGTCCATCGACCATCTGCCGGGATTCAACACGTGCTTCGAAGCCGGCGAAACGCGAGAAATCGTCGGCGACAACGAGCGGGCGGTCGATGCCGGGCGAACTGACCTCTAGGACGTATGCACCGGGAATGGGGTCTTCGACATCCAGCAACGCCGATATCGCGCGGCTGGC
Source organism: Pseudomonadota bacterium (assembly GCA_027622715.1). Lineage (GTDB taxonomy): Bacteria > Pseudomonadota > Alphaproteobacteria > SHVP01 > SHVP01 > CALJDF01. Next base: position 50,922 of record JAQBYN010000008.1, on the reverse strand, counting down.
ATCGGCGCAATCGTCCGCTGTGATGCCGCCATCGCTGAGGGCATGCGCGGTCTGCGACTCTTTCGATTCGACCATGACCTGGAGCGTTGCCGAGTCCTGGGCGCCGGTCAGGCGCACGCGAACGACTCGATAGCCCATGGCTTCAAGGGGCGGCGTAATAATCTCTTCGACCTTTCGAACGGGCACGGCTGGTGCTCCGATAATAAAAAAGTGGGCTTTTGCCCACTTCCGACCTGCTTAGGCAGCGTATTTTTCTGGCCCAGATAATAGGGCCATTTTACCTGGCTTCAAGCCCCTTCGAGCCGGGGACGCTGGCAGCGGATGAAGTCGAGGTAAACTGGCGGACGACCTGCGGCGAGGGCTTTTTCCTCGAATCGGGTCGGGGCACCGTCCGCCGGTCGATCGCGCCAGTCCGCGGCGCAGCGTGCGGTCCATTCAAATGCCCCATGCGCCCGCACCATCGCAAGGGTCCAGCGGATATAGCTGGGATGGTCGGAGGCGAACCGCAAAGCCGCCCCATTGCGCATGACATGCGCCAGTTGATCCAGGTTTTCGGGGGTCACGAAGCGCCGCCTGTGGTGGCGTTTTTTCGGCCAAGGGTCGGGAAACATGAGGAAAACACGGTCGATGACCGCCGGCGCCAGCGCCGGCAGGAGCAGCCGGACATCCTCATGGAAGACCCGGATATTGGTCAGCGCCTGCTCCTCAATGAGCCGCGTGAGGGTGGCGACCCCATTGCGAAAGGGCTCGCAGCCAATGAATCCGACATCCGGATGGGCCGCGGCCTGGGCCGCGAGGTGCTCGCCCGCGCCAAATCCGATTTCAAGCCAGATCGGCCGGGGGCTGTCAAAAAGGGCCTGGGGCGTCCCGTCCGGTAGGTCTGACGGGACAAAGCCGTAGCGGCCAAGGACATCGTCGAGCCGTTCGCGCCGGCGCGGACCCAACGTATGGCCGCGACGACGCCCGTAGAAATGGGGTCCCTCAGACGGTTTGGTGCCAGGGGCGTGGACCACGCCCGGTTTCGGTCCTAGCCGAGCGCCGACTGAATCGCGTCGACCAAATCCAGCCGTTCCCACGAGAAGCCGCCATCAGCGTCCGGCTCACGGCCGAAGTGGCCGTAGGCCGCCGTCCGCGCGTAAATCGGGCGATTCAGGCCGAGATGCTCGCGAATGCCGCGTGGGGTGAGGTCCATCACCTTGGGCAGGATTTCTTCGAGACGCGCCTCGTCAACCTTACCGGTGCCGCCCAGGTCGACGTAAAACGACAGCGGCTTGGACACGCCGATCGCATAGGCGACTTGAATCGTGCACCACGAGGCGAGCCCGGCGCCGACAACATTCTTGGCGAGATAGCGGGCCGCGTAGGCCGCCGAGCGATCGACCTTGGTCGGATCCTTGCCCGAGAATGCGCCGCCGCCGTGCGGCGCCGCGCCACCGTAGGTGTCGACAATGATTTTCCGGCCGGTCAAGCCGGCGTCGCCATCGGGGCCGCCGATCACGAACTTGCCGGTCGGGTTTACATAAAGCTCGTCTTCGGCGCACATCCAGCCGTCCGGCAAGGTGCTGACGATATACGGCCGTACGATCTCGCGCACATCGTCTTGCGACAATCCCTCGACATGCTGGGTGGAGACGACCACCGACTTCGCGCCAACCGGCTTCCCGTTCTCGTAGCGCAGGGTGACCTGGCTTTTTGAGTCGGGCCCCAAGCCCTTTTCTTTGCCGGCATGGCGGGCCGCAGCCATATCGCGCAAGATTCCATGGGCATAATAGATCGGCGCCGGCATCAGGGACGGCGTCTCGTCGCAGGCATAGCCGAACATCAGCCCTTGGTCGCCGGCGCCTTCGTCCTTATTGCCAGCGGCATCGACGCCTTGGGCAATGTCAGCGGACTGCGCGTGGAGATGAATTTCAACCGACGCGGTCTTCCAGTGAAAACCGTCCTGTTCGTAGCCAATGTCGCGCACCGCATCGCGGGCGATCTGCTCGACCTGACCAAGCACCGAGTCCGGGCCGCGGACCTCGCCAGCAAGAACGATGCGGTTGGTCGTGGTCAGGGTTTCTGCCGCGACCCGCGCCATCGGGTCAGCGGTCAGATAGGCGTCGACGATCGCGTCCGAGATGCGGTCGCACACCTTGTCGGGATGCCCCTCTGAAACCGATTCGCTAGTGAACAGGTAGCTTGATCGCGTCATCAGGAACCCCCGGATTTGCACAAAAAAGTCGGCCGACAGAGGATCACAAGATAGGGCGCGACCGCTGCGGGGCTGATTTATTGGAAAGTTTGGCGCGCGGGTCAAGCCCGCGGCAGGCGTTGAGCCGATTTAGTCTTGGGCGCCGCTTTCTGTTTCGCCCGTGCCAACCGCCTTGACCAACTCATAGATTCGCTTGCGGGTATTGCGGTTATCGATCCGGTAATAGGCACGGACCAGCTCGAGCGTCTCGCGCCGCGACATGTTGTCGTCGTAGGCCGCCAGCTGGACCTGATTGGCGAGCGAAGGTTTCGTTGCCATATCCTCGGGCATCTCGTCGAAAAAGAACGAGACCGGGACATCGAGAACTTTACAGAACTGGTACAGCCGGCTCGAACCGATGCGGTTCAGACCGCGCTCATATTTCTGGATTTGTTGGAACGTCAAGCCGACCGCGTTGCCAAGTTTTTCTTGGCTCATGCCAAGAAGCGTGCGCCGCATGCGGACCCGGCTGCCGACATGAGAGTCGACGGGGTCGGGTCTTCCGGTATCCGATTTCGCTCTTGGCGGCACGTCGACCACTCCTTCTTTCGCTGCCACCTCCGATAGCGGCGGCCCTCTGGTACCAATACCGCTGCGCTCACCCAGCGGTTGCAATTACTTAGGACCGGGCACCCTAGAGCGTCAATAAATGCGCCACTGTTATGCAAATTTGCAGAGGCCGATTATGGCCACCAACGGCGCACGCCGAGCGCCACCATCCCGAGGGCGAGCATCGTAAAGACGATCAAATCGCCGAACCGGGCGTACAGCGGGGCCGGCCGGGCCGCGGGCAGCGCCGCGTCGATGACCCCCCGGACCCCGGTATCCAATCGATGTTGGACCCGACCCAACGAGTCGACCACCGCGGAAATCCCGGTATTCGCGGCGCGGACGAGGGGGAGCCCTTCTTCGACGGCCCGCATCCGCGCCATCGCCAGATGCTGCGCCGGACCTGCGGCGGGCCCAAACCAGGCGTCGTTGGTCAGGCTGAGGAGCCATGCCGGGCGGTCGCGCGCATCGACGACCCCGTGCGGAAAAATCGCCTCGTAGCAGATCAACGGACTGAACCCGGGCACGCCGTCAAGACGGACGGTGCGAACCCCGGCACCGGGCGAGAAATCGACCGAGGAGCCTTGCACGATGCGCTCGATCCCGAGGCGACCAAGCAGCGCCCGCAATGGCAAATACTCACCGAACGGGACCAGATGATGTTTGTCATAGGTCGCCAGAATCTGCGCCTGCCCGTTGATGGCCACCAGGCTATTGAACGCGCGGAAGCCCGGACCGGATCCCTCGACACGTGGGGCGCCGGTGAGCAGGCGTGCTGAGCCGTCAACAGCACTGGCGATTACGCGGGTAACCGCGGCGCCCTCATTGACGGTGAACGTCGAGGCGGTTTCGGGCCAGATGACGAGGTCGCGGGTTTCGACACCGGGACTGCGGCTGAGTTGGACATGACGCAGCAGGTTGGCCTCGCGCTCGCCCGCCTCCCACTTCAATTTCTGGGCGATGTTGGCCTGTACAATCCGGAGGCGCAGCGCGTCGCCAGCCACTGGTTCGGGCACCCGTAAAAGGGTCGCGCCATAGAAGGCAATCGCACCAAATACCAACACCGCGGCCGCAATCGGTAAGGCGGTCGCGCGGTCATCGTCCGCCGCGCGGCGGGCCAGGGCGGCGGGCGCGGCGGCGGCAAAGACCGTCAGAAAGGTTAGGCCGTAAACGCCCATCAGCGCCGCCCCTTGCAGCACCGGCGCGACCTCGATCCAGGCATAGCCGATGAGATTCCAGGGAAAGCCGGTGAGAATGTGGCCGCGCAGCCACTCTGCGAGCGTCCAGGTCACCGCCAATGCCAGAATACGCATCGCCCCGTACCAGCCTAACGCGGTCGCGGCCCAGGTCGCGGCGCCGACAAACAACGCGAGCCCGCCCGGTAGCAGGATCAGCGCAAACGGAATCATCCAGGCGAAGCGGCCGGCATCAACCAGGAGCGGAAAGACGATCCAGTGCAGACCCGCGGCAAAAAATCCGAAACCGAAACACCAACCCAGGGCGAACGCCGCGCGCCGATTGTGAACGCCGTCGAGCAGCCAGACCAACCCGGTGAAGGCAACGACCAAAAGCGGCACAAGGTTAAGCGGCTCTAGGGCGCCCGACGCGAAGACGCCCAGCAGCACGGCAAGCCCGTAGCGGCGCAGGCCGTTACGGGCTGCAAGCGCCGCGGCGAGGCGCGTTATCACCGTGGTGCGATCTTGTCAGCCGCCTCAGCGGCGACCGCCACTTTCGTGATTCGCAGGCGGCGGATACGCCGGGCGTCGGCCTGAAGGACCTCGAATTCGACACCGTGGGGGTGAGAGATCACCTCGCCGCGCTGCGGCACCCGGCCGGCCAGGGAGGCGACAACGCCGGCGATAGTCTCAACATCCTCGTCCAGTTCCGCCGGTAATAAGTCGACATGAAGTTTCGCCTCGACTGCGACCGAGTCGGCGCGTCCGTCAGCCTCGAGAACACCTTCGGAGATTTCGACGATCAGATCGACTTCGTCATCATCGTGTTCGTCTTCAATGTCGCCGACGATCGCTTCAACGAGATCTTCAATCGTTACCAAGCCATCGGTGCCGCCGTATTCGTCGATCACCAACGCCATGTGAACGCGTCTTGTGCGCATCTTGAGCAACAGATCGGCAACTGGCATCGAAGGCGGCACGAACATGACCTCCCGCATAACGTCTTCCAAGCGAAAGTCCTGGCTCTTGCCCCAATACTTCAGGAGATCCTTGATGTGCACCATGCCGATGACGTGATCGAGCGCTTCGCGGTAGATCGGAATGCGCGAATGAAACTCGCGCTGGAACACATCGATGACGTCGCCGACCGCGGATCGCAGGTCGAGCGCCACGATATCGGCGCGTGGGATCATGACATCGCCGACGCGAAGATCACCAAACTTCACCAGGTTTAGAAGGAGCGCGCGCTCTTCCGTGTCCATTCGCGCGCCGTCAGGGTGTTGTTCGATCAGTTCGCGCAAATCATCTTGTAAGGACGCTTCGCCGTTGCGGCCAATGCCGATGGATCGGAGCAACCCGCGTAATGAACGGACCAACGCCGAATCGGGCGGCTCGGCGTCGCCGTTCTGTCGTGATGTGTCGTCGCTCATCAGACCGCGCCCTCGACGCCAACGGCGTAGGGATCAGGGTAATCTAGGACTTTGAGTATGGTGCGCTCCAAATCTTCCATTGTCTGTGCGTCGGCGTTATCGCTGTGGTCGTAGCCAAGCAAATGTAGCGCGCCGTGCACGATCATGTGGTGGGTGTGGGCGGCGGGGGTTTTCCCCTGGTCGCGCGCCTCTCCAAGGATGGTCTCAAGCGCGAGGGCGATGTCCCCCAAAAAGGTCGGATGCCCGGGTGGCAGTCCCGCTGGATCGCTCGTAAACGACAGAACGTTCGTCGCCTTATCCTGGCCGCGATAGGTGGCATTCAGGACTCGCAACGCGGCGTCGTCAGTAAACAGCATGCTGATCTGGCCGGGCGGCTTTGACGTCGCGTCGAATACCGCGGTGAGCGCATGCAGACAGCAGACCTCGAGGTCGGGAACAACGTCCCGCCAGGCCTCGTCGTCGATGCGAACATTCGCAAGCGGTTCGATTTCAGACGCCGGTTTTGTCGAGCTTTTCATGCGCCTCGTAGGCTTCGACCATGCGGGTGACGAGCGGGTGCCGGACGATGTCAGTTTTTTCAAACCGAACGAAGCCGATGCCGGGCACCCCTTCGAGGATGGCAGTCGCTTCGCGCAGCCCCGACATTTCGCCGCGCGGCAGGTCGATCTGCGTCATATCGCCGGTCACGACCATGCGCGCATTTTCTCCCAACCGCGTGAGCAACATCTTCATTTGCATTGCCGTCGTGTTTTGCGCTTCGTCGATGATGATGAAGGCGTTTGACAAAGTGCGGCCCCGCATAAACGCCAAGGGTGCGATCTCGATCTCGCCGTTTTCCAGCTGCCGCGCGACCTGATCGGCCGGCAACATGTCGTGCAGCGCATCATAGAGCGGGCGCAAATAAGGATCGACTTTCTCGCGCAGATCGCCCGGAAGAAAGCCCAAGCGCTCACCTGCCTCGACCGCCGGGCGCGACAGAATGATCCGATTGCGCTCGCCGCGCATTAGCGACGATACGGCAGCGGCGACGGCAAGATAGGTCTTGCCGGTCCCAGCCGGGCCAAGGGCAAACACCAGATCATGCGTCTGCATGGTTTCGAGATAGCGATGCTGATTGGGTGAGCGCGCGACGATGGTGCGCTGGCGCGTGCGAATTGTCAGCGGACCGGCTGAATCGGTCTCGCGATCCTCTTCCATACGGATAGCGCCGTCGACGTCGCCCGGTCCGATTTCAAGGCCATCTTTGAGCCGCTGGTAGAGCCGGGTCATTACCGCCCGCGCGGTTTCGCACGCTGCCGGCGTGCCATCGACCACAACAACATTGCCGCGCGACGAAAGGTTCACCCCAAGCCGTTGCTCGATCCGAGCGAGGTATCTGTCGTGCTGGCCGAACAGTGCCGGCAGCAGACGATTGTCCTCGAAAGACATCACCGAGGTGTCCGTGGCGGCGATGCCGTCCGGCGACGGCCCCGGTGCGGGAATCGCGGCGCTAGGCAGCGGAGACACCCGCAAGGGCTGGCAGCGTCGAGAGTCGGCCCGCGAGACTGTTGGTCCGCGCGGCGTTGATCGCGACGGACGCGATTGTTCCGAGTAAGTCGGCCGACGCCGCCACTTGAACTGGCTGAAGATAAGGAGAGCGCCCGGCGAGTTGGCCAGCCTGACGACCGGGCCGGTCGAGTAGCACCGGTAGCGTCTTTCCGAGGAAAGACTCGTTGAAGGCGTGCTGCTGTTCGGCAAGGAGCACCTGAAGGTCGGCCAACCGCGCCGCTTTGACGGGTTCGGCGACCTGGACACCCTGCGTCGCCGCAGGGGTGCCCGGACGGGGGCTGTACTTAAAAGAAAACGCTTGCGCGTATCCAACTTCGCGGATGAGGGTCATCGTTGCCTCGAAGTCTGCGCCAGTTTCACCCGGGAACCCAACAATAAAGTCACTCGACAGGGCAAGGGGCGGGCAGGCGTCGCGCAATCGGTCGACAATTCGGCGGTAATCTTGCGCCGTGTGGCCACGATTCATGGCCGCTAGAATGCGATCCGCGCCCGATTGCACCGGCAAATGCAGAAGCGGCATCAGGATGCCGACGTCGCGGTGGGCGGCGATCAGGCTGTCGTCGACATCCCGAGGATGGGACGTCATGTAGCGCAGCCGCTCGATCCCGCCGACCTCGCCGGCCAACCGACGAATCAATTCGCCCAACCCGACAACCGCGCCATTTTCTCCGGCGCCGTGGTAGGCGTTGACGTTTTGACCGAGGACCGTAATTTCCCGCGCGCCCTGACTCACCAAGAGACGCGCCTCGGCAACAATGTCGGCGACCGGGCGCGAGAACTCGGCGCCGCGCGTGTAGGGCACAACGCAGAACGTGCAAAACTTGTCGCAGCCTTCCTGAATGGTGAGAAACACCGACGGCCCGATCTGATGGCTGGGTTGCGGCAAATGATCGAATTTGTCCTCGACCGGAAACTCGGTCTCGAGCACGAGACCGCCACCACGCGCGAGGCGCGCTACCATTTCGGGTAGGCGGTGATAGGACTGGGGCCCGAAGACCATGTCGACATAGGGCGCACGGCGCGCGATTTCCGCGCCTTCGGCCTGGGCCACACAGCCTGCCACCCCGAGCACGAGGCGACCGCCGGCACGCTCTTTTTCGATCTGCAATTGGTGAAGGCGGCCGAGTTCCGAGAAAACCTTGTCGTCCGCTTTTTCGCGAATATGGCAAGTGTTGAGAATGACCATGTCAGCCTCGGCCGGCGTGGCGCACGCGGTGTAGCCTAACGGCGCCAAGACATCCGCCATTCGCGCGGAGTCGTAAACGTTCATCTGACAGCCGTAGGTCTTGATGAAGACTTTCTTCGACAATCGACTCTCGGATCGTTCGAGGATGGGGCTGGCGCTCGGGGGCGCGGACGTTAGCACCGACCCAAGTCGAGTCAAGCCGCGCCCACCGGATCGGTATTGGCGGGTAAAACGCCCGCCACGTTGTTCGGCAATCGTCCACTAATCGCCGCCGACACACCCTGCGCCACCGTTGCCTCGCAATAGCGCGCGAGTTCCTTGCGCGACCCGAATTGCTCGATGGTCACCACCGGATGAAACTGGACGCTGACGGTGAGCCGCCCGGCGGCCAACACACCCCATAGGTGCGGCGCGAGATCCATATCGGCGTACCACGCGAAGCGGTGCCTTTCGTCGCGTCCGAGCGGCAAACCTTCGAGACCGACATAGGCGATGGAGACCGGCTGGACCGGCAGCGGTTGACCATTCGTTCGGTGTTCGGCAACCGCAAAGAACGCGCTTTTGAACGGCAGCACGCGGTTGCCGTCGCTGCTGGTGCCTTCCGGGAAGAGACCGATTCGTTCGCCCGCATCGAAGCGCTCGAGTATGTCGTCACGGTGGTTGGCGGTGCGATGCCGGTTGCGCTCGACAAACACGGTGCGTTGCAAACGCGCAAAAAGGCCAAAGACGGGCCAAGACGCAACTTCGCTTTTGGCGATGTAAGAGACCGGCGTTAGAGCACCGAACACGGTGATATCGAGCCAAGATGCGTGGTTGATGGCAAAGAGTAGCGGTCGATTTGTGGCAATGTCGCCAATCTGCACGATTTTGATTCCGACAATCGCCCGCACCGCGCGGTGAAACAAACGCGGTAAATAAGTCTTGTTGCCAGTATTGAATCGCACCATGAGCGATTGAATCGGAATCAGCGGTAGGGCAACCGCGGTAATTGCCAGCAAGCTCAGTGCGGCACGCAGATGACTCATTGACGAATCGCCCTTACCCTTTCGCCTTGTCCATACTGTCGAGCGCCGTCCCGTAAAGTTCGAGTTTGTGGCCGGCGAGACGGTAGCCAAGCCGTTTGGCGATCCGTTGCTGAAGTTCTTCGATTTCGGCGTCGTGGAACTCAATCACCTCGCCGGAGCGCATATCGATGAGGTGGTCGTGGTGTTCGTCCGGCGTCTCCTCGTAGCGCGCCCGCCCGTCGCCGAAGTCATGCCGGTCGAGGATGCCGGATTCTTCGAACAGGCGAACGGTTCGGTAAATCGTCGCGATGGAAATCCCCGGATCGATGGCGACCGCCCGGCGATAGAGCTCCTCGACGTCCGGATGATCGGTCGCGTCTGACAGCACGCGCGCAATGATTTTGCGCTGTTCCGTCATTTTGAGCCCCTTCTCGAGGCACCGTTGTTCTAGGTTGCCCGGCATATCGCCATGCTACCGCGATCGTGCTGCGTGGTCATCGGGTCGGCGGACGCCGCTTTTTACCGCGTTTTGTCCCGAGCCCGATCTTCTTGGCCAGGTCGCTGCGTTGCTGCGCGTAGGCCGGCGCCACCATGGGATAGTCCGAGGGAAGGCCCCAGCGCTCGCGGTACGCGTCGGGCGTCATGTTGTACCGAGTCTTGAGGTGGCGCTTGAGCATCTTGAGTTTTTTGCCATCTTCCAGGCAAACGATGTACTCAGGCATCACTGATTTTTTGATCGGCACGGCGGGATTGGGGCGTGTCGCGGCAGGCGGCGGCGCATTGCCTAGGCCGGACAGCGCCGCATAGACCTGCTGCATCAGGCTCGGCAAATCGGTGATCGCGACCGTATTGTTGGACACGTGCGACGCGACAATATCGGTCGTCAGCGCCAAAAGCTCACTAGAGCGGGGCTGGTCGGCCATCGCGTTCTTATTCCTTCTACTTGCATCTATTGTAGCCAATATATAGAGAGCAATTCTGGCCAAGCAACCGTCAAGAATCTGTAAGCGAGGTGAAGTGCCCGCAAAGTCAAGGCTTGCCGCCGATCACTTGATCGATATCACCGGCGACGTCTGCCCGATCACCTTCGTGAAGACCAAGTTGGCGCTTGAGAAAATGGCGCCGGGCCAAGTTTTGGGGGTGGATCTGCGCGGGCGCGAGCCGCTCGACAACGTGCCGCGCTCGGCGACGGAGGCTGGGCACGAGGTCCTCGCCATCGAGCCGACCCTGCAATCGGCCGGTCCCGGCGCGATCCACCGGATCTTCATTCGACGACGCTAGCCGCGACCAAATTCGCCCGTAAAACCAAGGCATCGCCGCCGCCATCAGGGCTTGCATAGTAATCCGGTCGCCGGCCCACCGCGGCAAACCCAGCCTGCCGGTAGAGGGCGATCGCCGCCGGGTTGTTCGCGGCGACTTCGACGAACAGCATGCGGGCGCCACCCGCCGTGGCCCGCTCCATGGCATCCGCCAACAGCGCCGCCCCGACCCCGGTCCGGCGCGCGGCGGGGCGCACGCCGATGCTGATGATTTCAGCCTCGTCGGCGGCGATCCGGGTGATATGAAAGCCGCCCGGGCCGTCCGGCAAATCGGCCACGCCGGCGAAGGCGCCCGGCATCGCCAGCAGCTGGTCGATTTCGACCGCCGACCAAGGCCTCGAAAAGCACACCGCATGCAGCGCCGCCAGAACCGCCTGGTGCGGCCCCAAGACCGGCGGATCGAGGCGGGTTAGGCCAATCATGCCGACGGCAACTTAGCGTCGGGCGCCCGCAAATACAGGGGGCTCGGCGGCGCCGCAAACCGCGCCGTCCCGTGCCGCTGCAGACGCGCAGCCGCGAGGCCGGCCAGGACGGCTGCTTGGGGTAGCACCTCGGCGGCTGCCACCGTCGCCCCCGCGCCAAGGCGCTCGGCCGCCAAAAGCGCGCCGCTACCGACCAAGCGCAGGGGTCGCTCAGGGAAAGCCGCCGCGAGGTCAGCCACGGCGAGAAGTCGCGGCGCGGTGCTTTCTTCCGGGGTCGCGCCGATGCGCTGGGCATAGATCTCGCCGCGACGGGCATCTTGCACCACGAGAATTGGGGCGGGGTCGGTCCGCAGCAGCGCACTGGCGGCAATGACCTCGAGCGTCGAGACGCCGATGACCGGACAACCGATGGTCAGGGCAAGGCCGCGGGCGGTCGCCAGGCCAATCCGAATCCCCGTAAAAGTGCCGGGGCCGCGCGTCACCGCGATAGCGCCGACGGCGGCAAGGTCGACGCCGGCTTGCGCGCACACCGCCTGGACCATAGGCACCAGCGCTTCGGCGTGGCCGCGCGCCATGGGCACGAAGTGGTCAGCAATTGGGGCCCCGTCGCGCCACAGTGCAACCGAACAGGCCGCTAATGAAGTATCCAGTGCGAGAAGTAACATTGAACTCATGGTAACGTGCCGCGCTGATGACCGTTTGGGAAAACCTGACCGAGATATCCGAGACCGCCGACGGTGTCGCCCTGCAAATCGCCTATGCGGGCGCCAGCAATTTCACTGGGACGCCGATCTATGCCCGCGCGGCTTGCTACTTACACCAAGACGCGGCTGCCTGCCTGCGCCATGCGGTCGATTTGGCGGGGCAGATCGGATTTCGCCTGCGCGTCTTCGATGCCTATCGCCCGACCGAGGCCCAGTGGCGGCTATGGGCGCACACGCCTGACCCCGATTTCGTCGCCGATCCACGGCGCGGCTCGCCGCATTCGCGGGGTGCGGCGATCGACTTGACGCTTGAAAATGCCGCCGGCGAGGTCCTTAACATGGGCACCCCGTTTGACGACTTCACCGTTCAGTCTTATCACGGACGCACCGATATCGGACCCAGTGCGCAACGCAACCGCGCCCTGTTGTTGGGTATCATGACCGCCGCAGGGTGGGACTATTATCGGAACGAATGGTGGCACTATCAGCTGTTCAACCCGCGGCGGTATCCGTTGCTCAGTGATCGTGCCGCCGGCACGCAAATGATGGCTTAGGACGATGACAAGACGAATTTGGCAGGCAGCTTTGGGTTTTATTTTCGGCGCGCTGTGGCTGGCACCGGCAGCGCCGGTTCTGGCGCAAGGGGCGAGCGATGGCGGCGCCGTCATTTTGATGTATCACCGCTTCGGCGAGGCGGACTACCCGAGCACCAATATTCAGGTCGCGCAGATCGACGCCCAACTAAAGATGCTAAGCGACGGCGGTTTCACCGTTCTACCGTTGCCTGACATCGTGGCGGCGTTTGAGCGCGGGGAAACGCTGCCTGATCGCACCATCGCGATCACCATCGACGACGCCTTTCGCTCGATCCACGACGTGGCGTGGCCTAAGTTCCAAGCAGCCGGCGTCCCGTTCACGGTGTTCGTCGCAACCGATCCCGTCGATCGCGGCCATAGCAATTACATGACCTGGGATCAGATTCGCGCTCTGCACCAAGCCGGCGTGACAATCGGCAATCATTCGGTGAGCCACCCGCACATGCCGGACCAATATCTCACGGTCGTCCGCCGCGAAATCGAAACCGCGCAGAAACGGTTGACCGAGGAACTCGGCGAGGCGCCAACGTTGTTCGCCTACCCGTACGGCGAGGCCTCGCAGGCCATCGCCGAAATCGTCGAGGAAATGGGCTTCAAAGCCGCGCTAGGCCAACATTCTGCAGTCGCGTTCGCGGCCCACGACCGGTACTACCTGCCGCGGTTCGCCCTCAACGAGACTTTCAGCGCGCGGGAGCGTTTCGAATTGATCATCAATGCCTTGCCGCTGCCGGTAAGCGATGTCACACCGGCCGACCCCACGTTGAGCGTCAATCCGCCGCCGTTTGGGTTCACGATCGAGCCGCCGGCCGAGAATCTGGCCAGCCTGAATTGTTTTGCGTTTGCCCAAGGTGGTGCCATCGATCTGACGCTGCAGCGGCTCGGCGGCACCCGCGTTGAAGTGCGTTTTGCGCAACCCCTGCCACCCGGACGCGGGCGCATCAACTGCACGATGCCCGCCGAAGACGGCCGTTGGCGCTGGTTTGGCATGCAGTATTACATTCCCGCGCGCTAGAGTGCGCCGATGACCAATAGACTCAAAGAAAAGCTGCAGCGCGGCGAGACCTGCATCGGGTGCTGGGTTGGGCTGAACAGCCCAGCGGTAACCGAAGTGCTCGCCGGTGCCGGTTTCGATGCGCTGTTGATCGACTACGAGCACGGTGAGGGCACTGTGGCCGATCTGGTCCATCACCTGCGTGCTGCAAACGGATCGGACACCACGATTTTGGTGCGCATCCCGAGCGACAGTACCCATGAGATCAAACGCGCGCTGGATAGCGGCGCGGCGGGGATCATGGTGCCGGGCGTCGAATCGGCGGCCCAGGCGCAGCGGATTGTAGACCAATGCCGGTATCCGCCAGATGGCAGCCGGGGCGCCGCAGGCTCGATCCGAGCCGGGCGTTATGGCCGCATTTGGAAGGACTATCTCGCCACAGCCAACGACGATGTCCTGGTGTTGTGCCAAATTGAATCGCGAGCGGCGGTGGAGCGGATCAGCGAAATCGCCGTGGCCGGGGTCGATTCGCTGTTCATCGGTCCGATGGATTTATCGGGCAGTCTCGGCAAACTAGGTCGGTTCGGCGATTCCGAGGTGCAGGCGGTTCTCGCGCAAGCCGAACGCGATATTCTCGCGACCGGCGCCGTTTTGGGGTCGATCGACACCGCGCCGGGCGGGTTCGACCGGCTGTCGGGTCGGGGCTATCGGTTGGTTTTCGCTGCGAGCGACATCGACCTATTGCGGCGGGGCGCGCTCGGGGTCGTCGGACCGCCTGTCTAGGAGTCGATTGCTCGGTGGCTCATCGCGCCGAGGCGGGCCGCATCCAAACCGTCTAGTTCGTTGCTGGTGATGAGCCCGACAATCGCACCAACATAATGCGCGCCGCGTTGGGAGTAGCGCGTCATGGTCTTCGCCAAGGCAATCGAATCGATTGGCTTACTATTGCGACGAAGCGCCGCGCGCTCGTTGCGAAATTCGCGGTAGGCACGGTGATTGTTGAGATTGCGAACGTATTGGCGAACCGAATCGGTGAGCGTCGGAAACGCTTTGACCTCGTGGCGCGCGCCGTCTTCGCGCTCAAGTGGGACGAGACCCGCGCCCTTGCTGAAGGTCCACTGCCCGAACACCGCATTACCGTGCAACGCAAAGCGTGACGTGCCCCAACCCGACTCTTCGATACCTTGTGCTAACGCTAGGCCGACCGGCACTTGGTCATGGCGGTGCAGGAGTCCGGCGAGATCGCGCGGAACGAGACCGTAGGACGCGGAGAGGCCATCAAGCCACGCGGCGTCGGTCGGCGTCAGCGCTTGGCCCGCCACGATGCGGTCGCGCAACATTTCGATGCGCGCGCGGTCGGCGAGAATTTCTTCGTTTGCGCGGAGTACTAACGGCAACAAGGACCGAATAAAGAGCGACTTGCGTTTAGGCACCGACTGAACCGTCGGCAAGTCTTTGGGCAACTGACTCAGGAACACCCGCGGCACACTGACGTCGTCGCGGCGAATGTCGGCGAGGAAATAGCCGAGCCGTCGGTACTCATCGAGAAGACTGGCGGCGTCGGGCACGATGACCGCATTGCCGGTAGAGGCAGCCAGCGGTCGCACGCCGGGCCCGGCAAGCTGCGGCATACCGTTGGCGTTGACCGAGACGACAAGGTCGATCCCCGGCGCCGGACGCGCTGCAAATGCTACTTCGTCAATGGGACTTGCGCCGGCGTAAATCGCCAAACCAAACAGAACTGAAAACCCCGCGCAGACCCTAAAAACCGACACGCCAAACCGTTGCCGAGGAGTCATAATCGCATTTATCTCAAAATTCCCTGATCGCTGGAGCGCAATATACGGGGTTCGATTCGGCGGGCAACCACTAGAAGCGGTTTTTTGGGGCACGCGGCGACACGATTCCGCCAGCACGCCCTGCCCGCAGATTGCAGGCAAACAATAAAGAAATGGTTATGGTAAACGGCTTAGCCGAAGATCTTCTAAACCGTCGTTAAGAGGAACGCGTGCCCGGCGGAAAAGTTGTCCACAACTTATTTTTGGGGTTGGCCGCCGTCAGGTCAGCAAATCGAGCTGCGCGTCGGACAGATTGCCGGGCACGACCGTGACCGGCACGCGCATCGCGCCCGACATTTTTCCGGCGAGTTGGCTAACCAGCGGCCCCGGCCCTTCTGAGCCGGTGCCCGCACCCAACACAAGAATGCGAATCGTTTTGTCCTCTTCAATCAACTTGACGACGACTTCGCGCACGTCGCCTTCGCGGACCACCAACTCAGGCAAGATCGTTGATTGCTGCTGCACTTCGGCCGCAAGTTTCTTGAGGAGTTCGTCCGCTTCTTCGCGCGCCTCTTCGCGCATGCGTTCTTCGACAGAGAGCCAATGCTGAAAATCTAAGGGGTCGATCACGCGCAATAGCGTGACGCCCGCACCGGTGCGATGCGCCCGCCGCCACGCAAATCGCAATGCTTTACGACATTCCGGCGTGTCGTCGACGACGACAAGAAACTGACGCGCCTCAAGCGAATCGGACATGGGTCGAATCAGACATGGGTCGCTCCGCAAATGAGCGTTAACTTGAACCCATAAAGCGCGCCGCCGCAAGCCGTGACAAACGCGTTACTGACTAGGGGTGAAGGAATCCAACGATATCTTGCACCTCGCGCAAGATCGGCGCCGCCAACGCCTGCGCGCGGTCGGCGCCGTCGCGTAGAACCGCATCGATATGGCTTACGTCATCCAGCAGACGCCGCATCTCGGCGGTAATGGGCGATAGTTTTGCAATGGCCAAATCAGCGAGGTCGTTTTTGAAGCCAGCGAATTGCGCGCCCTCGAATTTGGCACAAACGGCATCCCGGTCGATGTCGGCGAGCGCCGCGTAAATGCCGATGAGGTTGTTGGCCTCCGGTCGGTCGACGAGGTCTCGGGCAACCCCGGGCAGCGGCAGCGCATCGGTGCGGGCCTTGCGAATCTTCTGCGCGATCAAATCGGGCGCGTCAGTCAGGTTGATTCGCGTGTAATCGGATTCGTCTGACTTGCTCATCTTCTTGGTACCGTCGCGCAGGTTCATGACCCGCGTTGCCTCGCCAAAGATCAACGGTTCAGTGAGCGGAAAGAAGTCGACGCCATAGGCGTCGTTGAATGAGCCGGCAATGTCCCGCGTCAGCTCGAGGTGCTGCTTTTGGTCCTCGCCCACCGGCACGTGCGTGGCCTTGTAGGCCAGAATATCAGCCGCCATCAGCACGGGATAAACGTAGAGCCCAGCCGACGCGGTCTCGCGATTCTTGCCGGCCTTGTCCTTGAACTGGGTCATTCGGTTGAGCCAACCGAGCTTGGCCACGCAATTGAAGATCCAGGCGAGTTCGGCGTGGGCCGTGACCTGCGACTGATTGAAGATGATCGATCCCTTGGGATCGATCCCGGCGGCGATCAAACTGGCGGCGACTTCGCGGGTGCTGGCGCGCAACGCTTGCGGATCTTGCGGCAAGGTGATGGCGTGGAGATCGACCACGCAATAAATGCACTCATAGTCCGCCTGCAGGCGCGCCCAATTTCGAATGGCGCCCAGGTAGTTGCCGAGATGCAGATTCCCGGTGGGTTGCACCCCAGAAAAGATCCGTTTTGTTGCCGTCATCGGCTGCGTCCTTTACTCGGAAGGCCGGTCTTATGACGCGGTTGTTCGCGCCGGGTCAAGGCGCGGCCCGCGGTCGGCGCATCAGGGCGCGCAGTTCGCCAAGGCGCATCGCACTACTGAGGTGCGCCCCGGCACCGAAGATGACCAAGCCAAGACCGACCAGCCCCGCCAATCCGGCGATCCGGGTGCCGGGCGCTTGTAGAACACCGGCCAAGTTCAAGGCGTCACGGGCGAACCAGAGGGCCAGCGCCATGACCACCGTGACCCCGACTGTGCGCACCAATCGGCGACGCAAACGGGGGTCGAGATGGAGGTGACCGCGACGCCGCAATCCATCTGCAAGCAAGGCCACATTGAGCCACGCCGCCAGCGCCGTCGCTAGTGCCAGCCCGACATGCGCAAGCGGCCAAATCAAGATGAGGTTCAAGCACAGGTTGACGATCATCGCGATGATCGCGATTCGCACCGGGGTTCTGGTGTCTTTACGGGCGAAATAGCCAGGGGTGAGAACCTTGATGAGCACGTAGGCCGGCAGGCCCACGACATAACCGATGAGTGCAAAGGCAGTGGCCTGGCTGGCGGTTGAATCGAACGCGCCGCGTTCGAATAAGACGGAGACGACCGCCGGCGCGAGGACCACCAAGGCGGCGGTCGCCGGCAGCGTCAGGAAAAGCGCAACTTCAATCGCCCGGTTCTGGCTGTCGGCAGCGCCCGCGGTATCACCGGCCGCCACTTGGCGCGACAGCAACGGCAGTAGGGCGGTGCCAACGGCAATCCCGATGACACCCAGCGGCAACTGATTCACGCGATCGGCAAAATAGAGAAAGGAGATCGAGCCCTCGGGCAGCAACGAGGCGATAATGATGTCGGTCAAAAGGTTGATCTGTACGACACCGGCACCAACGGCTGCCGGCAACATGAGCCACAGCAGCTCACGCACCCGCGGCGTCAAACGCGGCCGCGGCAGTCGCAACCGGTAGCCGGCGCGCGCCAACGCGCTAGCGACCCAGACAAACTGGATCACGCCGGCGACCGCGACGCCCCAGGCCAGCGCATGGCCAGGCGTCGCGAAGTTGCGCGCGCCCAATCCGAGAAAGGCAATAAGCGTCACATTGAGCAGGATCGGCGTCGCCGCGACGGCGGCAAAACGTCCGACGCTGTTGAGTATCCCGCCCGCCAGCGACACCAGACTGATGAAAAGCAAATAGGGAAAAGTTAGGCGGGTCAACGTAACGGTCAGATCGAACTTCTCGGGCTCGTCGATGAACCCCGGTGCAAGCCCGTACATCGCCAGCGGCATCGCGATCTGCACAGCCGTCACAAAGATGAACAGCGTGGCCAGCAAAACGGCCAAGGCCTGCTCGGCAAATGCTTGCGCCGCGGCCTTGCCGTCACGTTCGAGAATGCCCGAGAACATCGGCACGAAGCCCGCGTTGAACGCACCCTCAGCGAAGAGCCGGCGAAAGAAGTTGGGCAGTTTGAACGCAACGAAAACCGCGTCGGCGACAAGCCCGGTGCCGAGAATTGCCGCCACCAGAATATCGCGGACAAATCCCAGAATTCGGCTCAGCAGCGTGTAGCTGCCGATCGTGGCAATGGCGCGAGCCAGCGTCATGAGCAGGCGATCATGGGTAGGCGATCATGGGCATTTGGCGTTCGAGGGCATACTGGTATCGTGCGCGACTTTTGTTGACCATACCGGCACCCCGCAGTGAATAGCAAAATCCCCGGCGGCATCACGCTGCTGCTTATCCTGGCCGCGTTCTCCGCATCGGCGCCGATGTCGGTCGATATGTATCTGCCCAGCCTACCGGAACTCGCCCGCGATCTTGGGACGAGCTCGGGTCAAGTCCAGCTAACCTTGAGCGCCTTTTTGCTGGGTTTTGCCTTCGCGCCGATCGTATGGGGGCCGCTGTCGGACCGTTACGGGCGCAAACCAATCCTCTATATCGGCCTGACGATCTTTGTCGGCGCCAGCGTTGGCGCGGCGCTAAGCCCGTCAATCGATGTACTGATCGGGTTTCGTTTTCTCCAGGCGCTGGGCGGATCGGCCGCGTCGGCACTGTCCCGCGCGATCGTGCGCGACCGCTATGGCCGCGAGGATGCGGCGCGGACGTTGTCACTGTTGTTCATGGTGATGAGTGTTGCACCCATGGTGGCACCCATCCTTGGCGGTCAGGTCTTGGTATTTTTTGGATGGCGCGCGATTTTCTGGGCGCTAGCCGGTTTCGGCGTGATCTGCCTGATGATTGCGGTCTATCCATTGCGCGAAACGCTCGCACCCGATCGGCGCACCACGCATCACGTCGGCGAAATGGCGAAGTCCTATGGAGCATTGCTGCGCAACCGGCGGTTTTTCGGCTACGCGTTGTGCCAAAGCCTGAGTTTCGCCGCCATGTTCGCCTATATCGCGGGCTCGCCCTTCGTGTTGATCGAATTGCTGGGGGTGGCGCCGGAACTGTATGGGTTCTTGTTTGCCGCCCATGTCGTCGCGCTGATGGCGGGCAGTTTCATCAATAGCCGATTGGTGACGCGACTAGGCGTAGACCGGATGCTGCTGATCGGCACCGTCGGCTTGGCGAGCGGCGGGGTATTGGTCTTGATCGCGGGTGCAACGGCGGCGCCGCTGACCGTCCTGTTGATGGCCGTCGTTTTTATGATGCTGTTTGTCACCATGATTGGCGCCAACGCAACGGCAGGCGCCCTGAGCGAATTTTCTCATATGGCCGGCACGGCGTCGGGGTTCTTAGGCATGACCCAGTTTGCCATCGGCGCGGGCGCCGGTGCGCTGGTCGCGCTATTCCACGATGGGACGGCGGTGCCGTTGACCGCGGTGATGATGGCGGGTGGGATCCTCGCACTCGCGGTGCGCCTGACGATCCTGCGCGGTAGCGCGGCGGCGGTAGAAGCGGACTGAACACTATTCGGCAGCGGCGATCGCGAGGGCCACGCGTTCGTTGCCTTCGTGCAGCGCCGCTAGGATCGCGCTGCGGATCTTTTCAATCTTGCTGTCGTGCGTAATCTTAAGCCCGAAGACATCCTTGACATAAAAGACGTCGACGGCGCGCTCGCCGTAGGTCGTGATCTGCGCGCTGGCGATCGACACCCCGGCGCCCGAGATCGCCCGTGTCACGTCATACAGCAGCCCGTCACGGTTGAGCGCGTTGATCTCCACCACGGTGTAGACGTTGGACGCGTTGTTATCGATGAGCACGCGGGGCTGGATCGTGAAAACCCGCGCCCGGCTGGGTAAGCGGCTGGGCCGTTCGGCCAATGTATCGGCGAGGCGGCGCTGCCCCCCCAGCACCTCTTCGATGGCGGTCCTGAGATTCTTGCGTTTGCCACCGCCGACGAAGGGGCGGCGTTCGGAATCCTGCAACCAAAATGTATCGATCGCCATCCCGTCCGACGACGTGTGAATCCGC
Source organism: Pseudomonadota bacterium (assembly GCA_027622715.1). Classification (GTDB taxonomy): domain Bacteria; phylum Pseudomonadota; class Alphaproteobacteria; order SHVP01; family SHVP01; genus CALJDF01. The sequence goes on along the minus strand of JAQBYN010000008.1, from coordinate 30,707 downwards.
GCGTCCACAATGCTGGCTCCGACGAGCGCGATCGCGCCGGCGAGCCGCGAAAACAATCCGGGATGATCGGTCGTGTAAACCGATAGTTCCGTTACGGCGGCAAAATCATCGACATAGGTACCGATCGCGAGATGTTGGCCCGCTGCGTCAGCGTCGCGAATCAGATTGGCATGGCGGGCCTGGGTTTCGGTATCGAGGCCAAGCCAATACGGGCGGTAAAAGCGCTCGGCATAAGGCGCGAAGACATCTGCGGGCCATGACAGCGCATCGCGCACCGCCGCTGCCGCGGCCAGGCGGCGGTCCTCGCCGCTGGTCTCATCGAAGGCGCCGGTCAACGCGTCACGCGTCGCATTGTAGAGATCGCGCAACAGCTCGCCCTTCCAACCGTTCCACCGTCCCGGGCCGACCGCCCGAATGTCGGCGACGGTGAGGATCACAAGGAGGCGCAGCCGTTCGACGCTCTGCACCAACGCTTTGAAATCGACAACGGTCTTGGGGTCATGGATATCGCGTTTGAACGCGGTGTGGCTCATCGACAGGTGCCAGCGCACCAACCACGCGACGGTCTCGACCTCGTCGGGATCGAGGCCTAGGCGTGGCCCAAGTTCCTGCGCCACCTGCTCACCCAACTCGGAATGATCGCCACCCCGCCCCTTGGCAATGTCGTGTAACAACACCGCGAGGTATAGCACCCGGCGCGATAGCACCTCTTTGACAATAACGCTGGCGAGCGGATGGTCGTCTTTGAGTTCGCCCGACTCGATACGAGCGAGAATGCCGATCGCCCGGATGGTGTGCTCGTCCACCGTATACACGTGGTACATGTCGTGCTGCATTTGCGCGACGACGCGGCCGAAATCGGGAATGAAGCGGCCCAGCACGCCGGCTTCGTTCATCCGGCGCAGCGCTTTTTCGGGCGACTTGCGCGACGTCAATATCTTCATGAAGAGCGCGTTGGCGTCCGCGTCATGCCGGACACCGTCGTCGATGCGTTTCAGCGCGCGGGTGATGTATTTGATCGCATCAGGGTGAATGTCGCGGTCGTGTTCTTGCGCAACCGCAAAGAGACGGATCATCGCCACCGGATCGTTCTTGAAGGCATCCGGATCGGCCACGGTCAATCGGCCACCGTCGTCAACGAACCCTTGGAGTTCGCGCCGGAACAGCCCCAACCTAGAGAGCGCGAGAACCGGTCTCCGGCGCTGCTGGTGTTCGAGGCTCGCACAAAAAATCCGCGTCAGATCGCCGACCTCTTTGGCTACCAAATAATAGTGCTTCATGAAGCGTTCGACGTTGGAGGTGTGGCCCTTGTCGCGGTAACGCAGCAGTCGGCTGGTGTCGGGCTGAACGTCGAAAGTAAGCCGCTCTTCGGCGCGGCCCGCCATGTAGTGAAGCGTGCAACGCACCGCCCAAAGAAAATTCTCCGCGCGGCGAAAACGGCGCAACTCGTCAGCGGTCAGGACGCCCAGTTCGACGAGGCCATCCACATCGCGGATGTCGTAGACGTATTTGGCAATCCAAAACAGCGTGTGCAGATCGCGCAGGCCGCCCTTGCCGTCCTTGACGTTGGGTTCGACCAAGTAACGCGAATCGCCCAGGCGTTTATGCCGCGAATCGCGCTCGGCCAGTTTGGCTTCAACGAAATCGTGCCCGGTACCCTCGATGACATCCTTGGAGAAGCGCGCGTGCATCTCATCGAACAACGCGCGGTCGCCCCAAATGTAGCGCGCCTCGAGAATGGCCGTGCGGATCGTGACGTCGCTTTTGGCAAGACGAATGCACTCGTCGATCGATCGGGTCGATTGACCAACGGTGAAGCCAAGGTCCCAGAGGAAATAGAGCAAGTACTCGACCGTCTGCTCGCCCCACGGCGTTAGTTTGTAAGGGTAGAGGAAAAGTAGGTCGACATCGGAGTAGGGCGCCATTTCAGCCCGCCCATAACCCCCAACAGCCACCACCGACAGGCGTTCCTGCGCGGTCGGGTTGGTCGCGCGGTAGACGTGTTGTGTGGTGTGGTCATACAGCGCCCGCACCACCTGATCGACCAGGAAAGCGTTGGCCCGCGCGGTGTCGAGGCCGGAGCGGTGGGCCTCAAAGCGGTCGCGAATGACCTGGCGGCCATGGTCGAGCGCGGCACGCACGAGCGCCAGCACATGCGCTCGGGTCTTAGTGCTGCGCGCCGAATCGCTTGCGGCAATGTCAGCGATGTCCGCCGCCAACTGGCGGCGGTCGATAATATCTCGCTGTGCGGTGACTTTATTCATGGTTTTGGATCGCAGCGCCCAAGGGCGGCATCTGATAAAGATAGGCGCGCTACCGTGCGGCTGCACGTTAAAACGGTGCTGGAACGCTTTACCGCGCCTCTAGCCGGGCTATAGGCTGGCCCGCCGCCGAGCAAGAGGGAGTGAAACGGCATGAATACGACTGGCGCACCATCGCGCTCAATGGCCGTGCCGCTGGCCCTGCTGGTAGGCGGCGGCATTATTTATGGCACCTTCTTTTCGGCCAATCGCATCGCCGTCGACCACGGCGTACCGTCGATGGCGCTCGCGTTCTGGCAGTCGCTGTTCGGCGGCGGCGCCCTATTGGTGGTTTCGATCATCCTGCGCGACCTGCCGCGCCTCAGTGGCGCCCATCTGCGGCAGTACGGCTTTACCGCGATCTTCAGCTTTACCATCCCGCTGGTCGCGCTGACCTACGCCGCGCCCAACCTGCCGGCCGGATTGCTGACCCTGGTGCTCACGCTGACGCCCGCGCTAACCTATATCTTCGCTTTTGCCGCACGGTTGGAAAAATTCAACTTGTGGAGCACCGGCGGACTACTGGCCGGGCTGCTTGGCGTTGTGCTGATCGTCCAGCCCTGGACTTGGGGCGACGTCGGCGCCGGTGTATCCGGCATTTGGTTCCTAGTTGCCCTTGTCGCGCCGCTGGGCTACGCCGCCAACAATGTCGTGGTCGCGCTGATCCGGCCCGCGGAAGCGACCACGTTGCAGCTCTCCACCGGGGTGCTCGTCTTCGCAACCGTTGTCATGTTTCCGTTCATGTTGGCGATTGACGGCTTTTACTTTTTCCCCGGCGCCGGGATCGAAGGAATCGGGGCGACGGCGTGGGCCGGGTTTACCGACATCGTGATCTTTTTAGTCTTGTTCGAGGTCATCCACCGCGCCGGACCGGTGTTCTTCTCGCAGTTCAACTATATCGTGCTGGCCGCTGGGATCATCTGGGCGTTCATTATTTTTCAAGATGGATTCGAGCCGATTGTGTGGGCCGCGATCGCCTGTATGGCGGTCGGTCTATACTTGGCCAACCGCGGCACCAATCAATCGATTCTCGACCGCGCGGCCGATCAAGCCGCCAAGGGGTAACCATTTGACCGATTCGACGACAACTGCCGGCGCCGGCCGACCGACCGCGCCGAAAGCCGTTCCTTCAATGCTGGTGCCGTGGCTGCTGATGATCGGCGGCGCCTCGATCTATGGCAGCTTCTTCAGCGCGAGCAAGTTTGCCTCCGACGGCGGTGTGCCGTTCATCGCCTTCACCTTTTGGCAATCCGCTATCGGCGGCTGCATTTTGCTCGCGCTCGCCGCGGCCACCGGCAATCTGCCACGGATGCGGCGCGACCATCTTGCCTCCTACGCGGTGACCTCGATGCTGGGCGTCGTGATGTCGGTAATCGTGCTGGCCTTTGTCGCGAGCAAGCTCCAAGCAGGTGTGATTACGCTGGCGATCACCCTGACCCCCGGTATTACCTATTTGTTTGCCGTGATGGCGGGCGTCGACCGCTGGCGCGTGTTGAGTTTGTCCGGCGTCGCATTGGGCCTTGCCGGGATCGCGGTCTTAGTTATTCCCGAAGGTGGTCTGCCGACCGGCGATTCAGTCGTGTGGGTCTTACTGTTGCTGATCGTGCCCGTGTGCTTCGCCGCCAACAATGTTTTCGTGGCCGTCGTGCGGCCGCCGGAAGCAACTTCGGTGATGCGCGCCACCGGCCTTGTGGTCGGCGCGGCGATCATCTCGTTCGTCATCATGATGGCGACCGAGGGGTTCTACCCGCTGTGGGAGGCCACCGGCATGGGCCTATGGGGCGTGTTGTGGGCCGGCGGCATCAACGGCATCACCTTCTTTTGTATGTTCGAGATTATTCGCCGCGCCGGTCCCGTGTTCTTCGCCCAGTACAACTACGTCATCGTGATTGCCGGGCTGGTCTGGTCCCAGGCGATTTTCAACGAAGCACTGAGCACCTGGTTCTGGCTAGCCTTCGCCGCCATGTTGGCCGGCCTGTACTTTGCCAACCTCGGGGCCAAGCGCGGCATGCAGGAAGCGGCGGCAGCCGGCTGACCCTGGTGCCGAATTCCCGACCGGTTCCGGTAGGCCTTTTGCTGCCCACATTCTTGCTCCTGGTCGCGGGCGCGGCCTATGGCAGCATCTTGGCGGCCAATCGCATTGTCGGCGAGGCCGGGTTCCCGGTGATTCCCTACATGTTTTGGCAAGCTGCGTTGGGCGGCGTGCTGGTGACCGCAATCAATCTAGCGCGCGGCGCGCGCGCGAGCTGGCGTCCCAAACACGCCGGGCATTATGTGGTGTCGGCGACATTCGGGATGCTGTTGCCGTTCGGCGCGCTAAGCGTGGTGGCGACAGAGTTGCCAACAGGCGTTGTGACGTTGGTCGTCACATTGGTCCCGGCACTTACCTACGCAATGGCGTTTGCCCTCCGGGTTGAACCGTTTCGCGCGATGAGTGTCGCCGCGCTGCTGTTGGGTTTTGTCGGCGTTTTGATGATCGTGTTGCCGCAGGGCAGTCTGCCCGACCCGGCCGCCGCGATCTGGATTTTGCCGGCGCTGATCGCGCCGCTGGCGGCATCGACCAACAATGTATTGGTGGCGACGTTGCGGCCACCGGACTCGGATTCGCTGACGCTGGTCGGTGCGGTCTTGTTGGCCGCGACCATCATCATGTTCCCGATTGCCTTGGCGACGAATGGGTTGGACGCATTCTGGTCGTCTTGGACCATTGCCGGCGGGGTGATTTGGGCGGCGGCGGTGCAAGTCGTTGGCTATTACGCGCTGTACGAAGTGATCCGGCGCGCCGGACCGGTGTTCTTTTCGCAAGCGTCCTACATCATCGTGCTGTCGGGCTTGGCCTGGGCGCTGCTGCTGTTCGGCGAGCGCCCCAGCCCCTGGGTGTGGGGCGCGGTCGTGGCGATGGTGGCTGGATTGGTGTTGGCCAATTTGGCCACCCAAAAGTCGCCCAAATCGTCCACCGCTGAATGAGATCCAACGTGGGTATCGCCACCGCCCTCTTGCTACTGGGCGGGATCGGCTACGGCAGTTTGTTTGCCGCCAACAAAGTCATTGCCGATGCCGGCTTTCCGGTGCTGGCCTACTTGTTTTGGCAAGCGTTACTGGGCGGCTTGATCCTTCTGGCCTTACAGAGTCTGCGCGGACGGCGACCCGGCCTGAGCCCGCGCGCGCTTGGTCACTACGTCGCCTCGGCGTCGTTTGGGATGCTGATCCCCACCGGCGTGTTGTCGCTGGTGGCCGACAAGATACCGGCTTCGGTCCTGACGTTAACGATGACGCTGGTGCCATCGCTGACCTATGTGCTGGCCTTTGTGCTGCGCGTCGAATCGTTTCGCTGGTTGAGTATCGCGGCGATTCTGCTGGGGCTGGGCGGGGTGTTGTTGATCGTGCTGCCCGACGGCGGGTTGCCGGACGCCAGCGCGGCGATCTGGATTCTTCCCGCATTGCTCGCGCCGGTCTCGGCCGCGGCGAACAACTTGATCGTCGCGACACTGCGACCACCGGACTCGGGGTCATTGGCGTTGGGCGCCGCGGTCCTACTCGGCGGCGCGGTCGTGGTGCTGCCGGTCGCCGCCGTCACCGGCAACCTCGTTGTGTTCTGGGACACGCCCGCCGGATTGACCGGCGTGCTATGGGCGGGCGTATCGCAAGCTGTCGGGTTCTTCTGTCTCTACGAGGTGATTCGCCGCGCCGGCCCGGTATTCTTTTCACAAATTTCCTACGTCATCGTCGCCTGCGGCATCGGCTGGGGTTTTGCGCTGTTTGCCGAACGACCGAGCGCTTGGGTGTGGGCCGCTGTCGCGTTGATGACATTTGGTTTGGGCCTGGCCAATGCGTCGCTAACGCGCGCGCCATCAATCGCCAAGAACGGTTGATGCGGGCGCGCGCACCGTTACACTTACGTCACCACAGGGGAGGATAATCATGGACGTCAAAGCCGCCGTCGCCTTTGAGGCCGGCAAGCCGCTGTCGATCGAAACCGTGCAGCTGGAAGGCCCGCGTGCCGGCGAGATCTTGGTCGAGGTACGCGCCACCGGCATCTGCCACACCGACGAATTCACCCTGTCGGGCGCCGATCCCGAAGGACTATTCCCGGCGATCCTCGGGCACGAGGGCGCGGGCGTGGTCGTCGACATCGGCGCCGGCGTGACCAGCGTGAAAAAGGGCGACCGCGTCATCCCGCTGTACACGCCCGAATGCCGGCAATGCGCCTACTGCCTGTCCGGCAAGACCAACCTGTGCCAGGCGGTCCGTGAAACCCAGGGTCGTGGCCTGATGCCCGACGGGACCAGCCGCTTCAAGTTGGGCAAAGACCCAATCTTGCACTACATGGGCACCTCGACCTTTGCCAACTACACCGTGTTGCCCGAAATCGCAGTGGCGAAGATTCGCGAAGACGCGCCCTTCGACAAGGTCTGTTACATCGGCTGCGGTGTCACCACCGGCATCGGCGCGGTGATCAACACCGCCAAGGTCGAGCCGGGTGCCAACGTCGTGGTGTTCGGCCTTGGCGGCATCGGACTGAACGTGATCCAGGGATGCCGGATGGTCGGCGCCAATATGATTGTCGGCGTCGATCTCAATCCGGGCCGCCGAGCGATGGCCGAGCGGTTCGGCATGACCCACTTCGTCAACCCAAAGGAAATCGAGGGCGACCTCGTGGCCTATTTGGTCAACCTGACCAAGGGCGGCGCGGATTACACCTTTGAGTGCATTGGCAATACCGATGTCATGCGCGATGCGCTGGAGTGTTGTCACAAGGGCTGGGGCGAGAGCGTGATCATCGGTGTCGCGCCGGCGGGCGCAGAGATTTCCACCCGGCCGTTCCAGTTAGTGACGGGCCGGGTGTGGCGCGGCAGCGCGTTCGGTGGTGCCAAAGGCCGCACCGACGTGCCCAAAATCGTCGACTGGTACATGGACGGCAAGATCGAGATCGATCCGCTGATCACCCACACCATGCCGCTGGCTGAGATCAACACCGCGTTCGATTTAATGCACGCCGGAACCTCGATCCGCAGCGTGGTGCTGTACGACAGCTAAGCGGTCTGGGCTGCCTTGCGCCGAGTCGCGAGGAGCACGCCGACGAAGATCAGGGCGATGCCAAACCAGTGGTACCGCTCGAACGGTTCGCTAAGAAAGACGACGCCGCCCAACGCGCCCCAGACCGGCATGAGGTATTGCAGCTGAACGCCGCGCGCGGCGCCGACGGCGGCAATGCCGCGATTCCAGAACGCAAACGCCAACAGCGCCGGAAACAGGGCGATATAACCGATCGCGACGGCGTTGTTGGTGGTCAGCGTGAACGTGCGCCCGGCCGTGAGATCAAGCGCGTAGAAGACGGCGAGCACCGGCATGCTCACCACCATCATGATCATCAGGAAGGGGAGGCCGTCCAAACCCTTGGGTTTGTGTCGCAGGGCCAGCGTGTAGAACGCCCATGATAAAATGGCCGGCAGCATCAACAAGTCCCCCGGGTTGAACGAAAAGGCACGCAGGACGCCGAGGTCGCCTTGGACGACGATCACGGTAATGCCGGCAAACGCCACGACCATGCCGATGACAGTGCGCCAGCCAAACCCTTCGCGGTAGAGAATCCAGCCCAACAGGACCGTGAGCACCGGCGTGGCGCCGTTGATCAGCGAGGCATTGACGGCAGTGGTGAATTGGACCGCTGAGTTAAGAAAGAGATTGAAGATTGGCACACCAAGCAGGCCGAGGAAGGTCACCATCTTCCAGTGCCGTTTGACCACGTCCCACTGCCGAATAACGCCCGGCAGGGCGAACGGTGTGAGAACGAGGAGCGCCAGGGCAACGCGCCAAAAGGTCAACGAGAACGGCGGCACTTCTTGCACGGTGACGCGCGCGACAATGTTATTGCCCGACCAGAACAAGGTCGCGAGCAGCAACAGGATGTAGGGCAGCAACGTCGATGTCTTGGGTTGGTTCATCCCGTCTTGACCTCCACCGGCACAGCTCGACGGGCATTTTGCGCGAGATAAATGCCGCCGAAGATGAGCGCGATGCTAAGCCCGTGGAACCATTCCAATGCTTCGCCCAAGAAGACGACGGCCAGCACGCCCGAGAAGATCGGTGACAAGTAGTTAAAGACGTTGGCGCGCGTCGACCCGATCTTGGCCAAACCGTAATTGAAAAACGCAAAGGCAACGACCGAAGCGAACACGCCGAGGTAAACGATCCCGGCGAGGTTACCGAGCGTCGGCGCGGCGCGGTCGCCCTGGGCCAGCTCATAACCAAAGAAGGGAATGAGAAAAAGCCAGCCGACGATCATCACGCCGAGCAACAAGCCCATCGGATTAAGACCGCGCGGCATCGCCCGCAGCCCGATTGAATAGATTGTCCATGCCACGACCGCGAGTAACGCGATCAAGTCGCCAACATTGAAGGCAAGGCTGGCAAGCACCGAAACATTGCCGTTTGAAATCACCACCACGACGCCGAAGAACGCGACCAACATACCGAGCGCCGTGCGCAATGAGATGGTTTCGCGGTAGACTAGCCACGCGGCGACAACCCCGGCCGCCGGAATCGCCGAGGTGATCAGGGTCGCGTGGATCGCCGTGGTGTGTTGGACCGCGTGATAGACGAACGAGTTGAATCCCGTCACGCCCGCAAGCGCGACGACCAAAAACAGTTTCCAATGCTTGAGATAGGTCGCCCGGTCGCGCCACAGCGCTCGCGAGGCGAATGGGAATAACACAACGATGCCAACACCCCATCGCCAGAAGGCGAGGTTCATCGGCGGCATAATGTCGGCAGCGCCGCGCGCGAACACCGAGTTGCCCGACCACAGCAAGAAACAGACCGTGAGCAAGACATAGGGCGATGTCACAACGGAACGCAGCGGCGAGACCGGTGTGCTCATCACGGTTCATCCACCCTAGCGGTTTTGGGCACCGCCCGGCGCGCTGTCGTGGCCAAGTAGATGCCGAGGAAAATGAGGAGCACGCCGGCGTGGTAGGGCCGCAGCGATTCGCCGAGCAGTAGGACCGCGAGCGATCCACCAAAGGCCGGGTTGAGGTAGGTGAACTGGCTGGCAACGTTGGCGCCGACGATACCGACGCAGCGGTTCCACAGGATGTAGGAGAACACCGAGGAGAACGCGCCCATGTAGAACACACCGAGCATGTTCGGCGCGGAGAGAACCATGCGGGCGCCGGCCGCCGCCTCCCACAAATAGAACGGCGCCAGCAACACGAGCCCGACCATGACCATCGCGAGCAGAAGGCCTTCGGGCCGAATGCCGGGCGGCAGGCGACCCAGCAGGATCGAGTAACCCGCCCAACAAAAGACTGAGGCAAACACCAACAGGTCGCCGCCGTTGAAGTCGAGCGACACCAGCAGGCTGATATCGCCGCGCGCGATAATCACCAATACCCCAATCAGGCCGGCCGCCAAGCCCACCACCATGCGCAGGTTGGCGCGCTCGCGCAGCAATATCCACGATAACGCGACCGTCACGACGGGAATCACCGACAACACGAGGGACGCGTTGAGCGCCGTGGTGTGCTGGACGCCGAGATAGATCAGCGAGTTGAACGCCGCCACCGCAATCGCCCCGAGCGCAACGACGATCCGCCACTGCGCCAGCAAGACGTGACGTTGGACGAACAGGGCACGCGCACCGATCGGGAACAGGATCACGAAGGCAGTGACCCAGCGCCAGAACGACAGCGCCAAGGGCGGCATCTCGCCTACCGTCGCGCGCGCCACCACCGTGTTGCCCGCGCCCGCCAACATGACCAGGGTCAGCAGGACATAGGGATTGAGCAGAAAGGTGACGACCTTGCGGCCGTTCATCCCGCGACATCCGGTTTGCCGGTTTTGGGACGACGGGTCGCGACATAAATGCCGCCGAAGATCAGCACGACCCCGACAAGGTGGTAGCCGTGAAATGTCTCACCGAGAAACGCCACCGCCATCAGGCTGGCAAACACCGGCGTCAGGTACACGAACTGCGAGGACGTGCCGACACCGACCGAAGCGACCGCCCAGTTGTACATCGAGAACGACACCGCCGTGGCCATAACACCAACATAAAGAATCGCGCCAATTGCGCCGGCGTCGGGGTCAAAAGTGACCCCTACGCCCAATTCCCACAGATAGAACGGGGTGGTGACGATGAGGGCGATCCCGTGGATCACCAGCATAAACGCCGCCGGATGTAGGCCGCGCGGTAGATCACGCAGCAACAATGAGTAAAACGAAAATCCGAATACAGCGACCAACATCAACAGATCGCCCGGTACAAAGGAAAGATGCAGCAGGACCCCGAGGTCGCCGCGCATGACCGTGACGGCGACGCCGAACAGGCCGACGGCCATCCCCAGGGCGAGCTTGGTACCGATGCGCTCGCGGTGAACCAACGCGATCAGCCCGACAACGACAACCGGCACAGTGGCGGTGATCAACGCCGCATTGATCGCCGTCGTGGTCTGCACGCCGAGATAGAGAAAACCATTGTAAACCGCGATCCCGGCGGCCCCCATAGCGAGCATCATTTTCCAGTGGCGGAGAAAGGTCGCACGCTGGCGCCACAACGGCAGGCCACCGAACAGCGCCAGGACCGCGACGGCGGCGGCGAAGCGCCAGAACGTCAGGGCCATTGGCGGCACGTCGGCGATGACCGCACGGCCAACGACGGGATTACCCGCCGCGATGGCCATCGCGACGGTCAACACAACAAACGCCCAAGGGCGTGTCAGCGCAGCCCGCTCGGCCATGGCTCAATTCTTTGGAAGGTTCAGAAGATCGTGTGCGAATCTAGTCACCCCTGCCGCCAATGGGCAAGGACGCTATGGCTCGCGCAGGAGCGATTTCAGTTTGTACAGGGCATCAAGGGCTTCGCGCGGGGTCAATTCATCCGGGGCAAGGTCCTCCAGGGCAGCGGCCAGCGCCGATGTCATGGTCATCGGAGCGTCCTCGTCGGATCCGCTCATCGTCGCGGCGAAGAGCGGCAAATCGTCGGCCAAGCGGGCCACGGCGCTGCCCTGTTCGCTGGCCTCAAGCGCCTTGAGGATTTCACCGGCGCGCCGAATCACCGGCGCCGGCAAGCCAGCCAGCTTGGCCACGGCGATGCCGTAGGAGCGGTCGGCGGCACCGGCGACGACCTCATGGAGAAAGACGATATCGCCCTTCCATTCTTTGATCCGCATGGCGTGGGTCGACAGCCGCGGCAGTTTGTTGGCCAGCACCGTCAGCTCGTGATAGTGGGTCGCGAATAACGCGCGGCACAGATTGACGTCATGCAGATGTTCGATCGCCGCCCAGGCGATGGACAACCCGTCGAAGGTCGCGGTGCCGCGGCCGATTTCATCCAGGATGACCAACGAGCGATCGGTCGCACGGTTGAGGATCGCCGCGGTTTCGACCATTTCGACCATGAAGGTCGAGCGCCCGCGCGCCAGATCGTCGGCCGCGCCGACCCGGCTGAACAGCCGGTCGACAACGCCGATATGCGCGGCCGTCGCCGGCACGTACGAGCCGGTTTGGGCGAGGATCACGATTAAGGCATTTTGCCGCAGGAAGGTGCTTTTGCCCGCCATGTTGGGGCCGGTGACGAGCCAAACCTGACCGTCGTCGCCGAGGTCGCAATCGTTGGCGACAAAACCTGAGTCATTGGCCCGGCGGAGCGCATCTTCGACCACCGGATGCCGCCCGCCCGCAATCGAAAAGACCCGGCTATCGTCAACCGTGGGCCGGACATACCCGTGCGCGACCGCTTGTTCGGCCAACGCCGTCGCGACATCGAGGCCAGCCAGGGCCTCGGCGGCGGCAGCGATTGGCCTGGCGTGGTCGAGCGTTTGCGTCACGAGCTGAGCGAATAGCGATTGCTCCAGTGCCAACGCGCGGTCGGCGGCGCTGGAAATCTTTCCCTCGAGATCGCCAAGCTCGGTCGTCGTGTAGCGCGCGGCACTGGCCAACGTTTGGCGATGGATGAATTGTTGGCGGACCTCTTCGGGTAAGTCCTTCGCCATTTTATCGGCGTGGGTCGGCGTTACCTCGATGAAGTAACCCAGCACGTTGTTGTGCTTGATTTTCATACCGGCGATGCCGGTTATTTGAGCATAGCGCGCTTGAAGCGCCGCGGTGTGGCGGCGGCTCTCGTCGCGCAGCGTGCACAATTCGTCGAGCGGCGAATCGTAACCCTTGGCGATAAAGCCGCCATCGCGGGTGAGGTGCGGCAAGTCGTCCGCCAGGGCATCCGTCAACGCCTTTATGAGCGCGGCGTGACCGTGCAACGGTTGCCGCAAAGCCGCCATCGGCTGCGGTGACGTCGTATGATCGAGCACTTCGTACGCGCGTTCCGCCGCACCCAACCCGTCCCGCACCGCCGCCAAATCGCGCGGCCCGCCCCGGCCCAACGACAAGCGGGCCAGGGCCCGCGCCATGTCGGGAGTTTCCTTCAGCAGCGCGCGCGCGGCCAACCGACACGGCCCGTCCTCAACGAAGAACTGCACGAGGTCGAGGCGGTTGCGAATGATCGTAGGATCGGTGGAGGGCGCCGCCAATCGGTCGGCGAGCAGGCGGGCACCGGCGCCGCTCACTGTCCGATCGATCACCGCCAAAAGGCTGCCCTCGCGATCGCCCGACAGCGTGCGCGTCAGCTCAAGATTGCGCCGCGTCGCCGCGTCGATCGACAGCATTTTCGACGACCGCACGACCGCCGGTGGCCGTAACGCCGGGAGCTTGCCGCGCTGGGTAAGCGCGACATAGTCGAAGATGACGCCCAGCGCGGCGACCTCGGCTCGCGAAAAATCGCCATAGGCGTCCAATGTCGCGACCCCGTAGTGGCCGGCCAGGCGGCGCGCGGTGGCATCGGAGTCGGCGGGGCCGCGGGGCAACGGGGTGATCACCGCCTGCCAATCGCGTAACGCGGTCGCGATTGCCGGATCGCCTAGCGCAGCGTCGGACACCAGCAACTCGCCGGGATCGAGGCGGGCGAGATCCGGCTCCAGGGTGTGCAAATCCAAGGCTTGCACTAGGAATTCGCCAGTCGACAGGTCGAGCCATGACAGCGCCAATCCTGAACCGGTGCGCGCCAATGCAGCCAGATAGGTGTGGCGCCGCGCGTCGAGCAATGTCTCTTCGGTAAGCGTGCCCGGGGTGACCAGGCGCACCACGTCACGGGCAACGACTGATTTGCCGCCGCGCTTTTTGGATTCGGCTGGATCCTCGGTTTGTTCGCACACGGCGACTTTGAACTTCTGGCGGATCAAACGGGACAGATAGGTGTCGGCGGCGTGCACCGGGACACCGCACATCGGAATATCGTCGCCCGCGTGTTTGCCGCGTTTGGTCAGGGTGATGTTGAGCGCCGCCGAGGCCTTGACCGCATCATCGAAGAACAGCTCGTAGAAATCGCCCATCCGATAGAACAGGAGGTACTCGGGATAGTCGCGTTTGATCCCGAGGTATTGCGCCATCATGGGGGTGAGCACGGCCGGCGCGCCGGGGGGCGACGCAGACTCAGGCGGGGTCGGGGCGGATTCGACGAGCACCATATCGGATGCAGGTTACCATACCGATCCCAGGCCCGGATCAGGCTAGAAGCATGCCACGCAGCATGTAGAAGAAGAGCGCCGCCAGCGCCGCAGCGGCGGGGACCGTAATAACCCAGGCCGCGGCGATAGCGAAGACGTAGCGCCGCCGTACCAGCTTGCGCTTGCGACCTTTCTTGACGGTCTTCAATTCGGCATTGGTCAGCACAATGCCCGCGTTCGCCGCCTCGACTAGCCCCTCCGCTTGCGCCCCTACCAGACCCTCTACTTGCACGACGGTTGGCGCCGGTTGGCGCCGGGTATTGGCAACGATTTCGCGTAAGAAGCCCACGCCGAAAATAGCGCCTAGCGCGATGTGCGTGGAGGATACCGGCAGGCCGAGGCCTGAGGCGATCAGGACCGTAATAGCCGCAGACACGGCCACGCAAAAGGCGCGCGCCCGGTCGAGCCGGGTGATTTTCTCGCCGACAACGCGGATGAGTTTGGGACCGTAGAGCGCCAGCCCCGCAGCGATGCCGATGGCGCCGACCACCATGATCCACAGCGGCACCGCGGCCGATGTCGCGATCTCGCCACTGGTCACGGTACTAACGATGGCGGCAAGGGGGCCAATGGCGTTGGCCACATCGTTGGCGCCGTGCGCGAAGGACAACAGGGCGGCTGCGAAGATCAGCGGGATCGTGAATAGGTTGCTGACCGACCGGCGGCGATTTTCCATTCCGCCGGCGGCGCGCCCGACGAAATAGCGGACCACGACATAGCCAACGACAAAGGCGATGACGCCGACCACCACGATCAACGTCAGATCGACCGAGATCAGGCGCTTCAGGCCTTTGCTCACCAAGTACATGGCGAACGCCGACGCCATGACCGCGACCAGAATCGGTACCCACCGCCGGGCCGCCGCAATCTTGTCTTCTTTGAAGATGATGAGGAACTTAATCGCGGCGAGGAATGCCGCCGCGATCAGCCCGCCCAAAACCGGCGAGATGACCCAGCTTGCGGCGATCTGCGCCATCGTGCCCCAGTTCACAGCACTGAGCCCGGCGGCCGCAATCCCGGCACCCATCACGCCGCCGACGATTGAGTGCGTCGTCGATACCGGCGCACCCAGGAAGGTTGCGAGATTGATCCAGATCGCCGCCGCGAGTAGCGCGGCCAGCATTGCCCACACGAACACCTCGGCGCCCGGGATCGCTGCGGGATCGATGATCCCTTTGGAGATCGTCTTGACGACGTCACCGCCCGCGATGATCGCACCGGCGGCTTCGAAGATCCCGGCGATCAACAACGCGCCCAGCATGGTCAGCGCACCCGACCCGACCGCCGCACCGACATTGTTGGCAACGTCGTTGGCACCGATGTTTAGCGCCATGTAACCGCCGATAACGGCGGCAACGATGATCAGAACATTCCCCTCGAACGTCCCGATCTGGATGATCGCAAAGGCCAGGACCCCCAGCAAAAACAGCAGGCCCAGGCCCAGGTTAAAGTTCTCACGCCCGACGCGATAACGCGCTTTTTCGAGCCGCGAATATTTCTTGAGGTCCTTGTCGAGTGCGGATTTCACGCCCGTGTGCCCTATCCCACAGAGAAACAGTCCATTGGACCTGCGCGGACATTATGTCCGTTGAGTGACAGTTTTATGACAGTCGAAATATCTCTGTCATGAATCGGGCATCTCGGCCGGGGTGGTGAAAATACCCGACAGGCCGCCATCCACCGGCAGGCTGACGCCGGTGATATAGGCCGCGTCGTCGGACGCCAGAAAAACCGCCGCCTTAGCGACATCCCAGCCGGTCCCCATGCGGCCCATCGGCACCATCGCGTGTCGGTGACGGACCACCGCGTCCCAATCGCCCGGGTAGGCGTCCTTGAACGTATGCACCAGCGGGGTGTCAATCAGCCCAGGCTGGACGCAGTTGGCGCGAATGCCTTTGCGGGCATATTCCATCGCGACGTTTTGGGTGAACTGTTTCACCGCGCCCTTTGCCGTGTTGTAGACGACGCTGGGAAAACCGGCATAGCGCTCGGCCGAGATCGACGAGATGTTGGTCACCACGCCGGCGCCCTGCGCCGCCATCACCGGTAAAACATATTTGCAACTAAGGAACATCGACTTGACGTTGACGTCCATCAACCGGTCCCAGCGTTCCTCGGGCAGATCGACCGGGCCGCCAATTTCGGTGATGCCAAGATTGTTGTGCAGGATGTCGATGCGCCCATACGCCGCCATGCAGGCATCGACCATCGCACGCACTGAGTCGGCAACCGTCGCATCGCCGGCATGGGTGGTGCAGATATTGCCTTCGTCGGCAATGAGCTTTCGGGTTTCTTCGACGGCGTCCGGGTTGATGTCGACCGCGAAAACTTTTGCGCCTTCGCGCGCATAGAGAATTGCCGAGGCTTTGCCGTTGCCCAAGCCCGGCCCGATCGAGCCGGCACCGATCACCAGCGCGATCCGGTCTTGCAGACGTCCCGCCATCTCAGGCAGGCGTGTCACGTTCGAAATAGTCGTGGTACTTGTCGGGTAAGTTTTCCATCGCCAGCACCATGAACACATCGGTGGTACCGAACTGGTGATCGATCACGGCACCGTCGCCGCACACCCCACCAAGGCGGAGATAGGCGCGGATGAGCGCCGGCACCTGTCGAATGGCGCTGCGTGGATTGAGCTCTTCCTTGTCGATCCGGTTCATCGGGACGTGCAATGCCGACAACGCGCGGACCCGCAGGTCAGGCGGCGCGAGATGAAAATGGTAGAGGTAGGATAGCGGCAAGGCGAGGGCTTCGGGATCAGTGCCGGGAAAGCTCGCGCAGCCAAAGATGCGTTCGACATTGTTGTCGCGGTAGTAATGCGCGAGGCCGCGCCACAACAGTTCGACAATGCGCTGATTGCGATAATCGGCATGGACGCATGAGCGGCCGATTTCCGCTGCGTTGCGCCCGCCGAACCCCGCGACGAAATCGGCTATGTCGTACTCGCTTGAAGAGTAGTAGCCGCCATGGGCCTCGGCGTCAGCGCGGAGCAGCATGCGGTAGGTGCCGACGATCTGTTGTCCAACGGGACGCTCCCGGTCGATCACCAACAGATGGTCGCAAATCGTATCGAACCGGTCGAAATCGCGTCCGCTCTCGCGCATCTCGGGCGACGGGTCGGCGGACATTTCGTCGTAGAAGACGTGGTAGCGCAACCGCTGCGCCGCCTCGATATCGGCGGGATCGCGCGTAACGCGAATTTCGTATCGGCCGTCAGCAGACAGCACGGATTGCCTCAACCAAACAGCGCCCCATCTTGGGCGTGGTGTCCCCTACGCGCATTCTATTCCCAGGATTGTGACGATCAAAATGAAACGGGCTGCAATGGCGCAGCCCGTTTCACCAGAGAAGGCGAGATTAGCCCTTTTTTTCTTGTTCGACCGGCGTGGACTGAACAGGTGCCGACTGAGCAGTCGTCAACACTTGTGTACCCGCCGTGTGAAAAAAGCCGCCGCAACTTTGCGCAAATGCTGGGCCGGTAAAGGCCAAGACACCTGCAACGACGGTCATCCAACCAATTGTGCGCATCATTCCCTCCTGGGATTGTTGGCGATGTCGACTTTAGCGGGGCGCGGTCGCGCGGGCAAACCGGGGGATGTCCTCCCACAAACGCTGCGCGCAGCGCTTGACGCCGGCGGCCCGAATCGCAGAGGGTCGCGCATGCTCGATGCGACGCCTTGCCCGGTCTGTGATGGCCGCGACCACGCGCCCTTTGCGGCGAAAAACGGCCACCAAATCGTCCGGTGTGCGGGGTGTGGTTTTACCTTTCAGTCGCCGTTGCCCCGGGCCGAAGAGAGTACCGCCCTATATGACGACGCCTACGCCGGCGCCACCGAGGGATATTTTGCCAAGGTCGACAAAAAAATGCGGCGCTCGCGCGGGCGGGCCCGCCGGCTGCGGCGTTTGGCACGTGGCCCCGCTGCCCGGTTCATGGACGTCGGCGCGAGCGGCGGTTTTATGATGGCAGCCGCGCGCGAATCGGGCTTCGACGCGACCGGCATCGAACTCGACCCCAAGTCGGTCGCCTACGTCCGACAGCATTATCCGGCTTGCCCGGTGTTTCACGGCACTGTCGAAGCGTTCTTGCACGACACCCCCGACGCGGCGGCAAGTTTCGATGTGATCTATTGCGCTGAGGTGATCGAACACGTCCCCGACGTGAACGCGTTTGTCGCGGCGATTGCACGCCTGATGAAACCGGACGGCAAACTATATTTGACGACGCCCGATATCGGCCATTGGCGGCGGCCGCGCGATATTCAGCACTGGGATGCGTTCGACCCGCCGGCGCATTGTCTGTATTTCGACCGCCCGTCATTGACCCGGCTGTTGGCCAAACATGGGTTGCGCATTGTCAGCCGCGCGCTGGCGTTAAAACCCGGCCTGAAAGTACTGGTCGCCAAGGCTTAACTAGTTTGCCGCGTCCTTGGCCCACCAGGCCTCGAGTACGAAACCATAGGTTGGGATCGCCTCGGGGCGCACCAGCTTGTTCCAATAGGCCAGACGATCGACACGCTGGTGATAGAGCGGGATGACGTAGTGCCCGGCGAGCAGCACGCGGTCGAGCGCGCGCATCGCGCTAACCAGCTGGGCGCGGTCGCGCGAGGCAGTGACCTGTTCGACCAGCGCGTCGACGGCGTCGCTCTTGATCCCAATATAGTTGCGCGTGCCGTCCTGGCCGGCGGCCGCGGCGCCCCAGTAGTGGGCCTGTTCGTTGCCGGGCGACAGCGTGATGCGCCACGTATGAATGATCATGTCGTAGTCGTAGGTCTGGCGGCGAAATTCATACTGGGCCGTATCGACCGTACGAACGCCCACTTTGATGCCGAGGCGCTCCAAGTTGCGGGCAAACGTGAGCGCGATGCGTTCGTTCTCGGGAAAGACGAGCAGGATCTCAAACGAGAACGGCGTGCCGTTGGACGCGCGCACCATGGCGCCGTCGCGCACGACCCAGCCCGCGTCTTGCAGCAATTGCCGCGCAATCCGCAAATTGCCCCGAATATTGCCCGATCCGTCAGTCTGCGGCAGCGGTTTGGGCGCGGCGAAGACCGCGTCAGAAAGCACGCCGCGCCGCGGTTCTAGCAGCGCCAGCTCCTGCGAGGTCGGATCGCCGGTGGCTGCGAGTTCCGAGTTGGCGAAGAAGCTTGTCGTGCGCTCGAAGGCGCCGTGCAGCAGGTTGGCGTTGATCCATTCGAAATCGAAGGCATAGCCCAAGGCCTCGCGCACGCGCGGATCGGCGAACAGGTCGCGCCGGGTGTTGAACACCAAGGCCCGCATGCCGGCAGGGCGTCCGTTGGTTAGCTCTTCACGTCTGACCCGGCCGTCAGCGACGGCGGGAAAATCGTAGCCGGTGGCCCATTGGTTGGCCGATCCTTCCGCCCGAAAATCGAAGGCGCCGGTCTTGAACGCTTCGAACAACACGTTGCCGTCGCGAAAATATTCGTAGTGGATGGTATCGAAGTTGTCTTGCCCGCGGTTGATCGGCAGATCCTTGCCCCAATAATCGCGCGCCCTTTCGTAGCTAATGACGCGGCCCGGATCGACCGCAGCGACGCGGTAGGGCCCGCTCCCCAACGGCGGCTCGAGCGTGGTTTCATCGAAGGGCCGGTTCGCGTAATAGGCCTTGGACAGAATCGGCATCAGGCCCATCAACAGCGGCAATTCGCGGTCAGCCTGCGCCGGGTCGAACACGAAGCGCACGCCGCGCGCGCCGATGCGCTCAACGCCGGCGACCTTGCGGTAAAACAGCCGCATGTTGGCCTGGCCCTGATCACGCAGCGTTTCGTATGAGAAAATAACGTCGTCGACGGTGATGGGCGTGCCGTCGTGAAAGCGCGCTTCGGCGCGCAGCGTGAATTCGACCCAGCTGCGGTCCTCGGGCGTTTCAACCGTTTCGGCAATGAGTCCGTACATGGTGAAGGGTTCGTCCCAGACTCGCTTGAGCAAACTCTCAAAAACATGCTGGCGGCCTGCGGCCGGCGAGCCTTTGAGGATGTAGGGGTTCAGCGAATCGAACGTGCCTTGGATGCCACGGCGTAAGTCGCCGCCCTTAGGCGCGTCGGGATTGACGTAGTCGAGATGTGCGAATCCTGGCGGGTACTTCGGTGCGCCGTGCATGGCGATGCCATGCATCGGCTCGGCCTGCGCTGCAGCGACAACCCCGGCGAGCAAAACACCGGCGAGCGCACCACAGCGCCAACGGAACACGGTCTCAACTCCCGAACAGCATCTCGTGGTTCATGCCAAGGAAGGCGGTAATCGCCGCGAACACCCAAATGCCGATGACGAACGGCACCGCGTGCGCCAACGACCGCGACATCTGTGTCTCAACCGCAGGCGAGGACCCCTCGGTCATCAGTTTGCCGAAGGCGGCGCCAAACGGGGTGAAGGTGACGCGGATGCCGACGCCGCAAGCGACGGCGCCCGCGAACAGCAGAATCTTGATCGGCAGCCACTGCGTCTCGTAGGGCCCGGCGCCGGCGAGCGACGTAATGGCCGGGATCACCAACGCGGCAAGGAAAGCCAGCCGCAGCACCAGATCGAATTTGGTGAGCCGCCTGGCCGCATCTGTGCCTTCGCGGTGATGGATTTGCCAAGCCATGACAATCCACGCCGCGGCGGCGATCCATACAAGATACAACCACACGCCGTCGATCGGCGAGATGCCGAGGTTGGCAGCAAGCGTCGCGCCCACCGGAAATGTCAGCAACAACATGTAGCGCGGGATCATGTCGATCCACGCCAGCGTCTTGAGTAGCGTGGCCCGCGTCTCGGGGCTGTATTTCGGGTTCACGACCAAGCGCGCGGCATAGAACACGCCGAGATCGGCACCCACCCAATAGACGAAGGTGAGCACGTGCAGCAGCTTGAAGATGTCCTGCCAATCCATGGCCGCCTCCTACAACAACGGTTGGGCGATGCCGAGCAGCGCCATCACGACCAGCCCAGACCACAGCGCCAATACCCACGGCTTGACCCGCATCACTGGCCCGCGCAATCCGGCCTCGGTTTCGGGCGTCGAACCCTCCGCCATGAAGCGCCCGAAGGCGGGACCGAATTTGGCAAACGTGAAGCGAATGCCCAGACCGCAAACCAGCACGAAGGCGAACAATAGAACCTTGAGCGCGAGCCAGTTCGAGGTGAAGGGCGCCCCGCCGGTCAGCGACAACAGCGCCGCAATTGTCAACACGGCGATCAGGACGTAGCGGATCCACAAATCAATTGTCGCGTAGGTCTTGCCCAGCGGCGTGCCGCGCTGCGAGGCCGCCGACACGCTGATCAGCAGCCAAATTGCGGCCAAGCCCCAGACCAAGGCGAGCCAGCCGCCGGTGATCGGCGACAGGCCTTTGCCCGACGCCAACATCAGACCCACCGGCAACATGAGGATCGAGACAATCCCGGGGAAGGCATTGACGAAGCCCAGGACCTTGGCGATGGCCGCACGGGTTTCGCGCGAATTTGCCGGCTTGATGATTTGCAGCGAGCAGTAGAACACGCTGATGTCCGCGCCGAGCCAGTACACCAGCAAGACGACGTGGATCATGATCCAGATGGTTTGTGGGTCCATGGTGGCGCTCGCGAAAAATTGGGGCCGCCCGCGAATCTAGCGGGCGGACGGCCCGTGGTCCAACGCCGGGGCTAAAAGCCCGGCTGCCAAATGCCGATCAGGGCAGCCAGCGAGATCAACACCCAGATCGCCTTGACCCACTGACGTGCGGCCCCAGCAGAAGCGCTGAGGACCGCCTCACGCTCGGGCGTCGAGCCGTGTTCGCGAATCTCGGCGAACGCCGCGACGTACGGTTTGACCGAGACCCGAATCATGATCCCGCACAATATGGTGCCGGCAAACAGCAGCAGTTTGAGCGCGAGCCAGTTTTCGGTCAGCGGCTGGTGCGCGAAGAACGAGTAGATCGCCGCCGCCGCCAACACCAGCATCAGCACCCAACGCAGGCGCAAATCGAACTTGGTCCACGGCTTTTTCTTGTCGGCGTCTTTTTCGATATGCAGCCACCAGACCAACACCAGCCACGCTGCACCGAACGCCCAAAAGGCGATCAACCAGATATCGGGAATGGTGAGATAGCCTTTGACCGCCGCCAGCGTGAAGCCGATCGGAATCATCAGCACCATGGTGGTGCGCGGCGCCATGTCGATGTCGCCGGTAATACGCGCGAGCAACAACCGCGTCTTGAGATCGTATTGTGGATCGTTACGAAACCGGCTGGAGTAAAACACCCCCAAGTCGCCGCCCAGCCAATAGACGAACAACAACAAGTGCAGCCAAACAATCAGGCTTTCCCAAAATTCCATCGAACCCCTCCCCGGAAATACCGGGTCTGTTTAGCAGATTTGGACAGCGCACGCCTAAGCCCGAATCGCCAACCGTCGGTAACTCAACGCCTCGGCGATGTGCACACGGCGCACCGCGTCCACGCCCTCCAGGTCGGCGAGGGTGCGAGCGACGCGTAAGACGCGGTGGTAGGCGCGGGCCGAGAGTTTCATCGCGTCCACCGCGTCCGACAGCAGCGCTGCGCCGCCCGCGTCGGGCGCGGCGACGGCCATCAACAATTCGCCGTCGGCCTCGGCGTTGGTGCGGACCGGCTTGCCGGTCCCAGCGTTGCGGTATCGCTCGGTCTGAACGGCACGGGCACGGGCGACGCGGGCCGCAACTTCGGCGGAGCCCTCGGCGGCCGGCGGGAGCGAGAGATCGCTGGCAGCGACGGCGGGGACTTCGATATGTAGATCGATGCGGTCGAACAGCGGGCCTGAAATGCGCGACTGGTAGGTTGACGCGCAATGCGGGGCGCGGCTGCACGCCAGTCCGGCATCGCCCAAGTGGCCGCAGCGACACGGGTTCATCGCCGCCACCAGTTGCACGCGGGCCGGATAGGTGACGTGGGTGTTGGCCCGCGCGATGGTGACCGACCCGGTTTCCATCGGTTGGCGCAACGATTCGAGCACCGCGCCCGAGAACTCGGGCAGCTCATCGAGAAAAAGGACCCCGAGATGCGCGAGCGTAATTTCCCCCGGACGCGCCTTGGTGCCGCCGCCGACCATTGCCGGTTGCGACGCATTGTGGTGGGGATCGCGAAACGGCCGGCGCCGGGTGATGCGCCCCTCGCGCAACATCCCGGCGATCGAGGCGACCATGGAGACCTCCAGCGTTTCGCGGGCGTCGAGCGGCGGCAGCAGACCGGGCAGGCGGGCCGCCAGCATCGACTTGCCCGAGCCGGGCGGGCCCATCATCAGCAGGTTGTGACCGCCGGCCGCGGCCACTTCCAATGCCCGCTTGGCGCTTTCCTGGCCCTTGATGTCGCGCAAGTCGGGCCCGGCCACGCCGTCGATCAGCGGTGCGGGCTTGGGCGGCTGCAGCACCTGGAAGCCTTTGAAATGATTGATCAAGGCCAGCAACGAGGGCGCCGCCAGGATATCGACATCGCCGGCCCAGGCCGCCTCGCCGCCGCAGGCAGCGGGACAGATCAGCCCGCGGCCGCGTGCGTTGGCAGCCACCGCGGCCGGCAGCACGCCGGCGACCGGCGCAATCGTCGCATCAAGCCCAAGTTCACCCAGCGCCGTGTAGCCGTCGATTTCGTCCGCCGGCAACACCCGCATGGCGACCAGCAAGCCGAGCGCGATCGGCAAATCAAAATGGCTGCCCTCTTTCAACAGATCGGCCGGCGCCAAATTGACTGTGATGCGTTCGGGCGGCAGCCCCAAGCCCAACGCCCCCAAGGCCGAGCGGACCCGCTCGCGCGATTCACCGACCGCCTTGTCGGGCAGGCCGACGATATTGAAATAGCTGGCGCCCGCCCCGGCCATGGAGACCTGCACGTCGACATCCAGCACGTCGATCCCCTGAAAGGCGACGGTCGTAATTCGCGCAACCATATGCGTAAGCACCCGAATTGAGCGAGGGGCCAAAAAAGGGTCTATGGAGGGCTCAGGGCGGCTCTTGCACGCCGCCGGTCCATGATTGGTGGGGGATCGCCATGCGCTATGTGTTTCGGGACGATGACGGCGCGATAGGCGCCATCTATGCCCACCCGCAGGATTTCGCGACGGAGGAGATCGCCCCTGACGATCCCGAGTTGCTGACTTTTCTGTCGGGCCAGGGCGAGCAAGACTTCTTGCGGTCGTACCTGACGGCCACCGATTCGGAACTGCTGCGGATTATCGAAGATTTGGTCAACGTCTTGCTCGACAAGAATCTGGTGATGCTGTCGGACTTTCCGCCGGCTGCCCGCAAAAAGTTGCTCAACCGCAAAGCGGTGCGCGAGCGGCTGCAATCGGTGATGCTCTAGCGTTGGCGTAGACTGGCGGCGAATGATTGTCTCCGCCTCGTACCGCACCGACATTCCGGCGTTCTACGGCGACTGGTTCGCACAGCGTTTGGCGGCGGGCTTTTGCACCGTAAAGAACCCCTATGGCAGCGCGCCCTACCGGGTCGCGTTGCGCGGCCCCGAAGTCGACGGGTTCGTGTTCTGGACGCGCAACGCACGACCCTTCCTGCCTGTCTTGGATGCCTTGGCCGGCGAGGGCATACCATGTGTCGTGCAGTACACCATCACAGACTACCCATCTGCGCTGGAGACCGGTGTACCTGCCGCGAAGCAAGCCGCGGGATGCGCGCACGAGATTGCCGCGCGCTACGGCGCGGATGCCCTGGTGTGGCGCTACGATCCGGTTCTGGTGTCCTCGGCGACGCCATTGGAATCCCACACTGACCGGTTTGCCGGTCTGGCCGCGCGCCTTGCCGGCGCATGCGACGAGGTGGTGATCTCGTTTGCCGATTTCTATCGCAAGACCGTGCGCAACCTAACGACCGCCGAACCGCCGCTCACCTGGCGCGATCCGAGCCCCGACGAAAAAACGGCGCTGCTGCATTCCCTAAACGACACCGCTCGATCCAACGGCATGCGGCTGACACTGTGTACCGAGCCTGACGTGGTGGCGGCGGTCCCGGGCGTCGAGGCAGCGCGGTGCATCGATGCTGCGCGTTTGTCGCGCATCGCTGGCGGCGACATTGCCGCGCGCGAGAAAGGCAACCGGCCCGGCTGCGCTTGCGCTGAAAGCCGCGATATCGGCGCCTACGATAGCTGCGCGCATGGGTGTCTTTATTGTTACGCGGTGCGCGACCACGCTGCCGCGCGGGCGGCGGTGGCGGCGTATGATTCTCGGGCGGAGAGGCTCGGCGTGGTCAGCGCCGATGCCAAATAGAAAAACCTAGGCTTTGGTGTCGAGCTGGTCGCCGGCGCCCGGCGCGGGGAAGGCGGCGGGCGGCTTTTTCGCGACGCCGACCATGGCCGGGCGCAGCAGGCGGTCGCCGATGACGTAACCGGCTTGGGCGACCTCGATGACGGTGCCGGGCTCGACGCCTGCCATGTCGGTTTCAAACATGGCTTGATGGAGGTTGTGGTCGAACTTTTCACCCTTGGGATCGACTTTGCGGATGCCGTGGCGCTCCATCGCGCTTAGCAACTCACGCTCAGTCAAGCTGACGCCCTCGACCAGCGCCTTGAGATCCTCGCTGGCGGCGGCGTCCTCAGGCACCGCGTCCAGCGCGCGGCGCAGGTTGTCGGCGACGTTAAGAACGTCGCGAGCAAAATTGGCCACCGAATATTTGCGCGCATCCTCGATCTCGCGTTGGGCACGGCGGCGGGTATTCTCGACCTCGGCCAGCGCGCGCAGCAGCTGATCCTTGGCTTGGGCGAGTTGCGCCTCTGGGCTCGGCGGTGCTTCTGCCTCGCCGGTCGGGGCGGCGCCCTCGAGAGACTCCTCATCGGTGTTGTCGTTCGAAGGGCGCGCCGTGTCGTCGCTTTGGTCCATTGTTCTTCCTTTGTCGCAGCGGGCCGTCAGCGGCCGATTTTGTGGCCCAGCACCCGGGCCGTGTAGTCGACCATGGGAATGATGCGCGCGTAGTTCAGGCGGGTCGGGCCGATGACGCCGATCGCACCGATGATCCGTTCGCGGCTATCGATATAGGGCGCCACAATGACCGAACAACCGGCCATATTAAATAGGTTGCTGTCCGAGCCGATGAAAATGC
The DNA here is from genome assembly GCA_027622715.1 of Pseudomonadota bacterium. Classification (GTDB taxonomy): domain Bacteria; phylum Pseudomonadota; class Alphaproteobacteria; order SHVP01; family SHVP01; genus CALJDF01. The sequence continues at coordinate 4,806 of JAQBYN010000008.1, read as the reverse complement.
GGACGCCCTCGGCATCTTTGGTGAGATCGAGCAGGCTAACCAGCCCGGCCTTGGTTTCGAGCGCGTCGAACAACTCGCGAACGCGTTCCAGATCTTCCACCGCGTTGACGTCGTCGAGCAGGTTAGAGCGACCCCGCACGATCAGCGTCGCCCGCGCCTCTTGCCCGCTCCATGTCGCCAGACCGTCTTCAATCAAGCGGCTTGCCAGTACATCGAGCTGGGCGCGGAGGTTTGTTTGCTCCTCTTTCAGTTCGGTTTGTAGCTCCACGAATGTGCGCCCGAGCACCTTGCTGTTGATGTAGTTCGTGGCCTCGATCAGCGAGGACGGCGTCCAGCCGCCCGGCACCTCAATTACACGGTTCTCGACCTGGCCGTCCTCGGTCACCAGAACCACCAGCACGCGCGCGGGCGACAGGCCGACGAATTCAACATGGCGCAGCGCCGTGTCCTGTTTGGGTGCGACCACGAGACCAGCGCAGTGCGACAGACCGGACAGCCCGTCGACGGCTTCGGTCAACAGGTCTTCCATGCTGCGGCCCGTCGCCGCGCATGCCGCATCGATATTGGCGCGGTCGTCCTCACCCACATTACCGATTTCCAATAGTCCATCGACGAAGAAGGAAAGACCCGCCGGCGTTGGGATGCGCCCGGCCGAGGTATGGGGCGAGTACAGCAGCCCAGAGTCCTGGAGGTCGGCCATGACGTTGCGAATGGTCGCCGACGACAACTTGATTTTCAGCCGTTCGGCCAACCGCGCCGAACCCACAGGTTCGCCGGTCTCCATATAGGCCTCGACGAGGCGCCGGAAGACTTCTCGATTTCTCTCGCTAAGCTCTTGAATCATTTGAGTTTTCCAAGATGCGCCCGGGGCCTTGGAGCAACCCTGAATGTAGTGCGGTGCGGGCGAATGTCAACGAAACGGGGCGATCCGCTGGACCTAACCCCACCGGCCCGTTAGAACCGCCCGAGACGGCGGGAGGGCCATCGATGACCAAAACGAGTGCCGTGGCGCGACCTTCGGGCCGCCAGCCTGACGAATTGCGCGGCGTGACGATGGAGCCGGGCTGGGCCAAACACGCCGAAGGGTCGTGCCTCATCAAGTGCGGCGATACCCACGTTATTTGCACCGCCAGTATCGAAGAGCGGTTGCCGCCCTTCCTGCGCAACAGCGGGCAAGGGTGGGTGACGGCCGAGTACGGCATGCTGCCGCGGGCCACCGGCAGCCGCATGTCGCGCGAAGCGGCGCGCGGCAAACAAAGTGGCCGGACGCAGGAAATCCAACGTCTGATCGGGCGCTCGCTACGCTCGGTGACCGACCTCAAGGCACTGGGCGAACGCCAGATCACGATCGACTGCGACGTGTTGCAGGCCGATGGCGGTACCCGCACCGCGTCGATCACCGGGGCCTACATCGCGCTGCATCAAGCGCTGCAGGGCTTGATCGAAAAGGACATCCTCAAAACGATGCCTCTGAACGATCAGGTCGCCGCGGTGTCGTGCGGCCTCTATGAGGGCACGCCGGTTCTCGATCTCGACTATCCCGAAGACTCGACCGCGCAAGCCGATGCGAACTTTGTGTTGACCGCGAGCGGCAAAATCATCGAGGTCCAGGGCACCGCCGAAGGACTGCCGTTCAGCGAAGAACAGTTCCATGAGCTGTTTAGACTGGCCAAAGCCGGTATTGCCGACCTAGCCGAGATGCAGCGCAAGGCGCTCAAGCTGTCCTGAACCGCATGGCCCGCGCGTTCACCGAACCTCGTCTGGTTCTCGCCAGTCATAACGACGGCAAGTTGCGCGAAATTCGCGAGCTGCTGGCCCCGCTTGGCCGCGACGTAGTCTCGGCCCAGGAATTGGATCTGCCCGAGCCCGACGAAACCGGCAAAACCTTCGTGGCGAACGCCGTTCTCAAGGCGCGGGCGGCGGTTGCCGGATCGGGGTTGCCGGCACTGGCTGACGATTCGGGGATCGAGGTCGCGGCGCTGAACGGTGCGCCTGGGATTTATACCGCACGGTGGGCCGGTGAGCCGCGCGACTTCATGGTTGCCATGACCCGGGTTAACGATGAACTGGGCGCCGCCCAAAACCGCCGCGCGAACTTCACCGCGGTCCTCGCCTTATGCTGGCCCGACGGCCATTGCGAAACCTTTGAGGGCCACGTGTTCGGCACCCTGGTTTGGCCGCCGCGCGGCGACCGAGGCTTTGGCTTCGATCCGATGTTTGTGCCCGACGGATACGACGTCACCTTTGGCGAAATGGATCCGGCGCTGAAGCACGCGATCAGTCACCGCGCCGTCGCTTTCAACAAATTGCTCGACGCCTGTTTCGGTGGCAACGCCTAGTCCGGTGCTCGCCGCCGACCCGGCCGCTGGGCTCGGTCTCTACGTCCATTGGCCCTATTGCGCGCGGATCTGCCCCTACTGCGACTTCAACGTACGGCGCGCCGTCCCGGTCGATACCGGCCAATGGCGCGCGGCGTTTCGCGCCGAGATGCGCCACCTCCATTTGTTGCACAGCGGCACGCCGGCGCTGACAAGTATCTATTTCGGCGGCGGGACGCCGTCGTTGATGGCGCCTGCCTTGGTCGGCGGCGTGATCGAGGACGCCGCGACGGTTTTGGGCCTGGCCGCAGACGCCGAAATCACCCTTGAGGCCAACCCGACCTCGAGCGAAATCGAGACTTTTGCCGCCTACCGCGATGCGGGCATCAACCGCTTGTCGCTGGGTATCCAATCGCTGCATGACGATGCACTACGCTTTCTCGGCCGCGACCATTCGGCAGATGAGGCGCGCCGCGGCTTGGCGCGCGCGGCAGAGGTTTTTCAACGCACCACATTCGATTTGATCTACGGGCGGCCCAAGCAAACCGCCGGCCAGTGGGAACAAGAACTGCGTGCCGCCCTGACACTCAGCGCCGGTCACGTCTCGCTCTATCAGTTGACCATCGAGGCTGGCACCGCGTTCGATGCCGCACAGCGGCGCGGCACGCTAACCGTGCCGGACGACGATCGTCTGGCCGATCTCTATGACCTCACCCAAGCGATCATGGAAGACGCTGGGTTGCCCGCCTACGAAATATCAAACCATGCCGACACGGGGGAGCACGGGCGCCACAACCTGACCTACTGGCGCTACGGCGCCTATCTCGGAATCGGGCCGGGCGCCCATGGGCGGCTGACCATCGACGGTCATCGGGTGACCACCGAAACAATCCGTGAGCCGGCAGCGTGGTTAAGCGCGGTTGCCGTCCACGGGCACGGCATCGCCGAGCAATCCGTTTTGGATGCCGCGGCGAGCAGCGACGAGCTGTTGGTCACGAGCCTGCGCTTGGTCGAGGGCCTCCCCGCAGCACGCTTTGAGGCGGTGACCGGCCACACCCTGACGAGCCTAAAGGCCGCGCCACGCATCACGACACTGATTGATGAACAGCTGATCGAATTGGATGACGACCGTCTTGCCGCCACCGCAACGGGTCGCCGTGTGTTGAACGCAGTGATCGGCGAAGTCGCCGAGTCGCTTAGTTGGTTGGCGGATCGAAGGACTGCGGCGCGGGACTGACAACCCGTAGCCCGTCGCGTCGGATCTCCAGCACGGCCAAGCCGCGTTCTGAAATTCCGTCGGGGTGAAACCGAAAAATGCCATCGATACCGGCAAAACCGGACGGATTGGTAATCCCTTCCGCGTCGTAGTATGGCGCGCGCCGGGTCTGCGCGAGGACCGCCGCGAGGGCGGTGGCGTCGTAGGCGAGGCTGGCAATGCGCGGCGGCACTGTGCCAAACAGCTGCTCATAGCGGGTGCGAAATTCTGTGCTGGCCTGCGGTTCCGGCCCGGCAAACCAACCACCGACCAGCGACGGTTCGCGGCCCAAATTGGGCTCGTCCCACAGACCGGTGCCGAGAAATCGCACGCGCGCCGGATCGACATCGTAAAACGGCAGCAGCGGCGCCAGCGCCCGCAACCTATCACCCCCTTCGGCCAGCATCACGGCGTCAAAGCCGACCTCGCTGACAGTCTCGCGCCCCTCTAGACGGCCTAGCGTGCGCCGCGACACTTCGTCGTCGCGCGCCTGTAATTGCGCGCGTATGGCAGACAATTCGCTGCGCCGGCCCTGGTAGTTGGCCAGCGCCTGAACCGGGTCTTGGAAACTGTCGGGGCCGCCCGCCAAAACCTGGACGCGGGTCAGTTCAGCGCCATTTCGAGCCACAGCGTCCTGCAGCGCCGAGGTGATGGTGTCGCCGTAGGCTGTCTGAGGAACAAGGGCGGCGAAGCGTTGCAGCCCTTGCCGCGCGGCAAAGGATACGACGCGGGCAACTTGTTGTTCGGGCATGAAGCCGATCAGGAAGACGCCACTGCCAGCAACGCTGCGGTCAGTCGAGAACGCGATCATGTTGAGCCCGCGCGCCCGGATAACCTGCGCTGCCGCTTGCACCGAGGCGCTGAAGACCGGGCCCAAGACGATCTGGGCGCCATCGGCAACGGCGCGCTCGACAGCGTCGATCGCGCCTTCCGGCAACCCCTCGGTATCCTTGGGCAGCAGCGTTAGGTGCTCGTCACCGATGTCGTAGAGCGCCATTAGGGCCGCGTTCAACAGGCTCTCGCCCAGGGCCGCATTCGGGCCGCTCAGCGGTAACAAGATGGCGACCCGCACCGGCGCGTCGTCGTCGACAAGCGGCGCTGTGAGCGCGATTTCGGGCCGCGGCGGCGCCGGCGGCGCGATGGGCGCGCGTAGGGGCGGAGTCAACACCGGGGCCGCGGCTTGGTTGGCGGCGGGGCTTGGCTCGACGCGGCCTGGCGCGGCGGGATCGATCG
>JAQBYN010000076.1 GCA_027622715.1 Pseudomonadota bacterium | reverse complement strand
GCTCAAGAAAGTTGGCGAAATCAAAACGATCGCGCTCATCACGCCGCACAAACCGTTGGGCGACGAGCGGGTGCGGCGCTTCTTCAACGAGGCGGGCTACGAGGTAACCGATCTACACAGCTTCAATGTCAACATGCCTGCCGAAATATGCCATGTCGGCGAAGATGCTTTGCGCGCGGCGACGCTGAAGGTCAATGCAAGTAACCCTGACGCGATCGTCCAAGTCGGCACCGGACTTGCCAACGCACGCGTCGCTGGTGAAGCGTGGTACTGGCTCAAGAAACCCGTGATCGCGATCAATACCGCGTGTTACTGGCACGCGCTGCGGCAATGCGGGATCAACGACAAGGTGCCGGGCTACGGACCACTTCTCCTGGACTATTAATCAGGCACTAGGTGCAACGCGACGAGCACCGTTCCCTCATCAACGAACTGGCCGGCGGTTGCATGAACGAGGGTAACGGTGCTGTCGATCGGTGCGCGAAGCACATGTTCCATTTTCATCGCCTCGACGACCGCTAAGCGATCGCCAACCGATACAGCTTGACCGGCCACCACAAATACATGCGTGACCTTGCCCGGCATCGGCGCCACCACCTCGCCATTGAAGATCGTCGCGCCACCGGACGATGCGAAAGGGTCGGCAATGTCGATCCGGTCGACACCAGATTTACTAATTAGATGGACGGTCCTGGCCGCCGCAACGGCGATGGCCTCGTGCCGTTGGCCGCCCAACGAAAACCCAACCTTTTTGCCACTAACCTCAGCCATCTCGAGGCCGATTGTTAGATCGTTCCACTCGAGCCGGTAGGTCGCCCCGCCGGTGCTCACAAGGACAACCTCGCTAAGGCCGTTCGGCAGGGCAATGAAAGATATGTGCCGTGGCGGCAGGTTGTTCTGCCAACCGCGCCGGTCATCCCAGGGGTCGCTCGGCACGACCGGCATCGCCTGTTGTCCCGAGGATAGGACAAGTGCTGCGGCAGCGACCGCTTCCACAGCTGGCGCGCTATCGCCAGCAACCAACTTACCCAGAGACCGATCGACATATTGGATATCAACGTCGCCAGCTTGATATTCCGGTCGCGCGAGCAATGCGGCAAGGAACGCCAGATTGGACTCGACGCCGTCAATGCGCACCTCCAGCACCGCGTCGAGAAGGCGTTGGCGCGCCTCCTCTCGCGAGGACCCATGCACGATGATTTTCGCGATCATCGCGTCATAGTGGGGCGTGACGACATCGCCACTATCGACACCGCGGTCGACGCGCAGATGAGGACCACTCGGTAGGACCAAACCATCGATCCGACCTGGGGAAGGTAAGAATCCCCGATCCGGCGATTCCGCATAGACACGCGCTTCGATCGCGTGGCCATCAACTCGGATCTCATCTTGCCGAAGGGGTAGCGCCTCGCCCGACGCAACACGCAACTGCCAATCGATCAGATCGAGTCCGGTGATCATCTCGGTAACCGGATGCTCGACCTGGATTCGGGTGTTCATTTCCATGAAATAGAACGCACCGTCAGTGTCAACTAAGAACTCGACCGTCCCTGCATTTGTGTAATTGACGGCCGCGGCTGCTCGAATTGCTGCGTCTTGCAGTTTTTGGCGTATCTCGTTCGTCAAAGAATATGCTGGAGCTTCTTCGATGACCTTCTGGTGACGCCGCTGGAGCGTGCAATCGCGTTCGTACAGATGGACGATGTTACCGTGCGTGTCGCCGAAGACTTGAACTTCGATGTGGCGCGGTTGGTGGATATATTTTTCGACAAGAATCTCGTCATTGCCAAACGACGTCACGGCCTCGCGCTTGGCCGCGGCCAGCGCCTCCGCCAGTTCCTCAGCCCGATCAACCCGCCGCATCCCCTTGCCGCCGCCACCGTGAGCGGGCTTCAGCATCACCGGATAGCCGAGACCGGCGGCATGCGTGGCAAAGGCATCAATCGATTGGTCGGCACCCCGGTAGTCCGGCACGACAGCCACGCCAGCGCGATGCATCAGATCTTTTGCGATTCGCTTTGAGCCCATCGCACGAATGGCATCAGGTCCTGGCCCGACGAAAATGAGGCCCGCGCTCTCACAAGCTTGCGCGAAATCGGCGTTCTCCGACAAGAACCCGTACCCCGGGTGCACGGCGTCCGCGCCGGCTCGCCGGGCGACATCAATCAACCGATCGATACTCAAGTAACTTTCGCTCGCCGGCGCAGGCCCAAGCCAATGTGCCTCATCGGCGAGCCGAATGTGCCGGGCCCCCTTATCGGCGTCTGAATAGACAGCAATGGTACGAACCCCAAGGCGCTTTGCCGTTTCAACAATGCGACAGGCGATTTCGCCGCGATTCGCGATCAACAGTGCTTGGAGCACGTTCGATCCGCTACTCTGGCGCCCAGAAGGGACGACGCCGTTCTAGGAAAGCGGCAATCCCTTCAGTTCCCTCTTTCGAGGCGCGACGTCCGGCGATCCGCTGGGCCAAATCCTGAAGCGTTTCCTCGCCAATGTGGAAGCCGCTGACATCTGCCACGAGTTTCTTTGCATGAACCGCCGCCTCCGGACCGGTCAGAAGAAGCTGACTGATGATCTCTTCGGCGCGGGCCTGGAGCGCCATCTCAGAACCAACAATTTCGTGAACCAACCCAATGCGCAGGGCCTCGGTAGCACCGAACCGTTCGGCGGTCTGGAAATAGCGGCGCGCTTGTTGCGCGCCTATGGCGGCGATGACAAACGGTGAGATCATTGCCGGCACCAGACCAAGCTTTACTTCCGTCAACGCGAACAACGCATGGTCGACCGCCACGGCAATATCACACGCGGCCACCACACCGACACCGCCGCCATATGTAGCCCCCTGCACCAGGGCGACGGTCGGCATCGGAAAAGTACGCAGCGACAGCAGCATGCGACCCAAACGCATCGCATCGGCGATGTTTTCATCCTGAGAGAAACCCGCGGCGCGTTTCATGTAGTTCAGATCGGCGCCTGCACTGAACGATTTACCCCGACCGGCAATGATGAGCACGCGAACATCGGCGTTCTCACGCAGATCATCCAGGATGCCTGAGAGATATTCGATCATCTCGTCATCAAACGCATTGTGGACGTCGGGCCGATCAAAAGTGATCGTCGCTACGCCTTTGGGATCGATCTGAAGCAGAAGGTGCTCGGTAAGCATCGTTACATCCGAAAGACGCCGAACTTGGTATCTCCGATGGGCGCATTCATCGCAGCGGATAACGAGAGACCCAACACCATCCGGGTATCCGCGGGGTCGATAACCCCGTCGTCCCAAAGACGCGCGCTGGCGTAATAAGGATGACCCTGGGTCTCGTATTGCGCCTTTATCTGGGCAACGAATTCGGCCTCGGTCGCATCATCGATGAGTTCTCCGCGGGCCTCTTGCGCGTCGCGCCGGACCTGTGACAAAACGCCCGCCGCCTGATCCCCACCCATGACGGAAATCCGCGCATTGGGCCACATCCATAGGAACCGCGGGTCGTACGCGCGGCCGCACATGCCGTAATTGCCGGCCCCGAACGACCCCCCAATGACCAACGTTATCTTTGGCACTTGAGCGTTAGCAACCGCCATGACCATCTTCGCGCCGTCCTTGGCAATGCCGCCGGCTTCGTATTTGCGGCCCACCATGAACCCAGTGATGTTTTGCAAAAAGATCAGCGGTATCCGGCGCTGACAGCACAGCTCAATGAAATGCGCCCCCTTGAGGGCGGACTCCGAAAACAGAATGCCGTTATTGCCGAGTATTCCCACGGGATGCCCGTACAGGTGCGCGAAGCCGGCCACTAGCGACGCGCCATAGAGCGGTTTGAATTCGTCGAATGCGCTGCCGTCAACGAATCGCGCAATGACTTCGCGGACGTCAAAGGCGGTGTGCAGATCAGGCGGAACCAATCCGTAGAGTTCTTCGGGATCGTAGATCGGATCGGTTGGTTCCCGCTGCGTCGTGGGCGGACGCTTCTCACGGTTGAGGTTGGAAACGATTCGGCGAACGATTCCGAGGGCGTGCCCGTCGTCTTCCGCGTAATGGTCGGCAACCCCGGACTGGCGCGCATGCACTTCGGCACCGCCCAGATCTTCGGCGCTGACAATCTCGCCGGTCGCCGCTTTCACCAACGGTGGGCCGCCTAGAAAGATTGTACCGGTGCCCTTTACGATGATGCTCTCGTCCGCCATTGCGGGCACGTAGGCGCCACCGGCGGTGCAGGACCCCATCACCGCAGCGATCTGCGGAATGCCGAGCGCAGACATTCGCGCCTGATTGAAGAAGATGCGGCCAAAGTGATCGCGGTCGGGGAAGACGTCATCTTGGTTTGGTAGATTGGCACCGCCCGAGTCCACCAAGTAGATACAGGGCAAATTGTTCTCTAACGCGATCTGCTGTGCTCGCAGGTGCTTTTTTACTGTCAGCGGGTAATAGGATCCGCCTTTCACCGTGGCATCGTTTGCCACAATCACGCACTCGAGGCCCATGATGCGGCCGATCCCGGTGACAACGCCTGCAGCGGGAATGTTATCTGCGTATACGCCATGGGCAGCAAGCGCGGAAAGTTCTAGGAACGGCGCGCCGGGATCAAGCAGGAGGCTTACTCTGTCGCGGACGAATAACTTGCCCCGATCGGCATGGCGGGTACGGGACCGCGCGCCGCCGCCCTCGGCAATCTTGCCGGTCAACCCGCGAAGGTCTTCCAACAATCTGCGCATGTGCGCGTCGTTCGCGACGAACGTCTCGTCTTTTCGTTTGAGTACGGTCTGGATGACTGTCATGACGCTACCAGCCGCCGGTCTCCAACCAACGCGACATCTGCTCAAGCCGGTCGGAACCCCAGAACGGTTCGTCGCCCACAAAGAAGAACGGTGAGCCAAAGACCCCACGGGCCAGGGCGGCAGCCGTCTCTTCCTTTAGTCGCTCTTTGATCGCCGGTGTCTGAATGGCGGCAAGAAAGGTGTCGCGTTCGATGCCGATCGAGGCCGCAATATCGGCGGTCGCTTCAGGACTGCTGACATCGCGGCCCTCACCGAAATACGCGTGGTAGAAGGCATGGGCCAGTTTCCGAGCGGTCTGCGGGTCTTGTTCGGCGAGCCAATAATATCCGCGGGCTGCGGCGACGGTGCCATGGGGGAATCCGTTCGGCAGGAGGCACGTCACCCCAAGCGCGCGGGCGGAACGCGCGATGTCCAGCGCCGCGTACTGCCCCTTGATCGGATAGTTCAAGAGCGGTCCCGTGCCGACTTCTTTGAAC
>JAQBYN010000075.1 GCA_027622715.1 Pseudomonadota bacterium | reverse complement strand
TTCCTCGACATCCCGGACGCTGAAGGTGAAGCGGAAATATCGAGCGCGCCCGCGACCGCTTTACGATGGTGTCACTCGGCGCGCATTACGGTGGGCTCATGGTCGATGCTGTCTGCATGCTGCGCGCCCGCAGTCCGATGCCCTACAGATTGATCGGTGTCGAAGCCGACCCCTATATGTGTGCGCTGGTGCATGAGCATTTCGCCGAAAACGACATTCCGGAGTCCGCCCTCACGCTGATCAATGCGGCGATTGCCGCCGACAATAAGCCGGTTCTGTTTCCCGTCGCGCCGACCCGCACCGGGGCCGCCCGTGCGCTCACCCAGCCCTCGGACATCAAGACCGTGTTCCAGCACATCTTCGAGGGCGGCCACGCCGAAAAGGTCCTGGCCGGTTTGCTGACCGAGGGAAAAAGTGCGGTATTTCAAAATCTTAGCGGTACCGACGTGAACGCCGAGTTGCGCCTGTCCAGCGCCGTCACTCTGGCCGACGTGATCGGGCCGCTCGACCGGGTCGACTACCTGGAAATAGACATCCAATCGAGCGAACTGCAGGTGCTGCCGCCGTTTATCGATCTCTTGCGCAGCCGCGTCGGGTGGATTCATCTCGGCACGCACGGCGTCGATCTGCACCGGACCATGGCGGCATTTTTCCGCGGCCATGGGTTCGACATCCACATCGATTGGGAACCTAATAGCACCTATTCCAGCCCGGACGGGATCTTGTCCACCGGCGACGGCGTGCTCGCCATGGCGAACGCCGGTTTGGACTAACATGCCCACGCTCAGCATCTGCATCCCGACGCGCAATCGCGCCGAATATCTGCGCCGCCACCTTGCCCATCTCGAAACGTTCACACTCGATTGTGAAATCGTCGTCTCGGACAATTGCTCCGACGACAATACCGGTGAAGTGGTGAACGAGTTTCGTGCGCGCATGCCAAACCTGTTCTACGTCCGCCAACCGCGTCCGCTGAATTTCTACGAGACCATGATCGCGGCATGCAATTTGGCGGCGGGCACCTACGCCATGTACGCCGCGGACGACGACGCGTTGATCGAAGAGGGTATCGCGCACGTCCTGAGCATTATGGAGCGCGACGCCGGCATATCAGCGGTCTATGGCGCCTGGCAGGAGTGGGACCCGGTCAAACAGGTTGTCATCACCAGTCACGCGGCCTTTGACCGCGAAACCCAGATCGGCCACGCCGAATTGCTGGAGCTCTACACCGCGCAGCAAACTCCTGAGATGCCGATATTTCGCGTCTCCGGGTTCCGCGCGAGTCATCTGCCGGTCCAGCATCAGTATGCGTTCGACTTTTTTGGCGCCGCCTTGTTTGCTGAAACCGGCCGCCTAGTCTTCAGTCCGGTGCCGACCGTCCGCGTTGCCCGCCACGGGGGCCAGGAATCGCATCGTTTCTACCGGCCCGACATCTTGCAATGCTATCTGGCCGACTACGAGCTGTTCCTTAGCCGGTACCCGGACCTCGACGTCGCCACGAGCACCGTCTTGGCCACTAGATCGATGGCGGCGCAATACCTCTCCGCGGCGCAGCGCGCGATCGCCAATCGCGAATTCCTCCAGGCGCGGACGCTCCTGCAGCGGATAGCGGTCTACCGGCCCGAGGATTCCCGTGCCGGCCTCCTCGCCCTAGAGCAGAAGCACTTCGGCGATATGGTTGTGGAAGTCGTGCGTGGTTTGATTGACACTATGCAGCCGGTCCGGCGCATCTTGTGCGCACCCGACGAGTCGTGCCGTCAAGTCGCCAAAGCGGTCGCACTGACAACGGACTGTGGTTTCGCCGAGATCGGCGATGGTGCGGATGATGAGCCGGTCGTCGGCGAAGACGATTTCGTGCTGTATCATGACGACGCGCTGATGGCGCGGCTCCAGGCAGGCCTAACGTTTCCGCTGCGCCGCGCGCGGCGTCTCGACACGATCGTTGCCGCGTTACGCCGCAGCGACGCGCCGGCATTGATTGAGCCGGTCCCGCTCACTGTCGCGCGCTAGCTGCGACGGCGCAGGTCGCGCCGCCAAATCCAACACGTTATTGAGTTTTGGAGAAGGGCGCGCAGGCGCGCCCGACGCTTGCCTTAACCGACCATCTCGAAAAACGCGTCGAGCGAAATTTTAGGCAGGCTTTGCAAGCGGCTTTCGCATGAAACGTTGAATACCGGCGGCGCGGCAAACCCGTGCAGGGCCGCCACCGCGGCGATCTGAAACCCAAGGTCGCGGTCGCAGGTCGCGGCGTCAAAGCGCATCGTCGTGTCGAAGTTGTCGCGTTGCTGCGTATCGTTGCCCAGCACGGCGAATTCGGCGCTGGTGCGTGCGGCGAAGTGCTTCGACGCAATACCGAAGTGCGATGTCGTTTTGCTGGTCGGAATCGCGTAGTCGGCGCCGATCAAGAAGACGCGCTTGGGGCGGGCGGCAACCAAAAGCGGTAGGGCCGCCAGCAGAGAATTTTCCTGGATCATGCCCAACGGATCGTCAGGGGTCACGCTGCGCAAGGGGTTGCCCGCGGCGGCCAGCAGGCGGTTGCCGTTGACCGACAGGAACGCCGCCCGGCTCTCCGGGTCGAACGCCGCATCCAGCGCGTCAGGCGAAACGATCGCCATGGTCCGGCGGGACTGCTGCAAGAACGTCTTCATGTGTTTGAGGTTGCCTGCCACGCTGCCGGCGCCCAATGCAACCGCAATATCGAGCGCGCGGTGCGCGGGTTTCAGGACGTCATGCTCGACAACGCCAAACCGGCCGAAGCTGGCAAAAGCAGGGTTGCGGGTGCCCAATTCGCCGATGCGCGCCGCGAAATCGGCGAGCGAATGACCCTGGCACAAGATCGCCAAATCACGTCCCGCGATGAGGCGGCGTAGATCGCCCAGACGTGCCGACGTGCTGGCTTGCGGCCCGTCGGGATAGCTCAGGCCGCGTGCCTCCGCCGCGTCGCGCAGAATGCCATAGGTGCCCATCGCGCTGGACGATTGCCCGGCCTGGTGTTCAAGCCGGGCGCGGAACGCATAGAGTTCACACTGTCGTTGCGCTTCGGCGGTGTCCATGGCGCGCCACTGCGTCGCGCTCGCTGGTTTTTCGGGGAGCAATTCGTTGCACGCGGCGATCGCCGCGCTAAAAACTTCACGTGCCTCGTCCTGGCGGCCCTGTCCCGCCAACGCCACGCCGAGATAGCGCAGCATGCGCGGGTTAAGACTGCCGGTGCGGGCCTGGAAAACCCCGGCGTAATGTTCGGCGTCCTTGAACCGTTGCTGGTAAAGCAAGGCATCGACGATTTGCTCCAGGTGCGCGCCGTCTTCGTCCAATTCGGCGGCTTTGGTCAGCAGGGCAGGGACCTCGTGGAAATGGTCCAGGCATTCTTGCGCCCAGATTGCATACGCCGTGGCCAGGGTCGGGTTCTTGGGTTCGATCATCAGCGCCCGGCGCAAGGCGTCGGTCGCGCCCGGCGCGTCACCGGTGAGGCCGCGCATATGGGCGAGGTGTTCCAGGGCGCGCACATTGTTCGGCTCAAAGTCGATCAACGCTTCCAGCGCGCGCTGGGCCAGCGCGTAGTGGGTGCGGGCTGCGGCTACCTCATAAACGCGGGCATGCGTGGCGGCGCTTGGTTGCGCGGCGCACAGCTTCAGGAAGGCCATCTCGGCGAGCGCCAGGTTGCCCTGTTCGATGGCGTCGTCGCCGGCTTGCTCCAGCGAGTCAGGATCTGCCAATGCCGCGGTGCGGGCGGTGGTGAGGGCGCCTGCGGCGGGCTCGGACGAGGTGACGTTCATGCGTAGGATTCCTTGGACCGGTCGCGCCGGCGTTGAGATCGGTCGTTCTTAAACGACGGTGCAGCGGCCTGCGCGGCGGGCCCCAGACGTGGGTGAGCAACATTCATGTAGGCAGTCTCGCCGTGCCTTGGTTAACGGGCGGTTAACGTCACGCGGGGTGGGTGGTTGCCGCAGCCCGCGCAACCACTATATTCCGCGCTATGAACGCCGCCCCGTCCCCCCTAAACAGCCTGGGCTTCGCCAAACCGCCCGCCGACACCCGCATCGTCGTGGCGATGTCAGGCGGCGTCGATTCGTCGGTGGTCGCCGGCCTGCTGGCGCGCGAGGGCTATGAGGTCGTCGGCGTCACGCTCCAGCTTTACGATATGGGCGCGGCCAGCGTGAAAAGCCGCACCTGTTGCGCCGGTCAAGATGTCCTCGATGCGCGCCGCGTCGCCGACACGCTGGGCATCCCGCATTATTTGTTGAACTACGAAGACCGCTTTCGCGCCGCCGTCATCGACGACTTCGTCGACAGCTACCTTGCTGGCCGCACCCCAATCCCTTGCGTGCGCTGCAATCAAAGCGTCAAGTTCGCCGATCTGCTCAGCGCCGCCCGCGATCTCGGCGCCGATGCGCTGGCCACCGGCCATTATGTCCGCCGCGTCATGGGCGAGACCGGGCCCGAATTGCACCGCGGCGCCGATCTGGGCCGCGATCAATCCTACTTCCTGTTCGCCACCACCCCCGACCAGCTCGACTATTTGCGCTTCCCGCTCGGCCATTTGGACAAAACCGCGACCCGAGCGCTGGCCGCCGGATTCGGCCTATTGGTGGCCGATAAGCCCGATAGCCAAGACATTTGCTTCGTGCCCAACGGCTCCTATCTCGACGTCGTGCGCCGTCACCGCCCCGAGGCGCTGAATGAAGGCGCCATCGTCGATCTGCACGGCACCGAACTCGCGCGCCACTCCGGCATCGCCGGCTACACCGTGGGCCAGCGCAAAGGTTTGGGCCTGGGCGCCGTCACCGGCGCGGGCGATCCGCTCTACGTCGTCGCGCTGCGCCCCGACGCGCGCGAGGTCGTCGTCGGCCCCAAAGACGCGTTGCTGGTCGATGAAATCCAGGTCACCGAAACCAACTGGCTCACGGCCGACATCGCGCCGGGCACACCGCGCCCCTGCACCGTCAAGGTCCGCTCAATGCAAGACGCCCAACCCGCCCACGTCACCCCAGACGGCCAGGGCGGCGCCCACATCCGCCTCGAAACCCCCGCCGCCGGCGTCGCGCCCGGCCAAGCCTGCGTCCTCTACGACGGCCCCCGCGTCCTAGGCGGCGGCTGGATCAACACCACCACGCGGCGCCAAGCCGCGGCTTAAAACCTTCATCCTGACGAACCGCGCCCGCGACGCGGCGTCTCGAAGGGACGGCAATAGCGGCCGCCCCATCATTCAGCGCACCCCGAGAAGCACGCATAGCTAATCATTCAGCTCATCCTGAGGAGCATCGCGCAGCGATGCGTCCCGAAGGACGCCCCCCAACCTCTAAAGACCCACGCGGCCTCACACTCTCCTCCCCCTCACCGAGGGGGAGGGCAGGGAGGGGGGTCTCACCAACAAACCCAGCGCACA
>JAQBYN010000074.1 GCA_027622715.1 Pseudomonadota bacterium | reverse complement strand
GAAGGACCCGCGAACTTTGTTGGCCGCCGCGTTAGTCTTTATTTCTACATCGAAACTGTCGTTGTTGAAGCCGAACAAC
This sequence comes from Pseudomonadota bacterium, assembly GCA_027622715.1. Lineage (GTDB taxonomy): Bacteria > Pseudomonadota > Alphaproteobacteria > SHVP01 > SHVP01 > CALJDF01. The sequence continues at coordinate 5,326 of JAQBYN010000074.1, read as the reverse complement.
ATCGTCGTCGTCGAGAGCGCGCCCGCGACCTCGCTCTGGTAGGCGCCGCCCAAATAGCCGCCCATGGTCCGTGTGCTGCGCGTTCCAAGTGTCGAGCTCGCCGGTACGGCAACATTGCTAGGAAAGAAACTTGTCGTCAGGGGCGATCCACCCGGTCCGAACCGTGATGCGCCATTGTTGGTTACGACGGCATCACTCACGTTGACGCTCGCGCTCTCCAACACGAAGAAAGAACCATTGGGCCCGAAGAAGTCGTTGCCCAGGGCATCGTCCGCTGACGACAACTCGGAGTCAGTCACGGTTGGCAATCCTGCCAAATTCTGACGCGCGGAACCGATGGCGCCGCCCCTGATGAACGGTCGGCTCTGGGAATCCAACAGCACCGCGCCACCGCCGAACGATATCGCCGATTTTTGCGTCAGACCCTGCCCGGTAATCGAGATGGTGCGGAACCCGAACGAGCGCTGCGCCGTTGATGACCCTGAAACGTCCCAATAGATGGCTGCGTCGGCGGCGGTTTCGGCTTGGCCAACCGTAATGCCGTTGGCATCGGGAAGACGCATGAACGGGATCGGCGAATTGAGACCAAAATCGTCTTGCAGCGCGTAGTAAGATGCCCCGGACGTCGGAATCGCGCCGCTCGGCTTGCCGGCGAATGCAACGATCCGGTTCGTCGTGTTCCCCGTCTCGACCCCCTCAAGAAAGGTGAACTGGGCATTCGGGGACAGGAACACATTGCCGATAAACGTTCCGTTGGGTGATGCCGTCGACCCGGCAGACGCGATTGCGGTCACCCCGGTTCCGCTGATCGGAAACTTGAGCGTGTTGGAACCGAGCGGCACCGAGAACGACCCAGACTGCAGCTGACCGCCGGAGAAGGCAATGTTGCTGGTCGACGATTGATCCGCGGTGCCCCCAAGTCGTGAAACCGAGCGTTTGTAGCGTCCCGACAAGTCGGTCGCGCTCGGCGCCAAGTTTTGCTGCAGGTTGTTGTTCTGTTGCGCCTCGTTGGCCGTCTGGCCTGGGGCCGGCCCATCGGCGCTTGCGCCAGGTGGCGGGGGTCGCGGCGCGGGACCAAACAGTCGCCGCAAGGCGACGACGCGCGGCGCCTGCCGAGACCCCTGATCGCCGAGGCTCGTCTGCGCGACATCTTGATCGGTCGGTATCTGTTGGCCGCCGCGTTGCGGGGGCTGATTGCCTTGCCCTTGACCGTCCTGTCCCTGCTGTCCGTCGGCCTGTCCTTGTTGCTGGTCGTCCTGTTGCCCCTGGCTGCCTTGTTGCTGTTGGTTGCTCGGTTGCTGTTGGCCGCCCTCCTGCTGATTGCCGTCGTCGGCCGGTGGCGGCGCGCTACGCTCGAGCGAGTTCAAGGCAGCGTTGAGCTGCGCCGGTGCTGCCCGCGCAGGCGGGGATGGCGCCTGATCAGGTGTCGCTGCAGTAATGGCGAAACCTGGCCGCGTCGCGATCTGAGTTACGCCACCCGCAACAACCGTCATCTGATCGCCAAACAGGAATGTTGCCCGGGTCGCGCCATCAGGTTGCACGTTGACCAACGCAATCCCGCCGCGAATACCAATGACAGCCGTTGGTGTCTTCAGCGTAACGGGGCTGTTCTTACTGATCTTGCCGCCGACAAAGCGGAAAACGCCCTTTGCGGCAGTTAGCGCAAGTTTCCCGGTGCCAGTGTCTGGATCGAAAACGAACTCATCCAGAACAACCTCGGAATTGGGGCCGACCGTAAAGGCGCTTTCGTCGATGAACGGCATCTGAGCTTGGCCGACCGCCGTCGTGACGATCCGCTCATTCGCGAAGACGTTGACGCCGACCTCAAGAAGCCTGGGCTCCGATAGCGGCGCCGCGCCGGTCGCGTTTGGATTGACCGCGGCGGTCACCCCGATTTCGCCGCCGCCGCGCTGCGACTGGGCCTGAACGGCCAGGGGCGCCAGCAAAACAACACAAAGAACAACGAATCGGAGGGACAAAGAAAAACCCACGAAACACCCCCCGGCATGCCGGTGCAAAGCGACGACGATCCTCCCCACCGATAATACACACGCGGAAGATAGGGATGCGACGCACCGTTCAACGTGGCTCAATTGGCACGGTCACCGTATACTCCAGGCGGGTCATAAATGATTAACATTCGAACGATTCCTTCTTTTTTTGATTGGTGGGGCACCGAACTCAAGGCCCTTGTTCGGGCTGGCTTGCGCCGACTGCTTGGGCTTGAGCGCGCCACCCTCGTTGTCCGACTCGAAGGACGGACCGTCGAGGCCCACCTTGAAAACCATCTCCAACGTACGCCAATTGCCGCAACCGAAGTGACGCCAGAGGATTGGGGCGACCTCGGTACAAACTTCGCGCGCGCGCTCCAGGTCATCGACCCAGGTTCGGTTGAAACGACGCTACAAATCAGCGCGACACATGTCGTCCGGCGGCACCTTCGGCTGCCACCGACTCCGGAGCGCGATTTGGCCGGTCTTCTGTCATTCGAGATCGAGCGCCACACGCCGTTCAAACCGGACGAAGCCTACTTCTCTTATCTGCGGCGCGATGGGGACGGCGAGGCGACCGATGTCGCCATCACCGTCGCCCCGCGCCGCATTGTCGATCCGTTGATTGCGCGCCTCACTCAAATCGGATTCTCACCGAACCACGTCGTTCTTGGCGATGACAATCAGCGCAGCGTCCTGGGTCTCGGCGCGCGACGACCAAGAGGGCGCGCACAATTCGCAACAGCGGCCCTCGCGCTCCTCCTCGTTGCGGCGGCAGTATCGCCGTTGCTACGGCTCGAAATTGTTGCCGAGAACCTTACCGCGGCGCTCGATATGGCGCGGCGCGATGCTGGTGTGCAAGCTGGCGACAGCGCATCGCGCGTCCTGGTGTCTGCCCGGTTTATCGACGAGCAACGGCGCCAGCGTCCCTCGCCGCTCGCCGTGCTCAACGACCTCGCCACCCTACTGCCCGATGGCACGTGGCTGGTGCAATTCGGCCAAACGGGCCGTGATGTGACGTTAGAGGGACAAACCGACTCGAGCGCGAACCTCATTCCGCGCCTTGAGGCCTCGCCGCGATTTAGTGCCGTAAGCTACGACGCCCCGGTGACCAAAAACAGTACCGGCCGCGGCGAACGGTTCACGTTTTCCCTGCAGATCGCACAGGACAACCGATGACTCGCGGGACGCCCGCGTCACGGCTCCTCGCGGTTTGCCTATTGGCTGTCACCCTCGCGATCGCCTACGCCGCTGTCGGATCGCCCCTGCGGGCGGCCTACGTGGAGACCATGACGCGGATTGGCGACCAACGCCGCGCGATCGACCAGCTACGGGGAACGACCGCGCGCGAGACTGCCTTGGCGACCGCATTGAAGAGCAACGCCGACGGCCCCGACGGTTTTTTGGTTGCGGCCGCCACAGACAGCAGTGCCGCCGCGCTGCTGCAGTCGCGTCTTCAAGCGCTGATCGAAGAGAACTCGGCCCAACTCGTCAGCCTTGAAGCGCTGGACGGCGAATCGCAAGGCCCCTTTCGCGCGATTCGGGTCCGCGCGCAATTTGCCACCGGCCACGACGGGCTGCAGCGCATTCTTCATGCGCTTGAGGACGGGCGGCCCGTGGTGTTTCTCGACAACCTGACCGTCAACGCGCGGACCGCGCGCGCGTTTGGCGTCGAGCGGCCCTTGGACGTGCGGGTCGATTTAACGTCGTTCCGCGCGGAAAACGAGTGAGCGGTTGAGCATGTCGCGCCTCCTCCTCGTTTTTCTTGGCCTAGCACTGGTGATCGTTGCTGGCGGGGTTTGGCTCATTCCTGCGGACCAGCTTGGGCCCGACGGGGTCAACGCAGGGGAAGCCAGAATCGTGCCCCCCGCCGCGACGCGCCTCGCGCCGCGCCCGATTGGGGATTTTGCGGCGCTCGCCAACCGCCCACCATTCAGTGCTAGTCGGCGGGCGCCCGCCGCGGCCGACGGCAAGGACGAAAACCTCATTCTCGGGCGCTACCGCCTTGCCGGCGTTATCGTGGCCCCCACGGCGCGCTCGGTGATCCTAAGCGGCGCCGGCGCCGACGCAGTAATTGTTGCCGAGGGCGAGGAAATCGACGGCTGGACGGTTGATGAAATTACCGCCGAAAGAGTGGTCTTTGTCTCCGGTGAACGGAGTCAAACTTTTGAGATTGACCAACCTGGCCGTTAGAGCCGTTCCAGCCATTGATTAGATTAGGGCTGCTTCGTAGGGTAAGACGTTGGGGATGGAGGATCGGCACGTGAATTGGAGACTGGCTTTTGCCGGCGCGGCGCTCATGTTGGCGGCCGCCTGTACCGCACAGCCGGTCCGCGACGTTTCGGAGCTGCCGGTGTCGATCCCTGAAACCGGTCCACGGATCGCCCAAAATCAGAACGCGCCATCACCTGGGGTACAGCCACTGTTTCCGGCATCGAGCGCGGCGGTGGTCGCGCGCCAGCCGCGCATCGATGAGCTTTACCCCGCGCGGACTGCAGCGGACGACGGCAGCGGCACACGCCCCCTACGCAGCCTCGACGGCGATATCACCCTCAATTTCGACAACGCTGATGTCCGCGAGGTCGCGCGCGTCATTCTCGGCAATCTCTTGGGTCTCAACTACATCATCGACCCGAACGTCGCGGGCGCGATCAGCCTCGCCTCTGGACGCCCGCTGCACCGCGACGACCTCCTCCCAACACTCGAGGCCATCCTTGCCAGCCAAGGCATCCAACTCGTCAATTACGGCAACGTCCTGCGCCTAACCCGTTTGAGCGACGCGCAGGCGCGCGCGGGCGGCGGCATTAGCTTTGGGTCGGGCACTGCCTACCGGGTCTTCCCACTACAATTCGTTGCCGCAGCACAGTTGCAGACGGTGCTCGCGCCGCTTTTGCCAGACGGCGCCCTACCGGTCGTCGATTCGGTACGCAATCTTGTTGTGGTCGCCGGCGATTCGACCGTCATGCGTCTTGCTGCCGGCACCATCGATATATTCGATGTCGACCGCATGGCAACGCAAACCTCGGCCATCGTCACGCTCGAAGATGCTGATGCCTCGGTCGTCGCGGCTGAACTGGTGAACATCTTCGGCGCGACTGGCAGCCTCTCCGGTAGCGAGGGTGACCCTGGAGCACTCCAGTTGATCCCGATTGAGCGGATGAACGGGATTCTCATTGTCGGCCAGAACCGCGATCTGGTCGAAAACGCTCGCGAATGGATATTCCGGCTCGATCGCAAGCGCGACCCCGCTGAACGCCGGGTCTTTGTCTATTACGTTCAACACGGCGGCGCCGAGCGGATCGCAACCGCGTTGAATGAAATACTCGGCGATGGCG
>JAQBYN010000073.1 GCA_027622715.1 Pseudomonadota bacterium | reverse complement strand
ACACGATTCGAACGTGTGACCTCTGCCTTCGGAGGGCAGCGCTCTATCCAGCTGAGCTACGGGTGCGTGTGGGCGACCTTACTTGATCCGCTGCGCTCCCGCCAAGGGCGCGCTGCCCCATAAGCGCCAAGGGCGCGACCCTCAATAAAAGGCGAGGGGGCGCGCTAACCCATCACCGGCCAAGGGACGCCGGCCCATAAGCGCCCAGGGCGCTCACTCCGCACCCCCAAACCCCCGGATTGCACCGCCCGCCGGAACCTGCCAAAAGCGGGGCCCCCTCTCGGGCGCCGTGGCGGCGGCCGGGGCATCCTCGATGCGGCCATGCACGCGATCCTCACCGTCGTCTTTCCCGTCTTCGCGATCATCGCCGCGGGCTATTTGAGCGGGCGGCGCGGCCTGCTCGGGCCGGCCAGCAGCGAGGCGCTCAACCGCTTCGTCTACTGGGTGGCGCTGCCGGCGTTCCTGTTCCGCGCCATGGCGACGGTCGATCTCGGCGTCGTGCTCAACGGGCCCTTCATCGCGGGCTTCCTCGGCGGGGTGGTGATCATCTGGGCCGTGGCCATCGCGGTCGCGCGCGTCGTCTTCGGCTGCAGTCTGCCCGAGGCGACGCTGCACGGCATGAACGGGGTCTACGGCAATTCGGGCTACATGGGCATTCCGCTGGCGCTGGCCGCCTTCGGCCCGGCGGCGGCGGTGCCGGCCATCGTCGTCGTCGTGCTCAATTCCGCGGTGATGATGGGGATGGCCATCGTGCTGATCGAATGGGGCCGGTCCGACCAGGCCGGTCTGGCCAGCGTCGGGCGTCACCTGGTCCGCGCCCTGGCGCGCAATCCCGTGCTGGTGGCCCCGCTCGCCGGGATCGCCTGGGCCGCCCTGGGCTGGCCGTTGCCGGTGCCGGTGGAGCGCTTCACCGGCCTGTTGGGTGCGGCCGCCGGGCCTTGCGCCCTGTTCTCAATCGGCCTGTTCATGGTCGGCAAGCCGCTCAGCCAGGGCAAGGCCGAGGTCGGTGCGATGACCTTGACCAAGCTCGTCGTCCACCCGCTGGTCACCGCCGTCATGGTGTTTTTCGTCTTTCCCACCGATCCGCTGTGGGCCACGGTCGCCGTGCTGATTGCCGCGCTGCCCACCGGCACCGGCGGGTTCGTGCTGGCCCAGGCCTACGGCGTGTACGTGCTGCGCACCTCGTCGGCGACGCTGGTTACCACGGTGCTGTCGGTGGCGACGATCTCGCTGTTGTTCCTGCTGTTCCCGCCGACGTTCTAGCCGCGCGGCGCAGCGCTCTATCCAACTAAGCGACGGGTGCGCGGGGCGTTCCCCCGGGCTGCGCCACGCCTGCGCCCTGCGGGCGGCAAAAATACTGCGGCGGCCCTGTCACACTTTTCCCGCCTGCCTCGTAGAGAGGGCAACATGAGGAAAAGCCATGCGCATCTTGCTCGGGCTGCTGGCCGTCTACTGGGGTTTCAACGGGTCGTTCATGCTGGCGGCACCGGCCGCGTGGTTCGCGGCGGTGCCGGGGGCGCACGAAACCGGCGCGTTCAACCCGCACTTCGTCCAGGATGCCGGCATCGGCTTCCTCGCGGCGGCGACCGCGCTGGCGCTGGCGATTGCGCGCCGCGAGGTCTCGCTGCGTCTTGTCGCGGTCGCCACCGTGTTCCTCGGCGGCCATGCGCTCCTTCATCTGTGGGACCTTGCGGTCCATCGCGCCGGCCCGTCGCTGGCGCTCGTCATCGTCGTCACCGTCGTCGTGCCGGCCGCTCTGGGCGTGTGGCCCCTGGTTCGCGCCCGCGCTCTGCCGGGGCGGGCGTGATGCTGCGCTACATCCTGCGGCGCGCGCTCGCGGCGTTCGAGACGCGCTACGCCTACAACGTCGATCATCTCCGCGCGATCGCCGACGTCGACGCCCCCGGCGCCCTGCGCATTCAGATCGCGCAGGCGCTCGCCGCGCGCCGGTTCGGTCTGCCGGTCGAGGTCTATTTCGCGGGCCTGCTCGTCGCCGTGCGCGCTGCCGATTGCGGCGCCTGTCTCGATCTGGTGATGAAGATGGCGTGCCGCGCCGGCGTGCCGCGCGAGACGGTGCGTGCCGTTGTGCTCGAAGAGGTGCGCGAAGACGACCCGATCGGCGTAGGGCTCGCGGCCGCGTTTGCCCGCGCCGTCGTCACCTGGGATTATCGCCTTGATGAACTGGGCGATGCAGTACAGCGCCGCTGGGGCGTGCGGGGGCGTGCGGGGCCGGGCGGGCCAGGCGGCGGCGATCGCCGGCGCCGGGTTCTATCCGTTGCTCAAACGCGGCCTCGGCATGGCGCAGGCCTGCGCGCCGGTGAGCGAACACGTGCGCCGCTTCGACGCGCTGCCCCCGGGCCGGCCCTGAGATGACCGCCCCCGGCGATGCGCATCTCGCGGCCTTCCTGGCCGCCCGGCCACGGCTCCTGCGTCTGGCCTATCGCTTCCTCGGCTCCGTCGCCGAGGCGGAGGACATCGTGCAGGAGGCGTGGGTGCGCTTTGCCGGTATGGCGCTCGTCGGCGAAGCGGCGCGCCCCTTGGCGCGGATCGTCACCAACCTTGCGCTCGACCGCCTCAAGTCGGCCCAGCGCCGGCGCGAGACCTATGTCGGCGCGTGGCTGCCCGAGCCGATCGCCGGCGACACCATGCCCGACGAACACGGGCTCGATCTCTCGTTTGCGATCATGCGCGCGCTCGAACGCCTCTCACCGGCAGAACGCGCCGCCCTGTTCCTCCACGACCTGTTCGACTTCACCTTCGAGGAAATCGCCGACACCCTGCAGCGCACGCCGGTCGCGTGTCGTCAGCTGGCCGCGCGGGCGCGCAAGGCGTTGCAGACCGACAGGCCGCGCTATGCGCCTTCGATAATGCAGGTCGAAGCGTTTCGCGCCGCTTTCGACACGATTCGCGCCACCGGCAACGTGGCCCCGTTCGTCGAGGCGCTCGCGGCCGATGCGGTGCTGGTGTCCGACGGCGGCGGCAAGGTGCCTGCCGTGCGCGATCCGCTGGTTGGGCGCGACCGGGTCGCCGCAGCGCTTGGCGGTCTCGTGGGCAAGTATAGCACGCCTGACCTGCGCGCGGCCGTCGCCCAGATCAACGACGCGCCTGGACTTCTGATCTTTGTCGGCGACCGCCTCGAGCAGACCGTCTCTTTTGATCTCGACGCCGCGGGCCGCATTGCTGGAATCTACATCGTCCGCAACCCTGACAAGCTCGCGCGCCTCGCGGCCGCAGCGGACCGGCAGGCCGGCGCGCTCAATTAGGTCGCGTGGGCCGTGTTCGTGGCCGCGCCCCGCCTCTAGGCGCGCGCCTCCCGCAAATCACTGCGCCATATATAGAGAATCAACAGCTGCACCGCGGCAGCGCCAAAGCTGTGCCACAGCCAATGCGTGCCCATTGGCAGGGTCTCGACCAGCAGCCGTCCATCGATGGTGCGGAAGCTCACCGCCACCACAAACAGCGCCAGGGTGGCCACAATCAGCGGCCAATCGACCCAGCGGTTTTGCCCCAGATAGCGCACCACCGGCAGCAGGATCGAAATCGCCAGCACCGGATAGCCGGCAATGGGCCGCGCCGACCCCGGCATGTCGAGCAACGACAGTCCGGTCATCACGATGATGAACGGGCCAAACACCAACAGCGGCACCCACCACCAGCGCACCCCCTGGCGGCGCCAGAAAAAGATCGCCACCGCCATCACCATGAGGGCGATGGGGACAAAATCCATGAACAGCCAAATATTGGCCGAGCGCGTCGCGTGATAGACCGTGCCGCCGACCCACCCAACCATCAGCACCGGCAGGCTATAGGCGATGAAGCGGTGGGCTCGCACGTTACCGGTCACCCGTACCAGCCAATAAACAATCAGCGCCAGGAACAACAAGTTGCTCGCGGTGTTCCAGGGCTCCACCGGAAAGCGGCCCATCACGGTTTCAAGATAAATCGGGCCTCGGTCGAGCGGCATCACGGCGCGGAGCGTCCTCTTCTCACATGGCCGATCCAAACCGGCCGGTGTTTGTCGCTCACGGGGATTCCTTCAAAAAGCAGTAAGGACCACGTAGGGGCCCGGCCTTATCGCGTCAACCCGGCCGCGGCGCTCATGCCGTGCCGCGCAGCTGCGCCTTGACCGCGGCGTAGCCCGGTGCTTGGGCCAGCGCAGCGGCAATCTTCAGCGCGCGGGCGATGATCTCGCCCGCCGGCACCAGCTCGTCGATGATCCCCAGATCGTGCGCGGCATGTGGGTCGATGGGTTGGCCGTCCAGTACCATGCGCCGTTTGGTTGTCACGTCGAGTTCGGCATTCACGATGGTCCACGCCGCCGGCGGAAACGCGATCCCGACACTGATCTCCGGCAACCCTAGTTTGTAATTGCCCGGCACCGCGAGCCGCCGGTCACAGGTCAGCGCCAGTACCATGCCCCCGCCCATCGCATGACCGGGCAGCGCCGCCACCGTCGGCACAGGCAGATGGTACAGCGTGCTGAACGCCGATTGCGCGGCCGCAGTTAGATCGGCCCGCGCGCCCGCGTCATAGAGCGGCACTTCCTTGATATCGGCGCCGGCCGAAAACACGCCGTTGGCCCCGGTCAGCACCAGCCCACCGCGCGGCGGATCGGCGCTTAGTGCCGCCGCCGCCTCGTCTAGCGCGCGCAAAACGGCGATATTCATCGCATTCACCGGCGCGCGGTCCAACGTCAGGACCGCGGCGTCGCCGGTCCGATCAAGTCGTACCAAGGTCATGGTGGTTCCGTCATCCCGAGGGTAGAAAACGCGGGCCACCCTACGTGACCAGACCACCCGCTTTCAATAAGGCGGTGGTCACGATTTCCGGCTGGCGCGGGCCACGTCCCCCGCGGCGATTCAGTTGCACCCCTAGCACAATCGCCTATCATTCCTGGAGCGGCGCCGCGCGCCACAACGATCCGCGTTTAGAAGGGCCACCGACCAAATGTCCACGATCCGCAGCGACGCCCCCGAAACCGTCTACGTCGACACCGACACCGTGCGCTGCGACGGCGGCGCAGCCGGCCACCCGCTGGTATACCTCAACCTCAGCAATGACGGCTGGATCGACTGCCCCTATTGCGACAAGCGCTTCATCAAAGGCGAACCCCCCGCCGACGCCGCGTAAGCCACCGTCTCAGCTCATCCTGAGGAGCGATCCAACGGATCGCGTCCCGAAGGACGCCCTGGCCCGTGCATATCAGGTGCGATGCGATGCTACCTCTACATTCTTGATGCTACCTCTACATTCTTGATGCTACCTCTACATTCTTAAGTGCCGTGACGGCCGCTACTACGTCGGCAGCGCGCGTCACGATCTCGACCGCCGCCTAGCACAGCACCACGCCGGCGAAAGTCCCTACACGGCCACTCGTCGCCCCCTTGAACTGGTCTTCGTTCAAGAATTTGAAGACCCGCGCGATCTCATCGAAATGGAACGTCGCCTCAAGGGCTGGTCCCGCGCCAAGAAGGAGGCCTATATGGCCGATGACGTCGCGGCGCTGAGAAATTT
>JAQBYN010000032.1 GCA_027622715.1 Pseudomonadota bacterium | reverse complement strand
TACGCTTCGCCATTCGCGAAGGCGGGCGCACCGTCGGTGCAGGCGTCGTTGCTTCAATCATCGAATAGAGAAGAGTAGAGCAGGGGCGTTAGAGGGAAACATGGCGGTCGATAGTCAAAATATTCGGATTCGCCTCAAGGCATTCGATCATCGTGTTCTCGATCAGTCGACGAACGAGATCGTGACGACTGCCAAGAGGACGGGGGCGAGCGTCCGCGGACCCATTCCGCTGCCCAACAAGATCGAAAAGTACACGGTGCTCCGCGGGCCGCATATCGACAAGAAATCCCGCGAGCAATTCGAGATCCGTACCCACCGACGGCTTCTCGACATCATTGACCCGACGCCGCAAACGGTAGACGCGCTCATGAAGCTCGATCTGGCCGCTGGCGTCGATGTGGAGATCAAACTTTAGGTTGGCCATGCGCACCGGTCTCATTGCACAAAAAATCGGCATGACCCGTGTCTTCACGGACGACGGTCGCCATTTGCCCGTCACTGTTCTCAAGGTCGACAACCTTCAAGTTGTCGCCCAAAGAACCAAAGAAACGAACGGCTATAGCGCCGTGCAGCTCGGCTCGGGGACGGCCAAGGTAAAGAACGTGCCCGGTGCCATGCGGGGTCACTTTGCCAAAGCCAAGGTCGAGCCCAAGCGCAAGGTTGTCGAGTTCCGCGTCGCCGAGGATGGATTGATCGAGGTTGGCGCCGAGTTGTCCGCAGCCCATTTTGTTGCAGGCCAGCTCGTTGATGTTTCGGCGACGTCGGTTGGTAAGGGATTTGCCGGCGCGATGAAGCGCCACAACTTCTCTGGTCTGCGCGCCACCCACGGTGTCTCGGTGTCGCACCGTTCGCATGGATCTACCGGTCAGTGTCAGGACCCGGGCAGGGTTTTCAAAGGCAAGAAGATGGCCGGACAAATGGGTAATGAGCGGGTGACGCTTCAGAACCTTCAGATTGTCAGTACCGATGATTCGGCTGGTCTTATCCTCGTCCGTGGCGGCGTCCCGGGCGCGGCAGGTGGCTGGGTCTATGTGCGCGACGCGGTCAAGCGGGCACGGCCCGATGACGCCCCCTATCCGGCGCAGCTGCGAGACACGTCTGCGCCCAAGGCGGGCGACGGCGACGTGGGTACAGACACAACAGCTGAGGCTGGTGCAGAACCTGCCGCCGCAGCCGATGCTGAATCTGAGAAGAAGGACTAGGCAATGAAAGCCAAAGTCACAACGTTTGAAAACAAGTCGGCCGGCGATATGGACCTCGACGAGGGCGTCTTCGGCTTGTCGTCACGGCCCGACCTCATCCATCGCATGGTCCGCTGGCAGTTGGCCAAGCGGCGCGCCGGGACGCACAAGGTCAAGGTGATCGGCGAAATTCGCGGCACGACCGCCAAGCCGTTCAAGCAAAAGGGTACCGGGCGCGCTCGCCAAGGGTCGGTTCGAGCGACTCAGTTCCGCGGCGGCGCCACCGCGCACGGTCCGGTGCCGCGCGATCACAGCCATGCGTTGCCGAAAAAGGTGCGCAAGCTCGCCCTCAAGGCCGCGCTTTCGGCCAAGCAGGCAGAAGGCAAGCTCGTCATTGTTGACACCGCCAAGTTGGCAGACCTGAAGACGGCAAAGCTCGCCGCGCACATCAAATCGTTTGGCTGGCGGTCGGTCCTCATAATCGACGGCACCGATCTCGATCCGAATCTGACCTGGGCTGCCCGCAACATTCCGCTCGTCGACGTTCTGCCACAGCAAGGCGCGAATGTTTACGACATCATGCGGCGTGACATGCTGGTCCTGACGAAGTCGGCTGTAGAAGCGCTTCAGGGGAGGCTGGTATGAAGGGGCGCGAGATCAGCCGCGAGCGCATGTACGAAGTGATCCGCGGGCCGGTGATTACCGAGAAGGCGACTTTGGCCTCCGAGCACAATCAGGTGGTCTTTCGCGTCGCCCTTGATGCCAGCAAGCCGGAGATCAAGACGGCGATCGAGGGCCTGTTCAAGGTCAAGGTCAAGGCGGTCAATACCTTGCGCACGAACGGCAAGGTGAAACGATTCAAAGGCACCATCGGGCGCCGTCCTGAAGTAAAAAAAGCGATCGTAACCCTCGTCGAGGGCGAAACGATTGATGTTTCGACGGGGGTCTAGGCGATGGCGCTCAAAAAATTCAAACCGACAACCCCGTCGCGCCGCAACTTGGTGCTGGTCGACCGCTCCGATCTTTGGAAGGGACGGCCGGTCAAGAAGCTGACCGAAGGTCAGACCAAAAAGGGTGGACGTAACAACACCGGGCGAATCACCGCTTGGCATATCGGCGGTGGGCATAAGAAACGCTACCGCAAGGTAGACTTTAAGCGGAGCAAGGCTGGGGTCTCGGCGACTGTTGAGCGCCTGGAATACGATCCGAACCGCACCGCTTTCATCGCATTGATCACATATGACGATGGTGAGCAGGCCTACATTTTGGCGCCGCAACGTCTACGGGTTGGTGACAAGGTTGAATCCGGCGAGGGCGCCGACATAAAGCCAGGTAACGCGCTCCCGTTGAAAAACATTCCGGTCGGCACGATCGTCCACAACGTCGAAATGAAGCCGGGTAAAGGCGGGCAGATCGCGCGATCCGCGGGAACCTACGTTCAACTGGTTGGCAAGGATGCAGGCTACGCGTTGCTCCGGCTGGCGTCCGGCGAGCAGCGGATGATTCGCGGCGAATGCATGGCGACGGTCGGTGCGGTGTCCAATCCTGACCAACAGAATATTAAGTTGGGTCACGCTGGGCGTACTCGCTGGCTGGGCAAGCGCCCGGTCGTGCGCGGCGTTGCGATGAACCCGATCGATCATCCGCACGGCGGCGGCGAAGGCCGCACCTCGGGCGGACGTCACCCGGTAACCCCGTGGGGCAAGCCGACAAAAGGCGCTAAGACGCGAAACAACAAGGCGACCGACCGCTTTATTTTGCGTCGGCGCCGTAAGAAGAAGTAGGAGGCAGCGTGGCTCGTTCCGTTTGGAAGGGTCCGTTCGTGGACGGATACTTGTTGAAAAAGGCCGAAACCGCACGTGCGTCTGGCCGAAAGGAAGTGATCAAGATTTGGTCGCGCCGTTCGACCATTCTGCCGCAGTTCGTGGGCCTAACGTTTGGCGTTTACAACGGCCGAAAGTTTATTCCGGTTCTCGTTACCGAGAGCATGGTCGGCCACAAATTTGGCGAGTTCTCACCGACTCGCACCTTCGCCGGCCATAGCGCCGACAAGAAAGCTTCGAGGGCCTGAGGCGGAAATGAGCAAGGCATCTGCACCACGTCGGTTGAACGACAACGAAGCAAGCGCGACGCTCCGCGCTCTTCGCGTCAGCCCGCAAAAATTGAACGTCGTCGCGTCGACGATTCGGGGAAAGACCGCCGAGTCGGCTTTGGCCGCGCTGGCATTTTCGCCGCGCCGGATTTCTGACGATGTGAAAAAGCTACTGCAGTCGGCGATCGCAAATGCCGAGAACAATCATCAGCTTGACGTTGATCGGCTGGTTGTTGCCGAGGCATCCGTCGGCAAAGCATTCGTGATGCGCCGCTGGCGTGCTCGGGCGCGCGGACGTGTCGGCCGAATCGAAAAGCCGTACAGCAACATCACAATAGTCATGCGCGAGCGCGAGGGGGACTGATGGGCCAGAAGGTCAATCCGATCGGGCTACGCCTCGGGATCAATCGAACGTGGGATTCGCGTTGGTACGCCAACGATCGCGACTACGGCAATTTGCTCCATGAGGACTTGCAGATCCGCAAGTTCATTACCAAGCGTCTCGCTCAGGCGGGCGTTAGCAAAGTGATCATCGAGCGCCCGGCAAAAAAGGCGCGGATCACCATTCATACGGCGCGCCCCGGCGTCGTTATCGGCAAAAAGGGCGCGGACATCGAACGGTTGCGACTCGAAATCGCCAAGATGACGAAGTCGGAGTTGCATCTCAATATTGTTGAAATTCGCAAGCCCGAGATCGACGCGAAGCTTGTAGCCGACAACATCGCCCAGCAACTTGAGCGCCGCGTGGCGTTCCGCCGTGCCATGAAGCGCGCGGTGCAATCGGCCATGCGGCTTGGCGCGTTGGGCATTCGGATCAATTGCGGCGGGCGCCTCGGCGGCGCGGAGATCGCGCGGACTGAATGGTATCGCGAAGGTCGTGTGCCGCTTCACACGCTGCGCGCCGATATCGACTACGGCGAGGCGACAGCGCTGACGGCCTACGGCACCTGCGGCGTCAAAGTCTGGATTTTCAGCGGCGAAATTATGACCCACGACCCGATGGCCAAAGACCGGCGGCTGTCCGAACAGCAGCAACCGGGCGGCGGCGCACCAAGTCGAGGATAAGGTAGATGCTTAGTCCAAAACGCACCAAGTACCGCAAAGCGCACAAAGGCCGGATTCACGGCATCGCTAAGAGCGGTTTCACGCTCGCTTTCGGCGCATTCGGCTTAAAGGCCATCGGTCCGGGCCGGGTCAATGCGCGCGAGATCGAAGCAGCACGTCGCGCGATTACGCGCGAAATGAAACGCGCCGGGCGGGTGTGGATCCGCATTTTCCCCGATGTCCCGGTTTCGAAGAAGCCGACAGAAGTCCGCATGGGTAAGGGCAAGGGGTCACCGGAATTTTGGATGTGCCGCGTAAAGCCGGGCCGGATCATGTTCGAGGTTGACGGTGTGCCGCGGGCGGTTGCGGAGCACGCCTTTGAGCTTGGCGCCGCGAAGCTCTCGGTGCCAACCAAGATTGTCAGCCGTTTGGGCGAGGGGGGCCACTGATGAAGGCCGAACAACTCCTGGGCAAGAGCGCCGACGAACTGAAAGACGAGCTGCTTGGGCTGCGCAAAGAATCCTTCAATCTTCGGTTCCAGCGCGCCAGCGGCCAGCTCGAAAACACAGCACGAGTGCGCCAGGTTCGCCGAGATATTGCGCGAATCAAGACGGTCCTCAAGAAACAACAGCCTGCCTCGTAGAGCGGAAAGAATAAGATGCCAAGAAGAACCCTTACAGGTGTGATCGTGAGCAAATCCGGCGACAAGACGGTGGTTGTCCGGGTCGAACGCCGCGTCCAGCATCCGCTCTACAAGAAGTTCATTCGGCGGACGAAGAAGTATCACGCGCACGACCCCGTCAATCAGTATCAGGTGGGGGACTTTGTGCGTATCCAGGAATGCGCGCCGATATCCAAGCTAAAAGCTTGGGAAGTTGTGGAGCAGGTTGCGCGCGGTTAAGCCGCGCCACCCGTACAGGTTCAGTCAATGATTCAAGTTGAAACAAATCTAGAGGTCGCCGACAACTCCGGTGCGCGACGCGTCCAGTGCATCAAGGTGCTCGGCGGCAGCAAGCGACGCACCGCGTCGGTGGGCGACGTCATCGTCGTTTCGGTAAAAGAAGCTATTCCTCGCGGCCGCGTGAAGAAGGGCGAAATTCACCGTGCCGTCATCGTCCGTACGGCCAAGGAAATTCGGCGCCAGGATGGCAGCGCAATTCGCTTCGATAGGAACGCTGCGGTGCTTATTTCCAAGGAAAACGAGCCGATCGGAACGCGCATTTTCGGCCCAGTAACGCGCGAACTGCGCGACCGTCAGTACATGAAGATCATCTCGCTTGCGCCGGAGGTGCTGTGATGGCGGCCAAGATTAAGAAGGGCGACAACGTGATCGTTCTGATCGGTCGTGACAAAGGCAAAAAGGGCAGCGTCGTCCGGATCGATACGTTGCGCGACCGCGCATTGGTCCAGGGCGTCAATATGATGAAGCGGCATCGCGCGCCTGGTGCGGGCGATCCCGGCGGGATCAAAGAAATGGAAGCGCCGATCGCTTTATCGAATCTCGCAATTGAAGACCCCAAGGACGGCCGGCCAACGCGCGTGGGGTTCAAGAAGCTAGAAGATGGCCGAAAGGTGCGTTACGCAAAACGCTCCGGCGAAGTGATTGACAGGTAGGCGATCATGGAAGCAAGGCTGAAAACCATTTACGACACCGATATCAAACCAGTCATGATTGAGCGGTTTGGTTATGCGAACGCCATGGCGGTGCCACGTATTGAGAAGATCGTGCTCAATATGGGTGTTGGTGAGTCCGTAGCAGACAGCAAGAAAGTCAACTCCGCTGCGGAGGATCTTTCTCTTATTGCTGGGCAACGGGCGGTCATCACGCGTTCAAAGAAATCTATCGCGAACTTCAAGCTTCGCGAAGACATGGGTATTGGCTGCAAGGTGACCTTGCGACGGGTGCGGATGTATGAGTTTCTCGATCGTTTGATCACCATTGCGTTGCCGCGGGTGCGAGATTTCCGAGGCTTATCCGGGCGCAGCTTCGACGGTCGTGGCAACTACGCGCTAGGGATCAAAGAGCACATTGTTTTTCCGGAAATAGACTACGACAAGGCTGAAACGAACCGAGGCCTTGACGTCATTATTGTCACGACTGCGGGTAGCGATGACGAGGGCCGCGAATTACTGCGCGCCTTCGGCATGCCTTTCGCGGCGTAGAAACGAAGACTGGAAACAGGGGTCCAATGGCAAAGAAAAGCGCCATCGAGAAAAATAACCGCCGCCGCAAATTGTCGGTGCGGTTTGCGGCCAAGCGTTCGCGGTTGAAAGCGATCGCCAATGACGAGGCAAATCCGCAAGAAGAGCGGTTCGCGGCCCGCCTAAAATTGGCGGAAATGCCACGAAATTCTTCGCCCACGCGGGTCCGGAGCCGTTGCGAGTTAAGCGGACGGCCCCGTGGTGTCTACCGGAAGCTGCGCTTGTCGAGAATAGCGCTGCGTGATCTGGCATCGATCGGCCAGATTCCCGGAATGGTTAAGTCGAGCTGGTAGGAAGACGCCGATGACGATGACCGATCCATTGGGTGACATGCTCACTCGTATTAGAAACGGGCAGCGCGCGCGTCTCTCCGAAATTTCGAGTCCGGCCTCGCGGTTGCGCTCGAACGTGCTCAATGTTCTGAAGACCGAAGGCTATATCCGCGATTTCGAACGACTTGAAATCGAAGTGGGCAAGCCGGAATTGAAAATTCACCTCAAGTATTACGAGGGCGAACCGGTCATAAAGACAATCCAACGCATTTCGACGCCGGGCCGGCGGGTTTATTCGTCGATCCAAGATTTGCCTCGAGTCTGCAATGGGCTTGGGATCGCCATTCTGTCAACGCCGCGCGGCGTCATGTCGGATTCGCAAGCTCGCGAAGCCAATGTCGGCGGCGAAGTCCTCTGCAACGTAATTTAGAGATTTCGCCATGTCCCGTATCGGCAAGAATCCAGTTGCGGTCCCCAAGGGGGTCGAGGTGACCCTCTCCGGCCAGCAGCTTTCTGCCAAAGGCCCGATTGGCGCTCTCGCGATGACGTTGGTTGACGATGTTGTCGCGACGCGCGAAGGCGATCTGATTCGAGTTGTGCCCCGAAACGACACGACGCGGGCCCGCACGATGTGGGGCATGCAAAGGACGCTTGTTGACAATTTGCTCGTTGGTGTGGCGACCGGTTTCACGAAAGAATTGGAGATCGTTGGCGTCGGTTATCGCGCCCAGGTGCGGGGCAAAGACCTCGTGTTGGCGCTCGGCTACAGCCACGAGGTGGTGCACCAAATTCCTGAGGGCATTAAGGTCGAATGCCCGACGCCGACGCAGATTAAGATTTTCGGTGCCGATCGTCAGCGTGTAGGGCAGACCGCCGCTGAAGTTCGTGCCTACCGCAAGCCTGAGCCTTTCAAAGGCAAGGGTGTGAAATATGTGGGCGAGTACATCTTCCGTAAGGAAGGCAAGAAGAAATAGGCCGTGCAATGACACAAACATCAGTCAAGAGACGAATTCGTGTGCGCACCAAGTTGCGCAGCAAGTCAGTGGGTCGCCCGCGGCTTTCGGTGTTTCGTTCTCATCAGAATATTTACGCTCAGGTCATCGATGATGCCAAGGGTGCCACGTTGGCGTCGGCTTCAAGCCTGGAAGCAGAGATTTCTGGTGGTAAGGGTGGCGACAAGGCCGCGGCGGCAGCAGTCGGCAAAGCGATCGCCGAACGCGCCAAGGCTGCTGGTGTCGTTGAAGTCGTATTCGATCGCGGCGATTACATGTTTCACGGCCGCGTAAAAGCGCTTGCCGATGCGGCCCGCGAAAGCGGCCTGTCATTCTAAGAGGATAGTCAGTTATGGCGCGTCAAAATTTTGGAGATCGCCAGGATTCGGAGCTGGTCGACAAGCTTGTCGGGATCAACCGCGTTGCGAAGGTGGTCAAGGGCGGCCGTCGGTTCGGTTTTGCGGCACTCGTCATCGTCGGCGATCAAAAAGGCCGGGTCGGCTGGGGTAAAGGCAAGGCGCGCGAAGTTCCTGAGGCGATCCGTAAGGCGACCGAATCGGCAAAACGAAACATGATCCGTGTCCCGTTGCGCGAAGGTCGCACCCTGCATCACGATGCAGCTGGTCGTTTCGGCGCAGGCCGTGTTGTCCTGCGCGCAGCGCCACCAGGCACCGGGGTGATTGCCGGCGGTCCGATGCGGGCGATTTTCGAAACATTGGGCGTTCAAGATATCGTGACAAAGTCGATTGGAACCTCCAACCCGCACAATATGATCAAGGCGACATTCAACGCTTTGGAAAACCTGATGTCACCGCGCCACGTGGCATCAAAACGGAACAAAAAGGTCGGTGATATTATCGGTCATCGGCGTGACACCGAGACCGCCGAGGCACAGGTATAGTGATGGCGGGCAAGAAAAAAACTGTCCGCGTTACGCAGACCGGGAGCCCGATTGGGCGGCCCAAATCGCAGCGCGCGACGCTCGTCGGCCTCGGGTTGAACAAGATGCACCGCACGCGTGAACTTGAAGACACGCCGGCCGTGCGCGGAATGATCGACAAGGTGCACCATTTGGTCCGCGTCGATTCGGCGGAATAGGGTCCAGACATGCAACTCAATGATATTGCCGACAAATTCGGCGCCCGGCGGCCGCGCAAGCGACTGGGCCGTGGTATGGCTTCGGGGACTGGTAAGACCTCTGGCAAAGGCCATAAGGGCGCCAAGGCGCGCTCCGGCGTTGCCATCAAAGGCTTCGAAGGCGGCCAGATGCCGATCTACCGCCGCCTGCCTAAGCGCGGCTTCAACAACATCTTTCGGAAGCATTTTCAAGCGGTCAACATTGGGCGGCTGCAGCAGGCGATCGACGCTGGGCGTCTGGATGCGGGAAAACCGATCGATTCCGCGGTGCTCTTGGCCGCTGGTGTGATTAGGCGTCCGTTGGACGGTGTACGGTTACTGGCGAACGGCGAGCTCAAAGCGAGCTTGACAATCGAGGTGGCCGGGGCGTCACAGGCAGCGATTGCCGCCGTTGAAAAAGCGGGCGGGAAAGTTGCCGTGACTGCCGTCAAAGTGTTGGCCGACGACGTCGCCAAAGCTGAGAAACACCAAGCAAAGAAGAAAAAGGGTAGCAAAGCCGCAGCGGCAGCAGACGACGCCTAAAGGCGCGGCAGATCGCGCAACACGCGTCTCACCCTTAGGATGGAATTTTCATGGCCTCAGCCGCTGAACAACTAGCCGCCAATATCAATTTGGGCGCCTTCTCCAAGGCAACCGAGCTGAAGAAACGGCTGTGGTTCACGCTTGGGGCGCTGGTGGTTTACCGCCTCGGGACCTTTATCCCCATACCGGGCATCGACCCGGCGATTATGCAGGACATCTTTCAGCAAAATGCCGGTGGCATTCTGGGGATGTTCGACATGTTTGCCGGCGGCGCGCTAGGGCGGATGACGATTTTCGCCCTCAACATTCTTCCTTACATCTCGGCCTCGATCATCATGCAACTGATGACCGCCGTTTCGCCGCGGTTTGAAGCGCTGAAAAAAGAGGGGGAATCAGGCCGCAAGAAGATCAATCAATACACCCGCTACGGCACGGTCCTTCTCGCGGCGTTGCAGGCGTATGGGATATCGGTCGGGCTGGAAAGCATGACGAGCTCTCAAGGCAGCGCGGTGTTCGATCCCGGGTTTTTCTTCCGTATCACAACCGTGATCACTCTAACCTGCGGGACCGTCTTCCTAATGTGGCTTGGCGAACAAGTAACGGCGCGCGGCGTCGGCAACGGCATATCGCTGATCATCTTTGCCGGCATCGTGGCGAACCTGCCGTCCGCGGTTGTCGGGACGTTGGAGCTTGGTCGCACGGGCGCCCTGTCGGCTGGGTTCATCCTGCTCCTCATCGTCATGATGGCAGCCGTGATTGCCTTCGTGGTTTTCATCGAACGCGCACAGCGACGAATTGTCGTGCAGTACCCAAAGCGTCAAATGGGGAACAAAATGATGGGGGGCGAAAGCTCCCACATGCCGCTGAAGCTCAATACCTCGGGCGTGATTCCGGTCATCTTTGCGTCGTCCTTATTGCTGCTACCGATCACGCTGGCGAACTTCACCGCTAGCGGTGGACCGGGTTGGCTTTTGACGATCTCAGCGCTGCTCGGTCGGGGCCAACCGCTCTACCTCATCTTGTATGCGTCGGGAATCGCCTTTTTTGCGTTCTTCTATACCGCAATCGTATTCAATCCTTCCGATACCGCTGACAATCTCAAGAAGTATGGCGGCTTCGTGCCGGGCATCCGGCCGGGCAAAAACACGGCCGATTACCTTGATTATGTGCTGACAAGATTGACGGTCGTGGGCGCGTCATACCTCGTTGCCGTGGCGATCCTTCCAGAGATATTGATCTCGCGCTTTTCAATTCCATTCTTTTTCGGTGGTACCTCGCTGTTGATTGTCGTCACGGTTTCCATGGATACCGTCGCGCAAATTCAATCGCATCTGCTCGCCCATCAGTACGAAGGCCTCATCAAGAAGTCCAAGCTTCGGGGCCGGAACAGATGAATCTCATTATCTTGGGTCCGCCCGGGGCGGGAAAAGGGACCCAGGCTCAGTTACTCGAACGCGACCGCGGTTTCATTCAACTTTCTACTGGCGATATGTTGCGCGCGGCACAGGGCACCGAACTAGGCAAGAAGGCCAAAGCGATCATGGACCGCGGCGAGTTGGTCCCCGACGACGTGATGGTTCAAATCATTGCCAATAAACTCGATGAGATTGGCGATCGCCCATTTATCTTGGATGGGTTTCCCCGCACGCAGGGTCAGGCCGAGGCGCTCGACGCTCTCTTGTCCAAAAAGCACAAGCAACTAGGCCACGTCATCCAGTTTAAAATCAATGATAAAATACTCGTTCAACGTGTTGTCGGTCGCTTCACCTGTGCGTCATGCGGCGAGGGATATCACGACACGCTAAAGCGCCCCAAGGTAGAGAATGTCTGTGATCGCTGTGGGGCGACCGAGTTCACCCGCCGGTCTGACGACAACGAGCAGGCGATGCGGGCGCGTCTGGCGGCCTATCACACGCAGACGGCGCCGCTGATCGACTATTATGACGGCAGGTCGTTTCTCAGAGTCGTCGACGGTTCGGCGGACTTTGAGACCGTAAGGGCTCAAATCGCGTCGATTCTGGATGGAAATTAGGGGCAGATTGTTGACTTTGGCGCGGCGCGAACTAATAATCCGCTCGCCCTTTGGGCGAAGCAAAATCGATATCAAGGTGCAACGCGCGGGAGCCGTCGAAGGGCTTCTGTCGGCGTTTTTCTATGCGGGAGATGGATCGTGGCGCGAATAGCCGGCGTAAACATTCCAAGTAACAAGCGCGTCGAGATTGCGCTGACGTACATTTTTGGCATCGGGCGCTCGAAGGCGAAAAAGATTCGCGAGAGAGCCGGTCTGGCACCCGAGCGTCGGGTCAACCAACTGACCGATTCAGAGGTCAGCCAGATCCGCGAGATCATCGACGGCGAACATATCGTCGAAGGGGATTTGCGGCGTGAAGTGTCGATCAACATCAAACGCCTGATGGATCTCGGGTGTTATCGCGGCTTGCGGCACCGGCGGCGCCTTCCAGTGCGCGGTCAGCGTACCCACACCAATGCGCGGACGCGCAAAGGACCTGCCCGGCCGATCGCCGGCAAGAAAAAGGCTTAGGAACACACGATGGCTAAGGATGTTGCGCGCGTAAGGCGTCGCGAACGAAAAAACATTACCTCCGGTGTGGCGCACGTGAACGCTTCGTTCAACAACACCATGGTCACGATTACCGATGCCCAAGGCAACGCGATTGCCTGGTCGTCCGCCGGCGCAAATGGCTTCAAGGGGTCGCGCAAATCCACGCCTTATGCAGCCCAGATCGCAGCAACCGAGGCCGGCAAGAAGGCCCAGGACCACGGTATGAAGACGTTGGAAGTGTTGGTTCGTGGGCCGGGATCGGGTCGTGAATCGGCCCTTCGTGCCTTACAGGCCGTCGGTTTCACGATTATGTCTATTCGTGACGTAACGCCTATCCCGCACAACGGCTGCCGACCGCCGAAACGTCGGCGCGTCTAGCCGACCGAGCCCAACGACCTCAATCGTAAACGGAATGGCCGGCTTCGTGCCGGCGAGCAATACGAGGATGTGGACGTGATTCAGAAGAACTGGACGGAACTAATTAAGCCGAACAAGCTCGCCTTCGATGCGAGTGAAGACGCCAGCCGAGTCGCTACGCTGGTCGCAGAACCCCTAGAGCGGGGCTTTGGTTTGACCCTTGGGAATGCGCTGCGCCGCGTTCTCCTGTCGTCGCTGCAGGGCGCGGCCGTGACCGCCGTGCAGATCGAGGGCGTGTTGCACGAGTTTTCTTCGATCCCTGGCGTGCGCGAGGATGTCACCGATATCGTCTTGAATATCAAGACGTTAGCCCTCCGGATGCATGGTGACGGACCCCGCCGGGTAACGTTGCGCAAAACCGGTCCGGGCGAGGTCACCGGGGCCGACATTCAGTTGGGTCATGACCTTGAGGTGATGAATCCTGAGCTGGTGATTTGTACCCTCGACGAGGGCGCGCAAATTACGATGGAAATGACGATTGAGAACGGCAAAGGGTACGTGGCTGCGGAGGTCTCAAAGGAAGAGGACAAACCGATTGGTCTCATCCCGGTTGACGCTGGTTACAGCCCGATTCGCCGCGTGTCCTACAAGGTCGATAACACGCGCGAAGGCCAAAAACTGGATTACGACAAACTGACGATGCGGATTGAGACGAATGGTGCGGTGACGCCAGAAGACGCGGTCGCCTATGCGGCACGCATCCTTCAGGATCAGTTCCAACTCTTCATCAATTTCGAAGAGCCCCGCCAAGAGACCAAGATCGAGACGCGGGCCGAACCGGAGTTCAATCCCAATCTGCTACGCAAAGTCGACGAGCTGGAACTTTCGGTTCGCTCGGCCAACTGTCTGAAGAACGACAACATTGTTTACATCGGCGACTTGATCCAGAAGACCGAGGCGGAAATGCTCCGCACACCAAATTTTGGTCGCAAGTCATTGAATGAAATCAAGGAAGTACTGGCGCAAATGGGGCTTCACCTCGGCATGGAGGTGCCCAATTGGCCGCCGGACAATATCGAAGAGCTCGCTAAGCGGCTCGACGAGAACTTCTGATTCGGGAGAGTTCTAATGCGTCACCGTAGACGGGTTCGCCGTTTCAAACGATCCAGCGCGCATCGCCAAGCGATGTTTGCCAACCTCGCGTCGGCTCTTATCAAGCATGAGCAGATCAGGACAACCTTGCCCAAGGCCAAGGAATTGCGTCCAATTGTCGAGCGGCTTATTTCGTTGGGCAAGCGTGGCGATCTTCACGCCCGCCGCCAGGCGTTGGCTCATATCGGCGATGGACCGCAAGTATCCAAGCTGTTCGACGTCCTGGCAGCCCGCTATGCCGAGCGCAGCGGCGGCTATTCGCGGGTCCTGAAAGCCGGATTCCGCTACGGCGATGCGGCCCCGATGGGCGTCATCGAGTTGGTCGACCGCGATACCGACGCCAAAGGAATGGACTCCGGCCCGGTTGACGTCGAAGACGACGATGAGGCTGCCGCAGCCTAAGTCCAATCATCGGATGAATTATCGAAGGGGCGGTCCGGTAGGGCTGCCCCTTTTCTTTTGCGGGGCTACACTTGGGCCATGAGGATACGAATGTCCCACCACGCGCTTCACCTGCTGGTCGGCGCGTCCCTGATCGGACTGGGCGCCCTGGCGCTTTCACCGGCGGTCAATGCGCAAGCCCGCGATGTCCCACAGACCCGCGAGCAAGTTCAACTCTCGTTCGCCCCTCTGGTTAAGCGAGTCGCGCCGGCAGTCGTCAATATTTTCACCCGTAAGAATGTTCAGGACCGCGCAGTTTCGCCGTTGTTTGACGATCCTTTGTTTCGGCGTTTCTTTGGCGATGACTTCCTCCCGTTCGGGCAACCGCGCGAACGGATGGAGAGTTCGCTCGGCTCCGGCGTGATCGTGCGTCCCGACGGGTTGGTCGTCACCAACAACCATGTGATCGCCAGCGGCACCAAGATCATTGTCGCCCTGACGGACCGGCGTGAGTTCGAGGCCGAGGTTGTTCTTGCCGACGAGCGTACCGATCTTGCGGTCTTGAAAATCGATGTCGGTTCGGAGGTCTTGCCCGCCCTGGAACTAATGAATTCCGACGATCTCGAAGTGGGTGATCTTGTTCTGGCGTTGGGCAATCCCTTTGGGGTCGGCCAAACCGTAACAAGCGGGATCGTCTCGGCACTGGCGCGAACTAAAGTCGGCATTTCAGACTTTCAGTTCTTCATCCAAACCGATGCAGCGATCAATCCCGGTAATTCCGGGGGCGCTCTGGTCACAATGGACGGCCGCCTCGCCGGGGTGAACACGGCGATCTTCTCCAGATCCGGCGGCTCGATCGGGATCGGGTTCGCGATCCCCGCGAATATGGTTGCGTCGGTGATCAATGCGGCGGTGAGCGGCGGCGAAATCCGCCGCCCTTGGCTGGGTGCTGCGGGCCAACTCGTGACCGGCGAAATTGCTGAAACGCTTGGACTTGATCGCCCTGGCGGCGTCCTCGTAACCCATATCTTTCCGGGGTCTCCGGCCGATCTGGCCGGCCTGTTGGTTGGCGATGTGATCATGGGAATCGACGGCAAGCCGGTCGAAGACCCGCAAGGCCTGGTCTATCGCATTGCCATTCGACCGGTCGGCGAATTGGCGATTCTGGATGTTCTTCGCTCGGGTCAATCCTTATCGCTACCGATAAAGCTTTTGGTTGCGCCGGAGCTACCGCCACGCAATGTCACCGACATTGGTGGACGCAACCCGTTGACCGGCGCGCGCGTCGCCAATCTATCGCCTGCCCTAGCCACAGAGTTGGGTTTTGATACCTTTACGCACGGCACTGGTGTGATCGTTCTTGCCGTCGCGCGCTTTAGCCCGGCACAGCAGGCGCGCGCCCAACCTGGTGACGTCATCCTCGACGTAAACGGAGAACAGGTGACGACCGTAGAGGACCTTGTCCGGCTCCTCGACGCGGCGCCGCAGTGGCGAATCACGCTGCGCCGCGGCGACCAACAATTCGTTATCGCGGCGCGGTCGTGAGCACGTTGTTTGAAGCTGCCGGCCTGGCCGACGGGACGCCGCACCCCCTTGCGGACCGGCTTCGACCGAAGACGCTCGATGATGTGTTGGGGCAGGACCACGTACTGGGCGCCGGTGGACCACTTCGCCGGATGTTGGATAGCGGGCGTCTTCCATCACTCATTCTTTGGGGCCCGCCGGGGACCGGGAAGACGACCATTGCGCGACTCCTGGCTGACCGCGTAGGCCTTGATTTCATTCAACTTTCTGCCGTTTTTTCGGGCGTGGCCGATCTGCGTAAGGCGATCGATAGCGCCCGCGAGCGGCGCCAAATCGGGCGCGGCACGTTGCTCTTCGTTGACGAAATTCACCGGTTCAACCGGGCCCAGCAAGACGGTTTCCTCCCGGTGGTCGAGGATGGAACCATCGTCCTCGTGGGCGCGACCACGGAGAACCCGTCGTTCGAGCTCAATGCCGCCCTGCTGTCGCGGTGCCAGGTGCTGGTTCTCAATCGGTTGGAAGACGCCGACCTAGAAAAACTATTGGACCGCGCGGAGGTTTTGGATGGCAAGCGTTTACCGCTTACCGCCGAAGCACGGCGGGCCCTGCGGGGGATGTCCGACGGCGACGGACGCTATCTCCTCAATTTGACCGAAGACCTTTTTGCGTTCGGCGGCACCGATCTAGACACCGAAGCGCTCGTGAAAGCCCTCCAAAAGCGCGCGCCGATCTATGACAAATCGCGCGATGAGCACTTCAACCTGTTCAGCGCATTGCACAAGAGTTTGCGCGGTTCGGATGCCGACGCCGCCCTCTATTGGCTCGCGCGAATGCTAGCGGGCGGCGAGGCACCATTGTACATCGTCCGCCGCCTTGTCCGGTTTGCGGTTGAGGATATCGGCCTCGCCGATCCAGAGGCGGTGCATCAGGCGTTGGCGGCGAAAGACACATATGACTTTCTTGGTTCGCCCGAGGGCGAACTCGCGATTGCCCAGGCCGTCATTTACCTGGCGACCGCGCCGAAATCGAACGCGGCTTACACCGCATTGAAGAAAGCAAATCGCGCTGCGGCTGAGACCGGGTCTCTCGCGCCGCCCAAACACATCCTGAATGCGCCTACTGGTTTGATGAAGGACTTGGGCTACGGGGACGGCTACGTGTACGACCACGACGCCGAGGACGTGTTTTCGGGTCGCAACTATTTTCCCGACGCCATCCCCAGGCCGGTTTTCTATGTGCCGACCGAACGAGGCTTCGAGCGAGAAGTCGGCAATCGTTTGGCGCATTGGCGCACCCTTCGAGAAAAGGCCCACGGTCCGAAGGAATGACCTTCGACGCGTTCATCGGCATCGATTGGTCGGGCGCCAAGGGAACAAGACATCGCGGCCTTCAAATCGCACGGTGCAAACCTGGGGTAGCGGCGCCGCAAGTCGTCCCGCCTGCGGCAGGGGCGTGGAGTAGATCGGCTGTACTCGACTGGATTGTCGATGCATCGAAGGCTGCGCGCATCCTAGTGGGTTTGGATTTCTCGTTCACGCTCCCCTACGTCGACCGTGGCGCATATTTTCCTGGTGTTGAGCAGTCGCCGAAGGACGCGCCCGATTTGTGGGCGTTGGTTGATACCGTGGCCGCGGGCGACGGCGACTACTACGCGGGCGCATTCGTACAAACGCACCCATGGGGTGCTTATTTCCATGCACCGAGCGCCAAGGGCATGCGGTTTTCGCGCCGCCACAAGGTCGTCGAGGCGGCTTGTGCGCGCCAAGGCCTGGGGCATCCCGAGACCGTTTTCCATTTGATTGGGCCGAAACAGGTGGGCCGCGGATCGCTTGCCGGCATGCGATTTCTCGCCGCGCTGCGGCGCGAAGCGCCCGCCATCCATATTTGGCCATTCGATACGCGAGGGAGCCGGCGCTCGACCGTCGTCGAGGTGTTTCCGCGCGCTTTTTTGAAGGCCGCCGGGCATGGGCCAACCAAAGTCCGGACGGTGATCGATTTGAACCGTGCCCTACGGGCTTTTGGTACCGAGGCGACGACGCGGCGCGGCGCGATCGACGATAACGTGGCCGACGCAGTGATCATCGCCGCGGCGCTGAGGACCATGGCCGGTGACGCTGCGCTCTGGCGGCCCCGCGCCATGGACGCTAGGGTGCGACACACCGAGGGTTGGATATTCGGCGTACGGTGACACCGTGAAGATCATTGCTGCGATAGCTATTGGCGGCGCCGTCGGCGCGGTCGCACGACATTTGGTCGGGGCCCAGATGCTAAAGCTGCTCGGTCACGGCTTTCCCTGGGGCACCATCACGGCGAATGTCGCGGGAAGCTTCGCTTTGGGCGCGTTGGTCGAAGTCATGGCGCTGCGGTGGAACGTTGGTCCTGAACTGCGCGCGTTCATGACCGTCGGTGTGCTCGGCGCCTTCACCACGTTCAGCACGTTTTCATTGGATGTCGCCGTATTGAGCGGACGTGGCGCTTTGGTGCCGGCAGGCCTCTATGTTCTGGCGACCGTCTCGCTCTCTATCGTGGCCCTGTTTTTCGGTCTCTGGCTGTTTCGCCAGTTGCTCGCGTGAGCGTTAAGAAAATAACCGTCGGCGATGCGGATGACGGTCTCCGCCTTGACCGCTGGTTCCATACCAACTTCCCGCAAGTCACACACGGGCGCTTGGAAAAGCTACTCCGCCGCGGCGAGGTTCGGGTCGACGGCGGACGCGTCCGCGCCAACCTGCGCCTAGCACCGGGGATGGTCGTCCGCGTGCCGCCCTTGCCCGAAACACCGCCAGATATGCCCAGCAGCGTGCCGGTGTCCGCGGCCGATGCCGCCGATCTGAAAAGCCGCATTCTTCACCGCGACGACATGCTCATCGTGATCGATAAGCCGGCGGGCCTCGCGGTCCAGGGGGGGAGCGGTACCACGCGACACCTGGATGGATTGCTCGATGCGCTGCGATTCGACGCCAGCGAACGACCGCGCCTCGTCCACCGGCTCGACCGCGACACCAGCGGCGTTCTCGTCCTGGCGCGGACCCGGGCGGCGGCGGCCACCGTAACCGCCGCCTTTCGCGACCGTGCTGCCAAGAAGCTTTACTGGGCTTTGGTTCGGGGCGTGCCGCACCCGGCCGCGGGTCGGATCGAATCGACGATCGAAAAAACCGCGGCCGGCGGGGGCCGAGAGCAAATGGCCTCTAGCGCGACCGGCAAATCGGCGGTGACCGTTTACCGAACGCTTGCCCAAGCCGGCGAGCGCTTTGCCTGGCTTGCGTTGACGCCGGTGACCGGCAGGACTCACCAGCTACGGGTCCACTGTTCCGAGGCGGGATACCCAATTGTGGGAGATCGCCGCTATGGCGACCGGCCTGAAACCCCGGCCCACAACGAGGTCCTGGGGCGGGGGCTGCACCTACATGCGCGGCGGCTGGAAATGCCGCATCCTGGTGGCGGGACGCTCCGTGTAATTGCGCCGTTGCCTTCCCATATGCTCCAGAGTTGGCGGTCCCTCGGGTTTGATCCGGGCGCTGACGATCCTGAGGCCGATATTTAGCGGCGGCCCCCCACGGCCTTTTTGACCGCTACGGAAGAGATGCCTGCGTGACCACATCGGAATTACGTCTCGTCATTTTTGACTGTGACGGCACCCTCGTTGACAGTTTTGCGGCAATCCATGAGGCAATGGCCGCCGCGTTCCGCGACTTTGGGTTGCCGGCGCCGGCACCCGATCGTTTGCGCGCTATGATCGGTCTCTCCGTTGCGGAACAGGTCATGGTGTTGGCGCCGGACGCTGATGCCGACTTACGCCTTGCCCTTGAAAACGGCTACCGGCGGCACCGCCTTGGCCGGCATGATCCGCACGAGCCGCTGTTTCCCGGCGCGCGGGCGTGCCTTGAGGCGCTTGATCGCCGGGAAATCCTGATGGCAGTGGCGACCGCCAAAAGTGCCAAGGGCCTACGCGCGACGCTCGACCTGCATGGTTTGGGGCACTTTTTCGCGAATCTGCAGAGCGGCGATCGGCACCCGGGAAAACCCAATCCAGCCATGGTTCTAACCGCTTTGGCGGAGACCGGTGTCGCCCCGGCATCGGCGCTCCTGGTCGGCGATACCCGGTACGATGTCGAAATGGCGGTCAACGCGGGTGTGACGCCCATCGGGGTCGGATGGGGGTATCATGCCGCCGAAGAGTTGGCTGCGGCCGGTGCGATCACCGTTGTGCCCAGTTTCGCGGCGCTCACTGAAATGATCATCGAGAGATTGCCCAACCAATGAAACGCGTTCGACTCATCCTCTACGGCGTTCTGACTGTGGTCGTGGTCGGGATCATCGGTGCCGGTCTGATCTCGCTATTTCTTGATCTCAATCGGTTCAAACCGTTGTTGGCCGAAGCGGCGCTACAGGAAACCGGGCGCAACCTGGTTATCGACGGCGATGTCGAGCTGTCGCTTTTTCCGCGGCCACGGGCGACCGCGACCGGCATTCGGCTGTCTAACGTTCCGGGTGGTTCCGAGGCCGACGCAATCACCGTCAAAATCGCCTCGGTGCAGGTTGGCTGGCTTCCGCTGTTCACCGGCGCAATTGACGTCAAGAGTGTCCATGCCAACGGCGTGCGCATATTGGTGGAAGAGGGGGCCGACGGCCAATCGTCCCTTGCGTTTCAGCCCCAGGATCGGGACGGCGGCGTGGGTCAGCCATCGCTACCGGGCCTAATCGAGATACGCGATGTCTCGCTTACCTTCCGCACCGGTCCGACGGACAACGTGGTCGACGTTTCCCGTCTTTCGTTGCGGCCGCAGGGGCCCACCGGGCCCACAAACGTTGACGTCAACTTGGTGTTGAATGGTGAACGGGTATCGATCAGCGGCCAGGTTGGAAATCTTCTCGCGATCGCAGAGCCAGCATCCTTCCCCGTCGCACTGACCGCTAATACCGCGCGTAGTACCCTGAACCTTGAGGGATCACTATCGGGACTAGGCCGATTGCCTAGCCTCGACCTGTCGGTGACGGGCAAGGGTCCTTCGATCGCGAATCTGTCGCGCGTCGTGGGCGTTCAACTGCCCGACTCTGAGCCGTTCGCCTTCGCGACCCGATTGTCCGGGCCATTTGAAAACATTCAAGCCACCGACATCGCTTTCGACGCTGGTACGACACGGCTCCTGGGCGATGCTTCTCTGGATCTCACGGCCCAGCGACCGCGCATCACCGCGAGAATTCACTCGCCGGGCCTCGACCTTTCGATGACCCTCGACGAGGAAACGGCCGAACCGGCGCCGCGCGATCGGACCGTCGCGGAAGCAAATCGGCCTACCGTGTCCGAGGAACTACTGCCGTTTGGCTTTTCGCGCGGCTTCGACGCCGACGTGGCAATCCAGGCAGAGACGGTTCAAGCGCTCGGCCTCACCTTCACCGACGCGTCGCTGACCTTCCGAACCGTTGGCGGTCTGATGGAGATTGAGAGGCTGGCGGCCCAACTTCCCGAGGGATCGCTGATCGCGTCCGGTACCCTCGACACGCGGACCGACGAGGCGATTTTGTCTGTTGCCGCCGATGTCACTGGCCTCGATGTGGCCAAGGTGCTCGAGACTCTCAACGTGCCCGGGAATTCGGCGCGGCGCGCGGACGCGCATCTGGAATTGGCCTCTCGCGGTGATACGCCCCGTGGCCTTATGGACAATCTTACGGCGGCAATTCGGCTGAGCGAGCTGGAGGTCTCATTTAAAGATGCGGCGCGCCTGGTGTTAACCGGCGCCAGCGCCCAATTCGACGGACGCGATCAACCGATCAACATCACGGCGCGTGGTACATTTCGCGACGTATCTGTTGACATCGTGGGCCGGCTTGACCCGCTCGCCAGCTACCGTCCCGGCGCGCCCTATACCTTCCAGCTTACCGCCAGTGGTGGCGGCGCCACGGCGGAGGTGCGGGCGGATATGCGCGCCGCGATGATCGATGGCTTGACGCTGCACACCTCGATCGGCGGACAAAATCTGGCCGACTTGTCGAAGCTAATCGAGCTGCCGATGCCTGTGGCCGGTCCTTACAGCGCGGTCGGCATTCTGGTATTTGCCGACGACGCCATCACGCTTCGCGAAGCCGACATCCGCATTGCGGATAGCGACGTAAAGGGCGACTTGACGTTGGCCTTTGGCGGCGATCGGACCAAACTGGTCGGCGACTTCCGCGCCGAGACGATAGATCTCGCGCTGGTGGGGTTTTTCGGTGCGGCACCGGATGAGCCCGTCGCAGCGGGGGTAGACGCGACGGATGATCGGCGCCCCCCCCAGTCCGTCGACGGAATTCTGAATGACACGCCGCTGGATCTCCGCCCGTTCCTCGTCATTGACACCGAGGTCAGCCTGACTGCGGGGCTTGTGAAGGCAGGCGATGTTCTCCTGCGCGATGTAACGACCGAGGTGAATTCGGATCGCCAAGCACTGCGTCTTGCCCGCTTCTCGGCACGGCTTGACGGCGAAACCCTTGCGGCATCGGGTGTGGCGCAACAAACATCCGATCAACTGCAAGTGTCTCTAAAGGTCGACGTAGCGGGGATTGATGCCGCGATGTTGGTTCGGGCAATGGGGCTTGCTGAGCGCATCGATGCCGGCGATCTCAATCTGTTATCTGAAATCTCAAGCGTCGGTGCGACGAGCCGCGAGTTGTTTGACAATACGGTGGGGGAGGTTGTCGCGCGACAGTTGCGTTTCGCGGTCAAAGCCGACGACGTCGTCGCGCACGAACAGATCGTCCTCGACTCGCTGCGGATCGCGACCAAGGGTGCGGCTTCGGCGGTCACCGTGCAAGCCAGTGGGACGTTGGGCGGCGAGAACTTAACAATTGAAGCGTCTCTCGCGCCGCTTGCGGAACTTCGCGGCCTCAAACCGGTGCAGCTCGACGCGTCGATGACGACGCCGTCGTCCCACGTCCGGGTCAGAGGCGTCGCCCCGGACCGGGCACGTCCGCAAGATCTCGATTTCACCATATCGGCTGAAGGTTTGATCGTGAGGGAGATCGCCTACGCCGCAGGCCTAACCCTTGATGCCGCAGGGCCTTGGCGCATCCAGGGCGCGTTGACGACCACTGGTAGTTCGACGGAGTTAAAGGAATTCGCGGTGGCGGTTGGGCAATCCGATCTCACCGGCAATGTCCGAATGGAAGACCGGGGCGACGGGAGGCGGTTGTTCCTGCGCGCCGCCTCCGAGAATTTCGACCTCACCGATTTCATTCGACTCGATGCCGATGATCCAGGTCAGGAACCCGCCGTCGAGGCGACAGGCGGCCCGCTATTTTCTTCCGAACTGATCAATTTCGAGCCGCTACGCGGCCTCAACCTCGACGTCGGGGTCCAGCTGAAGGCCTTCTCCGGCCGCACCATGAAGGGCCGTGATTTCGCCGTGACCGCCACAGCGGATAATGGCGTCGTCGATGTTCAGCGGTTTTCGGCGACCGTCGGCGACAACCCGGTGGTTGGTCGCGCTCAACTAGATCTCCGGGGCGACAAGGCCAAATTGTCGGTTTCGCTGACTGGGGGCCCGTTTGATGCGGGTGCCGTTGCGCTGGAACTCAGCCGCTCGGACCTCGGAAACGTCCTTCAATTGCCCGTCGAGGTTGGTATCGAGGTGACGAGCACGGGCGCTTCCGCACACGAACTGGCGTCGCTGATGTCGGGCACCGTCAGCCTCACCGGCGGCAAGGGCTTTATCCAACAGCGTTCTTTCCGTTTTCTCGACCAAGGACTATTGCGGCAGTTGGCGCCTTGGGACGATCAAAAACGTGATCGCACCCAGATCAACTGTTTTGTCGGCCGGTTCGACGTGAAGGAAGGGGTGGCAACATCACGCGCGCTGTTGCTTGACGCTGAGTTCATCAGCATTGCCGGCAAAGGGTCGATTGACCTTGGCCGAGAGACGTTGAATCTCACGCTAACGCCGCGGCCGAAGGAAGTGCGGCTTCTCGATCTCGCCGTCCCCATTGCTGTAACCGGGCCTTTCGGTAAACCCAAAGTATTGCCGACAGCCGGCGGAACCGCCAAGAAAGTCGCGACGACGCTCGGCATTTTTGTGAACCCTCTCGTTCTTCTGGTGCCGGTGATCGAGGGGGTGACGGCCGAAAAGAACCCCTGCCTTGCGGCGATTGAACGCGCTGACTCAGGCGAAGCCAACGACGGCCAGAACGGGGTCGTGGGCGGCGTTATCCGCGGCATTGGCGAGGGCATCGGTGACGTCGGTCGTGGTATCGGCCGTGTTCTCGGAGGTGGAAAAGAAGAGTGAAGCGCTTCTACGAACGCGCGAGCGCTACGCCGCAAGGCGACGCATTTTCGGTTCTGCTGGACGGTAAAGTAATGCGGACGCCCGCCAAGAACGCGTTCTCTCTGCCAACCGAGTCTATGGCGGATGCCGTCGCCGAAGAATGGGCCGCGCAGTCCGACACAATCGACGCAGCGACAATGCCGCTGACCCGGCACGCCTACACCGCGATTGACGGGGTCAGGACGAATATGCCGCAGGTCGTCGACGAGATTACGCGGTTTGGCTGGACCGATCTCCTTTGCTACCGCGCGGAGGTACCGTCGGTGCTAGTGCAACGGCAGAACGAAGCCTGGCAACCCCTGCTGAATTGGCTCCATGAAACCTACGGCGTCGCCTTGGTGGTGACGTCTGGTGTGGTTCCTGTTGCGCAGGACGACATCGGTCTTGTTGCCCTCGGGAAGGTCGTTGGCGCGTTTGGTGGGTTCGAGCTCACCGGTCTGCACACGGTGGTGAGCGTCAGCGGGTCTCTCGTTATCGGGCTTGCCGTTGCTGCCGGGAGGCTCGATCCGGCCGAAGCGTGGTCGTTCAGCCGTATCGATAATGACTTCCAGACTGGCCAATGGGGGGTCGATCCGGAGGCTGCTGAGGATGCGGCCCGCGCCAGGTCTGACTTGGTCGCCGCGGCGCGCTTTATTGCGCTGGCCCGCGCCGAATAAACCCAGCCCATTCGCCCCTTACAACGTGCCCGCCCGGTCGTAGGCCGCTATTATGCAGCGCCTTCTGCAGCGTCTGGGGATTCTATGCACGACATCATCCGTCAGCTTGAGGAAAAACGTGAGGCCGCACGTCAGGGCGGTGGCGAACGCCGAATCAAGGCGCAACATGCCAAAGGCAAACTGACCGCCCGCGAGCGCCTTGACGTACTCCTAGACGAGGGGTCCTTCGAGGAGTTCGACATGTTCGTCGAGCACCGCGAAACCGAATTCGGGATGGCCGAACAAAAGGTCCCGGGTGATGGGGTGGTGACGGGCTTCGGTAAGATAAATGGCCGCCTGGTGTTTGTTTTCAGCCAGGATTTCACGGTATTCGGCGGATCTCTGTCGGAGACGCACGCCGAGAAGATCTGCAAGATCATGGATCAGGCGATGAAGGTTGGCGCGCCGGTCATCGGACTCAACGATTCCGGCGGCGCCCGAATTCAAGAAGGCGTGGCGTCCCTCGGCGGTTATGCCGATGTTTTCCAGAAAACGATTCTGGCGTCCGGCGTGGTACCGCAGATTTCAGTAATCATGGGCCCGTGCGCCGGCGGCGCTGTCTACGCGCCGGCCATGACCGACTTCATCTTTATGGTGAAAGATACCTCCTACATGTTTGTAACCGGTCCCGACGTGGTCAAGACCGTGACCCATGAGGTGGTGACCCAAGAACAACTCGGCGGGGCGGTGACCCATACGACAAAGTCGTCGGTGGCGGATTTGGCGTTCGAAAACGATATCGAAACGCTGATCCAGACGCGCCGAATGTTCGACTTTTTGCCGCTGTCCAACCGTGAAGACTCGCCGGTGCGCGCTAGCGACGATCCGATCGATCGCGTCGAAATGTCGCTCGACACGCTGATTCCGTCCGATCCGTCCCAACCTTACGACATCAAAGAACTTATTCAGAAAGTGGTCGACGAGGCCGACTTCTTTGAAATCCAGCCCGACTTCGCGCGCAATATCGTTGTTGGATTTGGGCGCATCGGCGGGCAGACGATCGGTGTCGTCGCCAATCAACCGATGGTCTTAGCCGGCTGCCTTGATATCAACTCATCTCGTAAAGCCGCGCGGTTCGTCCGGTTTTGTGATTGTTTCAATATTCCCATCGTGACATTTGTCGACGTGCCGGGATTTCTCCCGGGAACCGATCAAGAATACGGCGGCATCATCAAACACGGCGCAAAGCTGCTGTTTGCCTTCGGCGAGGCCACGGTGCCCAAGGTCACGTGTATTACGCGCAAAGCCTACGGCGGCGCCTACGATGTGATGTCGTCCAAACATCTGCGGGGCGATATCAACTACGCGTGGCCGACCGCCGAGATTGCGGTCATGGGCCCAAAAGGCGCGGTCGAAATTATTTTCCGCGAGCAGGCGAAAGACCCCAAGAAGGTCGACGAGCTGACCGAGGAATATCGCAAGCGGTTTGCCAATCCCTTCATCGCGTCGCATCGCGGTTTTCTCGACGATGTCATCATGCCGCACAACACGCGGCTGCGGATCGCCCGCGCGCTCGACATGCTCCGTACCAAAGAACTCGAAAACCCGTGGAAGAAACACGACAACATCCCACTATGACGCGTCCTCCAAAACTCTCGGCGACTCAACGACAACACTAGTAGTGTGCCTTAGTACATTGAAAAGAAACGGTTTTTCATGCTGAAGAAGATTCTTGTCGCCAACCGTGGTGAGATCGCGTGCCGTGTCATGCGGACCGCGAAACGGATGGGCATCGCCACCGTCGCGGTCTACTCCGATGCCGATGCCGGCGCGCCCCACACCCAAATGGCGGATGAAGCCATTCGTATCGGTCCGCCACCGGCAGCCGAAAGCTATTTGTTTGTCGACGCAATCCTCGCTGCGATCAAACAAAGTGGCGCCGACGCTGTGCATCCGGGCTATGGGTTTTTGTCTGAGAACGCAGCTTTTGTGAGGACGCTCGACGGGGCCGGCATTACGTTCATCGGGCCCAAGGCGGATGCGATTGCCGCGATGGGCGACAAGATCGAATCGAAAAAGCTTGCCGACCGCGCAGGCGTGACCACCGTCCCTGGGTTCCTCGGCGAAGTGCCAGATGCCGAAACAGCGGTAAAGATCGCGCGCGAGGTTGGTTACCCCATCATGATCAAGGCCTCCGCTGG
The DNA here is from genome assembly GCA_027622715.1 of Pseudomonadota bacterium. Classification (GTDB taxonomy): domain Bacteria; phylum Pseudomonadota; class Alphaproteobacteria; order SHVP01; family SHVP01; genus CALJDF01. Next base: position 6,732 of record JAQBYN010000032.1, on the reverse strand, counting down.
TGGTGGCGGCAAAGGTATGCGGATCGCGCGCGACGACGCATCAGCGCGTGAAGGGTTCGAACGGTCCGTCAGCGAAGCAAAATCGTCGTTTGGCGACGATCGGGTTTTCATCGAGCGCTACATCGAGACGCCGCGCCACATCGAGATACAAGTCTTGGCCGACAGCCACGGCAACACCGTCTACCTCGGCGAACGTGAATGCTCGATTCAGCGCAGGCATCAAAAAGTCATTGAAGAGGCGCCCAGCCCGTTCATCGATGCTGCGACGCGTAAGGCGATGGGCGAACAGGCCGTCGCGCTTGCTAAGGCCGTTGGCTATGTCTCGGCGGGCACCGTTGAGTTCATCGTCGATCCCGAGCGAAACTTTTTCTTCTTGGAGATGAACACGCGCCTTCAAGTGGAGCACCCGGTGACCGAGTTTGTCACCGGCCTCGATCTGGTCGAACAAATGATCCGGGTGGCCGCCGGCGAGAAGCTCGCGTTTGCGCAAAAAGACGTGCGCCTCAAAGGCTGGGCCATGGAGTCACGGATCTATGCTGAGGACCCCGAGCGCGGGTTCTTGCCGTCGATCGGTCGGCTGGTCGGCTACCGCGTACCGCCAGAAAGTGGCTCGGTACGGGTTGATACCGGCGTCGAAGAGGGCAGCGAGATCTCCCGCTTCTACGATCCGATGATTGCCAAGCTAGTGATCTACGGCGCCGACCGACCAGCCGCCATCGCGGCGATGGCCGGGGCGCTCGATGCCTTCTACGTGCGCGGCATTGCCCACAATGTACGGTTCCTCCGCGATGTCGTTGACCGGCCAGTGTTTCGCGAGGGCGCCTTGTCGACGAGCTTTATCGATCAGACCTGGCCCGATGGCTACGCCGCACCGGAGCCGGACGGTGAACAGATGAAGACGGCGGTCGCCATCGGCGCCCTCGCGCATCTTCGCCGCACGATTCGACTTTCAGACGGGCCCGCTGGCGACTGGGTGGCAATTGTTGGCAACGATCGTTTGCCGTTTGGCCTTGTGGCTAGCGCCGAAGGTTGCGCTGTCGTCCTCAACGGCAAAACCACGGAAATCGTCAGTGACTGGCGACCCGGTGATCCGCTGTTCATGGGATCAATCGACGGGCATGCCGTGTTGGCCCAGATCGACCACCGAGGCGAGGGGGTTGTCGTTACCCTAGGTGCGCTGACGGTGTCGGTTGTTGTGCGCGCGCGAAAGGTCGCGGCGCTGATGGATCTCATGCCGATCAAAGTGCCGCCCGACATGAGCAAATTTCTCGTCTCGCCGATGCCCGGTATGGTCGTGTCGATCAACGTGGCGGCGGGGCAATCGGTCGAGCTCGGCCACACCTTGGCCGTCGTCGATGCGATGAAAATGGAAAACGTCCTTACCGCCGAGCGCAGCGGCACCATCAAGTCTCTGCACGCCGCCGCGGGCGACAGCCTTGCTGTCGATCAGGTCATTCTCGAGTTTGAATGAGTCCTGACGCGCCAGAACTAATCACGCTTCGGGTCCGTATTTCAGGCAACGTCCAGGGCGTATGGTACCGCGGATGGTCGATCGAAACCGCCCGTGCTTTGGGCCTATCCGGCTGGGTGCGCAATCGTGCCGACGGAACCGTCGAAGCCCTGCTCCACGGCCCGGAAACAGTGGTTCGCGACATGGTCGACGCGTGTCGCAAAGGGCCATCAGGCGCGCGCGTCGCGGACGTCACGGTAGAACCCGCCGAAGCTAAGGGCGATGACGTTGCTGGCGGGTTCACGCAGCGGCCGACGGTTTAACCGGCGGCGAAACGGGCGAAATCAGTCGCCGGTACTGCGGCCAACTCACCGAAGACAACAGTAAAGCAATGCTGCAAGGCGGCATCGACCTCCGCCATCGACGGCGTCACGCCGAGGTCGACCAGTGATGTCACGCCAGCATCCTCGATGCCGCACGGCACGATCCCACCGTAGTGCGCGAGATCGGGTTCGATGTTGAGCGATACGCCGTGATAGGTGATCCAGTGACGAATGCGCACGCCAATGGCCGCGATTTTGGCAACGCCGCGCCCTCGGCCGCGATCGACCCACACGCCGATCCGGCCGTCCTCTTGCCGTCCGGCGACGCCAAACCCGGCCAACGCAGCGATCAGCCAGGTTTCCAAATCGCACACGAAACGGCGAACGTCGCGATCCCGCCGCCGCAGATCGAGCATCACGTAAGCGATCCGCTGCCCCGGCCCGTGATAGGTGTATTGGCCGCCGCGACCGGTCGGAAACACCGGCAGACGGTCGGGCGCGAGAAGGTCACTGGCGCGCGCGCTGGTCCCCGCGGTGTAAAGCGGCGGGTGTTCCAGAAGCCAGATCAATTCGGGCGCCGTACCGGCCCGAATCTCTTCCACGCGGCGCTCCATCGCCTCGGTCGCTTCCGCGTAGCCGACCGGTGAATCGCTGATTTGCCACTCGACGGTGTTCATCGGACAAGCTTACCACGCGGCTTCCTTAACCATTCATTTAGGAATACCGTCTATTTGTTAGACCCTAAGAATCAGGCCATTGGCCGAGGTAGAGCATGGCGAGAGCCGTTAACACTGTCAGCGTCGAATTATCGGTCGTGCTCGGCCGGTCCAACATGCCGATCAACCAGCTGCTCAAGATGGGCCGCGGCGCCGTCATCGAACTCGATACGACGGTCAACGATCACGCGTTGATTTTGGCCAATGACCGGGTCATCGCCCGTGGCGAAGTTATGATCGTGGACGATCATGTCGCGGTGACCATCACCGACACGGTCGGTCTCAACGAAATTCTTTAATCGAGACAAACCCTGGGAAACCCAGGAATTCCCCGCTGCTGCGCTTGATGCCGTGAACCAGATTTGCTATTCGGCTGCCACCAAGCGGTCGTGGCGGAATTGGTAGACGCGCAGCGTTGAGGTCGCTGTGGGAGTTAATCCCGTGGAAGTTCGAGTCTTCTCGACCGCACCATCAGAGAAAGCCCGCGGATTATCCCGCGGGCTTCCTTGTTTTGGACGCGGCAAAATCCGTGGGTTAGTGTCGTTTCGGAACAACCGTACAGGTTGATTCGGTACCGAGGGGCGATGTGATGGCTGATGAACTCGACGAAATGGCGCTGGAATACCACCGCTGGCCGACCCCTGGGAAAATCAGCGTCACGCCCACCAAGGCCCTCTCCAATCAGCGCGATTTGTCGCTGGCCTATACGCCGGGCGTCGCCGCTGCTTGCAACGAAATCGCCGCAGATCCGAGCAAAGCCGCCGAATACACCATTCGCGCTAATTTGGTCGCCGTCATCACCAACGGCACCGCCGTCCTTGGTCTGGGCAACATCGGACCGCTGGCGTCCAAACCGGTGATGGAGGGCAAGGGCGTCCTCTTCAAGAAATTCGCCGATATCGATGTCTTCGACATTGAGGTCGCCGAGAACGATCCCGAGAAATTTATTGAGGTTGTCGCTGCCCTCGAACCGACATTCGGCGGCATCAATCTTGAAGATATCAAAGCGCCGGAATGTTTCATCATCGAAAAGGCGCTGCGCGCCCGCATGAAAATACCGGTGTTCCATGACGATCAGCATGGAACGGCGATCTGCGTTGCGGCGGCGCTCTACAATGGCTTGCGCGTTGTCGGCAAAGAGATCGGCAATACGAAACTCGTGTGTTCCGGTGCTGGCGCCGCGGCGCTGGCTTGTCTCGATCTCATGGTTAGCATGGGCATGAAGCCTGACAACATTCTCGTGGTCGATCGCAAAGGCGTGGTCTACGTGGGGCGCGACGAAAAGCCGGATCCCTACAAAGGAAAGTACGCGGCCAATACCAATGCCCGCACGCTTGCGGATGCGGTGGACGGCGCCGATATTTTCCTCGGTGTTTCCGGGCCAGGCGTGCTCAAGCCCGAGATGGTCAAGACGATGGGCGAACGCCCGCTCATCCTGGCCCTGGCCAACCCGACACCGGAGATCAAGCCAGAAGACGCCAAAGCCGTTCGCCCCGATGCCGTCATCGCCACCGGCCGCTCGGACTACCCCAACCAGGTCAACAATGTCCTGTGCTTCCCGTTCATCTTCCGCGGCGCGTTGGATGTCGGTGCAACCGAGATCAATGAGGCCATGAAACTCGCGGCCGTCATGGCGATCGCGAACCTCGCAAAGGCCGAAGCGACCGATGTCGTTGCCAAGGCCTACTCCGGTCAATCGCTCGAGTTCGGGCCCGAATACCTGATCCCGAAACCGTTCGACCCGCGCCTCATCGTCGAGGTCGCGCCGGCGGTAGCCAAGGCGGCAATGGATTCTGGGGTCGCGACCCGGCCCATTGAGGACTTCCAAGCCTATCGCGACAAGTTGGCGCGCACGGTCTATCGCACGAGTTTTGTCATGAAGCCGGTGTTTGATCAGGCCCGCGAGAAACCGCTCCGTCTGGTTTATGCCGAAGGCGAAGAAGAAAGCATTTTGCGGGCGGTCCAGATCGTGATCGACGACGGTCTCGCTAAACCGATCCTAATTGGCCGGCGCTTCGTCATCGAGATGCGGCACAAAAAGATGGGCCTGCGGTTCGACCTAGAGAAAGACGTTGAGTTGATCGATCCGGAAGGCGACCCGCGCTTTCGCGATTATTGGACCGAATACCACGCGCTCATGCGGCGCAAGGGCGTCACCCCCGACACGGCCCAGGCAACGGTGCGCACCCGCACCTCAGTGATCGGCGCGCTCGCCGTGCGACGCGGTGATGCCGACGCGATGATCTGCGGTGTGATTGGCCGGTATGGGCGTCACCTTCAATACGTCAGCGACATCTTGGGCATGGCGAAAGACGTGACGAACCTTTGCGCAATTCAGGTGCTGGTCGCACCGCGCGGCACCGTGTTTTTTGCCGACACCAATGTCAATTATGACCCGACCGCTCAACAAGTCGCCGAAACCGCAATCCTCGCTGCCGAGTCGGTCCGGCGCTTCGGCCTCGAACCCAAGGTCGCGTTGTTGTCGCATTCAAACTTCGGCACCCACAGAAACCCCTCGGCGCAAAAAATGCGCGAGGCGTTGGCGATTATTCACGAACGGGTGCCCGAACTTGAAGTCGAAGGGGAAATGCAGGGCGACGCCGCATTGTCGGAAGTAATTCGCGACAGGGTGTTTCCCGGATCTGACCTCAAGGGCGCTGCTAATCTGTTGATCTTCCCGAATGTCGATGCGGCGAACATCGCGTTTACCGTTGCCCGCACAATGACTGAGGGGTTGTCGGTCGGACCGATCCTGGCCGGTGTCAGCGGTTCGGCGCATATCGTCAATCCGTCCATTTCGGTGCGTGGCTTGGTCAACATGAGCGCGTTGGCTGTCGTCGAGGCGCAGGTTGCAGCCGCCCGCGTCGTGGCCGGCTGATCGAGCAATGACCGACCTGCCCCGGGAGCCGGAAGAAAATGTAGCGGACGGGGCGCCAGCGGGAACGGTGACCGACCGATCGGTCGGTCTATCGATGGACACCGTCAACGCCGTCGAGGATGCGCTTGAAGCTGGCCACCTCGAAGCCGTCGCATTGATCGTTCAAGATCTGCACGCTGCGGACGTCGCCGACCTGATCGAGACGATCGACCCCAGCTATCGATCTGCGCTCATCGATGCGATCCACGAGACGCTGGATCCCGAAGTCCTTACCGAGCTCAATGACTCCGCCCTAGAGCATGTTGTCGACCGGATTGGCAGCGAGAGCACCGCCGCCGCTATCTCTGAGCTAGACACGGACGACGCGCTCGACGTTCTGGACGATCTCGACGAGCACCTGCAACGCGAAGTTCTAGACCGCCTCGACGCGGTCGACCGTTCCGAGATCGAACAAGCGCTCGCCTTCCCAGAGAATTCGGCGGGGCGCCTGATGCAGCGCGATTTGATCGCGGTGCCGTCCTATTGGAACGTCGGTCAGGTCATCGATTACTTGCGCGAAACAGAAGATTTACCCGACGACTTCTACGAATTGATTTTGATCGACGCCAACCATCATCCGATTGGGACGTTGCCGCTCAACATCCTTCTGCGGACGCGGCGACCGATCCCGATCGGCGATATCATGGAGCCCGATCCCCGGCTCATTCCGGTCGATATGGACCAGGAAGAGGTTGCCTACATCTTCCAGCAATACGATATGGCGTCGGTGCCGGTCGTCGACCCCACCGGTCGGTTGGTCGGCGTCATCATGCATGACGATATCATCGACGTGATCCAGGAAGAGGCCGAAGAGGATATTCGCCGTTTGGCCCGTGCCGGTGGCGCGGGCATCAACGACTCCGTGTTTCAGATTGTCCGCGGCCGCTCGGTGTGGTTGCTGGTGAACCTCATGACTGCGGTCATCGCGTCTCTGGTGATCTCTGTGTTTGGCGGCACCATTGAACAGATCGTTGCACTTGCGATCCCCATGCCGATCGTGGCGTCAATGGGCGGCAACGCAGGCACCCAGGCGCTTACCGTGACAGTGCGCGCGCTGGCGACCCGCGACATCACCGCATCGAACGTGCTGCGCCTCGTCAACAAAGAACTGATGGTGAGTTTCATCAATGGTGTCGCGTTTGCCGTATTGTGTGGTGTCGGCGTCTACGCCTGGTTCGGCGATCTCGGGCTCGGTTTGATCATCTTGGCGGCAATGATCATCAATATGATGGCAGCCGGCTTTTCCGGTATTTTGATCCCGTTGGGGCTCAATCGGGTGGGCGTCGATCCGGCCTTGGCAGCCACGGTCTTTGTGACCACCGTGAC
>JAQBYN010000072.1 GCA_027622715.1 Pseudomonadota bacterium | reverse complement strand
CAGGCGCACCGGGTCATCGAGGAACGGGTAGAACAGCCCCATCGCGTTCGAGCCACCGCCGACGCACGCCACGGCGATCGTCGGGAGGCGGCCCTCCTTCTCCAGCATCTGTTCTTTCGCCTCGCGCCCGATGACCGACTGGAAATCACGCACGATGAGCGGGTACGGGTGCGGCCCGACGACGGAGCCGATGATGTAGTAGGTGTCGCGGACGTTCGTGACCCAGTCGCGAATCGCCTCGTTGGTCGCGTCCTTCAAGGTGCGGGAGCCGGAGTCGACCGCGCGCACCTCGGCACCCAGCACCTTCATCTTGAAGACGTTGAGCGACTGGCGCTTGATGTCCTCCGCGCCCATGTAGACGATGCAGTCCATGCCGAAGAGCGCACAGGCCGTCGCCGTGGCGACGCCGTGCTGGCCCGCGCCGGTCTCCGCGATGATCCGCCGCTTGCCCATGCGCCGCGCGAGCAGCGCCTGCGCCAGCACCGCGTTGATCTTGTGCGCGCCGGTGTGATTGAGGTCTTCGCGCTTGAGGTAGACCTTCGCGCCCACCTCGGCCGAGACGCGCGCCGCCAGCGTGAGCGGCGAGGGCCGGCCCACGTAGTCACGCCACAGCCCCTCGAGTTCCGCGATGAATGCCGGATCCATCTTCGCGCGCTCGTACTCGGCGGTGAGTTCGGTCAGCGCGGGCATCAGCGTCTCCGGAACGTACTGGCCTCCGAACTCACCGAAATGGCCCAGAGCGTCCGGCGTCTCTTGCTGCGCCTCATGTGCCTCGGTGGTCATCGGCCTGCCTCCCCGGCGGCATCAGCGGCGCGGACCGCCTGGATGAACGCGCGCACCTTGTCGTAATCCTTCACGCCATCGGTCTCGGTGCCGCTGGCGACGTCCACCGCCCAGGGGCGCACGGTGCTGACCGCCTGCGCCACGTTCTCAGGCGTCAGCCCACCTGCGAGCCACACCGGAAGGCGCGAGGCGACCTGCCGGGCCACCTCCCAGTCGAACGTGACGCCGGTGCCGCCGCGGTAGGGGCCGTGCGCGGAGTCGAGCATCAGCGCGAGCGCAAAGCCCGGTCGAACGTGCGCCATCGGATCCGAAGGCGAGTCGACCGGTGAGATGTGCGCCACCTGGATCACCTGGCGGGTGACTAGCAGGCAGTCCTCCCACGTCTCATCGCCGGAGAGTTGCACGAGGTCGACGCCGACTTCCTCGGCGATCTCGTTGACTTCGTCGATCGGCTGGTCGGCGAAGATGCCGACGACGAGCGGGCGCTTCACGGCGAGGTGGGCCTCGATCACGCGTGCGCCGTGTTCGAACCACGGCCCGATCTCCTCGCGCGCGCGGGGCTGCGCGGGCGGCGGGAAGGCGATCTCATGCGTACCGAGCGGCCCGCCGAGAGCGCGCACCATCGCCTGCGCCTCATCGATCTCGACCCGGCGCTTCGAGTTCGCGAAGTTGATGCCGACAAAGTCCGCGCCCGCCTCCGCGGCGGCCAGGACATCTTCCGGGGTGCGGTGCCCGCAGATCTTCACGTACGTCACGAGGCGGCCTCCCCGACGAGCATGAACGAGCGCGCCGTCTCTACCACCGTACCGCTCCGCACCAATGCCTCGCCCACCAGTAACGCGTGCGCACCGGCGGCGTCCATGCGTCGGGCATCCTCCGGCGCGCGGATCGCGGACTCCGCGACCAGCGTCACGCCGGCCGGGGCCACCGCCGCGAGGCGCTCGAACGTGCCGAGGTCTTCCTCGAACGTGCGCAGGTCACGGTTGTTGACGCCGATGACGCGGGCACCGGCGGCCACGGCTGCGGCCAGTTCCTCGGCGTCGTGGACCTCCACCAGCGCCTCCATGCCGAGCGCGTGTGTCGCATCGAGCAGTTCGGTGAGCGCGGCTGGCTCCAGCATCATCACGATCAGGAGCAGGGCGTCAGCACCGAACGCGCGCGCCTCCAGCACCTGGTACGGGTCGAAGATGAACTCCTTGCGGAGCAGCGCCGGCCGGTCCGCATCACCGGCGAACGCCGCCGCCACCGCAACGAGGTCGTCGATGCTGCCTTTGAAGTGGTCGGGCTCCGTCAGGATCGAGATGGCGGCGGCACCCGCCTCCGCGTATGCGCGCGCCTGCGCAACCGCATCGAGGTCCGCATCGAAGATCCCCTTGCTCGGGGATGCGCGCTTGATCTCCGCGACCAGCCGCAGCCGCGCGCCGGGGGGCGTCGCACGCCGGCCCTCGCGGAGCCGCGCGACGAAGTCGATCGGCGCGGCGCGCTGCTCGATGAGTGCGTGCAGCGCCGCCTCGTCCCGGAGGGCGCGATCCTCGGCCAGCCGCACGCGACGGTCGGTGACGATGCGGTCCAGGATCGTGCCGGTGTAGCGGGAGCGGGTGGTCGTCATGCGGCGTTACTTCCCTGCCGCGCGTCGAGTCGCCTCGACAAACGCCGCCAGTTTCGCCGCCGCGTCCCCGTCATCGATCGAACGGATCGCCATCTCCGCGCCCTGCCGCAGCGATGCGGCCAGGCCGGTGACATAGAGGCCCGCCGCCGCCTGCGCGACGACCAGATCGCGGAGCGCCAGCGGACCGTTGCCCGTCAGCACGCTACGCGTCAGCGCGGCGTTCTGCTCGGCGTCGCCCCCGGTCAGCGCCTCCGCCGGGTGAATGGTGAGGCCGAGGTCGAACGGTGTGATCGTCCGTCGCGTGACCTCGATGCCGCGCACCTCGAAGGCCTGCGTCGGGCCGGTCACGGTGATGTCGTCCAGCCCGTCGTCACCGGTGACGACGAGTGCGTGCCGCATCCCGAGGTGCGACAGCACGTGCGCCAGCTTCTCGGCGAGTTCGACGTTGGGAGCGCCCATGACGTGGCACGTAGCGCCGGCGGGATTGGTCAGCGGGCCGAGGATGTTGAAGACCGTCCGGGTGCCCAGTTCCAGCCGCGCCGGCATGACGTGTTTCATCGCCGCGTGGTGCATCGGCGCCATCATGAAGCAGATGCCGCATTGGGCCAGCGCCCGCTCGGCGACTTCGGCCGGAACCATGACGTTGATGCCAAGCTGGGTCATCGCATCGGCGGCGCCGGATTTCGAGGTCTGCGCCCGGTTGCCGTGCTTGGCGACCGGCACACCGGCACCCGCCACAACGAACGCGGTGGCCGACGAGATGTTCAGGATATCCTTGCCATCGCCACCGGTGCCGACAATGTCCATGGTGCCCTTGGGCGCCTTCACCTTGGCGGATTTGGCGCGCATTGCTGCCGCCGCTCCGGTGATCTCGGAGATTGCCTCGCCACGGGTGCGCAGCGCCATCAGCAGGCCGCCGATCTGGGCCATGGTGGCCTCGCCCGACATGATGATGGCGAAGGCGACCTCGGCCTCGGCGCGGGTCAGGGCGCGGTCAGCGGCTTTGGCGATCAGGGGCTTTAGGGCGGCGCTCATGCTACCTCCGTTGCGGTCAGTTCGAGGAAATTATTCAGCAACGCGTGGCCGTGTTCCGAGGCGATGGATTCCGGGTGGAACTGGACCCCAACGACCGGGCGGGTCTTGTGCGACAGCCCCATGATGACACCGGATTGCGAGCGTGCGGTGACCTCGAAGCAGTCCGGCAGGGTCGCGGGATCGACCACCAGTGAGTGGTAGCGGGTGACCGAGAACCCCTGGGGCAGGCCCGTGAACAGGCCGGTGCCGGTATGAGTGATCGATGACAGCTTGCCGTGCAGGATCTCGTGGCACTGGACCACGTCGCCGCCATAGGCCTGGCCGATGGTCTGGTGGCCCAGGCAGACGCCGAGGATCGGCATGTCGGCGGGGGCATTGCGCACCAGATCGAGGCAGATGCCGGCCGATTGGGGATAGCCGGGGCCGGGCGACATGACGATGGCGCGGGGCTTCATCGCGATGGCGTCGCTGACGGTGATCTGGTCGTTGCGGAAAACTTTTGCCGGCGCCCCTAATTCGCCCAGGTAATGAACCAAATTGTAAGTGAAGCTGTCGTAGTTATCGATAAGCAACAACATTGGCCTGTTCGACTTTCTGTTCGGGTTTGGGCGCTCGGTTCTAGCGTCGGGCGCGGGTTGCGCGTATAGATGCGCCGACAGGCCCACGCGCGTCAAGCCGAGGTGCTGATGATTGGCGGGTGGCTGGGCAGGTGATTGCCCTCTCGGGGTGGAATATGACGAAGCGAAAACGATTCGTAGACGACGAGCCCCAGCGGCCCTGGATTTTGCGGTTTTTGGGTGGGGTGCTGGTCGCCGTCCCATTTTGCGCGGTGGCGCTGGCGCTGATCTCGCTGTTCGTCCTGGCGCCCGGTGCGCCGCCGCCCGATCCGGCTGATGCCGCCCCGGCCGGGCCGGTGTTCATCAACGGGATCGAGGTCGCGGCCACCCCTGCAAATATTGCCCCGATACCCATTGCGAGCCAGGAGACGATTGGCCCGCTCAGTCTGGCTGGCCCGGCGATGGTGGTCAATGCGGCGGCTTTTGAAGCCGATGCCTTGGTGCCGTTGATCGCCGTGGTGCTGGATGACAGCGCTGCTGATCCGCTGTTGCATGCGGTGCTGTTTGCGATCGAGGTGCCGGTGACGGTGGGCGTGATCGTCGGCAACCCCGGCGACCGCGAGACGGCGATGGCCGCCCGCGCCGCCGGTTTCGAGGTGGTTGCCGAATTGCCGCTGATGGGGCCGGGCCTGGGCGACGACCAGGCGCTGGAATACGGCATGTCCGAGGTTGCCGCCGCAGCCCGGACCGACGCGCTGATGCGCCGCCTGCCGATGGCGGTGGCGGTGTCACGGCCGATGGCGGCGGGCGCGCCGCCGAACGGCACGGTGCTGCGGGGAATTGACGGGGCGCTGGCGCCGCATGGCTTCGGGTATCTGGATCACGGGATCGCGGTGGAGGATACATCGACCGCGGCCGCCGCCGGGCTGGCCATGCCCGTGGGCGCCAGCCGCTATGCCATCATGCCCGGCGCCAGCGCTGCCGAGGTGATCGCGGTGCTGAACCTGGCCGCCTCGGATGCGGCCCTGCGTGGCGCCGCGGTGGTGTTCGCCTCGCCCAGCGAGCAAGTGCTGCTGGCGATGCAGCTTTGGACCGGCACCGGGGACGCCAGCGCGGTGCAGTTGGCACCGCTGTCGGCGGTCATCAGGCGACAGTCCGGGGGCTGAGGGCCGGGTGGAATTGGCGCAACCGGTTTGAGATTGGCGCGAAATTCCAATTAAGTTTCAAATAATTAATCGACGAACCTTTGATGGGGCGCTGAGATTGTGTTCTCAGGGGTCGAGGTAAATTCGATCTGCCGCACCAGAAAATAACACGCGGCCGAGCAGTTCTTAGGGGAATCAGAGATGACATTTGTTGTTACGTACAAGCGTGCGGCTCGGCCTTCCGTAGTCGGCACGAGGAAATTCATTTGCTAAAATCACCACCGGCGTTGCGGCGCTGATGCTGGGCGTCTCGGGCGTCGCGATGATGACCGGCGGCGCCCGGGCGGATTGCTCTCCGGCGGGCGACCCCACGGCGCAGTTGATCACCTGCGACGATCTGGGCGCCGACAACTCGTTGTTCGACGCTGACGATGGTGCGGACATCATCAATATCATCTCCGGAATCTATGCCCAAGAGATCAGTGGCGGCGCGGGCGACGAT
>JAQBYN010000031.1 GCA_027622715.1 Pseudomonadota bacterium | reverse complement strand
TCCTTAATCCTAGTCCTGCTCGACGCGCGCCTATGGCCGGCTGGACTGATCTACATTCTCGCGATCGCCGGCCTGATGGGTGCGGACTTCCTGTTGGCCCCGGCTAAAACGGCGGTAACCGCGCGCATCGACCGGCCCGCCTCGATCCTTATCGGCGAGCCCGCGACACTGACTATTGAGGTTGCTCACCCGCCGGACGCGACGGGCGGCGGCGAAGTGGTCGTGGACATCGATGGCCCGGCGCCAGCGCTTGAAGCGCAATGGTTCACGTTCGAACCTGGCGCGGCTCAGCGTATTACGGTCGCCGTAAATCCGACCCATCGCGGCGTGATCAAACTCGGCACGATTTGGGTGCGTTGGCACGGCCCTCTAGGGCTGGCGTGGCGGATCAAGAAACAAGCCGGCAATGACACGATTTCTGTGGTGCCCAATACCCGACCGATCCGCCGCGAGGCGTTGAACCTGCGCAAACAAGCGTCGTTCCACGGGATCAAAGCACAGACCGACAAAGGCGCAGGCACCGCGTTCGATTCGTTGCGCGACTTTGTGCCGGGCATGGACCATCGGGCCATTGATTGGAAACACTCGGCGCGGCACCTCAAACTGGTCTGCAAAGAATTCGAAACCGAGCGCAATCATCAGATCGTGTTGGCGATCGATACCGGCCGGCAAATGTCGGAGCCCGTCGCCGGCGTCACGCGCATCGACCATGCGATCAACGCGGCGCTATTACTGGCGTATGCGTCCTTGCGCCACGGCGACCGGATCAGCCTGTTCAGTTTTGACGCCGTGCCGGGGCGCTATCTCGACCCGGTCAGCCGCATGCACGACTTTCCGATTTTGCAAGACCGCACCGCCCGCTTCGACTACAGCACGACCGAGACCAACTACACGCTGGGCTTGGTGCACCTGGCGGCGCGGTTGCGCCGACGTTCGCTTATCGTATTGTTTACGGAATTCGTCGATACTGTGACGGCCGAGTTGATGATCGAGAACCTCGGCCGTTTGGCGCGGCGCCATGTGGTTTTGTTCGTCTCGTTGGGTGATGTCGAGTTGCGCGACCGGCTTGACGCGCCGCCGCATCGCATGGCGGACGCGGCCGCCGCTGTGGTCGCCTACGGCTTGGCGCGCGAACGCGACAAGGTATACGAGCGGCTGCGGCGGATGGGCGTGCAGTGCCTTGAGACACACGACTCAACGTTGGCAGTGGATCTGGTCAACCGCTATCTCGACGTCAAACGCCGGGAGATTATCTGAGCATGGCCGACACCGGCGACCTCAAGAGCACCCGGTTTCGACGCGAGCGTGAACGCGTGTGGCAGGAGTTCGACACGCTGGTCACGCGATTCGAGAAAAGCGGACTGCGCGGCCTGGACAGCAACGAACTCGCCCGCTTGCCGGTTCTTTACCGAGCCGTTCTGTCCTCGCTATCGGTGGCGCGCAGTATTTCGCTCGACCGCAATGTCCTGACCCACCTAGAAAACCTGGCAAGCCGCGGTTACTTCAGCGTTTACAGCCCGCGCACGCCTTTGCGCCGCGTGTTTGTGCAGTTTTTCACGGTTGGCTTTCGTCGTGCCGTGCGCCAGGCCCGGTGGCACATCGGGCTGGCCGCGTTTCTGATGGCGCTTGGCGGGGTCGCCGGGTTCGTCGTCACCGCGCAATCGCCCGACCTGTTCTACACGCTCGTCCCACCTGGCCTCGCGGGCGATCGCGGGCCGGCGAGTTCGACAGAAGATTTGTACGATGTCCTGGTCACCGGGCCGGAGATTGAGGGCGGGCAGCTGTCTGTCTTTGCCTCGTTCTTGTTTACTCACAACACGCGCATTGGTTTTCTCGCGCTGGCGTTGGGGTTCGCGCTTGGTTTGCCGACGGCGCTGCTGCTGTTCCAGAACGGCCTGATCTTGGGCGCGATGCTGGCGATCTATACTGCCCGCGGTCTATTCGTCGATTTTTCCGGGTGGTTGCTGATCCACGGCGTGACGGAACTTGCGGCAATCATTCTGTGCGGCGGGGCCGGCTTGTTCATCGGCCATCGGGTGATTTTTCCGGGCCGCCACGGGCGGTTGAGCGAAGTGATGCAGGCCGGCCGTGTCGCCGCCCGGATCGCAATCGGGGCGGTGGTCTTGTTTCTGATTGCCGGCGTCCTCGAAGGGTTTGGCCGCCAGACCGTGATCGATACGAGCGCGCGTCTGGCGATCGCCGCGGTGACACTGATTTTACTTACGGCCTATTTCGTTTGGCCGGCACGGCGGGCGCCGTGACCGTCGCGTCAGTGGCAGACCGGCCAGATCCGGCGTTACGGACAATCACCACGCCTGAAGGCGTCCCAATTCCGGTGCGGCTTGCCGATCGTGGCAGCCGGGCCGCCGCATTCGCGATCGACCTACTCATCATCGGCACCGCCGCGGTCGCCTTGTTGATCTTTGCCGGCGTCACGTTCCGCCCGTTTGGCGGCGGGCTATGGCTGGTCTCGGGTTGGATCGTCATCTTGTTCTTGTTGAAGTCGTTCTATTTCATCGCCTTCGAAGCCCGGTGGCGCGGTGCGACCCCCGGCAAGCGCGCAATGGGGCTCAAAGTGGTCGACCGGCGCGGCGGCCACCTATCGACTGAGGCGGTGATCGCCCGCAACCTGCTGCGCGAGATCGAGTTCTTTATGCCTGCATCCCTGCTGTTCGCGCTTGGGTTCGGCGGCGAGGGCCAATGGACGACGCTGGCGACCCTGGGCTGGATGATGATCCTGGTCCTGCTGCCGTTCTTTAATCGCGACCGGCTGCGCGCCGGGGACATCGTCGGCGGCACCTGGGTTATCGACATCCCGCGCGCCGGCCTGTTGCGCGATATCGCCGGGCGCTCATCCAACGCGGGGCGCGTTAAGTCCTATTCGTTCACCAAAGAGCAGCTGGACGTTTACGGGATTTACGAATTGCAGACGCTGGAAGAGGTGCTGCGCTCGGGCGGGATGCAATCATCGAAATGGGAGTCTGAAGTGGCCCGCCGCATCCAACGGCGCATCCGCTGGCAAGCATCGGACCACATACCGCCCGCGCCTAGTCCGTTTCTCCAAGCCTTCTACACAGCACTTCGTGGGCACCTGGAACAGAAAATGCTGCTTGGGGTGCGGCGAAAGGATAAGTTCGATCAAACGAACACCTAAGAAATAGGGCGACGCATGACCGACGCTTTCATCTGTGACGCGATTAGAACGCCGATCGGCCGCTATGGCGGCGTTCTATCGCCGGTAAGAACGGACGATCTGGCCGCGCTACCGGTGGCGGAACTGATGCGCCGCAACCCTGGCGTCGATTGGGAAAAGGTCGACGATGTACTGTTCGGCTGTGCCAATCAATCAGGCGAGGACAATCGCAACGTCGCGCGCATGGCGCTGTTGCTGGCTGGTCTGCCCGATAGCATAACTGGCGCCACGATTAACCGCCTGTGCGGTTCGGGTCTGGATGCGACCGGTACGATGGCCCGCGCCATTCGTAGCGGCGACACCGCCATGGGCATCGTCGGCGGGGTCGAAAGTATGACGCGCGCGCCGTTCGTGATGGCCAAGTCCGACGCGCCGTTTTCGCGCAAAGCCGAGGTCTATGACACCACGCTAGGCTGGCGCTTCGTTAATCCGAAGATGGAAGAAGCGCACGGGGTGGACCCGATGGGTGTTACGGCCGAGAACGTCGCCGAAGAGTTTCAAGTATCGCGCGCCGATCAAGACGCCTTTGCGTTGCGCAGCCAGCAACGTGCCGGCGCCGCGCAATCCTCGGGCTTTCTCGCGGGCGAGATCATGGCCGTGTCGATACCGCAGCGGCGCGGCGACCTGGTGGTGGTCGATCGCGATGAACACCCGCGCCCCGACGTCAGCCTGGGCGGCTTGGCCAAACTGAAACCGGCGTTTCGCAAAGATGGTTCGGTCACCGCCGGCAACGCGTCGGGTATCAACGACGGCGCCGCCGCAATGATTGTCGCCAGCGAAGCGGCGGCGCGCGACAACGGGCTCGAGCCCAAGGCCCGCATTGTCGCCATGGCGACCGCGGGTGTCGCACCACGGATTATGGGATTTGGCCCCGCGCCGGCCAGCCGTAAGGTGTTGGCGCATACCGGTCTGAGCATCGCCGACATGGACGTGATCGAGCTCAACGAAGCGTTCGCGAGCCAGGCACTCGCGGTGCTGCGCGACCTCGGCGTGCCCGACGACGCCGAACACGTTAACCCCAACGGCGGCGCCATCGCGCTGGGTCACCCGCTGGGTATGAGTGGCGTGCGCATGGCCCTGACCGCGACCCGTGAGTTGCACCGGCGCGGCGGCAAATACGCGTTGTGCACCATGTGTATCGGCGTCGGCCAAGGGATCGCCCTGGTCTTGGAACGCGTTTAATCACCCACCAAACAGATCGCGCAGACCTACGCGATACCACGGGTCGCATCGGCGATTGAGGAGTCGCTTTTCGCGTTTAGTAATTGGCAAGATCACCAACACCGTGGCCACGCTTGGGCACGAGGAACGATCGTTCATACGTCATGAACACGGTGCCGTCGTCTTTGCGGCCCGTCGTTGTAATGGTCACGATTCCCTGGGTTGGGCGCGACTTCGATTCGCGTTTGCTGAGAACCTCGCTCTCGGCATAGAGCGTGTCGCCGACAAAGACCGGCGCAGTCAGTTTGATTTTGTCCCAACCGAGATTGGCGATGGCCTTTTGGCTAGTGTCGCTAACGCTCATGCCCGCGACCATCGCCAGCGTTAGCGCTGAATTGACCAGCGGCTTGCCGAACTCGCTCTTGCGCGCATAGGCGTGGTCGAAATGAACGGGATGGGTGTTCATCGTCAGGTTGGTGAACCAAATGTTGTCGGTTTCGGTCACGGTGCGGCCCGGGCGATGCTCGTAAACGTCGCCAACCTCGAAGTCCTCGTAGTAGCGGCCGAGGTCTTCGCGGTAGCGCTGCGGGCCGATTTCTTTTCTTCCGTACATTACGCATCTCCTGATTGACTAGCTTGGGTTGGTTTCGTGCGGCGGCGTTCCAGCGTTTTGAAAATCGCCGATGCGGTAAGCAGTGAGCGGGGCCCGGCAACGAGCGTGGTCTCGGCAAATACGAGGTTGCGGGTTTCGCGGGTTATGACGGGGCGTGCCTCGACCCAGTCACCCGCTTTGGCCGGCGCCAAATAATCCATGACGAGGCGAATAGTGACGGTCAGACGGCCAAAATCGCGCGACGGAAACTGACCTAGGACGACATCGGCGAACGTCGCGAGCATCCCGCCATGGGCAACGCCGCCGAGGTTGAGGTGTTTGGCCTGGACGCGAAAACCGTACAGGTTGCCCGCCGCATCATCGTGTTGAAAGACCGGACCGACGAGGACGCCGAATGCCGATCGTTTGTCGATGAGGAAAAAACCAGGGGGCGGTTCAGCGCCCGCAACATCCGGTTGATCTGTGCCCGCGTGCCCGTCCATGGGATCTATTGCGCATTTCCGAATACCGGATGGCGGACGATGTCGCCCGCCTTGATGCCAAACCGATCGGCCACGCCGGCGTTGGTCTCGAGCACCGCCAGCACTGGCTCAGGCGACGGAATACCTGCCTCAGAATGTGGGACCGTGCGCTTGGCAATCTGGACAATTCGACCGTCGGCCTTGATGAAAAACATATCTAGCGGGATCAACGTGTTCTTCATCCAAAACGACACCGGCTGTTCGCGCTTGAAGTCGAACAACATGCCGGCATTCGGCGCCAGCTGTTCGCGAAACATCAGGCCGCTCGCGCGCGTCTCGTTGGTGTCGACGACCTCGACCACGAAAGTGACGGGCCCGCTCTGCGCGGCGACGACCAATTCTTGGCCGGTGAGCCGGTCTTCGGCCGCATCGCCGGTCAATTCTGGTCCGACCAGCGACACCGCAAGGCCCAGAGTCAGAATAATGACGATATAGAGCAGCGGCCTCTTGAGGCCCTCTAAGTCCGGTCCTTTGGACACGTGCGCGATCTCCGGAAATACGTTCTCAACTGCAACACAGCGCATTATAGTGACTTGATCAAGCGGGGGGAGCCTTTGGCTGAGAGGTTCCGCTGGAACGACCCCTCGAACCTGATCCGGTTAATACCGGCGAAGGGACGCGCTATGACCGAACCAGAGCCCGGCGGCAACGCCGGCGGTGCAACCACTGTTGTGGTCGAGAAACTGTCGCTGACGCTCGGCGACTTGCCGCTATTTGACGGCCTGTCCACGGTATTCCCGGCGGGACAAACCACCTGCCTGCTGGGACCAAGCGGCGTCGGCAAGAGTACATTGCTGCGTGCCATGGCGGGTCTGATTGCGCCAACCAATGGCCGGATTGTGGGCGGTGATGGCCGGGGCCTGGCGGGGCGTGTTGCCTATATGGATCAGAGCGATCTGTTGCTGCCGTGGCTTTCGGCGCGGGACAACGTCGGGTTGGGCGCGCGATTGCGCGGTGAGCCGACCGATGCAACCGCCGCTCATCGCCTGCTGGCGCTGGTCGGGCTGCGTGGCCACGAGACGAAACGCCCCGCGGCATTGTCGGGCGGCATGCGCCAACGGGTCGCACTGGCCCGCACGTTGATGGAGGACCGCGCCGTCGTCTTGATGGACGAACCGTTTTCCGCGGTCGATGCGCTGACCCGATTTCGGCTGCAGGACTTGGCGAGCACCGTGTTACGCGGGCGCACGGTGGTGCTGGTAACGCATGACCCGCAAGAAGCGTTGCGCCTCGGGCACCAGCTGTTCGTGCTATCGGGATCACCGGCTCAAATCGAGAAATCAGGGGTGCCCGACTTGCCCCCACCCCGGCAGCCGACGTTTGGCGATTTTCCTGCACGGTATCAAGACTTGATGGATCAGCTCGCGGTTGGCGATGCCGGTGCGCCATGAGCCGGGTGTTTCGAGGTGCCGTCACCGTGGCCGGCCTGATCGTCCTTTGGCAGGTAATCGTGTTGGTCTCCGGCGCGCCGCCCTATTTGCTGCCGGGTCCGATCGAGACGTTCACGGCACTAGTGACGCGTTCAGGTTTGATTGCCGGACACGCACTCGTAACACTCAGCGAAATTCTGGGCGGGCTAGTGCTGGGCACGTTGCTTGGCGCCGGCAGCGCCGTGGTGATCGCGATGTTTCGCCCGGCGCGGCGCTGGTTGTTGCCAATTCTTGTAACCAGCCAAGCAATACCGGTATTCGCGATCGCCCCGTTGCTCGTGCTGTGGCTGGGTTATGGGATGGCATCGAAAATCGGTATGGCGACGCTCATCATCTATTTTCCGGTGGCGTCGAGTTTTCTGGATGGGTTGCGCCGCACCGAGACGCGCTGGATCGATCTCGCCCACACCATGACCGGCGGCCCGCGCGCCCGGCCGTTTGCGGTGCTCCGGCACGTTCGGCTTCCGGCGGCACTGCCGGCGTTTGCCTCTGGCCTGCGGGTCGCCGCAGCGGTCGCGCCGATCGGCGCCGTGGTCGGCGAGTGGGTCGGATCGGGTGCCGGGCTCGGCTATTTGATGCTGCGGGCCAATGCCCGGGTCCAGACCGACTTGATGTTCGCCGCCCTGCTCGCCCTCGCGGCGCTCGCCGTCGCGCTCTATTTCCTCGTCGACTTTGCCTTGCGCAAAGCCATCCCGTGGCAGCCCGACACCCTGCCCGATCTAGATCCTTAAGGGAGACCCAGCCATGAAGATGCTGCGCTTGTTGACCATTGTCTTGGCCGTCGCCGTTGTTGCGCCTGCAGCCCAGGCCGCGGAGCGGCTGACGGTGATGCTGGACTGGTTCATCAATCCTGACCACGCGCCTCTATTCGTCGCCCTTGAGCGCGGTTATTTCGCTGAGCAAGATCTGGCTGTTGAATTCGTTCAACCCTCGGACCCCAACGATCCCCCTAAACTGGTCGCTGCGGGTCGCGCCGATATCGCGGTCTCGTACCAGCCCCAGTTGCATCTCCAAGTCGCGCAAGGTTTGCCGTTGCGGCGCATTGCGACATTGGTGGCGACCCCGCTTAACTCGCTGGTCGTCCTTGCCGACGGACCGATCCAGTCAATCGCCGATTTGAAAGGAAAGAAAGTCGGGTTCTCGGTCGGCGGATTCGAAGATGCCCTGCTGGGCGCGATGCTGGAGCGACATGGTCTGACGCTCGACGACATCGATCTCATCAACGTAAATTTCTCGCTCTCACCGTCGTTGATCAGCGGTCAGGTCGACGCGGTCATTGGCGCGTTCCGCAATTTCGAACTGAATCAGATGGCGATATTGGGACGGCCGGGCCGCGCCTTCTTCGTCGAGGAGCACGGTGTGCCGGGCTATGACGAGTTGATCCTGGTAGCCAACGCCGACCATTTGGATGATCCGCGTCTGGTGCGATTCATCGCGGCGCTGGAACAAGGGGTGCAGTATTTGGTGAACCATCCCGATGAGAGCTGGCAGCTGTTTATCAAGGGACGCGGCGATCTGGACGACGAGTTGAACCGGCGCGCGTGGGCCGACACGTTGCCGCGGTTCGCGCTGCGACCGGCGGCACTCGACCGTGGGCGTTACGCGCGCTTCGCTGCCTTCTTGAAGGATCGGGGTATGTTGGAGACGGTATTGCCGACCGACAGCTACGCGGTCGAGCTGTCGCGCTAATCCTCGACTAGATCGATCTCGGCGACCTGCGGCCCTTTGGGCCCTTGTCCGACCCGTACGCGCACGGATTGACCGGGGAGCAATTGCTCGACGCCGACGCGCCGAAGGGTCTTGATGTGGACGAAGACGTCCTCGGACTCTTCCCCCTGGGTGATAAAGCCGTAGCCTTTTTCGGGGTTGAACCATTTCACCGTGGCGACGAACGCGTCGCCCTCGGGCTCGATTGGTGGCGGGCCGCCTAACTTTTCTGGCGCCGCGGTGGAGCGATCAACCTCCATAACCTCGATGGCCTGACGGCCTTTAGGGCCCTGGACCACCCGGCAGAAGATTGTGACCCCTTCTTCGACGATGTCGAAACCGCCTTGCCGCAAGGCAGACAGGTGAACGAACACATCGCCGCCGCCGTCAAGCGGGGTTACAAATCCAAATCCCTTGGAAATGTTGAACCACTTTATCGTGCCCCGAACTACGTCACCGTTCGTGCGCCCCGAATCGGGGGAGCCGTCGACCATCACTAGGCCCTGTCAAATCAAACCAAGCCGGGCGCAAAGTTCGCCCCTTCAACTCTGCGGTATTGTAACCGGATTCCGGGAGTCTCCAAAAGGGCCAAGCCACAGCGTCCTGGAGCCCGCTTTATTCATTTGTTTCGATTACTTGCAGAGTTATCCTAAACTTAGGTAGTGATTGACGGACGGGCTCGTTGGGCGACTCGGGTACATAGACCGGGTGCCACGGCGGGCTGCCGCCCACGTCGCGTTTGGGCTGTGGGTACTGGTTGTGGGGGAATAAGCGTGGGTCGCGCGTTAAGTCTGGGCGTCTTTCTCGCGGCGATCTGGCTGCTCCTGTCGGGGCACTACACGCCTTTGATCTTATCTTTCGGCGCCGCTTCGGTCGTGCTCGTGGTGTGGATCGCGCGGCGCATGGATGTCGTCGATCACGAAGGCCATCCGGTCAAGATGGTGTGGGCTGCGCCGCTCTACTGGCTGTGGCTCGGTTGGCAAATCGTAATGTCGAATATCGCTGTGGCGCGCGCCATTCTGGCGCCGCGATTAGACATCGACCCGCGGATGATCGAGGTCGACGCCCCGCAGGCCGACGACGTTGGCCGCGTCACCTACGCCAACGCAATCACATTGACCCCCGGCACTGTGTCGGTGCGTATGTTGGATGACGGTCGCATTCTCGTCCATGCGTTAACCGCCGCCGCCGCCGATGATCTGACGAGCGGCGAGATGGCGCGCCGCACTACACGGATGACCGGCTGATGTTCGCCGCCGCCGCAATCGGCATCATCGTGACGATGACATTCGCCTTGCTGCGCGCGTTGCTCGGTCCCACGACCTTTGATCGCATCTTGGCGGCCAACATGGTGGGGACAAAAACCACCCTTTTGATTGCCGTGCTCGGGTTTTTGGCCGACCGCCCCGAGTTTCTCGATATCGCGTTGATTTACGCGTTGATGAACTTCATCGCCGTGATAGCCGTCATGCGCTACACCCAATACGGCGAGTTCGTTTCGTCGCAGGGCGGCACCAAATGATCGACACGATCCTCGACGTTCTCAGTTGGGTGCTGATCCTGGGTGGCGCAGGCTTCAGCGTCGTGGGCGCGATCGGGTTGCTGCGTTTTCCCGACTTTTACACGCGCCTCCACGCCGCCGGCATTACCGACACGCTGGGCGCATGGATGCTACTGGTCGGCTTCATGCTTCAAGCCGAAAGTTGGCAGGTCGTCGTGAAGCTGATTTTCATCGTGATCTTCTTGTTTTTCACCAGCCCGACGGCAACGCATGCGCTGGCCCGGGCGGCATTGGCCAGCGGGCTAAAACCGTGGGCGCGCGACAAAGAGAAGCAGACCCCGTGATCCTTGCCATCGACATCGTGCTTTTGGTGCTGCTGGCAGTGGTGGGAATCGCCATCATTCGCCTGCGCAATCTATTTGCCGTGGTCATGCTGTCGGGCATCTACAGCCTGCTAATGGCGTGCATTTTCGTGCTTTTGGATGCGGTTGATGTCGCGTTCACCGAGGCCGCCGTCGGCGCCGGAATTTCGACCGTACTGATGTTGGGGGTGCTCGCCCTGACCAAGAACCGCGAGAAAATTCCCGTGACCACACCGCTGCTGCCGTTGGTCACAGTTTTGGTCACGGGCGGATTGCTGATCTACGGGACCTGGGACCTACCAGCATTCGGCGACCCGAACGCCCCAATTCACCTCCATGTGGCGCCGGCATACCTGGCTGAAGGCGAACACGAGACCGGCGCGCCCAACATCGTCACGGCGGTGCTGGCGAGCTACCGCGGCTATGACACGTTGGGCGAAGTGACGGTGATCTTCACGGCCGGGATCGGCGTGTTGCTGTTGCTGTCGGGCGGCTTGGGACGGCGACGCCGTGACCCCGACGAACCCAACTCCGGCGGCGGGGGCGCCTCATGAAACACCATCTCATTCCGCGCGTGATCGCGAAACTGACGATACCCGGCATCCTGTTGTTTGCGCTTTATGTCCAGTTCCACGGCGACTACGGGCCCGGCGGCGGCTTTCAGGCGGGCGTAATCTTTGGCGCTGGATTCATCTTGTACGGACTGGTGTTTGGACTAGAGAATCTGCGCAAGGTGGCACCCCCGCAGATCGTTACCGCGTTCATTGCGGTTGGCGTCCTCCTCTATGGCGGGGTCGGCGTTGTGTCGCAGATTCTTGGTGCTAACTACCTCGACTATGACGTGTTGAGCGCGGTCGACCACGACGGGCAGCACCTCGGCATTCTCTTGGTCGAACTCGGCGTCGGTATCACCGTTGCCGCGGTGATGATGACCATCTTCATGACCTTTGCCGGTCGGCTGCGCTGAACATGGAGGTTCTGGGGCATTTCAATTACTGGGTCGTCGTCGTACTGATGATGATCGGTTTCTACGCGCTGATCGCCCGCGGCAACCTGATTAAGAAGATCGTCGGCCTGAACATCTTTCAGGCCTCAGTGTTCTTGCTATTCATCACGTTGGGCAAAGTGACCGGTGGATCGGCACCGATCATCGCCGAGGGGATCACGGTCTACTCCAACCCGCTGCCACACGTTCTGATCCTGACCGCCATTGTGGTCGGCGTCGCGACGACGGCGCTTGGCCTGGCCTTGGTGGTACGGATTCACGAGAGCTACAGCACCATCGAGGAAAACGAAATTGCCGACATGGACCGTGAACCATGATCGCGCAATTCCCTGCCCTTCAGGTCGTTATCCCACTGCTGGGTGCACCACTGTGCATTATATTGCGGCGCGGCGCGCTGCCCTGGCTGATTGCGCTGCTGGTGAGTTGGGCCGCGCTGGCGATGGCGGCAACGTTGCTCAGCCAAGTTGCCGACGGCGAGATTATTAGCTACGCGCTCGGCGGCTGGCTCGCGCCGCTGGGGATCGAATACCGCATCGATACGCTCAACGCGTTCATGCTGCTACTGGTTGCCGGGACAAGCAGCGCCGTGTTGCCGTTTGCCTACAAGAGTGTCGCCAAGGAGATACCGCAGGACCGGCACTACCTGTTCTACAGCGGCTTTTTGCTGATGCTCACCGGCCTGCTTGGCATGGCGATTACCGGCGACGCGTTTAACGTGTTTGTGTTTATCGAAATTTCCTCGTTGTCGTCTTACGCGATGATTGCGATGGGCCGCGACCGGCGCGCCTTGTCGGCGGCGTTCACGTATTTGGTCATGGGTACGGTTGGCGCCACGTTTTTCTTGATCGGGGTTGGGCTGATCTACGCCGTCACCGGCACGCTGAACATGGCCGACCTCGCCGAGCGTCTGCCGCCGCTATACCAAAGCCGCACGGTGCTGGCGGCGTTTGCCTTCATCTCAGTGGGCATCTTGTTGAAGCTCGCGTTGTTCCCGCTGCATCTGTGGCTGCCCAACGCCTACACCTACGCGCCGTCGGTGGTTACCGCGTTTCTTGCCGCGACCGCCACCAAAGTGGCGATCTATCTGCTATTGCGTTTCGGCTACACGGTTTTCGGCGCCGAGTTCGTGTTCAATATCGTGCCCGCGTCAGAGGTTCTGCTGACCCTCGCCCTTGCCGGCGTCATTATCGCGTCGTTCGTCGCGATCTTTCAGAGCGACGTGAAGCGCCTCCTCGCCTATTCCAGCGTCGCGCAAATCGGTTACATCATCTTGGGGATCAGCTACGCCAACGTCACCGGCCTGACCGCGTCGATCGTCCATATTTTCAACCACGCGGTGACCAAAGGCGCCCTGTTCCTCGTCATGGGCTGCGTTGCCTACGCGGCGGGCGCCTGTCGGCTCGAGAGTTTCGCGGGGTTGGGCAAACGGATGCCGCTGACGATGGCGGCGTTTGTGATTGCCGGTCTCAGCCTGATCGGGGTGCCGCTGACGGCCGGATTCATCAGCAAGTGGTATCTTGTGCTGGGGGCGATGGAAAAGGGTTGGTGGCCGGTCGCGGCCGTGATCCTGGCCACGTCATTGTTGGCGGCGGTTTATGTCTGGCGCGTTGTTGAGATTGCCTATTTCCGCGATGCGCCTGCCGACGCCCCGCCGCTGTCCGATCCGCCGTTGGCCTTGCTGGTACCAACCTGGGTACTGACGGGCGCGTGCGTCTATTTCGGCATCGAAACCTCGTTGTCGTTGGGCTTTGCCGAACAAGCGGCGATCCAGTTGATGGGCGGCGGCTGAGATGACGCCCGAAACGTTGATGGTGTTGACGCTGGCGGTACCGCTTGCCGGCGCCGCAGTGATCTCGCTGTTGGACCGGTCGCCCAATGTGCGCGAGGCCGCGACGCTGCTGACGGCCGTGGTGTTGTTCGCCCTAAACATCGCGTTGGCAGCCGATGTCCTGGCTGGCGCGCGGCCCGAATTTATCCTCGCAGACTTCATTCCGGGGGCGCCAATCCTGCTTGGCGCCGAACCGCTCGGCGTTATCTTCGGATTGGTGGCGAGCGGGCTGTGGATCGTGACGTCGGTCTATGCCATCGGCTATATGCGCGGCAAACACGAAGCGAAACAAACCCGCTTTTACACGTTTTTCGCTATCGCGCTCACCAGCACGATGGGGGTCGCCTATTCGGGCAATCTGATCTCGCTGTTCATCTTTTACGAGGCGCTATCGCTATCGACCTACCCGTTGGTTACCCACCATAACAACGACGAAGCGCGCAAGGGCGGCCGCACCTATCTTGGCGTGTTGCTGACGACGTCGATCGGATTTTTTCTGTTCGGAGTGTTGTGGGTGTGGCATGAGGCCGGCACCGTCGCGTTCACCCCCGGCGGCGTGTTCAGTGGCCAGACCGATCCTGTGCTGATCGCGGCGCTGCTGGCGCTGTTTGTTTTCGGCATCGGCAAAGCCGGGGTGATGCCGTTCCACCGTTGGCTGCCGGCCGCCATGGTCGCACCGACGCCGGTCAGCGCGTTGTTGCATGCCGTTGCCGTGGTGAAGGCGGGCGTGTTCTCGATTCTAAAAGTGACGGTCTACATTTTTGGCGTCGATTTCCTAGCCGCGACGCCGTCCACGGGCTTTTTTCTGTGGGTTGCCGCTGCGACCATCTTAATCGCGTCAATCATCGCGTTGCGCCAGGACAACCTGAAGCGCCGCCTCGCCTACTCCACGGTCGGTCAACTTTCCTATATTGTACTGGCCGCGATGCTTGCCAATTCCGCCGGAATCGTCGGCGGCGCGTTGCACATTGCTTCGCACGCCTTTGGCAAAATCACATTGTTCTTTTGTGCCGGGGCGATCTACGTCGCGGCCAACAAAACGACCGTTAGCCAGTTGCGTGGGATCGGCCGATCCATGCCGTGGACCATGACCGCCTTCACCATCGGCGCGATTTCGATCATCGGCCTGCCGCCAACCGGCGGCTTTGTCAGCAAATGGTACATCTTGCTCGGCGTGCTGCAGGCCGAGCAGCCGGTGATGGCCGGCGTATTGATCGTGAGCACTCTGCTCAGTGCCGCGTATCTGTTGCCCGTGGTCTACACAGCATTTTTCCAGGCGCCCGAGGAAACCGGCCCACCGACACACGGCGAGGCGCCGCGCCCCATTTTGTTGGCGCTTGGCGCGTCGGTGACGCTGACATTTCTGATGTTCTTCTTTTCCCAACCCATTGTGCGCTTCGCGTCACAAATCGTGGGAGGCATCTGATGGAAAAACACTGGTTGGTCAGACCCAAGACGATCCGGCTGTTGTGGATCGTCATGCTGGGCGTCCTTGCCGTGACCGTGCTGCTGCAACTCGGTATCGAGATCCACGGCGAATTTCATATCGACGAGACATTCGGCTTTGGCGCCTGGTACGGCCTGGGAACCTGCGCGGTGATGGTGATCGGCGCCAAAATCTTGGGCGCCGTCATCAAGCGCAAGGACACCTACTATGATTAGCGGGCTGCCGCCGGGCCTGATTCTGATTGCCGGTGCGGTGGCGATACCGTTTGTCGGACCCACGATCCGCAAAGGGCTCGTTCTCGCCCTACCGGTCCTGACCTTGGCGCTGATCTGGGGCACCGGTATCGACGCTGGAACCGTGTGGTCCGCGCCGTTCATGGGCTACGCCGTGTCGCCGGTACGTTATGCCCCGACGGGCATGCTGTTTGCGACCGTCTTCAGCATCATGGCCTTTGGCGGCGCACTATTCGCTCTGCGTAGCGCGCGTCCATCAGAGATGGCCGCAGCCTTCCTTTACGCGGGTAGCGCGATCGGCGTGGTGTTCGCCGGCGACCTCATCACCCTGTTTGTTTTTTGGGAGATCATGGCGATCGGCTCGACCATGGTGGTGTGGAACGGCAGCAGCGATGCGGCGCGGCGCGCGGGCCTGCGCTACGCCCTGATCCATTTCTTCGGCGGCATCGTGCTGATGATCGGCCTGATCGGGCATATCGAGGCGACGGGCTCGATCACTTTCGACGTGATGCAAGCGGATGCCTGGCCACGCTGGTTGATCCTGGCCGGATTCCTAATCAACGCCGGCGCGTGGCCGCTGTCATCGTGGATTCCGGATGCCTACCCGGAGGCCTCCCCCGCCGGCATGGTTTTTCTCTCGGCCTTCACGACCAAGACGGCCGTGTTCGTCCTCCTGGTCGGGTTCCCGGGCACCCAGGCGCTGATCTATGTCGGCCTGTTCATGATCTTCTACGGGATCATTTACGCGCTGTTGGAAAACGACATGCGCCGTATCCTGGCCTACAGCATCGTCAACCAAGTCGGCTTTATGGTGGTGGGTATCGGAATCGGCACCGAGATGGCGTTAAACGGCGCCGCCGCGCACGCCTTCGCCCACATTATCTACAAGGGACTTTTGTTGATGTCGGCGGGCTCGGTCCTCTATATGACCGGCAAGCGAAAATGCTCCGATCTAGGCGGGTTGTTCCAGAGCATGCCGATCACCGCGACGTGCGGGATTATTGGGGCGCTGGCGATCTCGGCGTTCCCGTTGACGTCCGGGTTCATCAGTAAGTCGATGATCAATCAAAGTGCGGCCGACCAACATATGATGGTGGTGTGGCTGTTGCTGACGGCGGCATCGGCCGGCGTTTTCCTGCATGCCGGGATCAAATTTCCCTGGTTTGTCTTCTTCCAAAAAGACTCTGGCCTGCGGCCGCCTGATCCGCCGTGGAATATGCGTGCAGCGATGATTTTCTTCGCGGCGCTGTGCCTATTGATCGGGGTTTTCCCGCAACCGCTTTACGCGCTGTTGCCGGCGCCGGTCGCGTTCGTGCCCTATACCGGCGCCCATGTCGTCGGACAGTTGCAGCTGTTGCTGTTCTCGGGGCTCGCTTTTTTCCTTTTGCTGCCGCTGATGAAACGGACGTTGACCGTCAGCCTGGATGTGGACTGGCTGTACCGCCGCGCGGCGCCTGCCGTCATCGCCTGGATCGCGCGCGATCTGCGCGAGTTGAGCGACGGTGTGTTGGGCGGAACGCGGGCCCAAGTCGGATCGATCATCGACTCGATGGCCCACTATCACGGGCCTGCCGGCTTGCTCGCGCGAACGTTGCCGACCGGCCGAACTGTCTTTTGGGTATTGGTGATTCTAGCGGCGTTTCTCGTCTTTAACTTTAGCTAGGAATGCGCGCTGTAAAAACCCGCGTCCGGCAACCCGCCATCGACCAACGCGGGCGATGTCGCCGTCAAGACGCCGTAGAAATATTCGAGATCCTCGCGCGCAGCGGCAGCGTCCATCGACATCCAAGTCGTCGCCCGCAACGAGTCGGCAATGATCGGCGCGGCCAAGCCGAGCAGCGGCGCGCCGAGCGCGCCGGCCGCGTCGGGGTTGGCAACCATCCAGCCTAGGGCATCGTCCATCACGGCGAGGATTGATGCCGCATCGGCGCTCGAAAAATCCTGCGGGATGACCGTGCCGGCCTGGGGAAAACGCGGTGCGCGACCCGTCAGCGTGGCCCATTCTTGTTGGAGATCGAGCGCCCGAAACCCGCCCAGTGCCGCAGCAGAACTGGCCACCGGTTCGGGAAGGACGGCAGCGTCGCACGCGCCGGTCAGCACCGCGTCCTGCGCCGCGAGGTATGAGTCGCAATACACAACTTGAACATCAGCCGATAAATCGAGTCCGGCGCGGGCCGCGAGCGTGGAAAAAATCGTGTCGGGCATGTTGCCCTTTAGCGGCACCGCGATTCTCTTCCCGCGCAACGCCGACCACCCACCGGTTATCGGGGCGTGCGACATCACGTGCAGGATGCCCCACACGTTGACGCACAGCAGCCGGATCGGGGTGCCGGCGTTATAGAGCGCGGCGGCAACATTGGTCGGGATGATGCACAGATCGACCGCGCCGGCATCGAGATCAGCGCGCATCGCTTTCGCATCGGGCCAGGTCGCGAATGAAACATCGGAGAATGAATCGGCGAGCCGCGGGTCTTGCGCGGCGCGGGCGAGAATAATCGAGGGCGGAACCTTGAGGGCACGGATCCGTAGGGTGCGCGCCATCAACGCGTGGGCGGTTTACTCGGCACAGCGCGTTTGCTGCGTTGGGCTGCTTCTTCGGGTGAGAGGACACGCCGCACGCCGCCACTCGACGCTTTAGTCTGCGCCACTCGCTGCGGAGTCGGCCGCGCCGGGCCACCGGATAGACCGGGGACCCATTGTTCAGCCTTCTTGCCGGTCAGCGTCCAATATTCCTGTTCCTTGTTGCGGTTCTGTCCAGCGCTCGACCGTTTGTCGAGGGGAACCGCATCGGCGCCGCCGCCATAGGCCCGGTAGAGCAGTTCTACAGGAATTTCGAGCAACGCCCCTTTGCGCAGAACGGGACGCCACGCGCCGTCACGCTCGATCAGCGCCTCAAGCTGCTTCACCGTCTTTTTGCCGAAGCGGGACCAAATCTCGATCAAATAGTCCTCGACTGGGCGGGGAGGATCATGGGCCTCAACGGCGAAGCGATCACCGTCAAATAGCTGGTGAATATTCGGTTCGATCGGGCCAGCTTGCGTCGCAAGAAACGTCGCCGGCATGATCTTGCGGCCGCGATGTTCAGCGGCGTAATGGGCGTGGGTGAGATAGAGCAGGAAATGGATGCGGATATGCGACAGCGCCTCGCCCGCGGATTCGCAACGAGCTTGGAACCACCACGCAATGTCGAGCGTGGATCGGGCGGCGGGGGGCTGCGGGATCACCATCGTTTTCCGGTTTCGTTCTCGATCTGTAGGAACTTTAGACCGCGGGGACGGGTGCTGGCAAAACATCCGGGCCTTGCCCCGCGTGGACCCGATCACTAGGTTCCCAGGCAACGATTAACGAATGCATAACAGGCGAATTCCACATGGATATGAAGGGCGAATATCGGATTCCCGCGACCAAACAGGCCGTGTGGGAAGCGCTCAACGACCCAGAGACGTTGAAGACCTGCATCCCGGGGTGCGAGACCATCGAGAAGACGTCAGACACCGAAATGACAGCGACGGTGAAGGCCAAGGTCGGCCCGGTGAGCGCCCGGTTCAAAGGCAAAGTCACGCTGTCAGACCTCAACCCGCCCAACAGCTACCGTATCTCGGGCGAGGGCCAGGGCGGCCCGGCAGGGTTCGGCAAGGGCGGCGCCACCGTTTCACTTGAAGAAGACGGCACCGACACGATCTTGCGCTATGAGGCCAATGCTCAAGTTGGGGGAAAGTTGGCTCAGATTGGCGCCCGGCTGGTCGACGGCGCGGCCAAGAAAATCGCCGACGAGTTTTTCTCCAATTTCGCCGCCCATGTGGGCGGCGCGGCAGCGAGATCCGACACAAGTGAACAGCCGGCCGCCGACGGAGCGGGGATCAAGATCAACCACGAAGAGGTCAAACCGTCCAAGACTATCAGCACGGCGACTTGGATCGTGGGGCTGGTCGCGGTTGTTGCGGTTGTACTCCTGCTGTTCAGCGTTTTATGACAACTTCAGGGCCGCGCCCCGGCGCACTTGACCTGACCCACCGGTCCTAGGAAACTGCGGGTCAGCATTGAATTTCGCCGGATTCCGGCCAACGTCAACAAACCCTGGCCGGCCGACACCGGACCGGGGATTTCCTTGGGAGGTCGCCTGTGGGCAAAGTTTCAATGACCGTTAACGGCAAGGCCGTCAGCGCCGATGTCGAGCCGCGGACGCTCCTGGTCGAGTTCATCCGCGAACACCTGCGCCTAACTGGCACCCATGTTGGTTGTGACACCACGCAGTGCGGCGCCTGTACCGTGCACGTCGACGGTCAGGCCATGAAGTCCTGCACAATGTTGGCAGTTCAGGCCGAGGGCGCGGACATCGTGACCATCGAAGGCTTGGCCAAAGACGGCAAACTCCATCCCATGCAGGCCGCGTTCAAGGAACACCACGGGCTGCAGTGCGGATTTTGCACCCCAGGCATGGTGATGGCCGGGATCGACATCCGCCGCCGCCATCCGAAGGCCGATGAGAAAACCGTCCGGCACGAACTTGAAGGCAACATCTGTCGCTGCACGGGTTACCACAACATCGTCAAGGCCATCATGAACGCAGAAGTCTAGGCCGGAGGCAGCCATGTATCAGTTCGAATATCACAAGGCCAGTAGCGTCGAAGACGCCATGAAGAAACTCGCGAGCGCCGACGATGGCAAAATTCTCGCGGGCGGCATGACATTGCTGCCGACAATGAAACAGCGTTTGGCCTCGCCCAGCGACCTGATCGATTTGTCCGGCATCGCTGCCCTTAAAGGGATCAAGGTGGATGGCAAAACCGTCACGATCGGGGCGATGACGACCCATTGGGAAGTGCATTCCTCCAAGGACGTGCAGAAAGCCATTCCGGCGCTGAGCGACCTCGCCGGCCAGATCGGCGATCCGATGGTGCGCCATCGCGGGACAATCGGCGGCTCGATCGCCAATAGCGACCCGTCGGCAGACTATCCGGCCGCCGTGATCGGCCTCGGCGCAACCATCAAGACCAACAAGCGTGACATTGCCGCGGACGACTATTTCAAGGGCCTGTTCGAGACGGCTTTGGCCGATGACGAGTTGATCGTCTCGGTATCGTTCCCCATTCCGAAACGGGCGGCCTACCAAAAGTTTCCACAGCCGGCATCGCGCTACGCGATGGTGGGTGTGATGGTCGCCGAAACCGATTCTGGTATTCGCGTTGGCGTGACCGGGGCGGGACCATGTGCGTTCCGTGTGCCGGCAATGGAAAAGGCACTCGGCGCCAAGTTCGCCGCCGAGTCGGTGGCGAACATTACGATCCCATCGGACGGGTTGAATTCGGACATTCATGGCAGTGCCGAATACCGCGCCCATCTGGTCGGGGTGATGGCCAAGCGCGCCGTCGCGGCTGCCTAACCGACGCTCGATCACCGGGGCGGCAGGCACCACTTGTTGAGCCGGCCTTGCCCCCCTACCCTTAGCGGATGACCCCTGCCATGCGCGAATTGCCTGCGTCGATCGATGCGACGCTCGACCTACTGAATGGCGGCGATTATGTCGCCGACCGCGCGCTGGCGACGACCCTGTTTCTCAGTCTCAAATTGGGCCGCCCGCTGTTTCTTGAGGGCGACGCCGGCGTTGGCAAAACCGAAATCGCCAACGTGCTCGCCCGTACCTTGTCGCGACGGTTGGTGCGCCTGCAGTGCTACGAGGGCCTCGATGTCGCCTCGGCGGTATACGAGTGGAATTACCCGGCGCAAATGATCGAAATTCGGCTTGCCGAGGCCGAAGGCGTCAGCGACCGCCAGCAACTGGCGACGGATATTTTCTCGGAGCGGTTTTTGATCAAGCGGCCCCTGCTCCAGGCACTGGAACCCGACATCGCGGGACCGCCGGTTCTGCTGATCGACGAGTTGGACCGTACCGACGAGCCGTTCGAGGCCTATTTACTGGAATTGCTATCCGACTTTCAGGTGACGATCCCGGAATTCGAAACCATCAAGGCCGAACACCCACCCATTGTCATCATCACGTCGAACCGAACGCGTGAGGTTCACGATGCGCTAAAGCGGCGTTGCTATTATCACTGGATCGGCTATCCCGACGCGGCGCGTGAGCTCGCCATCCTGACGCTCAAAGTACCGGGCGCAGGGGAGCGCTTGAGCCGCGAGGTCGTTGCCTTCGTGCAGTCGCTGCGCGAGCAAGACTTGTTCAAGCTGCCCGGCGTTGCCGAGACGATCGACTGGGCGTCCGCCCTGGTACAACTCGATAAACTGGCGCTGGACCCGCAAACGGTGAACGACACGCTGGGCGTACTCCTGAAATACCAAGATGACATCGCCAAGATCCAAGGCAGTGAGGCCGCGAAGCTTCTCGACCAAGTGAACGCGGAACTCGCAGCGGCGCGCTGAGCGTTGATGGCTGACACCGGCCGCCTCCCCGACAACATCATGCATTTTGGCCGCGTCCTGCGCGCGGCAGGCCTGCCGCTCGGGCCAGGGCGCGTTATCGAAGCGGTGCGCGCGGTCGAAGCCGCCGGCATCGCCGGCCGCGAGGACCTGTATTGGGCGCTACACGCGGTTTTTGTGAACCGCCGCGACCAGCGCGACTTGTTCGATCAGGCCTTTCATATTTTTTGGCGCAACCCGCGCATTCTCGAGCGCGCGATGGCGATGTTGTTGCCCACGTTCGGCGCCGAGAACGAGGCGCCGCCGCCGGCGCGCGAAGCCAACCGTCGCCTCGCCGATGCGCTGTTTCCGACCGACAAGAACACCCAACCGGAGCAGCCCCTGGAAGAAGAAACGCAGTTCGACGCAGCGTTTACATTTTCGGCCCAAGAGGACTTAAAAACGCGCGATTTCGAATCGATGTCAGCTGAGGAAATTGCCCAGGCGAAGAAAGCCATTGCGGGGATGCGGCTGCCGATTGTCGACGTCAAGACGCGGCGTTTCCGGGCCGACCAAGGCGGGCGGCGGATCGACATGCGCGCGACTATCCGCGCCAGTCTGCGCTCAGGCGGCGGGATCATTCCGCTGCGTCGGCGGAGCCGGATCCAGCGCCATCCACCGCTTGTGGTGTTGTGCGATATCTCGGGTTCGATGAGCCGCTATTCACGGATGTTTTTGCATTTCATGCATGCGGTGACCAACGACCGCGACCGGGTTTCGACCTTTGTCTTCGGTACGCGTCTGACCAACATCACACGTTACCTTCGCCAGAAGGACGTGGACGTTGCGCTGGGCGATGTCAGCGAGGGCGTGCAGGATTGGTCCGGCGGCACGCGGATTAGCGGCTGCATGCGCGATTTCAATACCCATTGGTCGCGCCGGGTATTGGGCCAGGGCGCGCTGGTCCTGCTGATTACCGACGGGCTGGACCGCGAAGGCACGGAACACCTGGGGTTTGAAATGGAACGGTTGCATAAATCTTGCCGCCGTCTGCTGTGGCTTAACCCGCTGCTGCGCTACGAAAAGTACGAAGCCAAGGCGGCCGGCGCCCGCCAAATCCTGCCCCATGTTGACGAATTCCGTTCGATTCACAATCTTGAGAGTATCGCCGACCTGACCGGCTCGCTGAGCCGGGCTTGGCCGCGCACTGAAGAAGCCACCGCTACCACCTGGGGAGCCGTCGCATGACCGCGGATCTGGACAACGTTCTCGAACAAGCCGCGGCTTGGCGCGGCGCGGGCAAGGGCGTCGCCTTGGCCACTGTGGTGACGACCTGGGGATCATCGCCCCGCCCGGTCGGCTCGCAGCTTGTCGTCGACGATAGCGGCAAGTTTGTCGGCTCGGTTTCAGGCGGCTGCATCGAGGGCGCGGTGGTCGAGCAGGGGTTGGCGGCAATCAAAGACGGCAAAACCCGCCTGCTCGATTTCGGGGTAACCAACGAGCAAGCCTGGGAAGTTGGCCTGGCGTGCGGCGGCAAGGTGCAAGTCTTCGTCGAACGGGTTGCATGAAGGACGCGACGCTCCAGCAGGTTTTGGCCGATCAGGCCGCAAAGCGCGCGGTCGTCCTGGCGACCGATCTCGCAAGCGGCGAAGAATGGCTGATCTATCCGTTCGAGGCCGGCGACGATCGTTTGAAGAAAGAGGCCGAGGACGCCGCGCGCCGCGACAAGAGCGGCGTGGTCGAGACAATCGGCGCCAAGGTATTCTTGAACGTTTACAACCCACCGCTGCGCTTGATTATCGTCGGCGCGGTCCACATTGCCCAACCCTTGGCGCGGATGGCGGCGATGACCGGCTACGATGTGACGGTAATCGATCCGCGCGCGGCGTTTGCCAGCGAGGAGCGCTTCCCCGGAGTGACGGTGATCACCGAATGGCCCGACGATGCGATGACGGCGTTGTCGCCAGACGCCCGCACAGCCATCGTCACCTTGACCCACGATCCCAAGATCGACGATCCAGCGTTGGAGGTGGCCTTGCGCTCAGCTGCTTTTTATATCGGCGCGTTGGGCAGCAAGAAGACCCATAGCGCGCGGCTCCACCGACTCGGCGAGGCAGGCTTTGGCGACAACGACGTCGCCCGCATCTGCGGCCCCGTTGGTCTGGCAATCGGCGCCAAGTCGCCGGCGGAAATTGCGGTCGCAGTCCTCGCGCAAATCACCGAGCGCCTGCGCCAATCGCCGGCGTGACATGATCTTCGGCCCCACCCCCGTTGCCGACGCCCAGGACTGTATCTTGGCGCATAGCATTCGTTTCGCCGGCACCACATTCAAGAAAGGGCGCCGGTTGTCGGCGACCGACACCGCGGCATTGGCCGACGCGGGCATCGACTCGGTTTTAGCGGCCCGCTTTGAAACCGACGACGTGCCCGAGGACGTTGCGGCAGCGGCGGTCGCCGAGGCCGCGCGCGGTGACCACACCAAAACCAGCGCGGCCTTTACGGGCCGGTGCAACCTCTACGCCGATGCCGGTGGCGTGGTGCTGATCGACCGTGAACGCATCGACCGCCTGAACCGGGTTGACGAGTCAATCACCATGGCAACCCTGGCGCCGTTCGATCACGTGACCAAGGGGCAGCTGTTGGCCACGGTGAAAATTATCCCCTTTGCCGCGCCGCGTGATGCCGTGGACACGTGCATCGCCATCGCGAGCGAGGATACCCCGCTGGTTCGTCTGGCGCCGATCCAGACCCACCGGGTTGGGCTGGTGATGACGACATTGAGCGGCACCAAGGACAGCGTGCTCGACAAGACCGCAGGCGTGGTGCGCGACCGGCTGGAACGTCTTGGCAGTACCCTAATTGCCGAACAACGCTGCGCCCACGACGAGACGGCTATTGGCGAAGCGGTGCGCACGTTGCTGCAAGACGGTTGCGCCCCGATCCTGATTTACGGCGCGTCGGCCATTGTCGATCGGCGCGACGTGGTACCGGCCGGCATCGTCGCGGCGGGCGGCGCCATTGAGCATTTCGGCATGCCCGTTGATCCCGGCAATTTGATCCTGACCGCCCATGTCGGCGGCACGCCGGTAGTCGGCCTACCCGGCTGCGCGCGCTCGCCCAAACTAAATGGGGTGGACTGGGTGCTGTGGCGGTTGTTCGCCGGGGTGCCGGTGGACGCAGCCTCGATCCAGGCGATGGGCGTCGGCGGCCTGCTCAAAGAGATCCCATCGCGCCCACAATTGCGCGAACCCGGATCGACCGACGCCGCGCCGCGGGTGCCCCGGATTACCGCGATCGTCTTGGCCGCGGGACAGTCCAGTCGCATGGGCCCCACCAACAAATTGCTGGAAACAGTCGACGGCGAGGCCATGGTGCGCCGGGTGGTCGCCCATGCCAGGGAAAGCCAGGCGACCGATGTTTTGGTTGTCCTAGGGCATCAAAGCCAATCGGTGCGCGCGGCTTTGGCCGATGCCGGCGTTACGTTCACCGACAGTCCGCACTATGCCGAGGGTCTGAGCGCATCGCTGAAAGCAGGGATCGCCGGGGTGCCGGTCGAATCAGACGGGGCCATCGTGCTGTTGGGTGATATGCCCGCCGTTTCGCCCGCCCATATCGACCGGCTGATTGCCGGGTTCAATCCGGTCGAGGGGCGCAGCATATGCGTCCCCACTACGCGGGGGAAACGCGGCAACCCGGTGTTGTGGGGCCGGGCCTATTTCGACGAAATTGCCGCCCTATCAGGGGATGTCGGGGCGCGTCACCTGATCGGCGCGCACCGAGAGGCGGTGTGCGAGGTGGCGCTGGAGGACGAGGCCATTTTTGTCGATGTCGATACGCCCGCAGCGCTGCGGGCCTACCGCGAAAAGTCAGACGAACGCTAAGGGATCATCACGGTGCGGACGGTTTCGCCGTTCGCCAACCGTTCGAACGCGTCGTTGATGTCGTCGAGCGGAATGCGTTCGGTCAACAGGCGATCCACCGGTAGTTGGCCGGCACGGTAGAGCTGCACGAAGTTGGGGATGTCACGTACCGGAACGCAGCTGCCCAAGTAGCTGCCGCGCAACGTGCGCTCTTCGGCGACGAGTTGTACCGGCGGGATCGAAAGCCGTTGGTCGGGATGCGGTAATCCGGCCGACACGGTTTCGCCGCCGCGACCGGTAATGTTCCAGGCGAGTTCGAGCGCCTTGGCCGAACCGGCCATTTCAAATGCGTAATCGACTCCGCCGCCGGTCGCCTCTTTGACCACGGCCGCGCAGTTTTCATCACCGGCGTTGAAGACGTGGGTCGCGCCGAGTTCGCGGGCGAAGTCGAGCTTGTCTTGGCGCATGTCGATGGCAACGATTTGGCGGGCACCGGCAAGCCGTGCGCCGAGAAGCGCGTTTAGTCCAACGCCGCCGAGACCGATAACGGCAACCTTAGAACCGGGATGGACTTTCGAGGTATTGACGACCGCGCCGACGCCGGTGATGACGGCACAGCCGAATAACGCCGCGATATCGAACGGAAGGTCCTTTTCGATCTTGACGAAAGAGCGGCGCGAAACGACCGCGTGATCGGCGAAGGCCGAGACACCGAGATGATGGTTGACCGGCGCGCCGTGGAGGCGCAAGCGGCGTTCGCCGGACACCAAGGTTCCCTGGCCGTTCGCCGCGGCAGCCGGTTCGCAGAGCGCCGGGCGGCCCGAGGCGCACGGACGACAATGGCCGCAGCTGGGGACGAACACAAAAACCACATGATCGCCGGGCTCCACGTCATCGATCCCGTGGCCGACCTCGAGAACCTCGCCGGCGGCCTCATGGCCCAGCGCCATCGGCATCGGGCGTGGCCGGTTGCCGTCGATCACCGAAAGATCCGAATGACACAGACCGGCCGCATGGATCTTGACCAGCACCTCGCCCTCACCGGGCGGGTCGAGATCGAGCGTTTCGATCTTCAGCGGCTTTGACTGGCTATACGGGCGCGGTAGTCCCATCTCGTGCAACACGGCGGCGCGGATTTTCAATGGAACCTCCCTCTTGAGCGAGGCAGAGGTATGCCATGCAGGGCATTGGCGGGCAACGCCTTGTTCCAGCACCACAACCCGCGTTGGCAGCCTCAGGGTTAGGAGCCGAGGAGACCCAGCGCGCCGCGATAGGCGAGGACGGCTTGTTCGGGTAGCGGTGGCCCGGTTTGATCGAGTGGATCGCTCGGCGGGTCGGTGCGGAAGACCGTGCTGGACCCTTCGGCCTTTTCTTTGGCCAGTTCCGCCCGGGCTTCGCGCAACTGAGCGTCGGCACGCACGGCAATTGCGCGGTCCTGACCTGACGGCTCGGCCGGCGCGGACGCGGCGGCTTTGACGGCGCGCATCTTTTCGATGGTCGCGGCAGGATCGCCCGGGATCGGGCTTATGTCGATTGGGGTAGTGCCGCCAATGGCGTATTGCTTACCGTCGGGGCCGGTCTGGTATTCGTAGCTCGGCATGCCGGCATGCTGACCGCCGGCCCGGGCATGGGCCTGCTCGTGACGGCGCACCTCGGTGTCGCGCTCTTTCAGCTCACGCACCTGGGCTTTTTCTTCTTCGGTTAAGGTCTGCCCCGGTAGCCCGCCACCCTCTTCCGCGCCGGCGGAGAGTTCGACAATGGTCGCCGGGCCGCGCGACGCCGGATCAGCATTATCCGCATCGGCAACCGCGCCGGCCTGCGGCGCCTCGAAGGCGCCAGCGCCGCCGGGTCGCGGCAGGATACTTTGGGCAAATTTTGCGACGAGAGACGCGCCGACACTGGTCATGATCACCAAACCACATACCAACCAAATTGGGTGCGGCAATCATATGAATTCGACCATCAGATTCGGGAAAACGTTATGGTTAACAAGGCGTTAACCATAGGACGCCGCACCAGACGGTGAGCCCATCACACCGATGTGAGGACGTTTCGGCGCGACGCGGCGGGCTCAGGCGTTGCTTTTGCGCACGTCCTCGAAATAACTCTCCACGTCGCCTCGGGTGACGACATCGGCATAGCGGCGGCCGACATCGCGTAGGTTGTCATTGTGCGGCCCGATATCGGCATCACCGACGCAAGATTCGGGCACCATCGTGCGATAACCGTGCGAAAAACTATCGATGATGCTGGCCCGCACGCAGCCGCTGGTGGTGCAGCCGGTCACGATCACGGTATCGACGCTGTGTTTGGTCAAGAACGTCGTTAGTGGCGTCTTGAAGAAGATCGACGGTGCGGACTTGGGAAAGACATAGTCGTATTTGGCGTCGAGCACTTTCTCGTCGATATCCATGCTGGGATGGTCGAGGAAGAACTCATCGCGCACAGCACCAATCTTCCAGTACGGCATGTCCTGTTGCGACCAGTAGCCGGTGAAGCAGCTCGCCACCGGAATCCCGCAGCGCCGCGCTACGTCCAGCAGACCGCCGGTCTCGTCACGCGCGTCGTGAATGTGTTTGAACCCGCCGATCGGATATTGCGGATCGGTGAACGCTTTTTGAAAATCGACCACGATGACGGCCGGACGGGCGCCGAAGCCGATCGTGTATTCGCCGTAACTTGCACCTTCATACGCGTCCGTCATCGTGCCGCTCCGCTGCGTTGCCATCTTGAATGAAGGCCTACCCTAGGGCCCGTCCCGAACCAGTGCAAGGCGCGGAAAATGTCTATTCCTCATAGGGTTAGGTGCGCGCGGCGGGTTGCAAAGGGACTCTTGAATGCTAGGATGCCAGCGCCGATATTTGGCTCTCACCAGGAGAAAACGGACCGATGAAAGCGCTTGAGGATGTGGTCATGCTCGACCTGACCCATATGTTGTCTGGTCCCTACGGCGCCATGCTGCTGACCGATCTGGGTGCGCAGACCATCAAAATTGAACCGCCCGGCAAGGGCGAGGGCACCCGGGCGCTTCAGGCTAAGGATCCCAAGAATTCGATGCACGGCATGGGGTCGTATTACCTGACGCTCAACCGCAACAAGAGGAGCGTCGCGATCGATCTAAAGTCCGCAGAAGGACTTCAATTGTTCTACGAGTTGGTCAAGAAAGCCGACATTGTTATGAGCAATTTTTCATCCGGCGTGCCGGAACGGCTCAAGATCGACTATGCGAGTCTGGCGGCAATCAACCCGCGCATTATTACCTGCTGCGTCACCGGCTTTGGTGAGACCGGCCCGAGCAACAAACGTCCGGCGTTTGACATGGTCGCCCAGGCGACCGGCGGCGGCATGTCGATTACCGGGGATAAGACGACCGGCCCGATTCGCGCCGGGATTCCGATCGGCGATCTTGGTGGCGGGCTGTTCGGGGCCATCGGCCTTCTGGCGGCCTTGCACGAGCGCGAGCGCACCGGCCGCGGCCAGCACGTCGATGTCGCCATGCTGGATGCGCAGATATCCATGCTGAATTACATGGCGACGATGTATTTCCTGTCGGACGAGAATCCGCACGGCATCGCCAACTCACATTTTGTACACGTACCCTACGACGTGTTCCGGACCACAACCTTGCCGGTCGTGCTGGCAATCATTACCGACAACTTCTACGTATCCCTAGCTGAGCTGTTGGATGACGATTTCCTCAAACAGGAGGAGTACCGAACCCAGCCGCCGCGGTTGCGCGATCAGGCCAAAATTAACGCCCGGGTCCAAGAACTTTTCCTGACGCAGCCCGCCGAACATTGGATGCCGCTCCTTGAGGCCGCCCGTATTCCCCACGCGCCGGTCAACGATTTCGAGCACGCGCTGTCGGACCCCCAGGTCCTGTCCCGCGACATGGTGGTGGAGATTCCCCATGTCGATGGCGGCAGCTTCCGCGCACCGGGTAACCCCATCAAAATGAGCGACCACCAAGATACCTGGGAATCGCCGCCCAAATTGGGGCAACACACGGACGATGTCTTGCGTGATATGCTGGGCAAAAGCGCCGGAGAAATCTCCAAACTGCGCGCCGCCGGAACCATAGGATAGAGGCCATCATGGGCGAGAAAGTCATCATCAACGAAGTGGGCCTGCGCGACGGTTTGCAGATCCAACCGAAATACGTCCCGACCGAAGGCAAACTGGAATTGTGCCAGGCGCTGGTCGATGCCGGCGTCCGGTCTTTTGAGGCGACGTCGTTCGTCTCACCCAAGGCCGTGCCGCAAATGGCCGATTCGGCCGAGCTCTATCCGCTGCTGCCCGCCAAGGACACGGTCTATTACTCGGGCCTGCTGTTTAACGAGAAGGGCTATGAACGCGCAGTTGGCGCGGGCGTTAAGGCGATCGCCGTGGCCCTGGCCTCGACCGAGAAAATGAACATGGCCAACATCCGCATGACCCTGGATGAAGCAACGAAAAACCTTGGCGCGCTGATTACCCGCGCCAAGAAAGACGGGTTTGATGCGCGGGCCTATGTCTCGACCGCGCTGGGCTGCCCGTTTGAGGGTGACGTACCGCTCAAGGTGGTGATGAACCTGGCCGCGAAGCTGGCCGAAGCGGGGGCCGACAAAATTGCTATCGCCGACACCATCGGCTCAAGCCACCCGCAACTGACCAAAGAGGTGGTCTCGGCCGTGGTTAAGGAATTCGGTGCCGATAAGATCGTCGTACATTTCCACGATACCCGGGCGATGGGGTTGGCCAATGCCTGGGTCGCGCTGGAAGAAGGCGTGCGGGAGTTCGACACTTCAATTGGCGGCTTGGGCGGCTGTCCTTTCGCCCCCGGGGCAGCTGGCAACCTGGCCACCGAGGACCTTGCCTTCATGCTCAACGAGAGCGGCTATGACACCGGCATCGACATCCACGGCCTGCGCCGCGCCGTGATCGTTGCCGAGCGGCTGACCGGCCAGAAGCTGGGCGGGCGTATTACCCAGTGGTGGCTGTCGAAAGAGCGCAAACTTGCCGCCGAGGCGGCCCAAGCCGCGGAATAGCCCAAGACTGCGAACCCCTCGAGCCCAAACAAAAAGGGCCGCTGCTGCGGCCCTTTTTTTATGAGTGAGGCCCGGGCCTAGCCAGCCATGCCGATCTTTTTCAAATCGACATCGAATTTTAGGAAGATGTCGCACAGCTTGTCATAGCAAACGCCGACACGAATCGTCGTGAAATCCCCGAAGTCGATGATCGTGGAGGAGCGGCCCTCGTCGTTGGCGTATTTGGACTTGCCACCGTCGACAAGGATATCGGCTGCATCCATCACGGGCGCGTCGATTTCGGCGAGCGTGTATTTTGAACCGGTGAGCGACGTATTGGCCGAGGAGCCGAGAATCGGCATCCCCCGTTCCATCGACTGGCGGGTCATTTCGTTGTGAAAGACGCCCGCATTGAGGAGCATGTCCAGTGTGCCTATCTTCGTGGAATTTTTGAGCACAAATGGCGGTACGTCCTTGAAGATCGGATGGTCGGCGCGGAACGGTGCGACGGTCGACATCGGTAGATCGTTGTCGAAGATCACTGCCTTGATGATCTCGTGCTTCGCCGGCTCGATGATTTGGATCTCCTTCAAGAGGTCGTAATTCGAGAACATGCCCGAGGGTTTCTCGAAGGAGCGGTTCTTGGCACTGAATATTGTGCGGATCGAGGCTTCTGAATTACCGACGATGGCGTAGGCCACGTCGAGGGGGATGATGGCAACACCGCCACCCGCGATCACATCCACAACCTGGCGTGACTGGTCTTCAACGTTGTCGGCCGTGAGCCGGATTTGTTTGTCGGCCATAGGGGTGATGCTCCGTTCCTACTAAGGATGTTGCTTGGCGTATTAGGTTTGATTGCCGATGCCGGCCAGGTAGTCGAGCGTTTCCTGCTCGCTGACGACGTCGGCGTATTTGGCGTTCATGTCGAACAGGTTGGCCTCGTGCGGGCGTTCGTCGCGGTCACCGCAGGCTTCGCGCACGACCATTGGGCGGAACCCATAGGACACTGTGTCGATGCAGGTGGCCCGGATGCAGCCACTGGTCGTTAGCCCGGTTAAAATCAGCGTATCGATCCCCGCTGCAGTGAGCGTTGAGGACAGTGAGGTGCCAAAGAAGGCGCTGGGATATTGCTTGGAGATCACCAATTCATCCGCGGAGGGCGCCAGCCCCTTGGGCCAGGCCCCCATCGGGCCGCCCTGCTCCATGATGTGCAGCGTCGGCACTTTTTGTATGAACATGCCGCCGTTGATGCCGCCTTTGGAGAAGACAACGTTGGTGTAGATGACCGGGACGCGCGAGCCGCGCGCGGCATCGCGGACCCGAATGCCAGCCGCGAGCGCGTCGTCTACCCCGGCGTACAGCGGCGAGGATTCATCAAAGTAAGCCTCGACAAAATCAATAAGAATGACGGCTGGGCGCGCGCCGAAACCCAGAC
The DNA here is from genome assembly GCA_027622715.1 of Pseudomonadota bacterium. Classification (GTDB taxonomy): domain Bacteria; phylum Pseudomonadota; class Alphaproteobacteria; order SHVP01; family SHVP01; genus CALJDF01. The sequence continues at coordinate 2,090 of JAQBYN010000031.1, read as the reverse complement.
GCTTGTTGTATCCGGCACCGGCATAATCGTTGTCGAGGTCTTGTTCGGGCATTGTCCACTCCCTCTGGTCTAGCTGGCTTTGGCTTGGCGCCGCATATCGGCCGCAGGATCGTCCTCGGCGGACACGTCGATGCCCCACTTTTCTTCAAACGACCAAACGTCGGGAAATCCCATCAAGGTGTGCATTTCTAGAGCCGGCATCAGCGGCACGGTCACGTTCGACGTCGAACCCTCGGTTTTGAGTGTCGTGTACACGCTCTTGACCGCCTGCGCGGCGGCGGCAAAACCGGTGCCGGGATAGATCGCGAACGCATAGCCAAGGGCCCGTAAGGTTTCCGCAGGAACGATCGGCGTCAGGCCCAAATCGGTAATGTTGATCATCAAGGGCTGGTCAAAACGCCGCGCGATAACCTCCATTTCCTCAACGGTTGTCGGTGCCTCAATGAAGAGAACGTCGGCGCCCGCCGCGGCGTAGGCCTCCGCCCGTTTGCAGGCGCTATCGAGGCCTTCGTTTGCGCGGCTGTCGGTACGCGCGATAACGAGAAAATCCGGGTCGGTCTTGGCGTCGACCGCAACCTTGATGCGCATGACCATGTCGTGCGTCGAAACGATCTGTTTGCCCGGCGTGTGACCGCATTTCTTGGGGTCGGCTTGGTCTTCGATATGCATCGCGCAGGCGCCGGCGGCCTCATAGCCCCGGACGGTCTGCGCGATGTTGAGAAGCCCGCCATAGCCGGTATCGGCATCGGCGATCAGGGGCGTCGTGGTGCCGCTGGCGATATGTCCAACACGAGTGACCATGTCGCGGTAACTAGCGAGACCGGCATCGGCAAGACCGAGATAAGAGGCAACCGTGCCGTAACCGGTCATGTAGATGCCCGGGAAGCCCATGTTGTCGGCGATGCGGGCCGAAATCATGTCATAGACACCGGGTGCAACGAAAAAGTCCTTCGCCCGAATCCGCGCGGCGAGAGCTTTACGTTTTTCAGCGGACATGGTCTTCCTTTCGGCGCCTTAAGGATCGCCCAATAGACACGTGGCGCCACAAAGGGCGCCACGCATTCATTATGAGCCGGGGAGAAGACCCCGGTAGGCGACCGACGGTTACTCGGCGGCTTCGCGCATTTTCTGCGCCGCGACTTTGTGCCACTTCTGGAACACCGGTGCAGCCGGCGGCTCAAAGCCAGTTTCAGCTTTGCAACGCGCTTTGAGTTCTTCGATTGTACCGCCGAAGTTGAACAACTTGATCTCGCCGCGCTCTTTGGTGAGCTTGGCACGGAGGGTTTCGGTTGCTTTCGCGTCGACCGAAAGGTCTTCGTTCAGGACAACCCCGTAGCGTTTCGCACCAACAACCGAGACCAGACCGCGTTCGACATCTTTCGCGACACGTTCGGCAGGCCGCTTGAACGGGTCGCCCCATCCGCCGCCGCCCCACGTGTTGAAGTAAAGGATGTCGCCGTCTTCAACCTTGACGTGGTCTTTTTTGGACGGGATCAGCTCTTCGGTACCATTCGCACGAACCAGTACCTTGGTGCTGCGACCGCCCGGTAGGCCGCCGTTCACGCCCCACGGATAGGTCAGCCAACGATCGTCGTGGACTGAGATCTCGCCGGGCTCCAAGAACCGGTAGCCAGTCGAGATGCCGTTACCACCACGATGCAGGCCAGGCCCGCCCGAGTCGGTGATCGACTCGTAGACGTCGATCCGCAGCGGGAAGTAGCTTTCAAGATACTCGCACGGCACGTTGGTAAAGGCTGGCCACAGCGAATGCCCGTCTGGGCCGTCGCCAACCGGACGACCCGGAATGCCGCCAAAGCCGATCTGGTAAAGCTGATACCACTCGCCGTTCTTGTCGTAGCCCGAATACATGAAATGCGGGCTATCGGAGAAGCCAGCAGCGTTCAGCGCATCCGGCGCGCCCTGACCAAGCAGGCCGCCCATGATGTCGAAGATGCGGCCCAGCATATGAGTCCGGCATGACAGTGCCGCCGGCTTCATCGGCTTGAGGATCGTGCCCGCCGGGATCACAACATCGACGAGGTCATAGAACCCGTCGTTGAAGAGAATCTGCGGATCAAAGATGTTGATGG
>JAQBYN010000071.1 GCA_027622715.1 Pseudomonadota bacterium | reverse complement strand
CATCGCCTCGTCGGTCCAGATGTTCACGACGGCGTCGATGGCCTTGATGTCGTAGGTCATGGTGTCTTGTTCCCCGGGGTTCTAGAGCCCAACTTCGCGGGCAATGATGTCGCGTTGTATTTCGTTGGCGCCTTCGCCGAACGTGTAGAGCCGTGAATCGCGCCACAGGCGCTGCATGTCGCTTTCGATCGCATACCCGGCGCTGGCGAGAAGCTGCATCCCGTGATGCGTGACGTATTGCAGACATTCGGACGCCACCATCTTGGCTTGGGCCGCCTCTTTGCGGCAGCGCCCGCCCTGATCGATCAGCCAGGCCAAGTGATAGAGAATGAAGCGGGCCTGATCGACGCGGGTCTGCATGTCGGCAATGCGGTGGGCGACACTTTGGAATTTGCCGAGCGGGCGGCCGAACTGGACGCGCTCTTTGACATGGGCGACGGCGATATCGACCGCGCGTTGCGATTGACCGATTGCATTGGCCGCCTGGCCGGAGCGGCTAAACTGCAGCGTCGACATGAGATGTTTGAAGCCGTCACCTTCATCGCCCAGCAACCCGTCATCGGGCACGAAGACGTCTTCGAAGGCGATGTCCCATGAGGTCAGACAGTTGTTGCCGATTTTCTGGAGCGGGGTCATGTTGATGCCCTGGGCGCTGCGCGGCACGAGCAGCATGGAGATCCCGCGATTGCCCTCGGACCCTTTGGTCGTACGGCATGCGGTGACGATGTAGTCAGCTTGATCGGCCCCACTGATCCAGGTCTTGCGACCGTTGACGATCCAGCCGCCATCGCCGCGCCGCGCACGCGTGATCAGGGCGCCGGCATCGGTTCCTGCGCCAGGTTCGGTCAGACCGAGTGAAAAGCGGAGATCGCCCGCGATGATTTTCGGCAGTAGCGTCTCGCGTTGTGTGTCAGATCCGTAGGTGTAGACAGACATGCCGCCGAAACCGAGCGTCGTGCCGTACAACGATGCCGCCATGGCGGCGTGATAACCGAGACGCTCGTGGGCGACAGCGACGGTCTGCCAAGCGCCGTCGAGTCCGCCGTAGCGGTCGGGAAACGGAATAGCGAACAATCCGAGGTTTGCGTAGTGCTTGAGCAGGAAATCCGGCGGCTCGTGCGCTTGGTCTCTGCGGCGCACTTCATCGGCCGGCAGATGCTGCGCCAGCATTTTATCGACCGACTCTAGAAGCGCGCGCTGTTCGTCCGTGAGGCTAAAATCCATGATGACGCTCCGTTCCTACCGCGCCTTATAGGGCGGCGGTGCGTTCTCTGACCGGGCAAAGGTGCGCCACGTCACGACGATCCCGAACACGCCACCGACCGAGAGCGCTGCCATAACCGCCAACCAGACCAACGGATCGGTCGCGTGGAGGACAATCTGCCCCATGAACTCGAACGCGCCCGCGATCGCGATCACGACGCCCCAGCCGATAAAGAGACCGACGGTGGTTACTTCTTTGGTGTTGCCATCGCCTTCCTTGTCGGACATCAATTCCTTGGTCAAATCGTTGATGTCCTTGGGGGGGGCGTCCAACTTGGCCTCCTCCCCCTCTTTCTCGAGACGCCGCTGGACCATGCGCTGGAAGAAACCGCCAACGCCAGTTGTCGGATCGGCGTTTGCGCGCTCTTCTCTTCTTACCAGACGTCTCTCGGTACCAGCGCCGGTCTCGGGCCGGCGGCTCCACCAGAAGTTCACGGCACAGCCCACGGCAAACAACGTTATGCCGCCGAGGTCGGTGGCCAGTTCGGGCGCGATTAGCAATCCGGTCGCGCCAAGAAAAAAGACTCGCTGCCACATCGGCACCGGGCCAAACAAGTAGCCCGTGAAGGTAATGGCGAGTGAGGACAAACCCAAGAACGCGGTGCCACTTACCGTGATCACTTCCCACCACTCGCCCTCGAGGAGAAGCGCTGGTCCGTAGATGAACAAGATGGGCAACAGAAACGATGCAGCGCCGAGCCGCGTTGCTTGAACCGCGGTTGCCATCGGGCCAGCACCGGCAATGGGTGCGGCGGCAAAAGCGGTCAGCGCGATCGGCGGCGTGATGTTCGAAATAATGCCGTAGTAAAAGGCAAAGAAATGCGCCGCGATATCGGGAATCCCGGCCCGGGTCAGAATCGGAATAACCGTGGCGACCAGCGTGATATAGACCGCCGCCGCCGTCATCCCCATGCCCATGATCAACGCCATGATCGCGGTAATCAGCAGCAATATCCAAATCTGGCCGCCCGAGAATTCGACCGCAGCCTGACTGATCTGAAAGCTCAGACCCGTCGCGAAGATCGAACCAATGATGATGCCGGCCGCCGCCGCGGTCGCCGATAGGCCCACCGTGGCTCGCGCCGTTTGCTCAATCGCATCGGCCAGCCGGACCGGCGTCATCCGGTTGGTTCGTTGCAGCAAGGCCAAGGCAAATGTTGTGATGATGATGACGATGGCGACATAGACGATCGAGTAACCGAGGACCAACGCAACGATGATCAACACAAGTGGCAAGGCCAAATATCCTTGGCGCCAGATGATCGGCCACGGGCTGGGCAGGTTCGCCTTGTCCATCGTCGCCAACCCCAACTTCTTGGCTTCAAGGTGAACGGTGACGAAAATGACGACGTAATACAGGAGCGCCGGGATCGCGGCGGCCATAATGATTTCGAGATACGGCCGATCGAGGAACTCGGCCATGATGAAGGCAACCGCCCCCATCACAGGCGGCATGATGATCCCGCCGTTCGACGCCGCGGCCTCGACACCACCGGCAAAGGCACGCTTGTACCCGAGGTGCCGCATCAAAGGGATTGTGAAGGTGCCGGTCGTCATGACGTTGCCGATCGAACTACCCGACAAACTGCCCATCATTGCCGACGAGACAACCGCTGCTTTCGCAGGCCCCCCGGTACGATGCCCGAAGAGCGCGAATGCCAATCTGGTGAAGAACTTACCGCCGCCGGTGATATTGAGCAGCGTGCCGAAGAGAATAAACAGCACAACGAACTGTGCCATCACCGCCACGGGGATACCGAAGATGCCGTCGCTGCCCAGCAGGAGGGTTTCGGTCAACCGATCCCATGAGGCCGGCGGACCGTAGAACATGCCTGGAAAGTGATCGGCAAAACGGGCCTGCAGCAAGAATATCGCGCAGATCACTACGAGTACCGGTCCGACCGCGCGCCGGGCAGCCTCAAGCACAAGAAGCGTCAGCAAGGCTGCTGTGAAGTACTCCTCAAAGCGCAGCGCAAACCGTCGGTAGTCCCAGGTCTCGAGCTCCAAAACGAAATAGGTGACGATCCAGAACGCACCCGCGATCAAGATGAAATCGATTGTCCAGGCAACCCACTTTAGCGGGCCCCGTGCGTTCTTGAACAAAGGGAAATAGAGAAACACGAGTGCAAGCGCGGTGCCGACGTGGAACGCGCGGAACAGGATCGATTCCGGCGGTCCGTAGAAGCCGGCGTATAGGTGAATGAGAACGTAAAAACTGCCGAGAACGGCGATGACCCAGCCGCGCCAATGGCGCATGAACGAGGTCTCACCGTAGGCGATATCGCGGATCATCGTGGTGCCAGTTTAGCAAAGGAAACTCCGGGGCCGACTGGCCCCGGAGCCCGATCTAAAACCACCGCGGAGCGCGGCAGTGCCCGAGTTGGGCCTACATCTTTCCCTTTTCGCGATAGTACTTCTTGGCGCCCTCGCAGACCGGGACCTGGTTGTTTTCGAGGGGATCGTTCACACCGATTTCCGTCGAACCGCCAAACAGCCCGTGAAACTCTTTGGCCTGTTCGTTCATGATCTTGGTGACCTGATAGGTGAGGTCAACGGGCAACTTGGAATTCGTAACCAATTGGTTCACGTACCACGGCACATTGACGTCTTTGTCCTGGCCTTTGTAGGAACCCGCCGGCACAACGCCGCGGAAGATGCCCGGGCGAATCTTGCTCATATTCGTCAGCGCTTCGTCATCCCAATCGATGAGGTGGAAACCCGGTGAGTTTTCGAGTTGCAACATCAAGCTGTAGGGGATGCCACCGGAGAAATAGGTTACATCCAGACGACGATCCTGGAAAGCCGTGACTGTGTCGCCGTAGCCGAAGGACTCCAGAATGGTTCCGTCTTTCTCGATCTTCAGGATATCGACGCCATGCGCCTCAAGCGCGGGCGAGACCAAGTTGAAGAAGAAGCCGGTTTTGGACCCCGTCCACATCCGGTACTTGCCTTTACCGAGTTCGCGAAGGTTCTTGATCCCGTCGGTCTTTGCAACGGCAAAGAGACCCGAGCCGTAGAGTGTCATGATATGGCAAACGTCCGGGGTCTTAATAGGAACCGTCGATAGGCCATCGGCGATCCGTTTGACGTCGTAGGTGTAGCCGATCTTGTAATCAACTTGGCCGTTCTGGAGATCAATCTGCGCTTTGACCGAATCACCGGACACGGCTGCCGCTTTGACGTCCGGAATATTCTTGTTAATGAGTTCTGTGAGTTTTGCCGCAAAGAGCGGATAGGTGCCAGCGAGGCCACCGCTCACCCGCAGCAACTGCTGCGCCTGCGCGCCGCTCGCCAAAGACATCGCGAGAACGGTAGCGCCGACAAAACCTAAAAGTGTTCTTTTATTCATGAAAGTTCCTCCCCAAAGATTCGCGAAAGTAGTTCATCAGAACCAAAAATGGAATAGCGTCTCCGACGCCGCGAGACGCGTTAGACGGCTACCACTGCACTTTTTCGGCGAATATGGCCAAAACCGGGAGAATTAATTGATCATCCGCTAATCGGATCCCCGGCGTTGCCGCGCGGCGGCTCAGAATCCGGCCGTTCGACCCGCCCTCGCCCTATTTGAGAAAAAGTCGAATGGCCATGAAGGGGGCGGAAAACAGGATGAGGTGAACGACAAACCCCGTCACCGCGACTTGGCCGTTCAGAATGGCCCACAAGACGACACCCCCGAATGCGGCCAGTGTTCCAAACACCATAACGAGTTTCACCGTCGGGGCTGCCAGCTCCCAGTAGCTGGGCGACGGGACCAGGTTTAGAAATGCGTCGAAAACCGCCGCGTTGTCGGCGGCAAAACGCAGACGGCCCTGCCGTTCCTGCGGATAGGTGGCGATCAAGCCGTCTTCATAGAGGAGAAGCGATGGCGGTGCGCCCCGGCGCCGATGGCGTGAAGGATGGTGGAGCGACAACGCGGTAACCACTTTTGAGCGACGCCGCTGGACCGCGTAGCCTGCAGCGACCAAGGCGTCCAGCCGTTGCAAGGCAATCGCAGATGGTTGGTCGGCAGCGGTCAAAACGGGCACCCTTGGAATATGAACCACATGCACACGTTTGCGCGCCGGGGCGGGCGAGTATCGCCGACCGCACAGGGGATGGCCAGCGGCCCAGGCCTCTATGACCTCTCGCGTCGTCCGACAGAGCCAGAATGCGCAGCGGCATGCGCCAAGGATCCCGGTTCGCGGCCAGGGTTATAGGAAACCTGCCGCATCGACGATGACGTCGGCGAGATACCGTGCGAACGAAGGGCGGACAAAAACGCGGTAGGTTGTGGGCGCGGCGAGCGGGTGAATGATGACCTGCGCCTTGGCCAGCATGGTCTGGGCGCAGCGGCCGGGCCTGAGGTCGGTCATGTCGAAGCTGGTGAGCGACGAAAACAGGGACACCGCCTTTGGTCCGCCAACATCCAGGGCGATGCGGTTCGACGAAACATCGACGATCGACGCGTGTTTGCCAGCCAACCCGGCCGCGAGATCACGCACCGTATCGTTGGTATCATCCTTGGGGACAACCAGCAGCCACTCGTCAGGCCCGAGGCATAGCGACCAGGATGCACCGGCTGCGACGCAACGGTTGGTCGGCCCGGTTACGTCAAGGCCGTTG
>JAQBYN010000070.1 GCA_027622715.1 Pseudomonadota bacterium | reverse complement strand
CACGCCGCGGCTCGCTCACTGAAGGCGGCAATGACGTCGTCGGCGGTCACCAATTTAGCAAACAGAAACCCCATCGAGGTTAGCGACGCATCGTGGCGCGCTGGATCAACCTCGCCCACGGCGTCGCGCACCACGAATGTGCGGAAATCGAGTTGCGACGCGTCGCGCACGGTCGACTCGACGCACATGTTCGTCGTGACCCCGCAGACAACCAGATTGACGATGCCCCGGTCACGCAGGCGTTTTTCCAGATCGGTGCGCATGAACGAGCTCATGCGGCTTTTCTCGATCACGATATCACCGGGTTGCGGCGCCAATTCCTCGACGATCTCCGCGTCCCACGACCCGCGCTGACATACCTTGCTCGCGGCGATGTTGGGCATCATTTCACGAACGATGAACCCGCCGTCGCTGTAGTCAGGCTCATAGGCGAGGTAGGAATAGCAAACCAGCGCGCCAGCCGCGTGCGCGGCGCCTACCAGTTTGCGGCATGGCGCAATGGCGCCTGCCAACATAGCGATGTCCAATCCAAGGCGGGCGTGCGAGCCCTCAGGCTTGCACATCCCGTTTTGCATATCGACGACCAGCAATGCGGTCGCTTCGAGGCTGATTTCCATGCTGCTCCCCTTTTCAGGGTGCAGTGTAGCGAAAAGAAAAAGCGCCGGGCAATGAATGCCCGGCGCCTTTAGTTTCGTCTTGGTCTTAGAGAAAGCCTATTCGGCCATTCTCAGGTCGTGCCAACGCAGCGCCTGCTCCGGATGGAAGCCGACACCTGACACTTTGTCAGACATCGCCCATTGCAGACGATTCTCGACCAGCGGTGCAATCACGACCTCTTTCATCAGGATGTCCTGAATCTGGGCCATGAGATTGTTGCGCTTGCCGTCGTCGGGCTCATTCTTGGCTTGCTCGAGCCACATCTGATCGACAGTGGGGTTGCTGTAGAGGCTGTAGTTCGAGAGCCCACCTTTGTCACGCGAGACATAGAGCAACTGAATCGCGTAACCGGCTTCAACGCCAATCGGCTTGGAGTGGTTGATCAAGGCAAACGGCAGGTCCTTCTTCACCAACTCGCGGTCCGAGAACTGCGTTTGGGGAATCGGGTTCAAGACGACCGGAATACCGATCTTCTTGAGTTCCGTTTGGAGGATCGTAGCGGCCGGCCCGAGAATGTTCTCGACCTCGGTCGTGTAGGTCAGCAAGAAAGCCTCAGGAAACGCCTCAAGCCCTTTGCCGCCCGGGAAACCTGCTTCGGCCAACAATGCCTTAGCTTTTTCTAGATCTTGGACCCGGTTAATACCGGTGTCGTGTGCACCCGGATAGAACGAGGGCATCACGCCGTTGTACTTGGTGGCTTCACCAAAAAACACGTCCTTCATGATCTTGTCGTAAGGAATTGCATAGGCAACCGCCTCACGCAGCTTGATGTTGTCGAACGGCTTTTGCTGCCAGTTCATGTGGACATACGTGGACGCGTTGCCTTCGACGCTGACGACTCTGACGCCGCGCGCCGTCTTCAACGAATCGTACTCTTTCGGCGTCAAGTGCTCGACGAGGTGCGCCTGACCAGAGCGAAGAATGACCAAACGCTGACCGCTTTGCGGGATTTTGCGCATAATCACACGGTCGATGTCCGCCTTGCCCCTGTAATAGCCGGGGTTCGCGAGCACGACGAACTCTTTGTCTTTTTCCCAACGGTCCAAGCAGTAAGGACCAAAACCTGGGACCCCTTCATTATTCGCATATTTGTGCGACCACGGATCGTCCGCGGTGGCATGCTCTTCCATCGTCTCTTTGTCGAAGATGTAGAGCGCGAAAATCGTCAGCACCGGCAGGAACAACTTGTTCGCCGCCGACTGCGTGAACTGGACGGTGTACTGGTCGATCTTCTTGACCTCGTCGTCCTTCAGCTTTTTGGCCTCGAGATTCTCGGGCTTGTCGCCAAACACAGCTGGTGTGAACCCTTTGATTGACGCGACGTTGGACAAGAACCAGCCGACCGGCGCTTGGCCGCTCGTCGACTTCGCGCGTTGCATCGTATAGATCACGTCATCGGCGTCGAACGTGGTGCCGTTGCAACCTTTGACGCCGCGGCGCAAATTAAACGTCCACGTCAACGTGCTAGCATCGTAGCTCCAGGACTCGGCGAGCCGACCCTCGAACTTCCCAACGTCCAGAACGACCGAGCCATCGGCCCGGCGTTCTTTCTCCGCGTAATAAACCAACGGGTCCATCAGGTTGACGATGCCCATTTGGGTCGGCGGCGCCGACGCATTCGGGCCATCGTAGTTCAGACTAGGAGGAACATCCTCCGAGAGAAAAAGAAGGTCTTTCGCGGCGGCCGGGCCGGATAGGCCCATCGCAATGGCGGCCGGCGCGAGAACACCCAACAGCAGTTTTTTCACAGGTAATTCCTCCCTATTCGATAGACCGGTCGGTCACGCTAAAGCATCCGGGACCGTTCCGCCAAGCGGCCTCAAGACCGCAATCGCGGCGGATACTAGCGGATTGTCCGGCCCAGGTACACCGCAGTAAGGGCTCGAAAATAGGCGAAAAAAAAGGCCCCGGGGACACCCCCGAGGCCTTTATTAGGCGTTTTGTTTAGGCGCTTAGCTTGTCGGCGCAGTTAAGCCGTTGACCTTGCCAATCGTATCGTTGAACTGCTGCGAGCAACCCGCACCACAACGTTCCGCCCACTTCGGCAGAACGGTGTCGAGCATGATCTGCCGCAACAGCTTCAGATCGTCGGCCGACGCGTCGACCCGAATCATCCCGCCAGGTGCGCCTTCGGTGCACGGCCCGGTGGTGTTGCAGTTGATGCCAAGCTCGCCCTCGTTGCGGTTAAGGGTCCACATATCGTCTTCGTGCTCTTGGATCGAATCCTCGATCACTTTGCGCACATCCGCGTCGAGCTTGTTCCAAGCTTCGATATTCACAACCGTCACGCCCGAGGCGAAGTTGATCGGCAACGTGTAGAGGTATTTAGCAGCCTCCCACCACTTTGCCGAATAGCCACCGAGGGTCCCGGTGATGGCGCAGTCGATGACGCCTTTCTGCAGCGCTTGCTGCACTTCGCCGAACGACACAGGAATACCCGATGCGCCGAGCGCGCCCAAGAAATCGGACTGCGACACGCCAGAACTGCGAACCTTACGGCCCTTCAGGTCGGCCAGATCCTTGACCGGATCGCGGCAATAAAGAATCTGGGCCTGGAACGACTGCATCGTGAGAATCTTGAGGCCGAAATTGTCCTCATAGATTTTCTCAAGGGTCGGGCGGAACGCCATCGTCACTTTATGGAAGTCGTCAATCGTCGGCGACATACCGGCCAAATCGGTGGTGTCGTTGATCGGGGCTTCACCAGAAACGTGGCCTAACTGGAAGGACCCGAACTGAGTCTGGCCACGCTGGGCGAGGCGAAAAACTTCCGGACCCTTGAGGCCCATTTCGTTCCAGCCTTTGAAATTGACCTTGACCTTACCGCCGGTCATTTTTGGAATGACTTCGGTCCAATATGGCTTCTGGATATCGCGGAACTGCGTTGTCACGCTGACATTGCCGATAACGCTGATTTCCGTCTCCGGAAATTTCCCATCGGGCTCGTCAGCAAAGGCGACCGTCGAGCCTGCGGCCACAAGGGCCGCTGCGGCAACGGCGCCGATCAGCTGATTTCTGAACATTAATCTCTCCCTAGCTTCTTCGGAAATGGCCACACACCGGTACGGCCAATTGTTCTACATCCGGGCCCCGGCGCGCCCACTTCCCTTAGTTAAACACCCTCGGCAGCCACAACGCCATATCGGGGAATGCCAACAGCAGCAGCATCATCACGATCATCATAAGCAGGAACGGTAGAGAACCTACCACAACATCACGGAAAGGACCCCTCCCCCGGACTGCCTGAACCACAAAGAGGTTCACCCCAATGGGCGGTGTAATCAATGCGGCCTCAATCAGGATCATGAAGAGGATTCCGAACCAAACTTGATCAAACCCGAGTGCCAAAATGACCGGCACCACGATCGGTGTGGTCGCAATCATCAGCGACAATGTTTCCATGAACATGCCAAGAACGAGGTAAAAGGCGATGATCGCGATCATGGCCCAGGTCGGATTGACGTCCAACCCTTCCATAAAGTCACTTACGAATTGCGTCACGCCGATCGACTGCAACACGAAATTCAAGAAGAAAGCGATGACCACAATGAGCGTCACCATCGCCGTGGTGCGCATCGTTCCTTCGAACGCCATCAACAAGACCGTCCGATTTATCCGACGCCGATAGACTCCAAATAGCAGCGACGCGACCACACCTAGTGACGCGGCTTCGGTCGGCGTCGCCCATCCGGCGTAAATCGAGCCGACCACGATCATAAAGAGAAGGATCGGCGGCAGCAGGTGCTTGAGCGCGGCGATGCGCTCGGGCCAGGTCGATTTGTCGGCGGTCCCGCTCAGTGACGGTTTGATGATGCAGGCCCCGAGGATCGCTAGCGAAAACATTGCGGCCAGCAGAAACCCTGGAATGATCGCGGCGAGATAGAGGTCTGTCACCGAGGTATCGGTCAGCACCGCATAGATGATCATGTTGATGCTGGGCGGAATCAGAATCCCCAACGTGCCGCCCGCCGCCAGCGACCCCAAGAACAACGCCGCGTTGTACTGGCGTAGCTCGATGTTTGGAATCGAGACTGTGCCGATGGTCGCAGCTGTCGCAACCGACGACCCCGACGTTGCGGCGAACAGCGCACTTGCGGCGACATTGGTGTGCATCAATCCGCCCGGCACCCAATTCACCCAGCGATCCAGGGCCCGGAACATGTCGGTGGCGATACCGGTCCGCAACAAGATCTCGCCCATCAGGATGAACAGCGGGACGGCCACAAGGACGAATTCGGTGCTGGCCGACCACGAGATATCACCAAGCGCGGGCAATAACGGAATGAAGGAAAAAGTTTCGCCGAGAAAAATAGCAAGGATGCCAAGAATCGCGGCGACATAAATCCCGAGCGCCGCGAGAATCAAAAGCACGCCAACCGAGAGCCAAGCCATCAGACCTTGCCTCCGGTTTTCGTTTCGCCGTCTACATTGACCAGCTGTAGCGCTTCAGCGAGTTCTGCCTCGCCCTCGCGTTGCTCAACTCCGATCAACGCCGTCACCGCAGCAAAATCGCGGCGCAGCAAACTGTAAAACCCGCGCACCAAGTATACGACGCAGATCAGCGCGAACCATGTCAGACCCAGCGACCAAACCGATTGCGGAATCACCAGCGGCACCAGCAGGTCGGAGGCAGAAACCGCCCCCCATTTACCTGGTAGACCGAAACTTTCTTGGGTCAGTGACCAAGCGAAATAGGCCATCAGGACCGCCAGAGCGGTCAGCATTGCCATCGCAATGACGTCCAGGATCGCCCGGCCGGCCTTTGGAAAACGGCCATAAATTACGTCGATCCGGATGTGGGTCTTCGTCGTCAGCGCAAACGAAAACGAAAACGCGACGGTGGCCGCATAAATATAGATCGTGATCTCAAAGCTTTCGAACAGGTTGTCGTTGAAGAAGTTCCTGGCGAATACGTCGAGCGTCACCAAACCGGCGCAAAACAAAATGGCGCCACCGGCACTCCACGCGAGAAAGCGCGATATTCGTTCGAGAATACCTTCCCGCGGCGCGTCCGTCGGTTCAATCAACTCTTGCTCCCCCTCAGGCGCCCGCTGCCTAACGCAGCGTTGCGACCATATTTGTCTTGCCATCCGCGCATAGCCAAGTCAACGGCGGGCCCCTTGCGCGCTCACGCCTCGGCGTCGATTGCGTGCCGCAAGACACCAATGCCCGTCACCGAAACTTCAATCAAATCACCGGGCTTCATGTAGACCGGCGGTTTTCGTGCGGTCCCGACCCCG
>JAQBYN010000069.1 GCA_027622715.1 Pseudomonadota bacterium | reverse complement strand
AAACCGGACTACCTAATGGGGGCCGATCAACGATCCGACGGCCGCGCCACCGATCATCATCCCCTCAAACGGAAGGGCGTGAAGAATGATGCCGAGCTTGCCCCCGGAGAGGACATAGCCACCAAAAATACCGACAAAAACGATAACTAGTCCGACAATGATAATCATGCGGAAATCCCAGAAAACTGCCGAAGTATTATTCGCCAGTGCACGAGGCCGCGCAAGCGCCGCGGCCGTGGATCGCCAAGCCGTTACCGGCAATTGATCGGCAATTGGACAACATGCGGGTTGGGCCAGTGTTTACGCCCGAAACATAGTTAACGTTTGCCGATTTTCATGGCGCGCGCGGCGTCATGTTTGGCCCGTGCTCTGGCGGCCACGGTGGGAAAAGCACTAAAGTTGCCGCCGGGGGGACAAATGACACCAGATCTAACGGTCACGACGACGGTCGACGTGACTTGGCTGCCAGAACAGACCAAGGGCTCAGCTGATGTCGAGATCGAATTCGGCGGCGCAGCCCAGAGCGCGCCGGTCCATATTGGGTTCGCGGTCCAGCAACTGGCCCAGGCACGTGCGGCTGCGGACGTACTGGCATCGTTCTTTTTGCTGCTCGCGCGCGAAACCGCGGTCCGGGCCAACGATCAGGAATACGAGGTTTCGTTAGGCGACAGTGGGTCGGCGGTGACGTTCGAAGTCCGGGCCAATCTGCGGCCCATCACCGCGTTCGCGCTGACCGTCTCAGTAAGCAACGAGTGCAACACGCGCGCCGCCGCCGCCGACGAAGCCGCCGCGACGTTGATCGATGCAATCGATCGGCTTCTTGCGAAACGCGGCCCAGCGACAGACGAAGCGTTGGTCCGCCTGCAGCCCGTAAAATCCTACTACCCGGAAGTGCTACATCTCGCCATTGACCGCCTTCGCGCGCTGTAGCGACCACTCCGCGAACACACCCTAGGCCGTTCTGGCAGGGTCGCAGCCAAGTGTTAGCATCGCTCGAAACGGGGGTGCGCGGCCCCGCACGGAGGACCTGTGAAGTACTCATATACCCACCACATGCCGTACACGGGCATTGACCGCTCAGGGCAAGACTGGCCGGTCCCCAACAAACAATTCGACGCCCAAAAAGGCGTGGAGATGTTCAATCGGTACGTCGAAGACAAGATTTACGCCGAGCAGACCGGCTTCGATTGGATCGGCTGCAATGAACATCACATGAGCCCATACGGCCTGATGCCCAACCCGAATTTGGTTGGCGCGGTCGTCGCCAACCGGACAAAACGGGCCGGCATTCTGCAATCCGGGAATATCGTGCCGATCGTCAATCCAATCCGCGTGGCCGAGGAATACGCGATGCTCGACGTCATGAGCGGTGGCCGCCTCGTTGCCGGCTTCATGCGTGGTATTCCCCACGAATACGTCGCCTACAATGTTTCGCCCGATGAGTCGTATGACCGTATGGAAGAAGCCATGGCCCTCATCAAGAAGGCTTGGTCGGAGCCCGAACCGTTTGGTTGGGAAGGCGAATTCTACCAATACCGCGCGGTTTCCATTTGGCCCAAGCCGGTGCAGCTGCCGTTTCCACCGATGGTGATGTCAGCAACGAGTGAGCGCTCGACACGTCTGGCTGCCAAACATCGGGCGATTGCCGGAATCTTGGCGCTGTTGGACATGGATGACGGTCGCGCCAACATCAATCGATTCAAAGACTATTCACGCGAAGAAGGATGGGAGCCGACGAACGACCACGTCATGGTCGGTGTCAATTGCTGTATTGCGCCGACTTATGACGAGGCCAAAAAGATTCTGGAGGGCGGTCAGGAGTATTTCTTCGGCGTCCTCGGGGGCGGAATCCGGACGGCGCAGCAATTGGTCGTGCAGAAGACCCGTTACTATGGTTCGCCCGAGGAAAGCGCCAAGCTGCGGAACAAATTCGTCAATATGCGCTCGGGTATGAAGACCCGATCGTTCGACGAACGTGTGGAAATGGGCCTGATGATCTGCGGCACGCCGGAAATGGCGGTCGAGCAGGTCACGCGACTCCACACCGAGTTGGGGATGGGGCGGCTCGGTTTAACAATCAAGGTCGGCAACGTACTGGACGAGCACGTCACCCGGACCCAAGACTACCTACGCGATATCGTATTCCCGGCAACCCGGCACCTGGGCGAGTCGGCCGGCCCCGCGCAAGCGGCCGAATAGACCCCTTACCTCATTCGAGCGAGGAACCATGCGGTTCTCGTATACCCACCACATGCCCTATACCGGGGTGACCGAGGCCGGGCAAGATTGGCCGGTCGCCAACAAACAGTTCGACCCGAAGCTCGGCGTCGAGATGTTTCAGCGATATATCGAGGACAAGATTTACGCCGAGCAGGCGGGCTTCGACTGGATCGGCTCGAACGAACATCACTTCAGCCCCTACGGCATGATGCCCAACCCCAATCTTGTCGGTGCGGTCCTGGCGAATCGCACCAAGCGGGCCGGCATCCTGCAATCTGGCAACATTATCCCGATCACCAATCCGATCCGCGTTGCCGAAGAATACGCGATGCTCGACGTGATGAGCGGTGGCCGATTGATCGCTGGGTTTATGCGCGGCATCCCGCACGAATACGTGGCCTACAACGTCTCCCCCGATGAAAGCTACGGGCGCATGGCGGAGGCGATTGCGCTTATTAAAAAGGCATGGTCGTCGCCCGAGCCGTTTGGGTGGGAGGGCGAGTTCTATCAATTTCGCGCGGTGTCGATCTGGCCGCGGCCGGTTCAGCAACCCTACCCACGCATGATGATGTCGGCGTCTAGCGATGCCTCCGCGCGGCTTGCCGCCGAAGCAGGCTCATCGGCGGGCTTCCTGCGCATTGTCGATTTCGAATCAACGCGGCAGCAAATCAAAGTGTATATGGACCGCGCACGAGAATGCGGTTGGACCCCCAAAGCCGACGACGTGATGATCGGGATGAATTGTTCCATCGCACCAACCTATGAAGAAGCCAAAGAGATCCTGCAGGCTGGACAAAAATACTTCTTCGGCGTTCTCGGCGGTGGCATTCGCACGGCGCAACAGTTGGTTATTCAAAAAACGCGCTACTTCAAAGATAAGGGCGCGGCCGAGAAATTTGCGAAGAAAGCGACCGTGCAACGCGAGGCCTCGTTTGACGAACGGGTCGAGCAGGGCCTGATCGTCTGTGGAACGCCTGAAATGGCAATCCAGCAGATCCAGCGAATCCACCGCGAGCTTGGTAATGGGCGAATGAATCTCAGCGTGAAAATCGGCAATGTCGCCGACCATCACGTCACACGAACGTTGGATTACTTGCGCGATATTGTCTTCCCCGCTGTTAGGCAGCTGGGCGAAGAGAACGATCCGGCACAAGCGGCCGAATAAATCAAACCGGGAGGGCAAATTGTTTAAGGAAAAGACCGCCATGCTTGGCAAGGGTGAGATCAAATACTTCGTCGGCGGCACGGGACGACCGCTGATCCATTTACACGGTGCCGGTGGAGTCCGCCCGAATGCGGGGCTCGAGGCGCTGGCGGAGAACGTGACAATTTATATGCCGGTATTGCCTGGCTTTGATGGCACCGCCGAGATTGCGGGCATCGATTCGATGGAGACCCTGGCCGATCTCGTTGCAGACTTTATCGACAAGGAAATCGGTGAAGCCGCCGACGTGCTCGGTCTTTCATTCGGCGGTTGGTTAGCCGCCTGGCTCGCTGTGCGACACCCCAGCAAAGTCGGCCAACTTTGTATGGAGAACCCGGCGGGATTTCGGCCAAAGGATGCGCCGGCGCCGAGCACCGACCCGGAGACGCGCATGAAACAGATGTATGCCTATCCCGAGCGTCTACCGAAGGAAACCAAGTCCGACAAGGTGATCGCGAAGAACCTATCGATGCTCGGTCACTATCACGGCGACACGAGCTTTGACGAGAAACTTGCGAGCCAACTCGGCAAGATCGAGTGCCTCACCATGATCATGCACGGCACCCGGGACGGGCGCGTTCCCGAAGAAGCGGTTCAGTTTCTGAAACGCGATATTCCGCGGTCTCATCTGATCTACGTTTACGACGCGGCGCATAGCATGGAGACCGACCAGCCGGCCCGTTTCGCCCATTTGGTTGCCGATTTCATGGAACGTGCCGAAGCGTTTCTCGTTAACCAAGGCACGACCAGTGGTCGTCCGCAGCAGGTTCTTTGACGGTCGTCCCTAAACGATCCGCAATTGCTCGGAGAGGTCGGTGGGCACACGAATTGACCGACCGCCCTCCCGCCCCGTAGGCTCCGCCCGATAAGAAGCTTTGCGTCCGGCGTAACGTCGGTTCTGGGGGGAACCGGGCTGGGCCGCAGCGGGCATGCGGAGAGTCTATGACCCCTGAAGAACTCGTCGATATTCTGAAGAAGCATCACCACTTTGTGGCGGGTCGATTCAACCTCGGTCAGCGGGCGACGCTAAAGAACGCCCGGCTTCGCGGCCTAAAATTGCCAAAAATCGTGCTCCAGGGTGCGATTCTGGCAGGTGCCGACCTGAGCCATTGCATATTGACCGGGGCCGACCTCAGCTTCGCCGACCTGTTTTGTGCCGACCTTTCCTTTGCCGACCTGCGCGGCGCTAACCTGACGCGGGCCGATCTTCGCGGCGCCGTTCTGCACGGCGTCAAGCTACAGGGCGCCAATCTGTCGGAAGCGGACCTACGCGCTGGTACAATGATTGACGCGAACGAGACACGCGGCGACGTCGTCGACCTGACCGGTGCCAACCTCGACGATGCTATTTTGGAAGACGCCAAACTAAAAAAGGCGCGCATGGCGGGTACCAGCATCAAGAACGCTAACCTGACCCGTGTCGGCATGGACGAGGTGGACCTGACCGGCGCCGACCTGACCGGCGCGAATTTGTCGTCGGCACAGTTGAAGAATGCCAATATGACCGGTGCCAACCTGACGAATGCCAACCTCGATCAAGCTCGGGTTCAAGGTGCGAATTTGCAAGGGGCACTGCTTGCGGGTGTTGACCTGACACTTGCCAACCTAACCGACACAAAGGTATCGATCGGCACGGCCCGGCTGGCGGTCGACGTGCAGCGCGCGTTGCGCGAGCACGCGCTGTGGATTGACTCGAACGGTGGCGAGGGCGCGCGGGCCGATTTATCGGGCCACAATTTGAGCCGGGAAGACTTGCGTAACGTCTACCTCAGCGGCGCCAACATGAAGGATTGCGACCTATCGGGTTCGGACCTATCTGATAGCACGCTGGAGCTTGTCGATTTTGCCAATGCCAATCTTGAGGGCGTCAATTTCCGACGCTCGGTCATGCGGGGCGCCAGTCTGAAGGGCGCCAAAATGAAAGCCTGCATATTGACCTATGCCGACCTGAGCCCAATCGAGCTCACCGGGCCTAGTGGAAAAAAGACCGGACAAATCCGTAAGACCGATTTGAGCGGCGCCGATCTCGAGCGCGCCGACCTGTTCCGTACCTTGCTGCAAGACGTCAACTTGGAGGGAGCGAACTTGGTCGGCACTATTCTCGAACCCAAGAAAAAAGACCAAATCACCGAATACGACAAGGCGTTCGGCACCGAAGAAGACGCAAAGTCGGCCGACACCGAGGAATGACCGCCCCTGCTTCTTCGGCCGCCAAAGCCCGCCAGCGCCCGTTGGCGGAGAAGGTTGCCCCCCATAACACCGCGCTCATTGTCATCGATATGCAGAACGATTTCTGCCACGAGGATGGGTTTTACGGGCAGCGCGGGGCGGACTTATCGCGGATGCCAGCGGTCGCCGGTCATATTGAATCGCTCGTCGCCGAGGCTCGACGGCAGCGCATGTTGATTCTATGGGTCCGAGCCCACTATGACGAAATCGTCATGGGTGACCCGATGGGCGAAGTTCTGAACCGACCCGGGCGCACGTCGGGCAGCTGTCTCGCTGAAACGTTTGGCGCCGACTGGTATGGCACCCTGCGTCCCGCCGAGACGGACAATGAGCTCGTGGTCACCAAGCATCGCTACAGCGCGTTTTGGGATTCACCGATCGACCTCTATTTGCGAAACAACGCAATCGAAAACCTTGTGGTCACGGGGACCAGCACCGATGTTTGCGTCGAGTCGACCATGCGCGATGCCTTTTTTCGTAACTATTTCGTCGTTGTTCCAACAGACGCAACGTATTCGTCGCCGGAACGCCACGCCGAAGCCATCGGTGACATCGGGCGCTTCCTCGGCGAGACCCCG
>JAQBYN010000007.1 GCA_027622715.1 Pseudomonadota bacterium | reverse complement strand
CGCGGGCGCACGCCGGCCGCTGCACGCCGCCGCGAACGCGGCCGTGGCCGCCAGGCGCGTCGTGCCGAGGGTAGCGGTGGCGTTGGCTGGGCGGCGTTGGGC
This sequence comes from Pseudomonadota bacterium, assembly GCA_027622715.1. Taxonomy (GTDB): domain Bacteria; phylum Pseudomonadota; class Alphaproteobacteria; order SHVP01; family SHVP01; genus CALJDF01. The sequence continues at coordinate 116,139 of JAQBYN010000007.1, read as the reverse complement.
GTCGTCGTCGTCGCCATTGTCGCAGGGCTCTACTTCTTCCGCGTCGAGGTCGTGACCTATTGGCCACCGGCCCAAGCCGCCTACGATCTCGCGAAGTTGGATACGTCGCCGCCGGTGACCGCGCCGGGCGCGGATCTCAGGATCCTCAGTAATCCCACAGTCGATTTCCGCGACGACGATGGAACCCTTGTGATCGACATCGAGGGTGAAGTTCAAAACGTCAGCCGCTTGACGCGGTCGGTTCCGCAGATCATGCAGGTGATCTTGCTCAATGAGGGCAACGAAGTCCTGACCGAATGGAAGTTCCGTTCGCCGGTCAGCATCTTGGGTCCGCTCGACAAATTTTCGTATCGGACCAGCATTATCGACGCGCCAAGAGAAACCCGCCGGCTGCAGGTGACGTTCGTCACGCAGAGCGACGGGTGAGCGGCGCCGCGATCGAGGCCGATTCAGTCAGCGCGCGCTCTGAGGTCGACGTCCTGTTTTCTGCCGAGTCGATTGCCCAGCGGGTCGACGCATTGGGCGGCGAGATTGCCGCGCACATAGACCGCAACTGCATGGTCATCGCGGTGCTTAAAGGCAGTTTTGTCTTTTGCGCTGACCTGATTCGGGCGCTGCACCGCGCCGGGATGCATCCGCGGATCGATTTCCTCACGTTGTCCAGCTACGGCACCGGCACCGAAAGTTCCGGCGATGTGCGAATCACGCGCGACATTTCCGACGACGTTGCCGGCATGGATGTCCTGCTGGTGGACGATATTCTTGAGTCGGGCCGCACGATGGTGTTCGCCAAACAATTGATTGAGGAACGCGGCGCAAAGTCCGTGAGCATCTGCGTCTTTCTAGACAAAGCCGAAAAACGAAAGGTCGCCATCGAGGCCGACCATGTCGGCTTTATCTGCCCCGACCAATTCGTTGTCGGCTATGGCCTCGATTACGCGCACTATTACCGCGAACTTCCCTTCGTCGGGGTGTTGCGTCGGGACTAGCCGCTATGGGCCGGGTGCTGGTGGCCGCGGACGATCCTGTCATTGCCGAATTTAAGCGCCGCGTCTTAGCGGTGCCCGGCTACCTGCCGTACAGTGCAGCTGACGCTTAGAAGCGGCGGAGCAACCGGTTGAGGTAGTCGAGTTCGATTTGCGGCCGCCGCCGGTCGCCCGACCGCCGATACAACTCTTGCAGGATTTCGCGGGCGCGTTGGACGTCGAACTCGCTAGGGATTTCGACGCGGCTGTCGTCGAGAATGCCAAACCCATTTTGAGGTCGGCCGAACGGATCGCGCCCGGCGCGGGCGAATGGATTGGGGCCTTCGTCCAAGCCAGGATCGCTGCCCAGCGCTTCAAGCATGTCGCGAATCACCGAGTTGGCGCCCTGGCGCAATTGATCGAGCGCCTCGGTCATTGGATCGATGGCGCCGCCGGGTCGGCGGGCCTCGAGTTGTCCGCGCGCACTATCCATGGAGCGTTCGGCGCGGCCCAGTGCGCCTGGTATATCCTGACCCTGGTCGCCCAATCGCCGCATCATTTCGCCGAGACGGCGGCGCAATTCTTCCTGGCGCTCCGCCAACGATGGCTGGTCCCCTTGGCCTTGCTGACCCTGCTGCCCGGGTCGTTGCTCACCGCGCTCGCCGCGCTGGGATTCTTGGTAGGTCTCGTCGAGAAGTTCCTGCTGGCGCCGCAGCAGTTCGTTGAGGTCGCGCAGCATCTCCTCACCCGGGCTGTTGCCGTCGGGCATATTGGCAACGCGACCGTCGCGTAGGGATTCAAGCAATTCGCGCAGCTGTGACAGCAGGTCGCGCGCGGCGTCGCGGGCGCCGGTTTCGCTAAGTCGTTGTGCCTGATCGAGCAACTGCTGCAGTTGGTCTTGTTCCAGCAGTTCGCCGGGCGGGATTTCGCGGTTGTCCCCGGCTTGCTGGTTTTGCAACGCACGTTCGGCCAATGCCTGGAGGAATTTCTCCAGGGCGTCGCGGACTTCTTGAATGCGCTGATTGATTTCCTGGTCGGTGGCGTTGGGATCGGCCAACGCTTCCATCAGTCGGTCTTGGGCGGCGCGTAACTCCTGTTCGGCGAGGGACAGGGTGCCGTCTTCGATTCGCAGCGCCGTCTGCCATAGCAGGCCACTGATTTCCGCGTCGCCCTCATCAGACGAGGCGGTGCGGCGTAACTGCCAAACCGAACTGCGCAGGGCCAAGAACGCGGTAACGTCTTCGTAGTAGGTGCCGGGCCGGGCCGAAAGACGGTTGAGACTTTCGGCGACCTGGTCGCGCCGGTCGGGTGCCAGGGCGAGCACGCGCCGCTGCTCAACAATTTCGCGGGCAACTGGATGCTGGAATTCACGCTCGGGCAGGATGAGTTCGACTTCCGAACTGATGCCCTTCTGCTCGGCTAGATCAATTGCTTCGAGGTGCATGATCACCGGCAAGCCGGCCCATGGGTGCGGCGTCAAATCGTGAAAACTTGTCTCGCTCACCTCGGTGCGATCGCGTTGCGGCAAGGGTAGGTCGAGCGCCATGGTCTCGTCACTGTCGGCGCGCCGGATATGGGCCTGAGCCGCGGCGACGCCGTAGTCGTCGTCGGCGGAGAAATCCAAACGAAGCGCCTGCCGTACTGTCGCAACGGGCTCTTCGTTGAAGCGAATCACCGGGTTGCGGTCCGGCACAATCGCAATCGACCATTCGGCGATCGCCTGCTCGCGTTGCTCGAAACGGATCGTGGCGCCTGCGGTCAGCGGGTGCTCGACTTCGAAATTCGATTTGTCGACGACGGTAAACGGCGTCACTGCCTCGTCGAGCCGCAGTTGCGGCAAGCCGCGCCCGCCGTGAACGCGCGCAAACAGGACGCTGCCAATCGGTACGTCGATTATTTGCGGTTCGCCGTCGGCGGCACGCTGCAGGAATATCGGTGGCTGGCCGGTGTAATCCGGTGGCGCGATCCACGCATCGATCGTCACCCCACCGGCACCGCCGAGGCTGGCAAAGTCGGGCTGGAACGCCAGGGCCATGCGGCGCGGCGCGTCCTCGCGGGCCGCAGCAAACGCGACCACGACGAGCAGCGCGATGATAATGCGCAAGCCCCACGGATCGGCGCTACGGGCGAGCCCGGCCCTGGGCCAGCCGACATGCAGGTTGCGCAAGCTTTGCCGTGTCCGGCGGTGATGCTCTTCCCAGAGCGCAGCCGACGCCGCGTCGCCGGTTCCAGTGGCAAGGCGGTCTTCGATCGCGCTCAGAGGACGATGGTTTAAGCCGCTTTCTTGTTCGAGCCGCCGCCGCGCGTGGTCGCGCAACGGTAGCGCGATTCGCAATAGGCCGAATCCAAGCGCCCCGAGGACGGCGAGTGCAAAGACGATCAACAGGCTGAGGTGAAGCCAGCCCGGGGTGAACGCCCAAATGTCGAAGAGGGACAGCGATACATAAATCAGCGCGACCGCGAGAGCTGGCCACAAGTTGGGCCAGACCCGCTCCCACAGCAGGGCGCCGAGTGCGACGACGAGACGCCAACCGACAGCCGGGGGTGCGCTATGAGGAGGCAGTTGCTTGTTCGCTTCGACGCTCATCCGACTCCCCGCGACTGGACCCTAAGGCGACATCCAATCAGGGAGGGCGTTGGTGGCCAGGAGTTCGTCATAGGTTTGACGCTTCCTGACGACCGCGTGGGCCGCGCCCCTGACCATAACCTCAGGCACTAATGGCCTAGCATTATACGTCGAGGCCATGACCGCAGCATAGGCACCAGCCGATCGTAGAACGAGTAAATCGTCCGCGAGCGGCACCACCATTTCGCGGTTTTCCGCCAATATGTCGCCGCTCTCGCAGACCGGCCCGACGATATCGACCGGTTCCGGCGTCCCTTCGGCTCGGCCTTGAAGGACCGGTACCACGGCGTGATGTGCCCCGTAGAGCGTCGGCCGGATCAAGTCATTCATCGCCGCATCGGTAATGACAAAGACTTTATGCGCTGAGCGTTTCACGTAGATCACGCGGGTGACGAGGATACCGGCGTTGGCGACGATCAAACGCCCCGGTTCGAACATTAGCTTGCAGCCCAAGCCCGCGGTGACGCGCTTGACCATCGCGCCGTAGTCGGCCGGCGACGGTGGATCGGCAATGCCATAGGGCACGCCCAGGCCACCGCCCAGATCAAGGCGGTCGATCGCGTGGCCGTCGCTGCGGAGCTGGCGGACAGCGTCGACCGCGATCTTGAAGGCCTGTTCAAACGGCGCAAGCTGCGTCAGTTGCGAGCCGATGTGGATCGCAACACCGCGCACGGCAAGACCGGGCAGCTCGGCAGCCTTTGCGAATACCGCACGGGCCTCGGGCCACGCGATGCCGAACTTGTTGTCCTTGCGGCCTGTGGAGATTTTGTGATGGGTGCCGGCGTCGACGTCTGGATTGATACGGATGGCGATATCGACGGTGGCGTCGCGCGCCCGGGCAACGTCGCTTAGCGCGTCGAGTTCGGGCTCGGACTCAACATTGAACTGGAGAATCCCGGCATCGAGTGCGTAGGCCATTTCTTCACGCGTTTTGCCGACCCCGGAAAACACAATCCGGTCTGGCGCGACGCCGGCCGCGCGCACTTTACGAATTTCGCCGCCCGACACCACGTCGGCGCCGGCGCCGGCTTCGGCAAGCGTGCGGATAACGGCGAGATTGTCGTTGGCTTTGATGGCGTAGAAAATTTCTGCGTCGAGGCCGGTAAGGGCCTCGGCAAACACGCGGTAGTGGCGCTGCAAGGTGGCCGTCGAATAGCAATAGAACGGCGTGCCGATTGTTTCCGCAAGGTCGGGCAAGGGCACGTCTTCGGCGTGCAGAATGCCGTTCTTATAAGTGAAATGGTCCACGCTAAAACCTTGGGGCGGTCAGGACCGCCGCTCTTCCTTCTTGTCGGGGGGCGGCTGCAGGTCGCCCTTCTTGCCGCATGACGAGATGCCGGCGCCAAGCAACGCGGCGATCATGAAAATAGTAAACAGCCGGGTCATGACAGCCTCTTGCGGAAAGCGACGATTTGCTCGCGCACCCGGGTCGGCGATGTGCCGCCGTAGCTGGTCCGGCTGGCTACGGAGGATTCGACCGATAGCACGTCCAGGGCGCCTTTGGTGAACCGGGCATCGATGCCTTGCAGATCGCTCAGGGTCAAACCGGACAGATCGGCGCAGTTCTTTTCCTCGGCGGCCCGCACCGCGCGACCGGCAATTTCGTGGGCGTCGCGGAACGGCACGTTTTCTTCGCGTACCAGCCAGTCCGCAAGATCGGTCGCCGTTGAAAACCCTTGCGCCGCCGCGGCCCGCATCGCTGCGGCTTGGACTGTCATGTCGCGCACCATGCCGCCCATCGCCGCGACGCACAGTTCGAGCGAATCATAGGCGTCGAACACCGGCTCTTTATCTTCTTGCATGTCTTTGAAATAGGTCAGCGGCAGGCCCTTGAGCATGATCAGCAAGGCATTCATGTCGCCGATCACCCGGCCGGTCTTGCCGCGCACGAGTTCGGCCGCATCCGGGTTGCGCTTTTGCGGCATCATCGAGGAACCGGTGCTGAAGGCATCGGAGAGCATGACAAAGCGAAATGGCGCGCTCATCCAAATGACGATTTCCTCGGCGAGCCGCGACAGGTGAACCGACGTCAGGGCGCAGGCAGCGAGAAACTCGACCGCGAAATCCCGGTCGGACACGGCGTCGAGCGAATTTGCCGCCGGCCGCTCAAAGCCGAGCGCCTGGGCCGTCTGATGCCGGTCGATGGGAAACGATGTGCCCGCCAAGGCGCCAGCGCCAAGCGGCGATTCGTTCAGCCGAAGCCGCGCGTCGCGCAGCCGCCCGCGGTCACGGTCGATCATCTCGGCATAAGCCAGAAGATGATGGCCGAAGGTGACGGGCTGCGCGGTCTGCAAATGGGTGAACCCGGGCATGATGGTTTCAGCATGTTCGTCGGCGCGGACGAGCAAGGCCATTTGCAGGTCCTTAAGGCCGGCGTCGAGATTGTCGATGGCGTCACGCACCCACAGCCGGAAGTCTGTCGCCACCTGATCGTTGCGCGAGCGCGCGGTGTGAAGCCGCCCGGCGACATCGCCGATCAGGTCCTTAAGCCGCGATTCGACGTTCATGTGGATGTCTTCGAGCTTGGCGCTGAAGTTGAACGCACCCGAATCGATTTCTGCCTCGACGGTGTCGAGCCCGCCCAAGATGGCTTTGCCGTCGGCGGCAGCGATGATCGCGGCATCGACCAGCATCTGACAATGCGCCCGCGATGCGGCGATATCTTGCTTGTAGAGCCGCCGGTCGACATCGATTGAGGCATTGATGCGCGCCATAATCGCCGACGGACCCGCAGCAAAGCGGCCGCCCCACAGGGCGTTGGCGGAATCCTTATTCTTTGGCGGTTTTGCGTTCATGGTGCGGCTCGTTGGTGGCGGGCCATCATACAGGCGCGCGACTCATTGCGGCTAGGGCGCTAGGCCCGCCGTTGATCGAGGCGGCAGACGTGCTAGCGGGTGGGAACGGGCGTTTCGCCCGAATAATCGTAAAAGCCGCGGCCGCTTTTTTTCCCCAACCAACCGGCCTCGACGTATTTCACGAGCAGCGGGCACGGTCGGTATTTCGAATCCGCCAAGCCTTCGTAAAGGACCTGCATGATCGCTAGGCAGGTATCGAGGCCGATAAAATCGGCGAGTTCCAGTGGCCCCATCGGGTGGCGCGCACCGAGTTTCATACTGGTGTCGATGGCCTCGACTGAACCCACGCCCTCATAGAGCGTGTAGATCGCCTCGTTGACCATCGGCAGCAATATCCGGTTCACGATAAATGCCGGGAAATCTTCGGAGACGGCTGGGGTCTTGCCCAATGCCACGGCCACCGCCTTGACGGCCTCGAAGGTCGGGACGTCCGTCGCGATGCCGCGAATCAGCTCGACCAAATCCATCACCGGCACCGGGTTCATGAAGTGCAGGCCGATAAACTTATGCGGCCGGTCGGTGGTCGAGGCCAGCCGCGTAATCGAGATCGACGACGTGTTGGTCGCGATCAACGCGTCGGGCCGGAGTGTCGGGCACAAGGCTTGAAATATCTTGCGCTTGGTCTCCTCGTTTTCGGTCGCCGCCTCGATGACGAGATCCGCGTTGCTGAGCGGGCCATAGTCGGTGCCGGTGGTGATGCGAACCATTGCCGCGTCGCGGTCGCCGGCGCTGATCTTCTTGCGATTGACCTGCCGGTCCATGTTGCGCTGGATGGTCGCAACCGCCTTGGTCAATTGACCTTGGTCGATGTCGATCAGCTTGACGGTATAACCTGCGAGCGATGCGACATGGGCGATGCCGCTGCCCATCTGGCCGGCGCCAATGATGCCGATCTCTTTGATGTCGACCATTGTCGAATCGTTCTTGATTGTGACCGGCCCATTCATCGTCAGGTCGCCTTCTTTAATTCTTCTTCGAGTTCAGGGACGATCTTGAACAAGTCGCCAACGATGCCGTAGTCGGCGACTTGAAAGATCGGCGCCTCTTCATCTTTGTTGATGGCGACGATGACTTTGCTGTCCTTCATGCCGGCCAAGTGCTGGATCGCGCCGGAAATACCGACCGCGACGTATAGGTCTGGCGCGACGATCTTGCCGGTCTGGCCAACTTGATAATCGTTGGGTACGAAGCCGGCATCGACTGCGGCCCGGCTCGCGCCGACCGCAGCGCCGAGCAAGTCGGCGACCTTTTCGAGCATGGCGAAATTCTCGCCGTTCTGCATACCGCGACCGCCCGAGATAATGACCCGAGCGCTGGTCAGTTCGGGACGCTCCGACTTGGACAGTTCGGCGCTGACGAAGGACGACAAGCCGGGATCGTCGGCCGCCGAAATGTCTTCCACCGTGGCGCTGCCGCCTTCGGCCGCGGCGCCGTCGAAACCAGTGATGCGTACGGTGATGACCTTGATGGCATCGGCTGATTGGACGGTGGCCATCGCGTTGCCGGCGTAAATCGGCCGCACGAACGTATCCGCCGAGACGACCGACATGATGTCGGAGATCTGCGCGACATCGAGCAGCGCGGCGACGCGCGGCATGACGTTCTTGCCGCTGGTCGTGGCCGGCGCCAACAGCGCGCCGTAGTTGCCGGCCAGGCCGACAAGCAGCGGGGCCAGCGATTCGGCCAGCGCATGCTCATACACCGCGGCATCGGCCTTCAGGACCTTGGTGACGCCGGCGATCTTGGCGGCCGCGTCTGCGGCAGCGCCGCAATTATGGCCGGCCACCAGGACATGGACGTTGGGGTCTACTTGCGAAGCCGCGGTGACAGTGCAATGCGTTGCCGGCTTGAGCGACTTGTTGTCGTGTTCGGCGAGGACAAGTACGGACATCAGATTACCTTTGCCTCGTTGCGTAATTTGCCGACGAGTTCGGCCACCGTTTCGACCTTGATGCCTGCCTCGCGCTTGGGCGGCTCTTCGACGCGAAGGGTCTTGAGCCGGGGCGCGACGTCAACGCCGTAGTCGTCCGGACTTTTTTCGTCGATCGGCTTTTTCTTGGCCTTCATGATGTTAGGCAACGACGCATAACGCGGCTCGTTAAGCCGCAGATCGGTGGTCACGACCACCGGCATCTTGAGCGATACGGTCTCAAGACCGCCGTCGACCTCACGGGTCACCTTGGCGTTTGTGCCGTCAATCTCGATCTTGGAGGCGAACGTACCCTGGGCCCAGCCCAACAACGCGGCCAACATTTGCCCGGTCTGACTGCTGTCGTCGTCAATCGCCTGCTTGCCCAGGATGATGAGGTCGGGCTTCTCGGCTTCGGCAATCGCCTTAAGCAGCTTGGCAACCGCCAGGGGCTGCAATTCGCTATCGGTCTTGACCAAGATGCCGCGGTCGGCGCCCATCGCCAGCGCGGTGCGGATGGTCTCTTGCGCCTGCTGCGGCCCCATCGAAACGGCGATAATTTCTTCGACCTTGCCGACCTCTTTGAGACGAACGGCCTCTTCGACGGCAATTTCGTCGAACGGGTTCATCGACATTTTAACGTTGGCGAGTTCGACGCCTGAGTTATCGGATTTCACGCGGATCTTGACGTTGTAGTCGACCACACGCTTGACCGCGACGAGCACTTTCATCGTCGGTTCGCTCCCTCTTCAGCTTCAACCCTGCAAACGAGACTGCTCTGGCCGGGGGTCTATACCAGCCACACCACTTGTGTGCGGCGCAGCGTAATCATTTTGCATGTGCGAAGTCAATCCAATGACGGCCTCGAGATGCGCGGTTTTGCGCCGCTTTATCGGTTGGCCCCGGGTCGCCACAGGATATCCCCGGCGCCTTTGTCGTTGAGGTAGCGCGCCATCACAAAGAATAGGTCGGACAGGCGATTGAGGTAGCGGATGGCCTCGGGATTGACCATTGCCGTCTCGGCAAGCTCGGTGGCGAGGCGCTCAGCGCGCCGACAGACCGTCCGCGCTTGATGGAGATAGGCCGAAGCCGGAGTGCCACCGGGTAATACAAACGAGGTGAGCGGGGCCAGTTCGGTGTTCATCGCGTCGATTTCTTGCTCAAGCCTGGTCACTTGCGCCGCGATGATGCGCAAACTGGCGCCGGACATATCGTCGGACGGGTTGCCGAGATCGGCGCCGAGGTCGAATAGGTCGTCCTGGATGCGGCCTAGCATGGCGTCGGCATCGCCGCTGGTGTGCTGGCGGACAAGCCCGATGACGGCGTTGGTTTCGTCGACGGTGCCGAACGCGGCGACGCGTGGGTCGTGTTTGGGCACGCGGTCGCCACTGACCAGGGATGTCTGCCCCTTATCGCCGCCCCGCGTGTAAATGCGCGTCAGTTTGACCATGCGTTCTACTTTGTCGCCATGTACAGCAGCAAGAATATGACCACGCCCAACTGGCTCCCGATCCGCGCCCGCATCATCAGATTGCTGCGCCGCCGGTTTGCTTCGCCCGGCCGCGCCATGATGAAGATGCCCGCGAACAGCGACAACACGACAACCACGAGGCTGATCACGAATAGAACCAAGAATATCGTGCTCATAGGCGTCTTTCGGTTGGCCGCGCGTGGCCCCAAGAGGACGGCGCGCATGCCCTGGCGTCATACCACGCATGACCACGCAACATAAGGGCGGGCCGAACGTGCGTATACCGCGCCGCCGCCGCCGCCTACAATGCTGTTCCCGTGCGGCTTTGGCTGAGGCGGCACCCCTCTGCAGTTTCGCCGGCCTGAAAGGACGTCCTAAGCGCATATGACCTGGCACCCCGCGCTTATCATCGCCTTTCTCACAGGGCTGATCGCCACCGGCCACATCTCGACAAATATCTACGCGCCGTCGCTGCCGTCGATGGTCGACTTTTTTGCGACCGACGCGGCAAGCGTGCAGATGACGATCAGTGTCTATATGGCGGCGTTCGCGGTCGGCCAACTGATTTACGGGCCGTTGTCGGATCGTTTCGGGCGGCGGAAAATCTTACTCGGCGGTCTCATTATTTTCGTCGTCACGACGGTCATGATTATTGTTTTGCCGAGCATGTACCGCTCCGTCGATCTCCTAATTGTCGGTCGCGGGTTGCAGGCGCTGGGGGCGTGTTCCGGTCCCGTTGTCGCGCGCGCCATTATGCGCGACCTGTATTCACGCGAAGAGACCGCCAAGGTCATGGCCTATATCGCAATGGCGATGGGGTTGGCGCCGGCCTTTGCACCGGTGCTGGGTGGTTATCTTGAAGAGTGGTTTGACTGGCGCGCGTCGTTTGTCGCGGTGCTGCTCTTTGCCTTCGCTGTCTTTCTGGCCTCGATCAAGATGCCCGAGACCAATAAGCATCGCGCGGCCAACGCGGCCGAACGGCCGATCACGTTGATCACCAACTACGGTATGTTGCTTACCTCACGGGCCTACTGGGGTTTTGTCAGTGTCGGATCGCTGGTCTTTGGCGCGATGTTCGGCTTCCAAGTGGGCGCGCCGTTTGTTGTCATCGAGATGCTGGGTTACGCGCCGTCGTCTTACGGCTGGTTTTCGGTGACCGGCATCGGCGGATACATGGTTGGCTCGTGGGTTACCAGCCGAATTGCCGACCGGGTCGGGGTCGACCGGATGGTGCCGCTCGGGGTGACCATCGTGATGATCGGGGCCGTGGTGTTTCTGGCCCTTGGCCTTTTGGGAACCCTCAGCATCTGGACCTTGTTCGGCCCGCTCGCTCTGATGGCGTTCGGGATGGCGATTTTGTTTCCGAGCACGCTGGCCGGCTCGATCAGCGTCTTTCCCCGCTTCGCTGGCGCAGCGTCCGCGCTCTACGGGTTTATTCAGATGCTGACGGCGGCCGTGACAATCACCGTTGTTGGCTTGCTCAGCGACGGCACTCATATGCCGATGGTCTGGGTTGTTTCAGTGACGATGATTGCGGCCTTTGTGGTGGCCATGCTCGGTGGACCGGGGCGCGGAAGACGCCAGCCGCTGCGCAGCCCCGGCGCGTAGGCGCAGGTAGGGACGAATGCAGGAGCGCGTGCCGCTGCTGATCTTCTTGATGGTCTGCCTGATGACCGTCGCCTACAGCACTATTGGCATTTACACCCCTGCCATGCCGGCGATCGCGGCGCATTTCGGCGCGACGCCCGGCGAAGTGCAGCTCACCTTCAGTACCTATTTGATTGCGTTTTCGTTTGGCCAACTCGTCTATGGCCCGCTTTCCGACCGCTACGGTCGGCGACCGGCGATCATCGTCGGCTTGGTTATTTACGTGGCGGGCAGCGCGATGTCGGCATTGTCGACGTCGATCGAAATGCTGATCGTCGCTCGCGCGATCCAGGCATTTGGCGGCTGCGCCGGTCCAGTATTGGCGCGGGCCATCATGCGCGATCTGTTCGACCGCGATGAAGGCGCGCGCATGATGGCGTTTGTTGCCATGGTGATGGGGGTGGCGCCGGCCTTCGCGCCGGTCTTCGGCGGCTACTTGTACGTTGCGTTCGGTTGGGAATCGATTTTTTGGGTTCTAACCGGTGTCGGCGCCCTGGTGCTGGTGCTGTTCGTGGTTTTGCTGAAGGAAACCCACGCGGGCAGCAACCGGACCGTTGGCGGTAGCGTGCTCACCATGGTGATGGTTTATCCCCGGTTGATGCGGTCGCGCTTATTCGTCGGGCACACGATGACGGCCGGTTTCGCGATGGCGACCATTTTCGTGTACATCGCGTCGGCGCCGTTCGTGCTGATCGAGTTGCTCGGCATTCCGCCAGACCTTTACGGTTGGTACACGCTCATTCCGACCTTTTTCAATTTGGGTGGCGCGTTCTTCGCGACCCGGTTCACCGTGCGATTGGGCGGCGAGAAGATGATGCTGATAGGCTCGATTTTGGTTCTCACCGGCGCGCTCCTGCTGCTGCTGCTCGCGCTCATCGGTTACCTCACGGTGTTCGCCCTGGTTGGGCCGATGGCCGTCGTGGCGTTCGGGCTTGCCATCGTATTTCCCAGCGCGGCGCAAAGTGCGGTCAGCGTGGCGCCGCGTCAGGCCGGGGCGGCGTCCTCCCTGAACGGCTTCGTGACGATGTTGATTGCCTCGGTCGCCGTTGTCGCAGTGGGCCTGTTGCCACCAGGAACGCAGATGCCGATGGCGAGCGTGGTGGCCGCGATGGGAATCCTGACCATGGTCGCGCTGGTGCTGACCCGTCTGTTCGGCGGAACCAACGGACCGACCGTCGCCGTCGACTGAGGCGCTGCACCGTGCGTGGCGACTACCCCAGGGGTTGCAAGCGGGCGATCACCTGTTCGGGCGTTTCGCCGGCGTCGCGCAACGCACGCAACGTCACCGCGCCTTCGCGCTTGGCGTAGCGCTTGCCGCCGGGATTGGTCAGCAACCGATGATGCGCGTAGCGCGGCGGGGTATAGCCCAGCAGGTCTTGCAGGAGGCGGTGGACGTGGGTCGCCTCAAACAAGTCCTCGCCCCGGGTCGCCAGCGTGACCGCTTGAAGATGATCGTCGACCGTGACCGCGAGGTGGTAGCTGGTGGGTGTGTCTTTGCGGGCCAAGACGACATCGCCGAATTTTTCGGGCTGGGCGGCAATGCGGCCGCGGGTCTCGTCCTCGAAGAATAGATCTGGACTGGCAGCGACCCGCGCCTTGGCGCTATCGAGGCGCAGGGCGAATGCTTCGCCGGCGGCGCGCCGACCCGTTGCCTCTCGCGGGTCCAGATCGCGACAAACACCGGGATAAATAGGGCCATCGGGGCCGTGTGGCGCAGACGGACTTTGCGCTATTTCGCGCTGGATTGCGGCGCGGGTACAAAAACAAGGGTAAATCAAACCCGCGTCGTCGAGCCGCGCCAATTCAGCAGCGTAGTCGGCGAAATGGTCGGACTGGCGGCGCACCGGCTCGGGCCACCGCAGGCCGAGCCAACCCAAATCTTCGTATATCGCCGCTTCAAACTCGGGCTTGCAGCGGCTTTGGTCGATGTCTTCGATCCGGAGCAGCATTGTGCCGCCCAGACGGTCGGCCGCACGCGCCGCGGCCAGCGCGGCGAAAGCATGGCCGAGGTGGAGGTAGCCCGTCGGGCTCGGCGCAAAGCGGGTGCGGGGGGGCAAGATCATCGCGCGCGCAGTATGCCGTCAGGCGTGGCAGGGCGCGAGTGCGCTGGATCGTGCCGCTCGCGACCGTGTGTGCTGTCATAGCCAGGCGCGCGTGATATGCCGGTCCGCGCTAGGATGGACTCATCGGTGCTCTGAAGGAATGCGGAAAAGTATGAGCGGGCGAAACGTCAACGGTCGGCGCACCTATTCGATCACCGTGACGCTGGCTGTCGCCATCGGCAGCTTGGTGTTTATCGGCGTCGCCAGCGTTTTGGCGTTGGGGTTGACCTCGGCGCAGCGGAATACGTTTGCGCTACTGCAAGCGCGGTCGACCGATACCATTGCCAATCTGCTGCTGCGGGTCCGGCAAGAACTAACGCCGCCGGTCGAACAAGTGCAGTTCTTGCACGACATCATTGTCGCCGACGATTTTGACTATACCGATACCGCCCGCATGACGGATCTGCTGTCGGGGGCGTTGGCGGGCGCGCCGCAAGTATTCGGCGTCGGGTTCATTTTCAACGACATGAAGGTGCTCAACGTTTCGCGCAGACGCGGCGGTCCTTCTGCCAGTATGGGCGACCTGTCGAGCCGCCCTTTGGCGATGCGGGCGGCGCAAGAATACGCCGACAAGACGGGCGTGTTTTGGGGCGAGTTGATTCCGGCCCTCGACGACTTCAATGGGACGTTCATCAATCTACGCATGCCGGTGCGGCGCGACGGCGAATATTTGGGTTTGCTTGTCGCTGTTGTGTCGGTGGCGCGCCTATCGCGGTTCGTCCAGACGCTGGCCATGGACCAGGGCAGTGAGGCTTTCATCCTGTATGGCCCGCAACACGTGCTGGCGCATCCATCGCTGACCGCCGGATTTATGCGGGGCTTGCGCGGCAACCGGGAAGGGGTCGATCAGTTGTTGCCGCGGTTGGACGATGTAAACGATCCGGTGCTGGCCGCGATCTGGGGCGGCGGCAATGGGCCGAACGATGTGGTGCCCTTGCGCGGCCCGCGCCCGGCGGCGACCGCGACCGGCGGGCATGCCCAAAATGTCGAGGGCGCGCGCTACATTTATCTGTACCGCGAGGTCGACACCCTCGGCGATACACCTTGGTACATTGGTCTTTATCAACCGGCGGCGACTTTTGCTGCCGAGATCGGCCGTCTGATCACGGCCGGGATCGCCGGGCTTGTCGTTCTCGTGCTGTCGCTGATCGCATCGGTCTTTTTGGGGCGGCGCATTGCCCGGCCGATCAAACGGATTGCCGCAGCCGCCAATACGATCTCGGACCTGCATCTCGATACGGTGGACGATCTGCCGGCGTCGCGGATCAAGGAGCTCGACGATCAAGCACGGGCGTTTAACAGCATGGTCAACGGGCTGCGCTGGTTCCAGAACTACGTCCCGCGCCGGCTGGTCAAACGCCTGCTCGAAGAACAGGGCGAGACGGGCGGGATCAGGTCGGTGACCCGCGAGGTCACCGTGATCTTCACCGATATCGTCGCCTTTACCGCGCAATCCGAAGCGATGGACGCGGACGAGGTCGCGGCGCTGCTGAACGCGCATTTTAGCGACGTCAGCGCGGCGGTCGAGGCCGAGGAAGGCACCATCGACAAATACATCGGCGATTCGGTCATGGTGTTTTGGGGTGCGCCCCACCGGCAGCCCGACCATGCCCAACGCGCGGCCCGCGCGGTGATCGACATGGCCGAACGCATTCGCGCCCGCAACCGCGACCGCAGCGCGCGCGGTTTGTCGCCGATCCGGGTGCGCATCGGAGTCCATTCGGGCGAGGTCGTGGTCGGCAACATCGGCGCGCCGGGCCGTGTCAACTACACGATCGTCGGCGATGCGGTGAACATCGGATCGCGCCTGGAGCAACTGTGCAAAGACGTCGCACCCGAGGCCGATGTCGTCGCGCTGATGAGCGCGGCGACGCTAGCCCAGTTGGGCGACAACTTTCCCCGTATGTCGGCCGGCGCTTGGGCGCTACGCGGGCGCGAAGGCAGGGTTGAAGTCTTTCGCTTGGTCTAACCGTCGCCGCGCCTTCACAAAACGGCAACGGCTTGACAACACGCAGGCCACACGATGTTCTTATGCCTAGATTGCAACCTTGACCGTGCAATTGGGGAGCCCGGTGACACCTTCGCTTGAGTCCTGCCAGTCGCTTGTCCTCAACGCCGACTACCGGCCGTTGAGCTACTTCCCGCTGTCTTTGTGGCCGTGGCAGGAGTCGATCAAGGCGGTTTTTATGGACCGCGTCGATATCGTCTCGGTGTATGATCGGGCAGTTCATTCGCCGACCCTGAGCCTGAAAGTGCCGAGCGTAGTCGCGTTGAAGCACTATGTGCCGCCGGCGCGCCACCCGGCGTTCACCCGCTTTAATGTTTTTTTGCGCGACCGGTTCAGCTGCCAGTATTGCGGCACGCCCAACGATCTGACCTTCGATCATCTTATTCCGCGCTCACGCGGTGGGCGCACAACGTGGGACAACGTTGTCGCTGCGTGTTCGCCGTGCAACCTGACCAAGGGTGGCAAGCTCGAGGACGAGTGCAAGATGCATCCGCGCCAGCGCCCGCGCCGACCGACCGTTGGCGATCTACAAAAGAACGGGCGCGCGTTTCCGCCCAACCATCTGCACGAGAGCTGGCACGATTTTCTCTATTGGGATTCGGAACTCGAGCCTTAGGGGCGCGGGTTGGTGGGCCGCGGCTAGACCCGTTCGCTCAGCCAAATGGCGAGTTTGGTGCCGGATTTGATAGCGCGGCGCATCGGCTCGTACAGCGCGGCGCGTTCGGCGCCGGCTTCGATGGCGGTGTCGCGGTGGTCGATCTCGTCCGCGCGCGCGGCGACGATGAGGTCGCGCAACTCTTTTTCATCCTCGCCCAAATAGGCTGCCTGTTCGGCATAGTGTTCGTCGATCGCTTCTTCGACGGCAACGGTACAGGCCATCGCCGCGCGCTCGCCCATCAACGCGGTGCCGGCGCCCAGGGCAAATCCCGCGAGGTGCCATAGCGGTTGCAAGGCCGTGGGGCGGACGCGGCGCTCGTTCAAGATTGTGTCGAAGTCTTTGAGGTGCGCCGCCTCTTGGTCGGCCATGTGACGGATGGTTTCGGCCGCCGGCGATTTGCCGAGCACCGCGAGCTGGCCTTCGTAGATGCGCTTGGCGCCGTATTCGCCGGCGTGATCGACGCGGATGATGCGCGCAACCATGTCAGCCACACCGGGGTCGCCAGGTAGGCGGGATTCGCCGGTGATCTTTTTGGCCGGGGGTAGGTCGTCGTCCATGGCTGCTAGTTTAGGCGTCGGCGCGGTCGCGCGCTACGACGCGCGCGAGGGCCGCCGTGATCACAGCGAGGCCGAGCGAGATCGCCACGTTGAAGCCCGCCAGTGAAATCCCGAACAGCGTCCATGCCGGCCGGTCGCAGCGCACGATCGGTTGATCGAGCAGGCGTTTGCGCAAATCCTCGAGGGACAGACCGGTGGCGCGCAGGCCGCCGCCGCACGCCTTGGTGCCGGCCCACCACTGCTGTTCGATGCCGACGTGGTATGTTGCCAGTGCGGCGCCGCCCAGGAACACCAGCGCGATCATGACGAGAAGACCGCGCACGGCGGTGTCCGCGCCGGGATCGCGGGTCAGGCTGAGGGCGAGCACCGCGAGGCCAATAGCAAAGTAGTAGGGCCAGCGTTGCGCGAAGCACAACGCGCACGGATGCAGGCCGCCCGGATATTGAAACAACAGCGCGCCGCCCAGTACCGCCGTACACGCGGCGAAGACGAACAGTGCGGCGCGGGCGGGCGTGATCGTCGGCATGTGGGCTAGACCAGTTTGATCGCCGCGAACCCGCCGACGAGCAGCACGACGAATGCCGCGGTGACCCATTGCAGGTTCTTTTCAACAAAAATCCGGATCGGCTCGCCGATCCACCACAGCAGCGCGGCCTCGATAAAGAAGCGAATGCCGCGCGAGACGACCGAGCCCACGACAAAGGTGCCAAGCGGTAGACCGGCTACGCCCGAGGCGATGGTGAAAACCTTGTAGGGCAGCGGCGTGATCCCGGCCACGAACACGATCAGCAAGCCGTACTCGGTATACCAGTCCCGGAATACGTCGAATTGATGGCTGTAGCCGTAGAAATCGACCAAACGTTGACCGAGCGTTTCGAACAGGAAAAAGCCGATGGCATAGCCCGCGATACCGCCCAGCACCGAGGACACCGTGCACACCGTGGCGAACCACCATGCTTTGGCGCGTTTGGCGACAATCATCGGGATCAACATGACGTCGGGCGGGATCGGAAAGAACGAGCTTTCGGCGAACGACACCAGCGCCAGCGCCGGCACCGCGTGACGGTGGCCGGCCAGCCGCATGACCCAATCGTATAAACGTCTCAGCATCGGCGCGGTTTAGCAGGCGGACGGGTGGGGGGCAATGGCGGTCGTTGTTGACCGGTACTCGCGCGTGACTATCATGCGCGCCTCGACTGCGGGTGTGGCGGAACTGGTAGACGCGCCAGACTCAAAATCTGGTTCCCGTAAGGGAGTGGGGGTTCGATTCCCTCCACCCGCACCAGTCGTTTTTTCGGTAGCCCGGAGCGTGCCCATGGCCAACCTCAATGCCGACCAGCTGCTCGAAGCGGTCACCAAGAGTTACTTCGGCAATGTCGATTTGAAGCGGTTGGAACCGGCGCTGGACTGCTTTGCGCCCGACGCGACGCTGACGATCCAGACCGACCAGCTGACGCACAAGGGCCGCGACCAGGACATCAAACGGATGTTCACGGATTTCTTCGGCGGCTTCAAAACCATTTGGCACGGCGATTTCAATCCGGTGGTGGATGTGGCCAACCAAGCCGTCGCGGTGCAGTTCAACGCCCTGCGGGTGCGCCATGACGACGGGGTTGAGCGGGCCGCCAATTGCAACGTCTTCCGCTTCAAGGACGGCAAATTCCAGGCCGTCACGATCTACATGAGCGACGAGAACCCGCTGCGCTGAACACGGCAGCGTGCCCGGCGGGAGACCACCGCCCTAGCGAACGCCTGTGAGATATGCGCTGAGGTGGTCGAGCGTGCTGGTCCACCCCCAGCGATTCGCGTCGCGCGTGGCGTCGGTGGCGAACGGTGCCTGGCGCAATGTTAGTTTCGTGGCGGCCCCAGCATCCTCAAACGTAACCGTGACCAGCGTCTCGTGGCCGCGCTGCCCGGCGGCGTCCTCCCACGCGGCGGTGTAACTCACCCGCGTTGCGGCGACGACGTCGCGGTAAACCCCGCTCAGCCAATGATCGATCCCGTCGCTGCCGGTCATACAAAGGCGATACGGCGCGCCCGGTTGCACAATGTCGCGCGCCATCTCGAACGCGGTCAGCGTCATCTCGCTCGGGCAAGACCACTGCATGAGGTGCTTCTTGTCGGTCCACGCTTCAAAAACCAAAGCGCGCGGTGCGTCGAACACGCGCTCGATAATCAAATCGCGGTCGTCCTTGGCCACTGGACTCGTGGTTGCTGTGTTCATTTGCCGCTCCCCTTGGTTTGCAGCGTCTTGAGGTAGTCGTCGAGGTGATCGAGGCTGCCGTCCCAGAACCTGCGGTAACCGTCGATCCAGTTGAGCGCGTCTTGCAGCGGCTTGGCTTCCAGGTGGCAGGGGCGCCGTTGGGCGCTGCGGCTGCGGGCGATCAGGCCGGCGTTTTCGAGAACCTTGAGGTGTTTGGACACCGCGGGAAGGCTCATGGCGAAAGGCGCGGCCAGTTCGTTGACCGGGGCGTCGCCCTGGGCAAGTCGCGCCAAGATGGCCCGCCGGGTCGGGTCGGCCAAGGCGGCAAAGGTGGCGTCGAGGGTCTGCGGCATGTCATAAACCAGTCAGTTAAATAACTAATTGGTTTAATAGCGTCCCTTGGCGTGACCATCAAGATCGAAACCACGGGGCGATCGTGGTCCGGGAAAATTCCGGGCCGGCACGGCGCGGTGTCTCTCGCGGCGACGGCGGCGTTCTATACAATGGCCGCGTGGCCAAGCTTCACCAGTTCAACTTCAGCTATCAGACCGACGAGGATCGGCTGCTGTTGCGCGTCAATACGCATGACGGCGCCGAGATTAGGCTGTGGCTGACCCGGCGGGTCAGCCGGTTGCTGTGGGAGTTGCTGGTGCGACGGCTCGAAACCGCGCCCGAGGTTGCCTCACAGGCGACCCCGCAGGCGAAACGCTCGGTGGTCGCGTTCAAGCGCCAGGCGGCAGTGTCGAGCGCCAATTTCAAGAAATCCTATGAAGCGCAACCCAAGGCGCTGCCGCTTGGCGAGGCGCCGCTGCTGATCGCCAAGCTCCGGGCCGCGACCGTGACGCCCGGCACCCACGTGCTCACCTTCGTGCCCAAGACGGGCAAGGAGGTATCGCTGTCCTTGTCGGAAGACGCGATCCTCACGTTTCTCCACCTGTTCGGGCAGATCGTGAAAAAAGCGCGGTGGGGACTGGCATTCGATCTTGAGGACAAAACGATGCCGGCGCTGGCGCCGCATCAGCTCATGTAGGGACGTCGAAGCGCGCTACGCCGCCGCCGTCACCATGATCTCGACCTTGTAGCTCGGCGAGGCAAGTTGGGCTTGCACGCAGGCGCGCACCGGCGCGGTGGCTTCGTCGACCCAGGCGTTCCACACCGCATTCATCGCCGAGAATTGCGTGGCGATATCGGTCAACCAAATTTGCGCCTGAAGGACCTTGGTCTTGTCGGTGCCGGCCTCGGCCAGCAACGTGTCGATGGTGGCGAGGATTTCTTGGGTCTGGGCGGTGACGTCGCCGTCGGGCGTATTGCGGGCGACCTGCCCCGCGACATAAACCACCCCGTTGTGTTTGACGATGGGCCGCATGATCGGCCGGACGTTGGTCTGGGTCATCTGACTCACTCCCTGTTTTCGGCTCGCACTGTAGCCCAACGCATGCATCCCGGGGGGTGTTTGTGGGAATCCCGTGGCCCTACCGGTGCGCCCGGTGGCATGGCAGAATGCGCCGCGCCTTTCTAGCAAGGCTATAAGAAACAACGGTTTAGGGCGGCCCAACCGCATGGCGAACGCAGTTACAATCTATAGCCATGGCATCCGCTGAAAAGCCGAATCTGGGTACGCTCGCCAGGGCCGACCCCGGGCAGCGCCTTGCCGGTCGGGTCGCGATTGTGAGCGGCGCGGCCTCGGGGATCGGCGCGGCGACGGTCGCCTTGTTTCTGCGCGAGGGCGCCAAGGTTTTGGCGACCGACATAAGGGCCATAGATGACGACAAGCTCGGCGCGGGTTCAGCGCGGGCGATCGCGCTGCGCCATGACGTCGCCAGCGAACGCGAGTGGCGCAATGTCCTCATTCGGACGACGGAAGAATACGAACGGCTCGACATTTTGGTGAACTGCGCTGGGATCAACGTACCGGGCGGTGGACCGCCTAATAATCAAGACATCGAAAACGTCACCATGGACGACTACCGCGCGGTGCAAGCGGTCAACGTCGAAGGCACCTTGCTGGGCTGCAAACAGGCCATCCCGGTGATGGTTGAAACCGGTGGCGGCGCCATCGTCAATATCTCGTCGATCGCGGGGTGGGTCGGCGTGCCGGGCGCGGTGCCTTATGGCGCCAGCAAAGCGGCGGTCTGGCAAATCACCAAGTCGGTCGCGCTGCACTGCGCACGCGCGGGCTACAACATTCGCTGTAACTCGGTGCATCCGGGCGGCATTCACACCCCGATCTTCGTGCCGATGACCGGTGGTGGAGACGGCGATGGGCCCGAGGCGCCGCACGTGCCGATGCGCCGCTACGGTGAACCTGACGAGGTCGCGGCGGCGATCCTGTTCCTGGCCAGCGACGATTCGAGCTATGTCACTGGGGCCTCGCTGCCGGTGGACGGTGGGCTGGCGGTGACCTGATGGCGCGGCTGGATGGCAAAGTGGCTCTCATCACCGGTGCGGCGTCGGGCATCGGCCGCGCGGCGGCGCGTTTGTTTGCCGTCGAAGGCGCAATTGTGGTCGGCACCGATATCCAATTCATCGACGACGACGTTTGGCGCGATGACTGCGGGACCGAATCGCTGTTTGTGCATCAAGACGTCACCGACGAGGCGCAATGGACGGCTGTGGTCGCGCGCGCGGCGGCCCATGGCGGCGGGCTGGATATCCTGCTCAATTGCGCCGGGATCAACGGTGCCGCCGGCGGTGATCCACCGCCCCAGGAACCCGATGTCATTGGTCTGGATATTTGGCGCCAAGTGAACCGGGTCAATGCCGAGGGCACGTTGCTGGGGTGTCGCGCCGCGATCCCGTTGCTGCGCGAGGGCCGCGGTGGCGCGATCGTCAACATTTCGTCGATCGCCGCCCAGAAGGGTTGGCCGGTGCGCACGGCCTACGGCGCGAGTAAGGCCGTAGTCTTGCAATATACGCGGACGGTGGCGCGCCATTGCGCCGAGTCGGGCTGGAACATCCGCTGCAATGCGGTGCTGCCGGGCCCGATCGATACACCGATGATCAATCCGCCGAAGGGCAAGCCGCTCGCCGGCGGCGACGGGCGCGCGGGCGCCGATCATGTGCCGATGAAACGTTACGGCGATGCGATGGAAGTGGCCCGCCCGATGCTCTTCTTGGCCAGCGACGAGGCCCGTTACATCACCGGCGTCGGCCTCAATGTCGACGGCGGCATCGCGGCGCTGACCGTCGACTAGAGGGCGGCGTTCAGCCTAGCCCGAGCGCGCGCGGGATGGCCATCGTGATGGCTGGTACGAACACGATGAGCAGTAAAACCACCAATTCGGCGACCAAGAACGGAATCACCGCGAGAGAGACTCGTTCTAATGACACCTTTGCTATGGGGGCTGTTATGAACAGAAGCAATCCGAGTGGCGGCGTGATCAATCCCAACAGCAGGCTGATCATCAAGAACAGGCCAAATTGAATGTCGGTCATGCCGAGGCCGAGTTGCGAGGTGGCCACGGGCATGAGCAGCGGCCCTAGAATGATCATGTTGGCCAACGCGTCCATGAACGTGCCCATGATCAAGAAGAACCCAATCAAGATCAGGGCCATGACGACGCGGTTGTCCGATATCGCGAGCAAGAGTTCCAAGATCTCTTGGGGAATCTTGAAGAAGGTAAGGATGCGGCTGAATACGATGGCGGTCGAGACGATCACCAGGGCCGACGCGGTAACCTTTGCCGTGCCGATCATCGCCTCGATCAGGTTCCGCAGATCCAGCGTGCGGTAATACAGTGTGCCGATGAGCAGGGAGTAGAGCACGGCGACAGCACCGGCCTCGGTGGGTGTGAATATGCCGCCCAGAATCCCGCCCAGAATGATGAAGGGAATGAGCAGGGCAGGCGCGGCCTTCGCGCTGCCCTTCATGATCGGGATGACGCCCTCAAAGCGATGCATGTCGCCGTAACCCCGTCGGGCGCTGATGACGTAGGCGGTAACCATCAAGGAAAGACCGATCAGGACGCCGGGAATGATGCCGCCGGCGAACAGCCCGCCAATCGAAATTTGCAACTGGCCGCCGATGATAATAGCAACCGTACTCGGTGGAATGATCGCGCCGATGACGGCGCTGGCGGCGGTCACTGCGGCCGAGAACGCCGGCGGGTAGCGCTCGCGGACCATCGCCGGAATGAGGATCGGGCCAAGCGAGGCGGCATCGGCCAGGACCGATCCAGAAATGCCCGCGAAGAACATTGAGGCCAGAATGTTCACATGGGCCAGACCGCCTTTGAGCCAACCCACGACGAGGCGCGCCACCTCGACCAGTTTTTCGGTGATGTCGCAGCGGTTTAGAAGCTCGCCCGTGAGCACGAACATCGGCAACGCCAGTAACGCGAACTGATTGACCGCCGTGTACATTTCGGTGACCAGGATCAGCGGCGGGATGGTCGTGCCGGAAAAGAACAGGAAGACCATGCAGGCCAGCCCGAGCGCGAAGGCGACCGGAATCCCAAGGATCAGCAGAACGCCGAACGGAATGAGCAGGTAGGGGGCGACGATTTCCATCGAATGAGAGTCCTACTCGGTACCGGGATTGCCTTGGTTTTCGAAGTGGGCATCGTTCCCGCGCCGCCAATGGATCAGATCATGCATGGTCGCGTTGATCGCAAAAATCATCATCAACACACCGCCGACGGGAATCGACAGCTTGGCCCATTTGGTTGACATCGACAGGCTCGAGGAGCGCGCGTGGAAATCTTGATTGAATACTTTGAACCCGAACCAGATCACCGCGGCCAGGAAGACGATCGTCGCGAGTTTCCCGAAGATGAGGAAGAAGGGCCGGATTTTGATCGGGATGAGATTCGTGAAAGTCGGAATATTGATATGCGCCCAGTCCTTCATGAGGACCGCAGACCCGACGAACACCATCCAGATCAGCGCCCAAATACTGAGTTCCTCAGACCATTGGAGGGATGAGTTGATCACGTAACGGAAAAACACCTGCGCCAGCATCACCACGGTGATGGTCGCAACGAACACAATCACGGCGACACGTGACAGCCGGTCAAGCCATTCGATCAGTCGGGCGATCTCCGCCATGTCACTGTTCCCCCAGGCCTCGAACGAGGCCGTTAGACGTAGTCAGGGCGGCCCTGGTTTTGCCCCAGGCCGCCCCTTAATTCGCCGAGCATCGCGTCTCGTTGTAAGCGCGACCGATTAGAGGCCATTTGAGCCGCGTGCTCAATCCCCCCGGGTTGGCCAGCCCCCGATGCGGTCGGCCTGGAGGGGGCCGTGCGGCCTAGAATTTTGCCGGTGCCGTGTAGGGCTTTGCGTACCGCTTGAGATCGGCGGGAAGCTTCGGGCGGTGCTTGGGGTTCCAGTCCATCGGGTGCTTCTTTTTTTCGAAGATATTGTGCATCGGCCCATTCACCGTGCGGATCCATAGATTGAACCCAGGGATCGACCCGGACGGACCTTGATAGACGAACTCCCGCCACCACACGTAGCCGCCTGGGCCCATGACGCCGGCGTCGGCGAAAACATATTCGCCGTCGAGAACAAAGATTTCCTCGACCATCGAATGCGTCCAGCGTGGCTTCTTGCCATGCGGCGGAATTCGGTGCGCGGCCGAGCTATAGAGAAACGAGGTCTCGCCAGTGTCGGGATCGGTGCGCAACGCCTTGATGGCGACGCCCGCCTGCAACTGTGGATCGACTAGGCCAGGATCCCACGGCATTTCCAGCGTGTTCTTGTGTTCGATCAGAAGCCGCTTGTCGAATAGGCCCTTTTCCGGTTCACCCTGTTCGACAACCGGTTGAGCAGCAAAGGTGGTCAGCAACACCGCGCCGTCGCGGCTGGATACGTCGCGGCGAACGTGGCCGGCCGGGAAAAACCCGTAGGCATGTTTGCTATACTCGATGCCGTTGATTTTGATCGCGCCGTCGAGCACGAAGAATTCCTCATGGGCTCTCACGTACTCTTTGCCGCGCCGGCGATATTTCTCGGGGTAGCGGAGAATGCAGGTCGAGTCACCGCTCGTCTTGTCGATGCTGAGAACCTTGCTACGCACGTCTGGACGGCCACCGCCGTATAGCCCTTTGCGCCAAGGCAAGGCTTGCGCTTGAATAAAGCAGGTGTGTGGCCGCGCCATCATTGTTTCCTTTTCAAACCAAACCCACGGTGAGTTTTACCTACAATCGGTCGGCCAGGCAAAAAAATGGACCGGCGTCACCGCCGGTCCAGTCGATAGGAATCGAACGAGTGTGACTAGCTCAGCGCCACTGTCTTTTCGATGAGTGAGCGGTCGATGCCCTTGCCGGCCGAACCCCATACTTCTCGGCCTTTCTCCTGCCACTTCCCGGCTTCGGCGGAGGACGGCGTGTAGATTTCCATCCCGGCTTTGCGCAGTTCGCCTTTGAAGAAATCTTCCGATTCGCGATCGGCCTTGTTGGCATTGTCCGCAGCTTCTTGGAAGGCCAACATCATGGGACCTTGGATGCTCTCCGGAATGGCGTTCCAAGTATTCCTATTCATCACTTGGAACTGAACGCTAAAGATCGCATTGACTTCGGTGGCGTACTTCAGGACTTCGTACATCTTGAACTTGTACGTCCAAATGGGCTGCACGTGGAAGCCGTCGACAACGCCTTGCTGAAGCGCCGTGTAGGTTTCCACCCAGGGAACCGGCGTCGGATTGCCGCCCCAGTTCCGCACCAACTCGATAACGATTGGTGAGGTCACGGTGCGAAACTTGAGTCCCTCGACATCGGCGGGGCTGTGCAGCGGGCGCTTGTTGTTCCACAAGAGGCGGTACCCGCCGGCGCCCACGGGTGGCAAGACTTTGACGGGAACGTTGCTCTCGAACTTGGCAGCCTGTTGTTGCCAGATGTCGGATTTTGAAATCCGCAAATACTGATCCCATCCGGTCACGATGTAGGGAAGGTCCAAAAAAGCGAACGCTTCGTCGTACGCCATGAACTGCGTCGTGACGTTGCTGGTGATGTCGATAAAACCGGTCTGCACCGCGTCGAGCTGCGAGAGGTCGGTGCCAAGTGTTGAGGATGGGTGAATTTGGAACTCAACCTCGATGTCGTATTTCTCGCGCAGGATGCGCGGGACATCAGAGATGGATGTGTAGGTCGGATCGCCTTCTTTGCCATTGATGCCGGCGACAATTGGTTTGAGAAATTTCTTTTGTTGCGCCGAGCGCGTCAACGCCGGAAATCCGGTAATTACAGCGCCCATCGTTGCGGCCGCTGCGCCCGTTTTCAAAGCGTCGCGCCGGGTAAAACGACTAGAGCTCATTTGAGTCTCCCTTTATGTAGCCTCCCTTTGGCGGGGCCGGAAATTACCTCTACAGGCCCGCCACAGGGTTGATTTTAGGCCAAGACCGTCCTGCCGACCAACGAAAATTGGCCCGGCCTGGCCGCACAGTGATCACGAGAAAGCGACCATCGCCTGGGGCCCAGGCGTCGCGCGGGTTTTGTCGTATGATGGCGGCGGAGGGAGTTTGCCATGCTGCACCAGACTGCCCACGCCGTCCTGCCGAAAACCAGCCATGATGAGCTGTCGCGGCAAGAATTCGCTTTTACTGTTAAGAGCCACATCTCGACCGAAGTCGGCCCCGGCAACCGCGATGTTGCGGATGCGCGTGTTGTGCCCGGCTTCGTCAAAGCGATGGGCCGTAGCCCGCAGACGCGAATCGAATTACGCGACGCGATGAACCGCGATCCTTATCACCAGATGTGGGGGGCACTGACACGCCTCGCGCAGGAAGTGATGTGGGACAGCGTCGAGGAAAGCGTTTCCCGTCAGCTGCCCGTGCTCAACGCGGCGGCGAAACACGTCGCCGGGGCGGGTGGTTCCTTGGAGCTCGATCCGGCCCTCAAGGTGCCGCGCTATGTGTCGGCGGTCGACATCCATGTGATGCCCGGTGGCTACGCGAGTGAGGCCGCGCCCGACGACGTACGTGCCGGCGCGATCTTCGACCGCGGCACGTTTATCAACGTATGCGGAACTCAAGGTCCGCTGCACGACGCGCGCGGCCGGACGGTTTGCTCCTACCTGCGGTACAACTTTCCGTCATTTCGTCCGCAGCGGATTCTCGATATGGGGTGTTCGGTCGGGCAGGCGACGACAGCGTTTCCCAAGCACTTTCCGGACGCCGAGGTGCATGCCATCGATGTGGCGGCGCCGCTGCTGCGTTACGGCCATGCGCGCGCCGAGGGATTGGGCCTGGGTATTCATTTCTCCCAGCAGAATGCGGAAGCCACGCACTTTGCTGACGAGTCGTTCGATCTGGTCGTGTCGCATCTGTTGTTCCACGAGACCTCAACCACAGCCCTTACCAAGATCATCGCGGAATGCCGCCGCATTCTGCGGCCTGGCGGGATGATGATTCATCTCGAACTCGGCCTGCCCTACAAGGATATGACCCTATACGACCAAGTCATCCACGACTGGCAAACATTGAACAACGCTGAACCGTTTTGGGCCAAGATCAACGCGACCGACACCGCCGCGCTGGCGCGCAAGATTGGTTTTGCCACAGCGACCAGCGGTTACCTCCAGCGGAGCGAACACCCCGAATCTGACAAGACAACCCTGGGCCCCAAACCCGCCGACACCGACGCCCACCCGCAAGGCGCGCGGGTTGGCTGCGAAGTCTTCTTCGTGATGCAAGGGGTGAAGTAGGCGGCGTCGCGCCCGTAGCGTCCAAAGAAAAAAACCCCCGGGGTCTGACCCCGGGGGTTTTCTGTTGGCTTAGAGGCGTTGGTTAGGCGGAACCTGCCAACGCCGTCATCGCGTCGAGATCGGATTTGGAAATGCCCTTGGCAGTGTCCCAAACCTTCTGGCCGCCGGCGACCCACTTGGCCTTCTCGGCTGCACTCGGCGTGTAGATCTCCATTTTGGCCTCACGCAGCTTGCCTTTGTAGAAGTCTTCGAGCTCGCGGTCCTTGGCGTTCGCGATATCGGCGGCTTCTTGCGCGGCAAGCAGGAAGGGCTTTTGGATATCTTCCGGCATCGATTTGAACGTGTTGGCGTTCATCACCTGGAACTGGATCGCATAGAGCGAGTCCACTTCGGTGGCGTATTTCAGCACTTCGTGCATCTTGAACAGGTACGTCCAGATCGGCTGCACGTGGAAGCCGTCGACAACGCCTTGCTGCAACGCTGTGTAGGTTTCGACCCATGCGATCGGGGTCGGGTTGCCGCCCCAGTTGCGAATCAGATCGATTTCGAGGTCGGAGTTCGAGCTGCGGAACTTGAGGCCGCTCGCAGCGGCGGGATCGGGCAGGGGCCGCTTGTTGTTCCACAGCAGGCGGTAGCCACCGGCGCCGACCGGCGGGAGTACTTTGACCGGAACGTTCTTCTCGTATTTGGTCGCGGTGCCGGCCCACAGGTCGGATTTGAAGAAGCGCAGCGCCATGTCCCAGTCGCGAATGATGTAGGGCAGATCGACGTAGGAGAATTCCGGCGAGTAGGCCGTGAACTGCGACGACGTGTTCGAGGTAATGTCGATAAAGCCGGTCATCACGGCGTCGATCTGCGACAGATCGGTGCCGAGCGTGGACGAGGGATGGATTTGAATTTCCATCTCGACGTCATACTTCTCTTTCAGGATTTGCGGGATCATCCGGATCGAGATGTCGCTGGGATCGCCTTCTTTGGCGTTGAGGCCGGCGACGATCGGCTTCAGGTATTTCTTCGCCTGGGCCGAACGTGTGAGCGCGGGAAATCCGAGGATCGCCGCGCCTGCGCCAGCGGCAGCCGTGGTTTTGAGAACTGTGCGGCGGTCAACGCCGGCACCAATCGTTTTCTTAGCCATGTGGTGTTTCACCTTATCTGGGTTGTTCGGGCACACCGCTCTCCAGTCGTCTAAAGACGACCGTTGTGTGCTTCTCGTTGGTGGTCTGAAAGGCGGGGCCGTAACCCGCCCCGGCACCTCTCAGGAGAGACGGGAGTTGGATACTAACAGACCGCCCAATGCCGAGGCCAGAGGCCCAGTTTACTTTCCCGCGTTCGCCGCGCCGGCCTTGAGCATCGCGTGGATCATCTGAGGGTGCGGCTTTAGCGGTTTCGGGTAAGGCCGGCGGCTATGGCTAATGCCCATTGCCAGCAGGGTCTCAACTGTCTTGTAGGTCAGTGGTCCGGGGTTGATGACCGGTACGGGTAATTCCCGGTTCAAGTACTCGGCAGCCTGATACATGGTGGTTGAGCCCAGACAGATGACGTCCGCGCCCTTGGCGATCGCGCGTTCGCAGGCGGCCTTCATCTTGGGTAGCGTCTTGTCTTCTTTGCCCGACAGCAGGTTTCGGTAGTCGGGCGGCGAATCGTAGCTTTCGATGGCCGCGCAAAAGGACTCAAGGCCGAGTGATTTGACGAACTTCTGGGTGCGGATCAAGGCCGGTTCCCATTGGGCCAACATGCCGAACTTGGCACCGAGGTTCATCGCGAAGGTCATCGACAATTTGCCCGGTGAGACCACCGGGATATCGAGAACCGAGCGCAATGCGTCGATGCCTGAATCGCTCATCGTATCGATGCAGACCGCGTCATAGCCGTCATCTTGCGCGGACATGCCGGCCTCGAATATTGCCAGGTCCATCAGAACGAAATCGTGCGGGCTCATGTACAGCTCAGGCCCCGCGGTGACCGGGCGGAAATCGAACTCGATGTCGGGACCGAGCTTTACCGCCGTGAGCTGCAGGCGGCGGTTGTTGACGCCCTCTTCATCCATCGCGAAGGGGACGAGCACCAGTGCTTTAGCCATAGTTGTTGACTCCCTATTTGCCGCGCGTTGGTTTTTTCTTTGCGCTTTTCTTTGCGCTTTTCTTGGCCGCCGGTTTCTTCGTCGCGCCGGCTTTCTTTGCGCCTTTCTTCTTGAGGCCTTCGGCCCCCACGATCCTTGGGCCTTTCTTGGCGGCCGCGACCGCGGCATCCAGCATGCCGTGAATGTAATCGTCGCTACGGCCGACGGGCGCCGGGTAAGACTTGCGGCTCTGCGCGAGCCGAAGGTTGATCATCATCAAGGCGGTCGCATACGAGGTGGGGCCCGGGCTGATCACCGGGACCGGTAAGTTTTCGGCCAAGAAGTCGCGCGCTTGATGCATCGACGTCGAGCCCAAAATGATCACGTCGGCGCCGTTTTCCTCGACGAGTTTTTTGCCGGCCTTGAGCAGCTTGGGGAACACCACGCGTTCTTCGCCGCCCAGCAAGCTGAACCGATCAGGCGCCATGCCGATCGATTGGTAGCCGGCGTATTTGTGCCAGACGCCGAGCTCGTCCATGACCTTCTTGTAGAGACCGAGCCAACGCTCCCACATCACCAGCATGCCGAACTTGTCGCCCAGCATCATGGCGGTGAGGATGGTGGTGCGGCCCGGGCCGATAACGGGGATGTCGAGCACCGCGCGCAACGCGGCGACGCCCGAATCGCTCATGGTATCGATGCAGACGGCGTCAAAGCCGTCGTCCTGCGCCTGCAAGCCGGCTTCTAAAATCGTGAAGTCGCCGACGACATAGTCATAGGGACCGACGAAGTTTGTGCCCGCCCATTTGACTGGTTTGTAATGAAATTCGAGGTCGGGACCGAGGTCGACCTGTTTGCTTTGCGCCTCGCGCATCGCCAAATGTTCGCCTGCCATTGGAAACGGCACCAGCACGAGAACTCTTTTTTTCTTGCGCGCCATCGACTTCTCCCTATCCCTAACCAGCATAATCGTTGTTGACCGAGTAGCCCGCGCAGGGAATCGTGTCAATCAAGGCCATAGAGTGCCAGGGGAGGAACATCATGGGCAGCGTCATTTCCGCTGAGGGCAAAAAATTCGACGTTACGGTGCCGGTCTTGATTATCGGCGCGGGGGCTTGTGGGTGCTCTGCGGCCCTAGCGGCGAATGAGAAAGGCGTCGAGGTGATGATCTTGGAGCGCGACGACAAACCGCGCGGCAACACCTCGCTGTCGGGTGGACAGATTCCGGCCGGCGGCACCAAGTTGCAAAAAGCCGCCGGCATCGTCGATTCGGCGGACATTCTTTACAAAGACATTCTGGCCAAGGCGCAGGACCAGTGCGACCACGATCTCGCGCGTCACGTCGCCAACGAATCGGCCAAGACCGTCGACTGGTTGGTCGACCGCTACAATCTGCCGCTGTCGTGCATTTCGGATTTTACCTATCCCGGTCACACGGTGCCGCATATGCACGCCTCGCCCAGCCGGTTCGGCGCAGAACTGCTGACGGTGTTTTTGCAGGCCGTGGCCAACGAGGGCATCGACATCGCGACCTCGGCCCACGTCACCGACCTTTTCGCCGACAAGGACGGCCGCATTCGCGGCGTGCGCATCACCCGGCCTGACGGCAAACACGAAGATGTCGGCTGCGCGGCGTTGGTGCTGGCCTCCAACGGCTATGGCGGCAACAAGGAACTCTTGAACAAATACATTCCCGAGATCGTCGACGCGCACTACCACGGCCATGACGGCAACCAGGGCGACGCAGTGCTGTGGGGCGAACAACTCAAGGCTTCGATCAAAGACATGGGGTCGTTCCAGGGGCACGGCGCGGTAATCACACCGCACAATATTCATCTGGGCTGGCCGTCGATCACCGAGGGCGGCTTTCAGGTCAACCAGGACGGCGTACGGTTTTCCGACGAGAACCACGGCTATTCCGAACAAGCCCTCAACGTGGTGCGTCAACCCGGCCATGTCGCCTGGACGATCTGGGACCAGCGCTGCCAGGACATCGCGATCCAGATGCACAGCCATCAAGAAGCGATGAAGGCCGATGCGATCAAAAAGTGCGCCACCGTCGCCGAACTGGCCAAGACGGTCGGCTGCGACGAAGCCACGTTGCAACAAACGATGAACGAAAACGTCGAAATGTGCCAAGGCAAGCGCCCCGATCCGTTCGGCCGCAACTTCGCCAAAAAGCCGCCGCTCACGCCGCCCTATTACATCGCCAAGATTCAAGGCGCGTTGTTCCACACCCAAGGCGGCCTCGAAGTGAATCGCGAGGCCCGGGTGCTGAAAGAGGACGGCACGCCGTTCCCCAATCTGTTCGCCGGCGGCGGCGCCGCGCGCGGCTTTTCGGGTCCGTCGGACTGGGGCTACCTGTCTGGCTCGGGCTTGATGTCGGCGACCAACCTGGGCCGCCTCGCCGGCGAGGCGGCGGCGGCTTTGGTGTCGAAATAGGGTGCCGCCCGCCCCCTTTTAAGTATGCCGTCGGCGACGGCCAACTTGAGGAAGCTAGACGCTTAGCGAGCCCTTCTCTTCGGCGTGGAGGCGCACCGCGCGTAGACTACGGCTGTACCACCAGACGGCGCCGTACGCGACGACGGGAAACGCTATGAGGGCGTTGGCGGTGAAGATCGTGGCGAGGTGCGTGTCGATCCATCCGCCGGGGAGAAGACCGACCGTCTCGCCCGCCGACACGCTAGCGAAAACGGCGAGCAGCCCGAGCAATGCAACGCCCGGTCCGAGGGTGCTACAGGCGAGGAGCGTGACCAGCGCCGCCTCGAGGTGCTCTGCAACTCTGAAAGTCATCTAAACCACTCCTGGGAGATAACCGAACGATCGAACCCGGGGAATTGGCAGGCTGAGAGGGAACTCTCTGGACGCATTGACCCGGGAACGGCGGCGCGGTCCGGTGGCGCGCCGCCGCCTGGTTCGCGAAGGCTAGTTGGCTGCCCTCTTGATTCCGCCTTCCTTCATGGCGGCGGTGACCTTCGTGGCGCACGCGGCCTCGTCGCCCGCCTTCATTGCGGTGTCGGCCTCGCCCCACAGTTTCTTCACAGCGTCAACTTTGGCTGTATCCGAGATGCTGGCGAGTTCTTTCTGAACCAGCGCAAGGTCGTCCTTGCACGCCGCCTGGGCGGGTGAGAGGGCGATCAACGATGCTGCAACTGCAAGAGCAGCCATCATGCCGAGGGTTTTCATCTTCGTATCTCCATTGAAGCTCCGCAGGCGGCGTCGGCAATGACGCTCGCGTTTGCGTGCACGGGGAATGTAGCGACGCCGTGTCAAACGATGAAGAGGGGTGGCAATTGTAGGGCGCCACCCGTTCGGCCGATCGCCATCACGCAAGCCCGGCCCGCGCCGCGGGTTTCGCCGCGCTTAGGAATTCGAAGGTCGCTCGTCAATCCACGAATAGAAAAATATGGCTCGTCAGAACCTTGGCCGGCAGGAATAGAATGCCCCGGGGGCGTTAACCCGAAAAACCTACGCTGCGGGCATGAGTCGGCGAACCTTGATATGGCGCATGTTTTTCATCGCCTGCGCCAAGTCGAATGTTGCCTGCAGGCGGACCCAAGTCTCGGCGCCGCCGCTGAAAGCTTTGTCGAGGCGAATGGCCATTTCCGGCGAGTTTCCGCGTGCCCGTTGACGATATCTGAGAGCTGTTTGCGGCTAACGCCGAGACGCCTGGCGGCGAACACGAAGACGTTGGCTGCGCGGCGTTGGTGCTGGCCTCTTGTATCTGAGAGGAACAAACTGCATGTAGGCGGCGGGTTTCACGGTCCGGCGCAATGACGCGTCACGCGCCGGAATCGCGGGGCAGGGTTCTTTGAGTACTACCTTTTACGAAACCATCGCGCCGGTTGCCGACTTTGATAGGGTCCTCGATCCAGACGCCTATCACGCCGTGCCCGACGACTGGTGGGTCGGGGTTACCGATGTCGTCGAATCGAGCGCGGCGATCGCGGCGGGCCGCTACAAGGCGGTGAACCTCGCCGGTGCCGCGGCGATCAGTGCGGTCATCAATGCGCTGGGTCATCAGGCGTTCCCCTTTGCCTTCGCTGGCGACGGCGCGCAGTTCGCGTTACCTGGCGGCGATGCCGCGGCGGCGCGCGACGCGCTCGCCCGTACTGCGGCCTGGGTCCGCGCGGACCTGCACCTCGACCTGCGCGTCGCGTTGATCCCGATTGGCGACATCCGCAAGGCCGGGGTCGACGTCAAGGTCGCGCGCTATAGCGCCTCGCCCGCGCTCGACTACGCGATGTTTTCAGGCGGCGGGATCAGGTGGGCTGAAACCGAACTCAAGGCGGGCCGCATCAGCCTGGCGCCCGCCGCGCCCGACGCGCGGCCCGATCTCTCCGGGCTGTCGTGCCAATGGGGACCGGTACGCTCGCGCAACGGCGCAATCCTGTCGATTATCGTGCGGCCCAACGAACCTGTGCCCGGTAGCGCCTATTCCGACGCGACCGGCCATCTGTTGCAGATTCTGCATAAGGAAGAGCAGTTCAACCCGATGCCCGCGCGCGGCCCCGACCTTGGTTGGCCAAAGGGCAGTGCGGAGTTGATGGGGCGATTGGTGCGCAGCACCGCGCCCCAGGCGGCGCGGCGGCTCCGGGCGGTTCTTCAGACACTGGTGTTGTCGCTACTCTTCCGGCTGCGGCTCAAATTGGGGTCGTTCGATTCGGTGCACTACCGGCGCATGGTGTCGGCCAATACGGACTTTCAGAAATATGGCGACGGGCTCTATCTCACGGTCGATTGCGGCGACGCGGTTGCCCAGGAAATCGAAGAGCTTCTCAAGGCGGCCCAGGCGAAAGGCATTCTCAGCTACGGCCTGCACCGCCAGAAAGAGGCGATGATGACGTGCGTCGTGCCCTCGATCAGCGCCGATACCCACCTCCACTTCCTCGACGGCAGTGGCGGCGGGTATGCTTCGGCTGCGGCCAGTATCAAAGCTGCAGGCTAGCCAGCGGCCCTACCCCCGGCCGCGGTAAGGCGCAACACCTTGATCGGGGAGCCACACGCCCGCGGGCTCGGCGCCGGTTTGCCAGAACACGTCAATCGGGATGCCGCCGCGCGGAAAGAAATAGCCGCCGATGCGTAGCCATTGCGGCGCGACCTCGGCGACCAAGCGCTTGCCGATACCGGCGATGCAGTCCTCATGGAACGCGCCGTGATTGCGGAACGATCCGAGATAAAGTTTCAGCGCCTTGCTCTCGACCAGCCATGCGTCCGGCACATAGTCGATGACGATATGGGCGAAGTCGGGCTGGCCGGTCATCGGGCACAGGCTGGTGAATTCGGGACAGGTAAAGCGCACGACGTAGGGCGTCTCGCGGCTGCCGTTGGGCACCCGTTCGATGACGGCGTCGTCGGGGGTGGCGGCGGTTTCGGTTTTGCCGCCCAATATGGTCAGGCCGCTGGTGTCGGTCATGTTGTATGCCCCTTCGCAAATCGCTTCGGCGTCCGGAATATCAGGTCTGACGCTTTGTTTACATCGGTGAGGCCGCGCTTGGCGGCCCCGATGCGCTTTTCTTACAGCAAAGCGGCGCGTGGACCGCCGGTGTTCCGTGCGGGGGTCCGCTGCGGCGCTCGCCTCCCCCTCACGGGGGAGGCACTTCGCGATAAAAAAAATTGGCTCTAAACCGGTTTCTCGCCGGCGACCGTCGTGCGATGCATGTGGCGGATGAACCGCGCATCAAACAAGGTCGCGCAATGCAAAACGCTGCGGTTGTCCCACATCACCAGATCGTTCGCCTGCCAGCGGTGACGATAAACGATGTCGTCTTGCGCCCAATGATCGCGCAGGAAGGCGAGAATCTCGTCGGACTCGGCCTCGCTGACGTCCAGCACCCTGAGCGCAAAGGTGCCGGCGTAGAGCGCCTTACGCCCGGTCTTGGGATGGGTGCGGATCAGTGGGTGCTCGACGCCTTTGACGCTGGCTAATTGGGCGTCGGTGAACTTGGGCGCGGTGGTTTTGTTGAGGCCGTGCAGCGCCTTTAGACCGGCGAGCCGTTCTTTCCAATCTTGGGGCAGGGCGTCATAGGCGGCGAACTGGCTGGCGAACAGGGTGTCCCCGCCCGCGGGCGGAATTTCCACCGCATAGAGGAACGATCCCATGCTGGGGACTTCGGTGAAGGACACGTCGGTATGCCAATAGCGGCCGGCCTCGACGAGCCCCAGCGGCTTGCCGTCAGCGTCGGTTTTGTTCGACAGCAGCAGGATCTCGGGGTGGCCCGCGAGTTGGTATTGATCGAGGATGTGAACTTCCAGCGGGCCGAAGCGCTGCGAAAACGCGATTTGGCGCTCGGGGGGCAAGTCTTGGCGGCGCACCACCAGCACGGAACTCTGGTAAAACGCTTCCTCGATGGCCGCAAAGGTGGCCTCGTCGAGGGGACGCGATAGATCGACGCCGCCGATCTCGGCGCCGACGTGGTCGTGCAATTTGGTGATGGTCATCGCCATAGGCCATCATCCGGTATTGCGGGCAGCCCCGGCAAGGGGCGGGCGAAGAAGGGGACGCGCTATGGACTTAGGCTTGAAGAACAGAGTCGCAATTGTCACCGGGGCGTCCAAAGGCATCGGCGCGGCCTGCGCCGAAATCTTGGCGGCTGAGGGCGCCAAGGTGGTGCTGGTGGCGCGCACCCCGCGCTACCTCGACGCGTTGGCCAAGCGGTTGGCGAAACGCTACCGCACCGAGGTCGGCTTCATCGCCGCCGACATGAGCCAGCGCGGCAGCGCCGATCACATCGCCAAGCAGGTAGTGCGCACCTTTGGGCGGATCGACATCCTGATCAACTCGGCGGGCTCCTCGCAAGGTGGGTTGTTCTGGGAGGTCAGCGACGACACCTGGGATTCCGCGCTGCAGCTCAAGTTCCTCGGCGCAGTACGCATGGTGCGCGCGGTGCTCCCTACCATGCGCCGGCAGAAGTACGGCCGCATCGTGAATGTCGCGGGCAATACCGGGCGCCAACCCCATCCGCGTTTGTTACCTGGCGCCACGACCAACGCCGCGCTGCTGTCGTTCACCAAGGGCCTGTCCGAAGAGATCATGAAATACGGCATCTACATCAACGCGCTGCAGCCCGGCCCAACCCAGACCGAACACTGGGGCACGCTGATGGCCAGCCTGTCGCGCGGCACCGGTATGACGCCCAAGGCATTCGAAAAAGAGTTCATGAAAGAAATTCCGATGCGCCGCGTCGCCGCCGCCATCGAGATGGCGCGCCCGGTGATTTTCATGGCGAGCGACCTCGCCAGCTACATGACCGGGCGGTCGATCATTGTTGACGGTGGCTGGACCAAGGATCTGGCGTAAGGGCGCGCGAAATTCGCAAGGG
The DNA here is from genome assembly GCA_027622715.1 of Pseudomonadota bacterium. Classification (GTDB taxonomy): domain Bacteria; phylum Pseudomonadota; class Alphaproteobacteria; order SHVP01; family SHVP01; genus CALJDF01. The sequence continues at coordinate 79,117 of JAQBYN010000007.1, read as the reverse complement.
ATAGCCGTCCTTCACCACCCTTCCTCAGCCGCTATAAGATAACGTGGTTATTCAACCAACAATACATGTTGGTTGCTGGCTGGGGAGACAGAAATGCCAACCGTTGACCATTACAGAGCCGCTATCGCGAACGTAGTGAATCACGGTGATACCGACATCTATCCATTTCCTGTCGAGAACCATTTGTTCTTTGACCAGAGTGACCGGATCGTAAGTCTCCTGGGAGAAATGGATGCTCAATTCAAAGCCCACATTTCGCAGTTTCCTCCGTCTTATGAGAGCACCCTGGTGCCGGTTAGCTACACCGGTTTTCGCTGGGGAACACAGATGGACCCTTTGTGGAACCTTTATTTTCTTTCCTGCGCGATCTCGATAGGCGAGCAGATAGAAGCGGTACGGATTCCAAAAGCGAGGGGTGTCGTGTTTTCCTATCGATTCAAGATAGACCCAAGTTCATCCGACATTTTTGATCGAGACATGGGTTGGCTCCAATTCATGGAGAAATCGATGGAGTTGGCGAGCCAATACGATCAAGTGGTCACGTGCGACATTGCCGAGTTCTATCCTCGTTTGGGTCACCACAGGCTTGAGAATGCATTGGAACAGGCCGGGGTGGACCGAGAAACCAAGTTCCGAATCATGTTCTATCTCAAGGACTTCTCGAACACTCGCAGCTTTGGTCTGCCAATCGGTGGGCCCGCCGCGAGGTTGCTATCGGAACTGGTTCTAGATCAGATTGACAAACTGCTTGCCGCTGCTGGGGTCGTTTTCTGCAGATTTGCGGACGACTATCACCTCTTCGCCAATGGTAGAGAGGACGCGCACGAAGCCTTGGTTTTTTTGGGTGAGAAACTGTTTCTCAACCAGGGCCTGTCTCTCCAAAAGTCGAAGACGCGAATAATGACTGGCGCCGAGTTCATTTCGACGAGTCCTGTTCCGCTCCGTAGCGCTGACGACGACATAAACGGTGATGGTGGAGTTGATGAAGAGCGCGGAGGCGGCGACGAAACCGAAACACATGCCACTAGGACGCTGCTTCGTTTGTCAATCCGATTCGACCCCTACTCGTTAACTGCTGAGGACGATTACGAGAACCTAAAGTCTCAAATCCGCAGCTTTCGAATTGTGGAGCTCTTAAGAAATGAGCTTGCGAAGAGCCGCATTCATGCGGCTCTTTCGCGTAAACTCATTTCTGCAATTCGCTATTTAGAGACCGCCGAGAAATCGGTGGCGGCGAGGGCGCTTGTAGACAATTTGGAGCTTCTTTATCCAATACTGTCGTCTGTCCTGGTGTCTCTGGCTGCGATCTACGACGACATAAATGAACCTACAAAAAGAATTGTAAATGACCGCATTCGAGAGGCCGTGGTCGGACGATCCTATCTTATGCGTGTCGACTCGAACTTGGCTTTTGCTATTCGGCTCCTAAGCAAAGAGCGGAGTCCGGTAGGTGAAGAGGTGTTGGCTCGCCTCTACCGCTCACGAACATCGCCGATGGTTCGACGAGACATCATCCTTGTGATGGCGCGATGGCGAGCTTGGTATTGGCTCTCCGACATCAGAAACGAGTTTCGGGTGATGGGGAGCCATGAGCGAAGAGCCTTCCTCGTTGCCTCTTTTGTGATGGGTGATGAAGGGCGGCATTGGCGAAGGAGTATGAAAGATCATTTCTCGCCTTTTGAGCGGGAGGTCCGGGACTGGGCGATATCCAAGATTCGGGGTGATCGCAATTGGGGTATTCCGATTTGATCAGCGCTACTCACTTTGCTCGTCGGTACACCTCGTATTGGCAGGAGCTGACACCTACTGCTGACCTCTATCTCAGGAGGATCAATCTTGCTTTGTCCGAGCGCTTCGCCGCCCCGATGGAAAGCGAGGTTGTGCCGAGCCGACGAGGCCTCGTGAACGAAGTCGCCTATTGGGCTTACGGCGAAACTCTTATCCGCAGCCAAGCGACCGTCGACACCCAAATTGTCGAAGCTGCGATAACTATAGCGCTTCGGAAGGCGACTGACCGAGGAACTAATGTGTCTTCCTCAACTCTTGCCGACGAGGAACTGAATGACGTTTTGCGTCAGGTAAATCGTCTCAGGTCGGTGTTTCGAGGGGGCGTGCCGATTTCTTTTGCGCCGGCACTACCAGGCTGTGGATTTGTTGGAAGGGCGGAAGCCGACTTAGTTCGGGGAAAAGCACTAGTGGAGCTAAAGGCCGGTGCGAGAACATTTCGTGCTGTCGATTTGCGGCAGCTGATGACTTACTTGGCGTTGGACGCGGCTCGTGGCGGCAGCGGGCTCGAGTCCGTGATGCTAGTGAATATTCGCCAAGGCAATTATTTTGAGGCGACCATCGAAGAACTAGCCAGCCAAACGGCTGGAAGGCCGCCAACCGAATTACTCGGCGACATCATTGATCTCTGGTCCAACGGGGCGATCTCAAGGTGAGTGTCTATTCTTGAGGAATCGTCTCGGTGAAAGCTGCCCCCGCGCCATGACGACGCGGGTGGTTCCGATTGTGCGACATCTTCCGCCTCGGTGACGCGGTAACTTAAGCTTTGGGATACGCCGCGATGTCTTCCTTCGCAAGGCGGAACGCCAGCGACGGGCGCGACAGGATGCCGTCGTACCAGCCGCCCAACACCGGGAACTCTTTCTTCCAATCCCAGTCGCCGTCGCCGGGTTCGAGTTTGCAGTCGGTGATCGGGTTACGCAGGCTTAGGTAGGATAGGCTGCCCGCAGTGGTGACGTGGGCGATGTGAAAGCGCTTGGGGTTCTTCAGCCACTCTTTGGCGTCTTCGTTGAGCAGCTTGAGCGCCAACATGATCTTGCGCCGCTCGCGCACCATGTAGTCGACGTTCCACTCGGCCTTGTCGCGCCAGCTTTCGACTCGGATCAAGGTGGTCGCGTCGAACACGCCATCCGACGTGATCATTTGGCGGCGAACATCCCACCGGGTGTCGTCTTTTGGAAACAGCGGTGCGGTCTTGTTGAACGAATCGAGGTATTCGCAAATCAACAAGCCACCGAACAGCGGCTTGCCGTTGTCCATGACGAAGGACGGCACCTTGCCCAGCGGGTTGTACTTCCAGATTTCGGTGTCTTCGTCGAACGGCACCTGGCGTTCCATGTGCAGCTTGTTCAGCACGCCGGCCTCCTGCGCGGTGACCAGAACCTTGTGGATGTATTCGGGGTTGGGGGTGAAGACGAGTTTCATGGACGTGGCTCCCTTGTGTTGCGGCGCGCGCGGTCTTGGTCGCGCTGCGCCAATAGAAAGTGTTTAAAGCTTGCTGAGGTCGGGCGTGCCGGCTTCGGGCACCAAAATGCGCACGTCCTGTTCGACGATGTAGTCACGGGCTTTCTTAACATAGGCCAGGAACGTGGGGTCCACCGCGCATTCGGCGCGCCGGCGTTGGCGCTCTTCGAGATTGGCGTAGCCCCACATGTGGATGATCTGGTTCGTGTTGCCGATTTCCGTCCGGAACATGCCGATGAAGTTGCCCAAGATGCGCTTTTGCACGTCGCGGCCCTCCTCGTCGAACAGTTTGAGGAACAGCGGCACAGTGCCCACCTTCAGCGTATAGGCGCGGTAGTCGATGATCATTGGCGTCCTCCCCGGACCGGCGCGTTGTCGTTGGGGGACAATCTAGGGGCCGAGCGCGCGACGCGCGAGACCTTTGGCAGCCCTGCACGTCTGGCGCTCATCGGACGGCAGTTCCGGCGGCAGTTGATCGCCGCGGTGATGACGCCACGTGCCGAAAGATCGTGCTAATCTTGGGCGGCTTTTGACAAGAACCGAAATTGGGAGGGGCCGACATGGCAAAAGAAATTCTGGTGGCTTACGGCGTCGATGTTGATGCGGTGGCTGGATGGTTGGGCTCGTACGGCGGCGAGGATTCGCCCGACGATATTTCGCGCGGCATGTTCTCCGGCGAGGTCGGCAGCCCGCGTCTGTTGGATCTGTTCGACCGCTGGGGCATCAAGACCACGTGGTTCATCCCTGGGCACTCGATCGAAACCTTCCCCAAAGAAATGAAGGACGTGCATCTGCGCGGCCATGAAATCGGCGTGCACGGCTATAGCCACGAAAACCCGATCGCGATGACGCGCGAGCAGGAAACGATCGTTCTGGACAAGTGCATCAGCTTGATCAAAAAGCTGACCGGCAAAAAACCGCGTGGCTATGTCGCGCCGTGGTGGGAGTTTTCCAACGTCACCAACGAATTGTTGCTCGAGCGCGGGATCCTCTACGACCACTCGCTGATGCATCACGACTTCATTCCTTATTACGTTCGTGTGGGCGATTCGTGGACCCCGATCGATTATTCGAAACACCCAGACTCGTGGATGAAGCCGCTAAAGCGCGGCAAGGAAACCGATCTCGTCGAAATTCCGGCGAGCTGGTACACCGACGATCTGCCGCCGATGATGTTCATCAAAAAGGCGCCCAACAGCCACGGCTTCGTCAATCCCCGCGACATCGAACAGATGTGGCGCGACCAGTTCGACTGGGTCTACCGCGAATACGACTACGCGGTGTTCACCATGACGATCCACCCTGACGTGTCGGGCCGGCCGCAAGTGCTGATGATGCACGAACGGCTGCACGACCACATTGCCAACCACCCGGGCGTGCGGTTTGTCACGTTCGAGGAAATCGCCAAGGACTTCCAGAAACGCAGCCCGCGCAAAGGTGCGAAGAAGGGCAAGAAGCGCTAGACCTTTTCTTGGAAGATCGCTCGAGCATGACCCAAGCGCGCGCGCTTGCGTGGCACCCGACTCCTCCTCCCCCTGCGTGCAGGGGGAGGGTAGGGAGGGGGTCGTTCCCCGGCGCACGCGACAACCCCCTCCCTTCCCTCCCCCTCTGCGAGGGGGAGGAGCTCGTCCAGGAGGACTAGCGCGATGTGCGGCCTATGCGGCGTTCTCGGTGCGGGTGAGCACTGGACCGACTCCGATGATGCGTTGAAAAAACGCAGCGGCGCGGAGACGCGGCGGCGTGAACGGGCGCACCAGGTCGCGCTGACCAACCGCATCCTCAGTCATTACGGGTTGAAGATGGCTGATTGGCAGGGCGCGGCTTTTGTTGTCTCAAACCGCACGGGCGCGAGCGAGGTGATCGATCATTTTGCGGCGCTCTGGCCGACTGCCGAAAAGATGATCAAGCGGCCGTGCGATCCGCTCGATCCGAAAATCATTGCGGCGTTGAGCCAGTAATGTCGCGCTACGCCGGTTATTTGCCCGTCAACGTCATTACGGGTTTTCTCGGGTCGGGCAAGACGACGCTGCTCAAGCGCCTGCTTGAATCGCCCGACATGGCGGACACCGCGGTGCTGATCAACGAGTTCGGCGAGATTGGTCTGGACCATCACTTGCTGGAGCAGATCGACGAGAACATCGTAATGCTGCAATCGGGGTGCCTGTGCTGCACCATCCGCGACGACCTCGCGACCTCGATGCGCGATTTGTGGGAACGCCGTGCGGCGGGCGAATTCGCGTTCCGGCGGCTTGTGGTCGAGACCACCGGGCTCGCTGATCCCGCGCCGATCATCTACACGCTAATGGCCGATCCGGTGATCCGGTTTCATTTTCGTTTGGGCAATATCATCACGACGATCGATGCGGTGAATGGGCTCAAGCAAATGAACCGCCAGTCCGAATCGGTGAAGCAAGCGGCAGTCGCCGACCGCATCGTGCTGACCAAGACGGACTTGTCGGACGCCGATGTCCCGGCTTTACGCGCGCGGCTGCGCGATCTCAACCCGGCGGCACCGATATTTCTCGCCACCGAAGAACTGACCGCGACCAAGCTGCTGACCAACGACTTGTACGATCCCAAGAGCAAGTCAAAGGAAGTCGGGCATTGGATCGACGCCGAAGCTTTCGCCGCCGCCGACCACGACCATCACCGGCACGACGCCAACCGGCACGACGATCACATCCATGCGTTTTGTCTGACCTTCGATCAGCCGATCGATTGGACCGCGTTTGGCATTTGGCTGACGATGCTGTTGCAAGCGCACGGCGAGGACGTGCTGCGGGTCAAAGGCCTGCTCAACGTCAAAGGCATGCCGGCGCCGGTGGCAATCCACGGTGTCCAGCATGTCGTGCATCCGCCGGTTCATCTCAAACGCTGGCCCGATGCCGACCGGCGCTCGCGGATCGTATTCATCGTGCGCGACCTCGAGCGCGGGCCGATCGAGGCCTCACTCGCGGCGTTCAACGCGTTGGCTGAAGGCCGTTCCAAGGCGGCATAGGCGCGTGCCGCGCGCCGCGGGTACGCGCCGTACTTCGCTAGAGGTTCTCGAACTCCTCCTGGGTTATCCCGGCTTGGCGGAGAATGCTCCTCAATGTGCCTACGGCGATCTCCCGATGTTTTGGCACAATAGCTGTGCGGACGCCCGCTCCAGACCGCAAGGCGAACTTGACGTGACTGCCGGACGTTCCCGCTTCGCGCCAACCGGCGACGATAAGGCGCCGCCGTACTTCGCGATAGCCAAGCGGTCTAAGCGGCACGCACGGTGACGGACCGAACCTTCGGCACTTCCGTCGCGCTCGGCGGTGCGAAATGAAGCTCTAGAGCATCGGCCAGGTTTTTTAGCGCGGCGGCTTCGCTCGTTCCCTGACTAGCTACGTCGACCTCGAGGCATTGCGCGACGTACCATTTCCCTTCGCGCCAAACGCTGGCGCTAAACGATTGATTTTTCATGCCTCATAGTCGCACGGACCGGACCCAGCGATAAAGCATCTTTGGCACGTACTTGCGGTGCGACAACTGAACTACCATCCTTGTCGCCGCTCACCGAAGAAGGCATAACCGCGACCCATGGATATCAGCACCCTTACCGCCGCCCAGCTGGGCCGTGCGATGCGCGACAAAAAACTCGATCCGGTTGAGGTGACCGAGCATTTCCTGAGCCGGATTGCCGCGCATGCGGATCAGTCGGTTTTCATCACCGTCACCGCCGAACGGGCCCGGCAAGAGGCCAAGGCTAGTGCGGCGCGCTACGCGAAGGGCCATCCATTGGGGCCGCTCGATGGCGTGCCGGTGGCGTGGAAGGATCTGGTCGATGTGCGCGGGGTGACGACGACCTGCGCGTCCGAGATTTTTCGCACCCGTGCCCCGGCCGAGGACGACGCGCCCATCGTTAAGAATTGCGCCGCCGCCGGTATGGTGGTGCTGGGCAAAGTCAACCTGACTGAGTTCGCGTTTTCCGGGCTTGGCTTGAACCCGCATTTCGGCACACCGATTAATCCGCATAGCACCGACACGCCGCGCGCGCCGGGCGGTTCGTCGTCGGGCTCGGCGGTGGCCGTGGCGGCGGGGCTGGCCCCGATCGCTATCGGCACCGATACCGGTGGTTCGGTCCGCATCCCGGCTGCCTTCAACGGCTTGGTCGGTTACAAATCGTCGCAAGGGCATATCAGCAAGGAACGCGTCCAGCCATTGTCATTGACGTTGGACACCATCGGGCCGCTCGGAAAGTCAGTCGAGGATTGCGTGCTGATGGAGCGCGCGTTGTGCCGACAGCTCGTTGTCGTGCCGCGCCCGGCGGGCCTCGCCGATCTCAAATTGGTGGTGCCGGAGAATTTGGTTTTTGAAGAGGCGCAAGACGCGGTCGTCGCCAATTTTGAAGCGATGCTGTCGCGGCTATCGGCCGCCGGCGTGGCGATCGAGCGTCGCCGTTTCGATGTATTCGACGCGATGCTCGAGTCCTCGGCCGCGCACGGCACGCTGGCCACAGCCGAGGCGTTCTACAATCTGGGACGTTACGTGGATGGGCCCGAGGGCGGTAAGATCGACCGCCGCGTCGTGTCGCGCATCGAACGCGGCCGCAGCCAGACCGCCGCAGACTACATCGCGATCATGGAAGCGCGGCGGACACTCAATCGCAAGCTGGGCGCCGAGATGGAGGGGCCAACATTTATCGCAATGCCAACGGTCGCGATCACCGCGCCCGAAATTGCCCCACTCGAGGCCGACGACGAGGTATTTCACGCGACCAACCTGACGGCGTTGCGCAACACGATGCTGGGCAATTACTTCGATCTGCCGGGATTTACGGTGCCGTCCGGTGTCGACGGCCAAGGGTTGCCGACCGGCATCCTATTCAACGCCTTTACCGGCCAAGACGAATTGCTGATGTGTTACATGCAAAGTATGCAGCAGGCGATGCAGCGAAACTAACGGCGCAGCGGCGTCATCACCAAGCGCTCTGGGGGGACAGATGAACTTAGGCGAGGCGACGGCGGCGGAGATCGGGCGCGCGCTGCAGGCAGGCGCACTGGACGCCGTCGCGGTTACCGAGTTTTTTCTCGATCGAATCGCGGCCAGCGATAACACCGCCGTATACACCGCCGTTACCGCCGAACGCGCGCTCAGCGAAGCCAAGGCGGCTGCCCTTCGTCTCAAGAAGGGCAACAGTCGCGGGCCGCTTGACGGGGTGCCGATCAGTTGGAAAGACCTATTCGACATGACGGATACGGTGACGACCTGCGGCTCGGCGCTGTACCGCGATAACCCACCGGCGACCGAAGATGCCGCCGCCGTCGCGCATGGTGCAGCGGCGGGCATGGTGGTGCTGGGCAAGGTTGGCCTGCCCGAGTTCGCATTCTCAGGGCTGGGTCTCAATCCGCACTACGGCACCCCGATCAATCCGCACGATTCCAAAACACCCCGCGCGCCGGGCGGCTCGTCCGGCGGGTCGGGTGTGTCTGTCGCGGCCGGTTTGGCGCCGGTCAGCATCGGCACCGATACCGGCGGGTCGGTGCGCATTCCGGCGTGCTTCAACGGGCTGGTCGGATACAAATCTTCTGAGGGCCATATTGGCAAAGGCGGGTTGGCCGCACTATCGCCGACGCTCGATACCATCGGGCCGCTTGCCCGTTCCGTCGAAGACTGCATCTTGCTCGAGCGCGTGTTGCGCGGCCGCCGACCGACCCTGATGCCGGCGGCACCGCTCGACAACGTGACCCTGATCGTGCCGACCAACGTCGTGTTTGACGGCGCAGAGGCGGCCATTGTGGCGAATTTCGACACGGCCATTGAAAAGCTTGCGCGCGCCGGTGTGCGGATCCGGCGCGAAGCGGTCCCGGTCCTCGACGACGTGCTGACGTTGTCCCAGCGACATGGCTCACTCGCTTGGGCCGAAGCCTGGCACATGCTGCGCCACCTGCTCGAAGGTCCCGACTATACGAAGATGGACTTTCGCGTGTGGCACGACCTTTCCTTGGGCAAGTCGATGACGGCGGACGATGTGCTTCATGTGCTCGACGGGCACACCCGGATGCGCGCGGTGGTGGCCGACCTTTTAGGCTCGGATGGGCTCATGGTGATGCCGACCACCAAGAATACCGCGCCCGCCATCGCCGATCTTGAGGCCAGTTGGCAGACCTTCAACATCAACAATTGGCTGGCGCTGGCCAACACCAACTTGGGCAACATTCTGGGTGTATGCGCGCTGACCTTGCCGAGCGGGACCAACGCCAACAACATGCCGACTGGTTTCATGGTCTATGCGCCCGGTGGCCAAGATGAACGGTTGTTGGCGCAAGGGTTGTCCATCGAGGCCGTGCTGCGCGGTTGAAAGGAAGCGTCGATGTCTGAAGCGTCCGCAACACCGCGCATCGTCGGGGGCCTGTTCGAAGCATTTCACGCCGTGCCCGACCCGGTGGCGGCCATTCGGTACTGGCAATCCTTTGGTTACCGCGTCGGTGCGGACGCGCGGTTGGACGCGGCCGACGCCAAGAAACTCTACGGGGTGAACCTGGGGCTGCGATCAATCCGGTTACAGCACCAAGACGCCGACCACGGTCTAGTTCGATTGATGGTTTGGGACGGCGCGGTCGGCGCCGGGCTGGGGGCGCGACCGGTGCGCGGCCTAGGTACGCGGTGGACCGGGCAGAAGACCCTCAATATGACGCGCTTACACGATCACGCCGAGGCCGCGCAAGGACTGGGCGAGGACACCTGGATCGTGCCGCCGTTTTTCGTTGGCTTCACGCCGCGCGACAAGCTGGCGCCGTTCGCGCAGGCCATCCCTGGGGTGCGGGAAATGGTGGCGCTGCGCGCGCTGACCCGCCAAGTCTTTATCGAATTTGTTGGGTGGGCGCTGCCGCAATACGGGCGTGTCGATCCCAACTGCCTGTTTCAGACCAGTCAGTTCACCCACCAATGTCTAATGATCCAGGACGATAGCAAGAAGAGCTTGGCCTTTTACGACGACGTACTGGGCCTGGTCCGGCTTAACGATTCGACCAGCGCCTACAGGCCGGGTGTTGGCCCGAATCGGATTTTCGATCTCGTCGAGGGCGAGGCGTTTCATGCAACGGACTTTGATGATCCGCGCGCGACCAACGCACCAGCCGAGCGGCGGTCGGGGCGGCTGAAAATCATCCGTTTGGAAGAAGGCCGCGCCGCGCCCGACTGGCGCGACCTGTCGCGCCCGGGACACCTGGGCTACACCGGCAATTCGATCCGAGTGAACGATCTCGACGGGATGCGCGAACTGGTACGGGGCGCCGGTGCGACAGCCGTCACCGCGGCGACAGCCGACGAATTCGGTCAGCGGGCGTTTTCGTTCGACTCGCCCGACGGCTATTTCTGGACCGCCATAGAGGCGTGACGCGGGCTGAACAAGAGGCCGCCGTCCTCAGCGCGGTCCTCGCGAACCAAGTCAATGCGGTGTTGCTAGCGGCACTGGACCATGACGTCCTACCGGATTGGTACTTGACCGCAGGGTGCATTTGTCAAAGCGTGTGGAACGCGCAGACAAACCGCGATCCGCTGTACGGCATCCACGACTACGACGTGTTCTATTTTGACGATACCGACCTATCGTACGAGGCCGAAGATCGGGCCGTACGCGCCGCCCTGGACACAGTGGGACCGCTGGACGGTGCCGATATCCAGATTCGCAATCAGGCGCGGGTTCACCTCTGGTACGAGGCGCGTTTCGGCGCCTCCAGTCCGGTGCTGCGATCCGCGCGCGACGGTATCGATCAGTTCCTGACGCGCTCAATGGCGGTTGGCGTGCGCCGCACGCGCACTGGTGCGACGGAGATATATGCACCCGACGGATTGGACGATGTGCTGACGATGACGATCAGGCCGCATGTCGTTGCGGGGCGCCGCGCGCTCTATGAGGCGAAGGCCGAATCGTGGCTGCAGCGGTGGCCTGAACTCACGATATTGCCGTGGCCCGCGGATTAGGCGGGCCCAACCCAGGAGGCCGCGTCCGCATCATCGCGCCGGCGGCAGTAGATCGGTTCAGAACAGCGGTCGAACCCGTCGTGTCGGTGCCGCCGGCGCGGCTTGATCCTAGCGTGGCGAAGCGAAGGGTCTGTTAGACTGCACAGATGCCCGACTTATTTTTCGACACCTCGATCTTGATGAACAGTCGCGACCTTGTGCCAGCCCCATTGCCGTTGCCCGGCCTGCCGCCGGGCGCGGTCGCCCGCGCATTGCGGCACCTCGACGATGGCAGTGTGCGCAGCACGCTGGTCGATTTGCCCAAGGGTTGGGCATCCGGTCGGGTGGCGGGCGCTGCAGCACAACAAGGGTATGTCACCCATGGGACGTTGCACGACGGCGACACAGTATTGGACGCTGGGGCTTTCTTTTTTCATCCCCCAGGCCATCCGTTCAGCTGGCAGGCCGAACAAGATGTTGGCCTTATTCTTATTCTGAACGCGCCGCAGATTTATGCACCAGCGGCGACGTCGGGCGCGCAGCCGGAGGCGATCCTTGCGTTGCGACCGGTTGACGTGCCGGTCACGCCGTCGCTGATCGACGGCAAGGCGTCGGGGGTGATCAGGCGGGTGTTATGGCAAGACCCGGTCAGCGGCGCAGACACGCGGCACCTGACGATCCCGCAGGGTGTCTCGGGCCTTGGGGCCGAGTGGCACCCGTGCAACGAAGAGATTTTTTGCTTGACGCGCGACACTGTCGCCGACGATGCGCACCCGTTTCGTGCCGGCAGCTTTCTGTTCAATCCGGCCTTTGCCGTGCACGGTGGCAACCGCAAGGTCAACGCAGCGCAAACCACGATGCTCGAATGGCACGATGGGCTGTGGGCGATCAACCGCTATACCGAATGACGGGTTGCCGGCAATTTGACGGCAGTCGACGACGGTTGAGTTGGTCTAAACTGGTCGTAGCAAAGCGGGAGGGCTGAATGGCCTACGATGAAAAACTGGCCGAGCGTCTGCGTACCGCATTGGGCCACCGCGGCGATGTCGTCGAAAAGAAAATGTTCGGCGGCCTCGCCTTCATGCTTCATGGCAATATGGCGTGCGGCATTGCCAAGGGCGAGTTGATGCTGCGCCTCGGTCCCGAGGCCGCCGCCAAGGCGCTCAAACAAAAACACGCGCGGCCGATGGATTTCACAGGTCGTCCCATGACCGGCATGCTGTATGTCAGTGCCGACGGCATCAAAACCGCCAAGCAACTGCGCGCCTGGACCGACAAGGTCGAGGCATTCGCCGACACCTTGCCCCCGAAGTAGGGGCCGCCCGCAATACGCGCTACCATGGGGTTGCGCGGACATTATTGGGTTCGGCGGCGCGGGAGGACTGGATGCCACGGGACGAGATCAATGTGCCGATCGCCGACATCTATGTGCCGGTAGACCGCCGCAAAACCCTCAACGAAGCGACTGTGGCCGAGCTCGCGGCCAGTATCTTAGAGGACGGTCAACGCCAGGCGATCTATGTCCGCCACGACGGCAAGCGGTACATCCTCGTTGAAGGTCTGCACCGGATGGAGGCCTGCAAGTCGCTCGGCGAAACCGAGATTAGGGTGATGCTTGTTCAGGCCCGCCGTAGATAATCGGCGGCTTTCTAAACCCGCCGTTTCTCACTGCCATGAAGCCCCGGTCCCGGATCGAGGCCCAACGCCAGGCGGCCCCACGGCGGCATGTTGACGTCGAACGCGACGCCGATCTGGGTCACCATCGCCTGAACATCGCGAAAATGCCGCTGAACCGGGTTGTCGTCCGCTAGCCCGAGCGCGCCCATCATTTGGACCAAACGTTGCGTCGCGCGCACGCAAAGTTTGGCAATCATCGCGCGATTGCGGACGATCGCGGTGCGCTCGGCGTCGCTCAACCGGCGTCCGGTTTTGCCGGCCTCGTGCAGCACCTGGAAATCGCGTACCGCGACGGCGTCGGCAGCATTAATTTCGGCGGCCGATTCGGCAAGGCGCATTTGTACCGCGCTGCTTTCAGCAATCTTGTTGCCAAAGATGGCGCCCTTCTTGGTGCGGGTCATGTCGATGTAGGTGGCGAGCGCGCCTTCGGCGGTGCCGATCAACGGGCCGACCGGGCTTGATCCCTGCACCGGTGCAAATTCCATCGCGTAGATGTAGCCGGGGTTTACACCGGCGCCGGGCGGTTGGCTTTCGTTGAAAACGACCGACGGCATCACCCGGTGATCGGGCACCAATGCGCCGGGCACATGAATATCCTTCGTGCCGGTGCCACGCATGCCGGCGACAAACCAGGTGTCTTCGACCTCGTAGTCGGCGCGGGGCAGAAGAATTTGATGGCCCGCGCCGTCGATCGGCACACTCGCCATCGCCCAGCCCGAATGGTCGACGCCGCTGGCGAAACCAATTGACCCCGAGACGCGGACCCCGCCGGCAACCCGTTCGGTCTTAACGTTGGCCCGGGGGAGCGACCCGGTGGCGATCAACAGGTCGGCTTGGTCGGGCCAGACCTCGTCCTGGGCTTGTTTGGCGAAGCGCGCAACGTGGCAGGAATGTTGGCCGACCACCGCGGCAACCCAGGCGGTCGAGGGACACCCGTGGGCCAGCACTTTGGCGAAGCGATACTGCGATCCCCAATCCATCTCATAACCGCCGTAGGCCTTGGGGCGGAAAAAGCGAAAAAATCCGGCTTCGTGGAGCTTTGCCACGGTGTCGGAAGACAAGGTGCGGCGCTGTTCGGTCGCGGCTGCGTGCTCCTTCAGATAGGGCACAAGTGCGGTCGCCCGGTCTGTCAGATCGTCGATTGTTGGAATGTCCATGGGCTACTGGTCCTCGCGACCATCGTCACGACTGGGCCTATTCTGCGCAACTGCGTGGCGTGGCATTGACCGCTACGCGAAGAGCGACCGCCATTGGGGGGTAATTCGCCACCGCCTGCCCCGCCGGCGCCTGGCGGCGTCGACGCCAGTTCACGCGCCGTTGAACGGCGTTTTTCCCCGGCTAAAGGAATAGACGCGTCCTAACTGTGTTGGCTTGGGTAGGGCCAAATACAAGAAGCTGGGTGGGAGGACCCAATGACCGGCAGAATGGACGCGCATGCTGCGCATCTCACGGACTACCTGATCGACATGTGCGGCGGCTTCGCCGCCCATCACGCAGGCGATCTCGCGGTGGCCGCGCACCGGCGCGGCGACTATGAGGGTGAGGCCTTCTGGTGGGTCGTGTCGATGCGAATCACCGAGCGTGGGACGCGCGTCGCGCTGGCGGCGTAAGCTACGCCAGGATCGACTTACGCTGGGCGGGTGACAGTTTCTGCGAGCCTTCATTGAGGATGCGGCGCTCGGCGGTGTCCTTCCACGATAGAAGGAAGGCATGAACGGCCGTTGCGTCGCTCTTGGTCGCTTCGCGCAGGGCCCAACCCACCGCCTTCTTCACGCCTGAATCTTTCTCTGCCATGACATGACGGCAAACCGCCAACGTTGGCGCTGCGTGCGCGCGGCCTTTCTGGTTCAGTACGGTGGTTGACGCGATAGCGGCGCGCCGCCGCCACGGATTTTTGCTCGTCGCCCATTTTTCCAATCGCGCGGTTTCGCCCAAATCACCTGCAACGATTTCGCCAAAGACGTTCATCGCGAGTTGGTCGCAGACCTCCCAGTCTTCAATGCGATCGATCATTGGGTCGATCTTCTTGAGATGAGCCGTGGTGAGCGTCTTCTTCAGCCGCGATAGTACGACGACGGCAAACAGCACTTCTTCGCGGCATCGCCGTCTGAAGGCCGCTGCGAGCAAGTCAATCGCATCGTCCGGCGTGACGTTCTTGTTAGCCTGGTGCCAGGCTTGGGCCAGTTTGCGGATAACGGGGACGCGCACGCCAATGATGGTGATCCCTGTCGGCACGAGTTCGGCAATCTTTGCGCGATAGGCCGGCTCGACTGCGCTATCGAGATCGGCGCGCACCGCATCGAGAATTTTCGTGGCGGACGACATCAACGAAACCCTCAGACTGTTCCAGCCGTCGCGAGGTGAGTCATCGGCAGCGCGGTGCGGTGAACAATCTGTTTCAACGAAAAGGACGACTTGATGCTGGCGATGCCGGGCACGCGGGTCAGCCGCTGCATCAGGAACTTTTCGTAGGCCGGCAGGTCGGCAACGACAACGCGCAAGAGGTAGTCGGCGTCGCCGGTCATCAGGTAGCACTCCATGACTTCGGGCCATTCGTTGATGCGGCGCTCGAATTCCTCCAGCGCCGTTTCGATCTGTCGTTCAAGGGTGACGTTCAGCATCACCGATACGCCGAGGCCCAGCGCCGCCGGTGCGACTAACGCGACATAGCCCGCGATCACGCCACGGTCTTCGAGCTCACGTACCCGGCGCAGGCAGGCCGATGGCGACAGCCCGACGGCGTCCGCCAATTCGACGTTGGTTTGGCGGGCGCGCTCCTGGAGTTCTTGCAGGATTCGCTGATCGATCGCATCCAGGGTCATTTCTGGCATAAAATTGTGTTCTGTCTGGGATTATACATACATCATTGCGAATATTAGCTGTTTCTGCGCATCTTTCACAACCTTTGTCCGGTGGCGCTCGGCTACTGTTGCGCGCTCGAGGAGGACACCGATGACCACTGCCGCCGCGCCACGCCCGAACACCATCGCAGGCCTTTCCCCGGACGATTTCGCGTCCCTCAAGGCGCTGGAGAAAAAGTCGTTCTGGCTGTCCTCCTGGACGATCCACCATGCCAACCACATTCGGCCCAACCGTGACGGCCTGAAAGTCGGCGGCCATCAGGCGTCATCGGCCTCATTGGTGACGTTGCTGACGGCGCTCTATTTCAACGAGCTGCGCCCGACCGACCGAGTTGCGGTCAAACCGCATGCCAGCCCGGTCTATCACGCGATCCAGTACCTGATGGGCCGCCAGACGGTCGACAATTTGAAGAATTTCCGGTCGCTCGGCGGCGCGCAGTCGTATCCATCGCGCACCAAAGATGTCGATCAGGTCGATTTCTCGACCGGCTCGGTCGGGCTGGGCGTTGCCGTGACGCTGTTCGCCTCGATGATCCAGGACTATCTGGTGACCCGCAAAATGTGGCCCGAGGACGAAACGCCGGGACGCATGGTGGCACTCATGGGCGATGCCGAACTCGACGAAGGCAACGTCTGGGAGGCCATGCTCGAAGGCTGGAAGCACGATGTCCGGAACCTGTGGTGGATCATCGACTACAACCGCCAAAGCCTCGATTCGACCGTGTCGGACCGGCTGTTCGGGCGCTTCGACGATATTTTCCGCACCACCAACTGGAACGTCATCACGCTCAAATACGGCAAGAAACTTGAAGCCGCCTACACCAAGCCGGGCGGCGACGCGCTCGAAAAATGGATCGACGATTGTCCCAACTCGCTCTATTCGGCGCTGACCTACAAGGGCGGCAAGGGGTTTCGCGAGCACTTGCTGAAAGACATCGGCAAGGTCGCCGGCATCAAGGGTTTGCTCGACGACCACGACGACGAGTCGTTGGGCGAACTGATGACCGACTTGGCCGGGCACGACATGGAGTCGGTGCTGGAGGCATTCACCAAGGCCGACCCTGAGCGGCCGAATTGCTTTATCGCCTATACGGTCAAAGGCAAGGGGATGCCGTTCGCCGGCCACAAAGACAACCACTCCGGTTTGATGACCCCCGACCAGATGGCCCAGTTTCGCGAGCGTCTCGGTGTGTCGACCGGCGACGAGTGGGAACCCTTTGCCGGTCTTGATATCGAGCCGGACAAGCTGCAATCGTTCATCGGGCGCGCGCCGTTTCTTGGCCTGGCCGACCGCAACCACAAGGCACCGCGGGTCGCCGTGCCCGCCGACTTCCCCACCCAGCAAGGCGGCAAGGCGTCGACCCAGGAAGCCTTCGGCAAGATTCTCAACGAGTTGGGCCGCGGTGATTCGGATTTGGCCCAGCACATCATCACGGCGTCGCCCGACGTGTCGGTGTCGACCAATCTTGGGGCGTGGATCAACCAGCGCGGCATCTTTGATCGTTTGGGCCGGGCTGACGTGTTCAAAGACGAAAATGTCCTGTCGCCGCTGAAATGGTCGATGGGGCAGAACGGCCAGCACATCGAACTCGGTATCGCCGAGAACAATTTGTTTTTGTTTTTAGCTGCCGCTGGATTGTCAGGGCCGATCTTTGGCCGTCGCTTGCTACCCGTCGGCACGCTGTACGATCCGTTTATCATGCGTGGTCTCGATGCGTTGAATTACGCGTGCTACCAAGACGCGCGCTTTATGTTGGTGGCGACACCGTCGGGCATCACCTTGGCGCCTGAGGGTGGCGCGCATCAGTCGATTGCGACACCGTTGATCGGCATGGCGCAGGACAAGCTGGCCTCGTTCGACCCGGCATTTATCGATGAGCTCGCGGTGATCATGCGTTGGGGCTTCGAGCATATGCAGGCCGATGACGGCGGCTCGGTGTATTTGCGGCTGTCGACCCGATCGCTCGACCAGCCCAGCCGCGACGTCGCCGGCATCGCCGGTGACATCGTCCGTGGCGCCTATTGGCAGGTGCCGCCGTCCGAGGGTGCGCCGTTGGCCATCGTCTATTCCGGTGCGGTTGCGCCCGAAGCGATGGCGGCCCATGCGGAGATTATTGAAGACATCCCTGGCGCGGGCCTACTGGCTGTGACCTCGCCCGATCTGTTGCACAAAGACTGGAGCACGGCGCGCAGCGGCCAGGCCCACGTCAAACAAATCTTGGACCGGTTGGCGCCCGATGCGGCGCTGGTCACGGTGCTTGACGGCGCACCGGCGACGCTGTCGTGGCTCGGGTCGGTCCGTGGTCAGCGGGTCTATCCGCTTGGCGTTAGCAGCTTTGGCCAGTCCGGCGATATCCCGGATCTCTACCGCACTTATGGGTTGGATGCCGAGGCGATTGTTGATGCTTGCGCCAAAGCGTGCTTGAGCCAGATCGGCGCTTAGACGGATTCGATCAGCTCGATCAATTCGCCGGCGGCGCCGTAGAAGGTGACTTGCCGGCGACTCATATAGGGCCCGATCTCGTAGTGGCTCGGCTCACCCAGCCAATAAAGCGGTAGATCGTCCAGTCCGCCGATCTCGAACGTCACCATCGCGATGCCAGGCGCCAAATAGCCGCGCACGCCAACCCGCTTGGCCCCCATTTCAGGGTATTGATCAATTTCGACATAGCTCTGGCCGGGCAGCGCGATCGTGGTCATCAAGTGGCGGTCTTCGCGCGGCAGGTCGAACGCGTCGTTGACGCTGTAGATCGGTGTTTCGATGTCCGGCCCCGATGGCGCAAGGAACTTGTCGCGGTAGAACAAGCGAACCTTATGAAGGTCGTCGGCCGCGGCCACCGCGATGAACGCGCGGTCAACCGGATCGATCGCGGCGGGTAAATCGTAGCCTGGCACGGCGCGCCGGATTTGGGTGAAGATCAAGATTTCGCGCGCCGGACCACGCACTGACATCGCGCGCAACGCGCCGCCACCGAAAGCCAAGTCGGCCGGCGGCCCGATGGTTTTAAATGGCGTGCCCGCCAATCTTGCGGCGAGGGCATCGACATCCATCACCGCAATTTCCACCGCGGCCCAGCCGAAGGTGCGTAGTGGCCGGTAGTTCTCCGGTGTTAGTCCTTCGACAAAGCGTATGCAGACCGAGGGGTCGCTGGGGGGCGCCATCAGGCCATAACGCGCCTCGGCATTTTGTGGTGCCGCCCAAGATTGGGCGAGTGCCGCCGGGATGTAGCCGCTTTCGAGTAAGCGATAGCCCAAGTGGGTGCGGTAGGCGTCGACCACGCTCGGCAGGTCGGTGACCGAGATGGTCACGCTCAGTAGGCGGCCTAACGGCGGGTGCACGCCGGTATTCGCGCCAGTCGTTGTTTCGTTCAATTATTCCTCGACGAGTTCGATGAGCTCTCCCGCCAATCCCGTCGTCACGCCGACGCGCTTGCCGTCATACGGCGCACCGGCAAGCGCGCGGGGTGGGGCGCGGAACGGCAAGCCGAATTTGTCGAGCGAATCGGTGACGAACGAGACGGTCGCAATGCCGGGCGGCAGGCTGCCGGTATTGCGGGGTCGCGCTTTGGCCGACGCGGGATAGTCATCGATCTCGATCAACGTTTGGCCACCCAACTTGACGGTGCAGATCCCCATCTTGGTGCCCTCCGGCAGACCCATCGCGTCAGTCACGAGGCGCAACTCGATGTCAGGCGCCACGATGCCGGCCTCGACCTGGGCAAAGGTCTCCATATACCAGTCGCGCGACTTCATCATGTCGGGCGTGCCCAATGGCATAATGAAGATGCGGTCGATGAACGATTTCGCGATCGGCAAATGCGGCAGGCTGCCGTCATCGGGAATTTGGGTGAGATAGAGCACTTCTTCGGCGCGCCCCAAAACTTGCATTGCCCTGATCGAGGATGTCGAGCCGAGATTCTTTGGCCCGGCAAGGTGCTTGAAGGGAGACCCCTTAAGCTTGGCCGGAATGGAATCGACATCGGCGACGACGATCTCCATTGAATGCCACCCGAAAGTCGTCATCGCCTTATACCCCGACACGGGTGGCGCCTCGACAAAGCGGATCCATTGGCGCTCGCCGCTTTCGGGGCCCAGGACCTTATAGGCTGCGCCCGCATGCGCTTCGGCGTTCCACACGGCGGCCTGATCGGCCGAGACCGTGCCTGAATTCAACACGCGGTAGCCCAGATAATCGATGTACGGCGCCGTGGCCGCTTCGAGGTCCGGCGCCAGAACTGTCGCACCCGCGATCGGGCCAAGTACTGCCTTGTCGTTTGCCATGGAGAATCCCCCTGCTTAAGCCGTAACGCACTTTAGGTGAGGGGTGACCGGGCTGGCAAACGGCGCTAGTTCGCGCCCCTTGAGTTCGCCGTCGGCTGCGGCCTATCGTGGCTGAGGGGAGAACGCCATGACAGATGCCGATTTCGACGTTCACGATGTTGACCTCAGAGGAAAGGTCAGCGATGCAGAGTGGCAGGTTCGCTGCGATCTCGCGGCCTGCTACCGGCTGTGCGATGAATTCGGCATCGTCGATCGCATCAATACCCACATCTCGGCGCGGGTGCCCGATAGCGGTGGCGATTTCCTATTGAACCCGGTCGGGCTGCTGTTCGACGAAGTGACGGCGTCGAGCCTCGTGCGCATTGATCGCGACGGCAACAAGACAGACCCCGATCATCCCTACGATGTGAACCCGGCTGGCTACGTGATTCATTCGGCGGTGCTCAACGTGCGCTCGGATATTATGTGCGTGATCCACCACCATTCGCTCGCGGGTATTGCCGTGGCTGGTCTCAAGGAAGGTCTGTTGCCGGTTAGCCAGCACGCGCTGCAGTTCTATGACCGCATCGCCTATCACGACTACGAGGGGTTCCCGACCCAAGACAACGAGGAATGTGCGCGCATGGCGCGCAACTTGGGCAACCATCGCACCATGTTCCTGCGCAATCATGGCGTGGTCGTCGGCGGCAGGTCGGTCGGCGAGGCGTTTTGCGTGATGGATGATTTGGAGAAGGCGTGCGAGGCTCAACTGATGATGCAGGCGACCGGCCGCGAGCTGCACCTGCCGTCACCTGAGATGTGCGAACGGACCGCGCAGCAATTCGAAAACATCGGCCGCCCGCGCGGTGAGACCGAATGGCCGGCGATGAAGCGCTTGCTTGATCGTCAGGGCATGATCTACGCCGTCTGATTAAGGAGCCGCCGATGAAGCACCGCGAACTGCGCTACGACATTGATTATCTCACCGCCGACGGCGCGAAGCGCGGCCAGGAACCTTGCACGGTGACAGTGCACGAGGACGGTCAACGGACGATTCGCGCGCGCTCGGAAATTTTTGACACCGAAATCGTGCGCGACGTTGTCTATACCGTCGATGCCGCGTTCCGGCCGGTCGATTGTTTCATTCGGGTTCGCCAATACGACAAAGTAATCGGCTCGACCTGGTTCCGGTTCGATGGCGACCGCGCGGAATGCGAGGGGTTTACGACCAACGAAGGGCGGATTTCGCAGTCGTTCGATCTGTCGGGTCCGGCGCAGTCGTTTATCACCCATGCTGTGGCCACCGATGTTTGGCACTGCGCGAATATCAAGAAAGACCCAAGCCTGGGGCGCCAGTTGATCGACCCGATCCCGTGTTGCTCGCCGCTCGCCAACGGCGCCTCAGGCCCGATGCTGGGCCTATGGCCGATGACCGCCGAGTACATCGGCGTTGAAACCATCGAGGTGCCGGCCGGCACGTTCGAAGCCGAGCACGTGCGCTATGTTGAGATGGACGGATCGTTGTGGCTTGAAATGTGGTGCACCAACGATGCCGATCGGGTGATGCTGAAGATGCACTACCCGGTCTACAACACCGGCTACGTCCTCGCCGGGCTCCAACGCGATCCGGTGACGGGTTAGTTTTCGCGAGCGAGCCGCTCCAACTTTTGGCAAGACCAACCAACCGCATGCAGTCGTCATCGAATGAAACCCCTGGCATTCGAGTCATTCCGCCGGTTATTTTTCTTGCCGCCATTTTTGCCGGCGCGGCATTGGACTCGGTCCTACCGATCGACCTGATTCCAGGGCGCATGCGGATCACCCTCGGCCCAATCCTCGTTGTAGCGAGCATCGCGGTGATGCCGTGGGTGTTGCGCGGCTTCAAACGGGCGAAAACCCCGTTCGATACCCGGCGCGCAGCCACGACGTTGATCACCCACGGGGTATTCCGCTTTTCGCGTAACCCGGGCTATCTCGCGTTGATCGGGCTATGTCTCGGTGTCGCGGTGATCATGGACAGCGTTTGGATGTTGGCGACGATTGCCTTGGCGACTGTATACCTCGATCGCGTCGTCATCGCCGCCGAGGAGCGTCACTTGGCAGCGCGGTTTGGCGACCCATACCGCCAGTACAAGGCACGGGTCAGACGCTGGATCTAGTGGTGCATGCCCTGACCCGAGGCGATCATCAAGTGATGGGCCTGGTGGTGCGCGCCCAGGGTCATTAATCCAAAAAAGCCGAGACCCGCGAGTTTGATCCGATCTTCGGGACGCGGCGCAGTGACGATCATGACGGCGCCGCCCGGATGGTCCTCGGCGACCATCGTCATACCGTTTGCGCCGTTGGCCGTCGTGGCATGCCCCTTCACCATGCGGGCGATCGAGTCGCGAACCGCGCCGGCGCCCGTCACGACGTAGCGGAATCCGCTGTCTACTCGAGTGGTTTCGACCTCGGCCCTCAGCGTCACGTTGTCCATGTCGACGAGATGGCGGCGCAGGGCGTCGATGTTCACGGTGGACCAATCGGTGTTGGGGTCGGCCTCTAGCAGCGAAACAATTTCCTGGATTGCGGCGAACGTTGCCTGACCGGGTTCCGTCGGTGCGAGTGAACCGGTCGCGTTGGCAGGCCCAGCATGGTTCATGCCCGGCCGGTGTTCATGGGCGGCTACCTGAGCCAGAGCGATGGATGGCATCGCCAAGATCAAGGCAAACACTAGTCGGTACATTCGAATCCTCCGGGTCAGTTCGGAGCACGAGTTTGCTTGATTGGTGTTTCAGGCGACATGATACAAATCATGTCGGCCTCATTGATCGAAACTCTGTGTGGGATGGCGGCGCGGTCCCGCGCCGTTCCGGCCGGTCAGTACCTATTTCGCCGTGGCGATAAGGTTGGCAACTTATTCGTCCCCTTGCAGGGGCGGGTTGATTTGATCAGACATTCTGCGGACGGTGTGCCCATCGTTTTGCAGCGTGCCGGCGTCGGCGAAGTCGTGGCCGAAGCGTCGCTATTCTCCGACGCGTACCATTGCGATGGGCGGAGCGATACCGGTGCATCGCTCGCCGTCATTCCCCGCGACAGCTTTCGAGAGCGGTTGCGGAACGACCCGGATTTCGGCGAAATGTGGGCGCGTTACCTGGCTCGGGAAATACAGGGTCTACGATTCCACTGCGAAGTCCTGTCGCTCAGAACCGTCGCCGCCCGCCTGAGTGCTTGGTCCGAGTGGTACGGGGAAATGCCGCCTAAGGGCGAATGGAAACAACTCGCACATCAACTTGGGGTCAGTCCCGAAGCGCTCTACCGGGAGTTGGCGAAGCGGGCAGGTGTAAGTCGCCCTACTCAATCGTAACTGCACTCAATGTCCCGGCACGAACTAGCTCCCGATCAAACAGGCCCAACGTTCGGTTCTGGGACGCAGGAGCGCCAAGGCACCGAACGATGGCATCGGCGACATCGGCTCGCGAAATACCACCGAGCACATCCGACGATTCGGTAAAAACGCCCCGCCCGGTTGGGGAATCGGTGTTCAGTCCACCCGGACGCAAGATCGTGTACTCCAGACCGCTGGCGCGTAGGAGCGCCTCGGCCTTGTCCTTTTCCGCCAGCGCCGCACCGATTTTCTCTAGAAGCGGCGGCGGCACCGCCTTTCGGGTCTCGCCACAACCGAACGACGTCACAAGGATAAACCGTTTGATGCCTGTTTGCTTTGCGCCATCGACCAGATTTTGCACACCGACGAAGTCAATCCGGCGCGTCTCTCCCGGTTTGCTGCCTATTGTACAAACGATGGCGCCCGCCCCGGATCCCTTGAGCGCCGCACTGGTCGCAGTGCTGTCCGACACGTCGCAGTAGAGTACCTCGGCGCCGAGCGCCTGAAGCCCCGCCTCGTACGCCTTGTTGCGAATGAGTGCGCATACGGGAACCGCAGACGCGCAAAGAATCTTCACAACTTCCAGACCGACGCCGCTCCCGGCGCCGGCGACCAGCACCGGCAAAGCCGCAACCATACTCGATCCCTCTACTGCGCGAACGTCAGCGCGTGGAACGGGATCACCCGGTTGACGAGACTATAGTTCTGCACTTTGGGCGAGAGGCCATCGATATCGACGCGGACATGGCTGAACACAGCTGTGGCTTGGTCGTGATAGAACGCCGCGATCTGACGGGCAAACCTGTTGCGTTCGACCATGTCGAAGGTCGTGTTCATCGACTTGATCGCCGGCATGATCTCATTGAAGCACGTATGGGCGGGCGCCTTGCGGCGCGGGTTCATGACAAGGCATGAGTGTGTGTTCATCACGCGCGCCATGTCGGATGACGGATACCCTTCGTACATCATGCTGAAGGCGTCGCCTTGCCACGGCACAATACCAATGACTCGCTTCACAAAGTCCGGAATCGTAACAACGCGCAACTCCAGATTGACGCCAACTTTCTTAAAGTCGTTGGCCATAGCCTCCATCGTGTCTTTGAACTCCCCGACCGCGACGACGATTTCGGCCGCCATATTGAAGCCGTCGGGATAACCCGCTTCGGCGAGAAGCTGCTTGGCCTTGTCTGGGTCGTAGGGATAGGGCGCTATGTCGGCAAAATGACCGGTCATTCCCGGCGATGATGGCTGGCTCGCGGCGACGGTCCGTCCCAGCAGCACGTTCTTGATGAACGATTCTTTGTTGAACGCGTAATTGAGGGCGCGGCGCACCCGGACATCGGTAACCGGACTGCCGTCCTTGGCGTGCAGCAACATAAGGTTCAACGTGTTGTTGCTGGGCGAACTGACGATCTTGTTGCCCGCGCCCTCTACCGGCGCGATTGAATCGGGCTGCAGCGACCAAGCGATGTCCACCTGGCCGGAGTTCAATGCCTGCACCCGGGCCGCTGTTTCCGGCAGCGCAAGGATTTCGAGCCTGGGAATCTTGGTCTTCCGCCACCCTTCGCTAAAGGCGACACCGGTGACCGATTCCTTGGTCCACTTTTCGATCTTGTACGCGCCAGTGCCGATTGGGTGGGTGCCATAACCTTCGGCTCCCATATCGCGCCACGCGGCCGGTTCGTGCGGGCGCATGATCGCGATGCGCAGCGGCAAAATGGGATCGGGAAACGCCGTCTTGATTTCGACGGTGAGGCGATCAACGACCCGCGCGCCGACGATGCCCGCGAGCTGCCGTGTTACCTGCTGAGTTCTGATCACATCGTCTTTAGTAAGCGCCGCGATGTTGGCGGCGACGACCGTCGCATCGAAGCTCTTGCCATTATGGAACGTCACGCCGTCGCGAAGTTTGAGCACCCAGGTGTCGATTCCTTGGGCTTCCCATGAAAGCGCCAGACCGGGGTGCGGCGCCCCTTGATTGTCGACGTACACCATGGCGTCGTATACCGCGTGAAGCGGCAATGCGCCGTTCGATCCGAACGTGCCGTACGGCATGCCGAGCTGGGCGGGCAGATCGTAGTGCGCGATTCTGAGCGTATCGCCATCGGCGAGTGCCGCCGGGGCGCTGAAGACTAGAGAACTAAATGCGAAAACGCCGACCAACGCTCGATTAACAATCATCGCGGCCTCCCCGTATGGTTTGTTGTTCGCTTTTTCGAAATCTATTGTTGACCTTCCCCCACAGGAAGGTCAACGGTTAGAGTGACGAAATTGCTCTTAGAGGCCTTGCCATGCATATGCTCGCCAACCCGACCGCGGTGAAACTAGAGGCGGGGCAGCTGGCGCGCCTGGCGCGCATGACCGTGCGGGGTGCCGCTGGGGCCCTTTTGATCCAGGCCGATCCGCAGAAAGCTCTGCTCGCGACTAGGGTGCGCGCCGCATGTTGTCATGACGGCGCACCGCTATTGCAGACCGCCATGGATGGCGATGGTCGACACGTGACAGTCTTAGCCACGAACACCGTGGCCGCGGTGTCCGTCGGCGTTCAGGGCGTGCTTGCACGTGCAAACAAATACGAAGTTGAGCGGTTCTTCCGACGTCATACCGAAGCCGAGGCAACCGACGCCAGCGTTGCGGTCTACCGACTTGATCCCGCTGCCGTTTACGTCGAGTCCGACAATGGCACGGTGCGTTGGATCGACAACGGGGCCTATCTGCTGGCTCGATCGAATGATGGCGATCTTGAGGAAGCCGAAGCCGGCATTGTCGAACACGTCAATGGTGGCCATCCCGACACGATCCACGCGATTCTGTCACATCGGGGGGTAGGGGCGGACGACTGGGTAATGACCGGCGCTGATCCGGAAGGTATCGATGTCGCGCGCGAGGCCTACACGCAGCGCATCGCCTTCGACAAGCCGGTACATTCGAGGGACGAGTTCAAAAAGACGATGATCGCACTGCGGGTCGCTGGGGGCGGCGTAGCCGTACCACCGCGGGCCGCCGCCGCCGAGTGATGGGTGCTTGCGAACGCCGTGGCTGGTTAGATATCTAGAGTACCCAACCAACGTTCGCGTCGCGGTCGGTCAATTCATGCCTGGCCGCGAAAATCGAATCCCGCATCTTCAATCAAGCTGGATACCCGGCCGTCCTCAATATCCCCGACGACTTCGACGGTTCCCGCCTCAAGTTCGACCTGCACTTGTGCGTCCGGATAATGAGCCTTGATTGCGTTGGTGACGGATTTGACGCATCCGCTGCAACTCATTCCGCCAATGAGATAGGTTTTGGTCACGAATCCCTCCATGGGTAGTCAACGTTTGAAGTCTGCGACCTACCCCCACTGGAACGTCAAGAGCTTTCCAAGTTCATTGCCAGGCATCAACGCTCAGCGCGACCGCTAATTTACGTGCCGACACCCCAGCGCGACCCGGGTGGGGCGCGGTAATGGTAGTTGTAGAGTTCGCGATCGAAGCCCAGCCGCCGGTACAACGCCTGCGCGGGAAGATTGTCGCTTAGTACCTGTAGACAGGCTGCCCGCGCACCCTGGTCGCGCGCCCAAGCGAGCAGCGTCCCAACGACCCGGTGCGCCAGACCGCCGCGACGATGACCCGGCGCGGTCGCGACTGCCTCGATAACTAATAAACCATCATGAATCACGCCGTAAGCTTGTGCCGCGATGCGGCCCTCGGATCGAAGAGCGGCGTAGGCCACTGGATCGGCAATCGCGCCAAGTGTCTCGCGAAAAGCGGGAAGATCGTCGGCCGATGTCCCGGCCAAGACACGGTGGGCCGCCGCCCAGTCGTCGGTCGCTGTCCCCGCCAGTTCCACGTCACCGTCAATGTGACCGGCGTTTGCCGCGCCGAGCGGTGCGGTCAGCGTTGTGGTCCTTGCAATGGCAACATAGCCGCGCGCCGCCAGCGAGGCATCGAGGTCGTTTGCCATTGAGGGGACGCAGAACAGGGTGTCGGCGCCGCGTTGTCGATAGAAGGCTTCTGCCGCGGCGATGGTCGCGTTGGCTTCGGCGCGTGCCGTGTTCAAAGGGTTGACCGAGTTCACACGCCGGCGTTCGCCGTCACCGTGGCGGAATAGCCAGCCTTGCCAAACCGTTTCGTGCGGGGTCGGCCAGCCCCGGCGGCACGCCGCCTCGACTCGCCATAGCAGCGTGTCGGCGTCGTTCATCAACGATCGCGCGTCACGCCGGCCCGGCGATCAGCACTGCCGACACCGCCCCAGCAGGCAGAGTCTCGACCGATCCGCCGGGTTGGACGCGCAGGTGGTTGAACCGCGGTTCGCCGCGCACCGGTCGGACAAGGCGCCAGCGCTCCTCAGCCGGGGCGTCTGCGACAGGATTGTTCGCGGTGGTCACAACGACATTGTTGGTGCGCGCAATCCCCACGCCGGCTTCGTTCTCGAACAGGTAGACATGGGCGTTGACCGACAGGTCGGGGGCTTCCGGGCCTTGGCCCCATAGCCGCCGCCATTTGGCGGTGAAGTCTTTGACGTCCTGGCGCTGCCAGACATCGGTCGCGGCGGCGACGCTGTCCAACCCCATGAAATCGAAATGGGTGAACGGCATCGGCGACGCGAATTCGGTGATCTTCCAATTGGTGTAGCGCGCGATGCCGGGCACGCCGTTGAAGAACGGATTGTCGTCCGAGCGGAGCCAAGCCTCATACTCGGCCGTGTCGGTGCCGGCACGCAACGAGTACGATAACAAGATCATGGCGGTGAAGTCTGGCGTTGCTGGCATACCGTCGGTTCCAATTTTGAAGGGGAGGATGGGTCGTGGACGCCATTAAATGGTCAGGCTTCGGTTTATACAATGTTGCGGATTCGGATCTCGATACGGCGCCCGACAAAACCTTCCCGTTCATCGAGGGATCGCGGTACCGGGCGGTCAACACCGGGATTAGCGAACCCGCCACCCAGATCAATTTTGAGGACTTCTATCCCGGTCCGGACATCGTGTGGACCTTGAGCCACGATGAGGTGCACTACGTTACGAAGGGGCGCGCTGAGATTACCTATCATTTGCCGCCGCTGATGAAGGAGACCGGGACCGTGATTGCTGAGACCGGGTCGGTTTATTTGCTGCCACGCGGATGCCGGGTCGTCTGGCGGGTGTTGGGCGACGAGCCGTTCCGCCACCTGTGCATTTGCTCGCCTAATCCCGGCTATCCCAGCGGACCGGCGCCGAGCGTCGCGGATAGCGCAAAAAAAAGGGGCGCCCCGAAGGACGCCCCATCCAAGTCGTAACCGGAAGCGGTCTTACGCCGCTTCGATCTTGGCCCAAGTGCCGGCGCCGAAGACTTCATCGGCCAGCTGCTTGTTCAGCGGCGCCATCTTCTTCTGCGCTGCCGTCGAGTCGAGGGTCAGGACGGTGCCTGCGCCGTTGAGTTCTTCCCACTTTGCGTAGCTCGGTCCGAGCTCCGCATCGACGCGCTTGGCGTAGAGTTCGGGCTCCAACTCGTCAAAAGTTCCCTGGACGATGTCCTGGTTCTTTTTGCTGAGTTGGTCCCAGACCCGTGAGCTGATGAAGAACTTGTCGAGGCCCAAGCCGAAATCGTTACGCGCGATGTACTTGGTCACTTCATAGAACTTCTGCGGGATGGCGAGAGCGGCCAACGTCGCTGCGCCGTCGACGATCCCTTGCTGCAAGGCACCGTAGAGTTCGTTGAAGGCGATGACGGTGGGCTCGGCGCCAAGATGTTCGAGGCCTTTGACCTGGCCTTCGATCGGCGAGGCACGGATCTTCTTGCCTTTAAGGTCGTCGAAGCCTTCGACCTTATCGCGCAGGTAGAGGTTCCAAGGGCCGGCCCGGCCGACGCCGAGGAAGTGCACGCTATAGCGGTCGAGCAGAACTTTGGTGGTCTTCTCGCGGAGGAAACCGTTGGCGACATTGAAAGCATGCTCGCTGTCGCGGAAGAAATAAGGCGAATAGAAAATGTCGAATTCGCGGGTGCCGGTATAGGCGGTGCCGGAGCCGTCGACGGTGCCGATTGAGGCGCCTTCGATCAATTCTTTCTCGCCAACGCCGAGGTTGCCGGCGAAAACTTCGAAGTCGACATCGCCGTTGGTCCGTTCGGCGACGGCCTTAAATAGGTCCGTTGCAGCGCGCGCAGAGATCGACGACGGCGCGGCGGCTGTACCGTATTTGAATTTAGCGGCATGCACGATGCTGGGAACGCCAGCGATTGTGCCTGCGGCGACAACGCCGGCGGCGCCCTTTATGGCGGTGCGGCGGCTGATCATAAAATCGGTCATTAAGTTTCTTCCTCCCAAGGTTTCGCCGGTTATCCGGCCTGAGCTAGCTATTTTACAGGAATTACGAGGTCCGCAAGGTACAGAGTGAGTTCGGGAACGTAGGTAATCAACATCAGCACCCCAAGAAGCGTAATAAAATAGGGCACCGCGTAGCGAAATATTTCAATCACCCCGACTTTCGAGATGGCCGAAAGGACGAAAAGGTTGAGCCCGATGGGCGGCGTAATCATGCCGATCATGAGGTTTAGCACCATGACCACCCCGAGATGCACGTCGCTGACCCCAAGTTTCATGAACAGCGGGAACAGGATCGGCGCCAGGATCAGCATGATGGGCAGTATTTCCATGAACATCCCGAGGAAGAGCATCAGGATGTTCGCCATCAGCAGTAGGACGTAGACGTTGTCCGATACGCCCAACATCGCGCTGGTCAGGATTTCGCCCAGTTTTTCGCGCACCGCCAAGAAAGCAAATATCTGCGACGTCGCGACGGTCAGCATGATGACCGACGAGGAAATCGCCGCGAGCCCGGCAGCCTCTAGGATGCGCGGCAGCGACAGGTTGCGGTACACGATCACGCCCAGGAAGAGCGTATAGAACACGGCGATGGCGGCGGCCTCCGTCGGCGTCGCAATGCCGCCGACGATACTACCGACGACAAAGATGGGCGCTAGGAGCGGTAGGAACCCTCGGGCAAACGCGTTGCCCTGCTGGCGGACCGTCGCCTTCTCTTCAACGGGGTAGTTGTTCTTTTTGCTGATCCAATAGGTCAGCGTGAACATCGCGACGAACATAATGAAGCCGGGCACCACGCCGCCCATGAACAGGCGGCCCACTGAGACTTCGACGATCGCACCCAACAAGACGAACGAGATCGAGGGCGGGATGATCGGCCCGACCGTCGCGGCGGACGCGATCACCGCGCTAGAGAAAGCCGGCGGAAAGCCGCGTTTCTCCATCGCCGGCACCAAGACGGTGCCGGTAGCAGCGGCGTCAGCCAGCGCTGAACCTGAAATCCCCGACATGATGAAGTTCGCGACCACGCCCACATTGGCCAGACCGCCGCGGATATGTCCGACCAAAGCGCCCGCGAAGTCGATGATGCGGTGGGTGACACCGGACTTGTTCATCAACTCGCCCATGAAGATGAACAGTGGGATCGCGACAAGGATGAAGCTGTCGAGTCCCGCAACCATCATCTGCGAGAACAAGATCATCGGGGTGCCGAACGGCTCGAACTGGGCCAGCACCAGATAGCCAAAAGCGGCGAAGCCGATGGCCCAGCCAATCTCCATCCCAATCAGCGAGAAGATGAAGAGCAGCGCCAACATGCTGACCAGAAGCATCAGTCGCCACCCGCTTCGTTCAGGCCCGAGGATTCACCGTGGAAGCGGCCCGCGCGATAGTCACGGTAGCTTTGGATCGCCTGGCGCGACTGGTAAATCAACATCAGTGCGACCCCAACCGGGAGCGGGAACCAGCTCACTGCATTGGACCACCCGGTGGACAACATCGTGCCGGCCAGGTTGATGCGGATCAGTGGCCACACGTTCCACAAGATCGTGACCATCATCGCCAGCACGCAAAAATGCATAAACATGTCGAGATAGAAGCGCGGTTTCGGCGCCATCTTTTCAACGAAGAACGTGACCCGGATGTTCTGGCCGCGGCGCGTCGCCACCGCAATCCCGAGATAAGTCATCCACAGAAAAAACACCCGCGGCGCGTCTTCGGCCCAGAGCGGCGCCGAGTTGAAGACATAGCGCGCAACCACTGTATACATGACCGTTGCGGCGATCATGATCAACAACAGCGCTGACGTGTAATACAGCGCGCGGTCCAGCATGATGTCCGCCCGCGCCAAAAGGCTGTCCGATGCCGGGCTTTCGTCCATTCTTCTCCCCGTCGTCGTCGCCGTCTAATGCGGCGTCTTGTTGCGCAACATATACACAGACGCCGCCGGGCAGGCAACGGAACCGGGAGGCTTACGCTTGGCGGACGGCCTGGCCTATAATAAACTAGGCCCATCACTAAGGATTGGGCGGGGAGAGAGCCAATGATGGAGCGCCAGGGCAAACACGCAATGTTGCCCGACAACACCCACGACGACTCGGCCCGTCAGACCTTCGTCTCTGGCCTCAAGTTGCACTTGGCCAACGCGGTTTCGCCCAATTTGCGCAAGGTCTATGACGCCCGCGTGAGGCCGGGCATCCGCCGCGACCTGGGCCACGAACCGGTCAGTCGGCATGAGGTTCGCCGCGCGATGACGCACGACACGGTCTATCAGGCCTGGAGTTCGCTTCAGCGCACCAGCCAAGAAATGAAGCAAGACACGCAAAGCGAGATCGCGGTTCGCCAAATCGACGCCCTGGCCGCGCGCGCGAAACGAGTTCACGCGGCAGCCCAAAAGGGCACGTTGCGCACCAACCCCGACATCAAAATCCCGCGCTACATGTCGGCGCTGAATATTCACTGTATTCCGGGCGGCTATCACAACGAACTGATTGAAGACGATGTGCTGCCGGGTGCGGTCTATGACCCCGGTGTGTTTCTTTATTCGATGGGGCGCATGGGCGCCTTCAACGAAGATATGGGGGCCACGGTGCTGTCGTATTTGCGACAGAACCACCCAGGATTATCGCCCAAGCGTATTTTGGATATGGGCTGCTCGGTCGGCCATAGCACGATCCCCTATGTCGAAGCGTTTCCCAAGGCCGAGGTGCACGCGCTCGACCTTTCCGGTCCCTTCGTGCGTTACGGGCATGCGCGCGCCGAATCGATGGGCAAAGTTGTCCATTTTTCGCAACAGAATGCCGAGGCGACGGATTATCCCGACGGGCATTTCGACCTCGTGGTCTCGCATATCTTGATGCACGAGACGTCGCACAAAGCGCTCGCCAACATTTTCCGCGAATGCCAACGGGTCCTGCGACCGGGCGGCCTAATGGTCCACGTCGAGACTCCGATCTTCGCCGGCATGGACCCCTACGATCAGTTCATTCTTGATTGGGACACCTACAACAATAACGAACCGTTTTGGGGGCCGCTCAAAGACCTTGATTTGGCGCAGCTTGCCGCCAAATGCGGCTTCGACCAAAAAAAGTGTTTTGCCAAAGTGCAGCCCAGCGCTGTTGGCGAAGCCTACGCCAAGGGCCGCACCAGCCTGTTTCAGGCGGGGGACTTCGGCGGCGCCGGCGCCTGGTTCCTGTTCGGCGCCGAGAAATAAGGCGCGCCCGCGCCCGGGTGAAAAGGGGCCCCGATGGTCGTCGGGTTGCTTTCTAGATACCCAATTGCGGTTCTAGGTCGAGGCTAAGCGTAAGACTTCAGGCTTTCCTTGACGCGATGACCGACGACGGCGAGAGTCCTCAAAACGATAATGAACGGACAATATAGGGGAGGCTCGGTCATGAAATCGGCACTGTTGCGTTCAATTGCTGCGTTTGGTCTCGCGTTTGGTCTCGCTGCGCCTGCTTATTCTGCGGACCTGCTTGTTCTGACTGATGACGTGCCGGCCGGTCTCGATTTTGACGGCCCGACGTCGTCGACCATTCAGTCCTACTCCGGCATCGTCAATCTGCTTGAACCGCTCGTCTATTTTCAAAACGGCGCGGTCAATAGCGAGGGCGTGCAGCTTCTTGATTTTCAGAAGTTCGAGGGCCGTCTCGCCGAATCATGGTCGTTCGACAAGAGCACCCTGACCTGGACGATGAAGTTGCGCCGGGACGTCAAAGGGTGCGACGGGCAGACCTTCGACGCCGACGACGTGATCTACACCTATGCGCGGGCCAAGTCGGTATCCGGTGCGGCGCCGATCGGGTGGTTCCTAGCGAGCGTTTCGTCGATCGATGGGTTTACCCCGGCGGTGTTCGGCGGCGGCGATGCGCAAAACCTCGGCGACGAGGTGAAAAAGATTGACGACTACACGGTCACCATTCGTCAGTCCGCACCCAATCAGCTGTTCCTGCCGGTCCTGACGATTTTCGCGGCCAACCTCCTCGACAAAGAAACGATGGAGGACAACGCGACGGCCGAGGATAAGTGGAGTCACACCTACAACAACAATGTGAACGCGCCAGGGTTCGGGCCATGGTGTTTGACCGAATGGCGCAAGGGCGAGGAAATGCGCCTTCGTGCCAACCCAGATTACTATCGCGGTAAAGCGGCGTTTGACCGCGTCATCTTGCGTAAAGTACCGCAGAGCTCAAATCGCACGGTGATCTTGCGTTCTGGTCAAGCGCACATTGTCGAGCGTCTGACGCCCAAGGAGTACGACAACTTGTCACGCGCCAGCGGCGTGAAGGTGATGGGAACGTTCGGCAACGAGAATCTGTTCTTGCACCTCAACTATAACGTCAAACCCTTTGATGACGTTCGGATTCGGCGGGCGATTGCCCATGCCATTCCGTATGACCGGATTATCCAGACTGGATATTTCGGCCTGGCGCGAAAATGGGACGGCGCAATTCCGTCAAGTTATCCGGGCTTTCACAAATCATCGACGCAGTACGAATACAGCCCCGACAAAGCCAAAGCGCTTCTAGCCGAGGCAGGTTTCCCGGGCGGACGCGGGCTTGAGCAGTTTTCCGATTCCTTCAAAATCACGTACCAGTCCGAGCGTGAATCGGTTCTGGGTCCGGTCGCGACGGTGCTGCGCTCGGCGTTGGCCGAGGTTGGCATCCCGGTCCTGCTCGATCCCATCCCAGCCAGCCAATACGGCGACCGCGAATTGGTGAAGAAAGATTTGCCGCTCGGCCTGACTGACCACGTCAAGCCAATCGGCGTCGATGCCGGGTACGGCGTCCAGCTTTCATATGTGTCGACCGCAAAAGGCGGCATTCTGAATTCGATGAACTACGTCAACGACACTGTTGACGCCAAGTTCTTCGAAATGCTTGTCGAGGGCGACGTCGCCAAGCGAAACGGGTTGTTGGTCGAAATCCAAGACCAGCTGATGATCGATGTCGCGGTGGCCCCGATCGTCGAATTCAAGACCATCTGGGCGATCAGCGACAAGATCAAGGGCGTCACGTGGCACCCGGATAATTCTTTGCATTGGTATGACTATTCGCCGGCAAACTAGCCGAATCGAAAAACGGCTCGCGGCCAGTTCGGGTCGCGGGCCACAATAAACTCCAGGGAGAATCTTCAATGAATCGAGTTACTGCAGTTCTGAGTTCGGCGGCGCTGGCGTTCAGCCTGTCTGCAGGATCGGCGCTTGCCGCCGACCTATTAGTTTTGGCCGAGGACGTGCCGGCCGGGCTGGATTACGACGGTGCGTCGATCGCCATTCCGGCGACGCAGACCGGCGTCGACAACCTGCTCGAGCCGTTGATCTATTACCAAGAAAAAGGCCTGAACGATGAAGGCGTGATGACGCACGATTTCACGAAGTTCGAAGGCCGGCTCGCCGAGTCATGGACATTTGATGCGGCCACGCTGACCTGGACGTTTAAGCTGCGTCAGGATGTGAAGGGCTGCAACGGGGCGACCTTCGACGCCGACGACGTGATGTACACGTTCGCCCGCGCCAAAACCGTTTCCGGCGCGGCGCCGATCGGCTGGTTCCTCTCCAGTGTCGGATCGGTCGATAACTTCACGCCGACGGTCTTCGGCGATTCGCCGGAAGCCAAAGCCGCTCAAAAACTGGGCGACGAAGTCCAGAAGGTCGATAACTACACGGTCAAAATTCGTCAGTCGGCGCCGAACGCGTTGTTCCAGCACGTGTTGACGATTTTCGGTCTGTACATTTTCGACAAGGAGACGATGGAGGCGAACTCCACCACCGCTGATCCATGGAGCCACCAGTACACCGACAACGTCAACGCCCCGGGCTTTGGCGCCTATTGCCTGAGCAACTGGGAAAAAGACAAAGAGTTCGCCGTTGTCGCCAACCCGGACTACTACCGGGGCAAGCCCCATTTCGACCGGGTGATCTTGCGCAAAGTGCCGCAAAGCTCGAACCGTGTGGTGATCTTGCGCTCGGGCCAAGCAGGCCTGATCGAGCGCGTCACGCCGAAAGAGTTCAACAGCCTGCGCGGCGTGCGTGGGGTGAAGGTTGCCGGCGTGCTCGGCAACGAGAACCTGTTCGTCCACATGAACTTTAAGACACCGCCCTTCGACAACCCGAAGGTGCGCCAGGCGATTGCCCACGCGATTCCCTATGACGCAATCATTCGGGACGCCTATTTCGGCGGCGCCAAGAAGTGGGTCGGCTCGATCCCGACCTCTTACACCGACTATCACGAACCTTCGACCACCTATGACGAAAACTTGGACAAGGCCCGGGCGTTACTGGCCGAAGCGGGTTATCCGGAGGGCAAAGGGCTGGAGAAGTTTGCTGGTGCATTCAATATGGCCTACGTGACCGAGAAAGAGTCTGCGTTGGGTCCCGTTGCCAACCTGATCAGAACCAACCTGGCTAAAATCGGGATCGACGTGCAGCTCGATCCGCTGCCGCAAACGACTTACGGCGATCGGCAGTTGGTCAAGAAGGATCTGCCGTTTGCCTTGAACGACCAGGAAAAGCCGATTGCGCCTGATGCGGCGTACGGCCTGTTCCTGTTCTTCGTTTCGGCCGAGAAGGGTGGTCTCAACACGATGGTCAACTACTCGAACGCACGCGTCGATGCGTTGTATGCCGCGGCGTTGAACGAAGGCGTTCCGGCGAAGCGGACCGCGCAGCTCGCCGAGGCTCAGGAGATCCTGGCCAAGGAAGTTGCCTGGCTGCCGGTTTTGGAGTGGAAGACCCAGTGGGCCTTCAGCGACAAGATCAAAGGGATCAAGTGGCACGCGGACAACTCGATCCGCTGGTACGACTTGAGCGAATAGGGTTGGTTGGCACCGGCGGCTTCGGCCGCCGGTGCCCGCTCTTCTATTTGTGCCCCGCCTCGGCGGGGCCTATTTTTGTCGGCACAACGAAATCGAAAAACGAATAGCGGGAGGCACGCATGGCCGGGAGACTAAAGGGCAAAAAGGCGCTGATCACCGGCGCGTCGAGCGGCATCGGGGCAGGCGTCGCGGTAGCGTTCGCGAAAGAAGGCGCCGACGTGGTGATCAATTTTCCCAACAAACAACAAGAGGCCAATGCCAAGAAGGTCGCCGCGGCTGTACGAAAAGCCGGCGGCAAGGCCTACCTCGTGCAAGCCGACGTTTCCAAGGAAGGGCCTGTGCGCCGCCTTGTGAAAGAGTCGCTCAAGCGTTTGGGTCGAATCGATATCTTGATCAACAACGCGGGCATCGCCTCGGGCGCTCCGGTGGAAAAGATGCCCATCGCCATGTGGGACGAGATGATCGGGGTGAATTTACGCAGCGTCTTTCTTGTCACCCACTTCGTCCTGCCGCACATGTACAAGCAAGGATCGGGCAAGATCGTCAACAACGCCTCGCAACTTGCCTATCTGGGTTCGGCAGGGTTGAGCCACTACTGCGCAGCCAAAGCAGGAATCATCGGGTTCACGCGCTCGCTGTCGCGCGAGATCGGCGATCGCAACATCAATGCCAATTGCGTGGCGCCGGGGGCGACCTACACGCCGATCCTTGAGGCCGTTGAAGAAGATCACCTCAAGGCGATCAAAGCGATGATCCCTAAGGGCGAACTCGCCCGTGTCGATCAGATCGTGCCCGCTTTCGTCTATCTCGCGTCCGAGGAGGCGAGCCACATGGTCGGGCAGACGATCAGCCCCAACGGCGGCGACATGATGCTCTAAAGGAGCACAACTATGGCTAAACGTCTCAAGGGAAAAGTGGCGCTGATCACCGGGTCGTCAAGCGGGATCGGGGCCGGCGTGGCCAAAGCCTATGCCCGCGAGGGTGCCGATATTGTGCTCAACTATCCTGACAAGGCGGGTGAACGAGACATCTGGGAGATCCAGAAGGCCATCGAAAAGATGGGCCGCAAGGCGCTGGTCGTGAAGGCCGACGTGTCCGACGAAGGCCAGGTCAAGCGCATGGTCTCCCAGGCGCTGAAAACCTTTGGCAAGGTCGACATTCTGGTGAACAACGCGGGCCACGCCGACCGCGGCGCGCCGTTGCAGGATATGAGCGTCGAGATGTTCGACCGGATGATTGCGGTGCATCTCCGGGGGACGTTCCTGTGCACCAAATATGTTCTGCCGCACATGTACAAAAACGACTACGGCAAGATCATTAACGTTTCGACCCAGTTCGCTTTCGGCGGGACACCGCTTTTCACGCACTACAATGCCGCCAAGGCCGGCGTGATCGCGATGACGCACACGTTGGCGATCGAGGTCGGCGAGCGGAATATCAATGTCAATTGTGTGGCCATGGGTGCGACACGGACACCGATGGTCGACCAGGTCCCGCCGGAAAAGCCCAAGAGCGTGCTCGCCCGGCAGACCAAGCATCGCTTCGGCGATGTCGACAAGGATATCGTGCCGGCGTTCGTTTTCTTGGCGTCCGAGGAGTCGCGTTTCTTCGTGGGCCAGACGCTGGGGCCCAATGGCGGCGACGTCTTTAGTTAACCCGACTTGAGGAGGAATTCATGGCCAAACCCATCGCCCTGGTAACCGGGGCCGGTATCGGCATCGGCGCTGCGACCGCGGTCGCGCTCGGCAAGGAAGGCTACCGCGTCATCGTCACCGACGTGTTGGAAAAAGAAGGTCGCGCCATCGCCCGCAAGATCGACCGCGCCGGCGATGCCGAGTTTCACTATATGGACGTGTCGGACACCAAGTGCGTGAACGATGTGGTTGCCGCCGTCGAAAAGAAGTACCGCGGTGCGTTGGACGTGATCGTCAACAACGCCGGTATTGCCAAGCACATGCCGTTGAAGACGCTCAAGGACGAAGACTGGGACATCACCCACGAAATCGACCTCAAAGGCATGATGCGGGTGGTCCGCGCCGCCGCGCCGAAAATGCGCAAAGCCAAAAAGGGCAACGTCGTCTGCCTGTCCTCGATCGCCGGCCATGTCGTCGGTTGGGGCGATCACATTCCCTATTCCGCGGCCAAAGCTGGCATCGCCGGACTGGTGCGTGCCATGGCAGTCGAGTTGGCGCCGCATCAAATTCGGGTCAACGGGATTGCCCCGGGTCTAATCTGGACGGCACAAGCGCTCGACCCGGTCCATTCGATGGGCGCCAAGGGTCTAAAAGCCGCGGCGAAGGGCATCCCGCTCAAACGCATCGGCACGGCCGAAGAGATTGCCGATGTCGTGGCGTTCCTGGTCTCGGACAAAGCGCGCTACATCACCGGGCAGGTCATTACGGTCGACGGCGGCTTCACCATCGCGATTTAGCCCGTCGCGGAAATCGCGACGACCGATTCCAGAGCAATGTCCGATTCCCCTGTGCCGCCGCGCGCTGGCGATAGCGGCGTCCTCGGCGCGGACGCCGACGAACCGTGCCCGCCACGCCGCCGTCCATGGGTGCTGGCCGCAGCGGTTCTGGGCTCAACGATGGCGGCGGTTGACGGCACCGTCGTCAACATCGCGCTGCCGGTCCTCCAGCAGGATCTTGGCGCGACCCTGGTTCAGTTGCAGTGGGTGGTCGAGGCCTATGCGTTGCTGCTCGGGGCGCTGATTCTAACCGGCGGCGCGGCTGGCGACCGGTTCGGGCGCCGCCGTATTTTCGGCGCAGGCACGCTGATCTTCGCGTTGGCGTCGCTGTGGTGCGGTCTTGCACCCGATATGACTCAACTCATCATTGCCCGCGGTTTTCAGGGGATTGGCGCGGCGCTACTCGTGCCGGGCAGCCTCTCAATCATTAGCGCCGCTTTTCCGAAGGCCGAGCGTGGCCGTGCGATCGGCACGTGGTCGGCCTTTACGGCGCTTGCCATGGCGCTGGGGCCGTTGCTTGGCGGCTGGTTGATCGACAATGCGTCGTGGCGATGGATATTCTTTATCAATCTGCCGTTGGCTGGCGTCGTGCTTTGGGTCTTGCGTGTATACGTTCCCGAAAGCCGGGATCGCGGCGTTGGGCGGACCGACTGGTGGGGCTCGGTGCTTGCCGTCGTTGGATTGGGCGGCATCGTATTGGGTCTGATCGAGGGAAGCCGTCTCGGTTTTGCTGCACCGTCGAGTTGGCCGGCGCTGGCGGTCGGTGTTGTGGCACTGGTCGGATTCGTCGCGGTTGAGGCATGGCTGCGCACGCCGATGCTGCCGCTGGGGCTGTTTCGGTCGGGCGATTTCGCCGGCGCGAACCTTCTCACCCTTTTGCTCTACGCGTCGCTCGGCGGGTTGATCTTTTTCTTCCCCTTTGTGCTGATCCAGGCACATGGGTACAGCGCCACCGGGGCCGGCGCGGCGTTCCTCCCGCTCATCGTCCTGATCGTCGTGCTGTCG
This sequence comes from Pseudomonadota bacterium, assembly GCA_027622715.1. GTDB lineage: Bacteria > Pseudomonadota > Alphaproteobacteria > SHVP01 > SHVP01 > CALJDF01. The sequence continues at coordinate 39,201 of JAQBYN010000007.1, read as the reverse complement.
CGCTGGTCGGGCGGGTTGGTCGTCCGTGTTGGTGGTCGATTGCCCCTTGTCATCGGGCCGCTAATCGCGGCCATTGGTTTTGGCTTGTTCGCGCTACCCAATGATGGCGTCTACTGGCAGTCATTTTTTCCGGCGATTGTGGTGCTCGGAATCGGCATGGCCATCGTGGTCGCGCCCTTGACGACAGTCGTCATGACATCGCTCAATGAGGATCAGGCCGGGCTCGCATCCGGCGTCAACAACGCCGCAGCGCGTATCGCCGCGCTCCTCGCTATTGCTGGGTTTGGCGTTCTCTTCACTGCGACGTTTGACGCAGGCTTAACCCGAGGCGTTGAGGCGTTGTCGCTGCAGCCCGACGCGCAGATCGCCATTCTCAATCAGCTGGGCCGTCTCGCCGCGGTCGATCTCACCGGGGTTGGCAATGCCGACGCCCAAGGTGCAGTGCGTTTGGCGATCAGTGCCGCGCTGGTTGATGGATTTCGCGCCGTCGCCATCGTCGCGGCACTGCTTGCGGCCTTTAGTGCCGCTGCTGCCGCCGTGATGATCGGGGGGCGCCCGGCGTCCCTTGAGCGTTAGCCCGCCGCGATCTTCTTGGCTTGCTCCACCGAAAAACGCCGCAACGTGTCGATGTCGAGGGCGAGTTTGGTGCCCAGCCATATCGGATTGGCGTCGTGGTCTTTGATCGTGTCCTCAGTGTTGGGATGGATGAGGATGTCGAGCCCGCGCCGATTCAGCATCAGCCAAGGCACGATCTTGGCAAACTCGTCGACCTCAAAGGCAACTTGATACATCGCTTTGGGGTGGGGCCCGACCGGCTGGTCGTGCCAGCGGCCCAAGACGCAACGGAACCGCCCTTCGACGCCAAGACGCACGGCGCGGGCGGCCTCGCGGCTTTCGGCATCGTAATAGATATGGGCGTGGTAGCCGGTGATCTCGCCGGCTTCGTGATGTGACAGCGGCATGGTGGCTCCTAGTCGAGGACGTTGCCGGCCGAAACGTTGCTGACGGTTCCCGTCATCGACGCGGCATAGTCCGAACACAGGTGCACGATCATGCCCGCGCATTCCTCCGCGGTCGAGTAACGACCGAGTAATGTCGCGGCCCTCGTGCGTTCATGTTGCTCCGGCGTCAGCCGATCCAGCATGGGGGTATCGACGGGGCCGGGCATGACACAGTTCACCCGGATGCCGTCAGGTGCCCATTCTTTGGCGAGATAGCGGGTTAGGTTGATAACGCCGGCCTTGGCTACGGCGTAGGGCAGACCGGAGACCGCCGTTCCGCCATGGATGCCGTTGGTCGAAGACAGCAAGACAACGCACCCCTTGCTGGCCTTCAGCGCGTCGTAGGTTTCCCGACAAAGAAGAAACGCAGAGGTCAGATTGACATCCAACTGGCGGTGCCATTCTTCCAGGCTGGTCTCTTCGATACGCCCTTTGCTAACAGCGCCGGCACAATGGATCACGTGATCGATCCGGCCATAACGCCCCATCGCGGTTGCCACCGCACGCCGGGCGCTTTGTTCGCTGGAAAAGTCGCCCTCGATCGCCAGGACCTGGGCGTCGTTGCGGAACAGTCCTTCAACTTTGTGCTGATCGCGCCCGGTTGCGATGACGGTTGTGCCGGCCGCGCGGAACAGCTTGACCGCGGCGCCGCCGATACCGCCAGTCGCGCCGGTAACCAGCGCGACCTTGTCTTTGCCGTTATAGCCGGGCAACGCTACTCCGCGGCCTGGCTTTGGCGGGCGCCGACCGTGGCGTCGTAGATCGCCGTCAACATCTGATAGCGCATGCGCGTGGCGTTGCTGACGGTGGCGATCGCCCGGTCCTGCATTTCGCGGGTGTGGGCGTAACGCGCGCAAATCTCCAGCCCGCCCTCTTCGTGGCCCTCGTCGGCCTCGATGTGGACGTGGAAGAATTTCATCTGTGCGTCGGTAAAGCCCATCTTGCGACCGGCTTCGATGTAAAGCGGGTAAACCGTTGGGGTCTGGCCCTCCAGCGCGATCATGATGCCAGCGGCCGCGTCGGACAGCTCGCGCACCATCGCTAGTTCGAATATCCACGAGCGCATCGCCATCGACGACGGCAGGACCTCGCCTTTGAGATAGGCGTTCTTCACGCGTTCACGGCTGTAGCCGCAGGCCTCGGCGAAGTCGAGCAACAGGTCTGGATGGCGGTCCGGGATTTCCTCGCCGTTGAGGTTTTCCAGCATTAGAAGACGGGCCTGAAGATCGGGCAGCCGGGTGAACAGCGCCGAGAACATCCGCGTCACGTCCTCAATGTAATAGTACATCTGCATTGCCCAGAACCCGAGGTCGTCCTTGGTCAGCTCGCCGGCTTTCCATGCGGCGCTGAACGGGTGGCCGCTGGAGTGCGCCGCGGTGCGCGCGCCCTGCAATGCTTTGAAGAATTCTTGCTTGGGCATTAGTTGGTCGGTCATGGCTGTCTCCTGCGGTGGGCGCGTCGTCGCGCGCCCGGATGAAATTCCAGGGTCAAATTTGACACGATCCAGCCCCGCCTTCCAGGGCCGCGCGCAAATCCGGCGGTTGGCCTCGCCTACGGCGACGAGATCCACCCGCGGATCGCGCACATACGGCGTTGGGCCGTCGCGCGCCGCGCTATTGCTTCTCACTCGCTGCGGCGGCCACCAGCGGGTGCCCAGATCGCGGTCGTCGCACTGCCGGATACGCCGGTGCGAGTACCGGCCTCGCTACAGCCCGACGATTTGCTGCAGGAACAGGGCGCGAAAGACAAAGCCGGTAACGAGCGCAGGTGTCGATGCCCCAGCGATGACCATCAACGCGCCCAGCATCTCACGGGCGGCACGCGCTTCCCGTGCGGTGCGGGCCGCGGCCATCCGTCGCCACCCGGCGGCCATCACCAATCCGCCGACGAGCGGCACGAGCAGCCACAGAGATTCAGGCGTCAATTTGTCGACGATGACCGAATCGACCAATCCGTTCACCAGGAGGAGCGCGCTTGCCATGAACGCGGCACCGGGTAGCCACAACCACACGAGGTGCCGGGCAGCGGGCAATCGCAGGGACCGTGCGGCCGCGAATCGGTCGAAGCCAAAACCGATCGCGACACCGGCGGCAATGCCGATTACGTCGAGCCAGGCCCGCGCGCCGTCCTCCAGCCCCAAGAACACGAGCCCGGCGAGGTTAAGCAACCCGGCGCCGAGTCCGGCGGCCAGCGCCCGGTGTTTGCCGTCCGGCAACGCCAGCGCGTTGAAGCAGGCCCACGCCGTGAGCACGATTTGCCCGATCACCCAGTAGGGGAACAGCGCCGCCCAAATGCCGTCCGTCGATGCACCGGCATTGAGGCGGTCGGCATAGGGCGCGGCGGCGAGCCAGAAGGCGAGAAATCCCGCCGTGTAATAGACGATGCCGACAAACGCGGCCCGAACAGCAGATGCCATGACGCAAACGCCTCTCTTTGCTGCCGCGTCGGCTAGGTCTTCTCGCTCGCGCGCGCCGCTTGCAGCATCGCGTGGACCATCTCCGGCTTGGGCACCAGTGGCGCGGGGAAGGCGGCTTTGCTGTGGGTCAGGTTCAGACCGATCATGGTCTCCACCAGTTTGTAGGTCAGAGGCCCCGGGTTGATCACCGGGATGGGCAGTTCCTTGGCGAGATATTCGGCCGCCTGATGCATGGTGGTGGAGCCGAGGCAAATGACCTCGGCGCCCTTGTCCATCATCCGCTCGCACGCGGCTTTCATCTTGGGGAAGACTTTGTCCTCTTTGCCGCCCAGCAGGTTGGCGAAGTCGGGCGGCTCGTCAAAATGATCGACCGCGGCGCATTGCGCGGCCAGCCCGTATTCGGCGGTGGCCTTGCGGTAGCGCACCAGCGCCTTGTCCCACTGCGCCAAAATACCAAAACGGTTGCCCAACATCAGCGCAAACAGCATCGAGGTCCGGCCCGGCGAGACCACTGGGATATCCAACATGGCGCGCAATGGCGCCATGCCCGAATCGCTCATCGTGTCGATCACCACGGCGTCGTAGCCTTCGGCTTGCGCGTTCATGCCGGCTTCCCAAATCGCCATTTCCATTAACGCCCAGTCGGGCGCGCTCATGAAACTGGTCGGCCCCGCAGTGACCGGCTTGAAGTCGAACTCGATATCAGGGCCCAGCTTAACCGCCTTGGTTTGCTGCTTGCGGTTGGCGACCCCTGCGGCGTCTAGCGCGAAGGGGACAATGACCAAAGCTTTGTGCATGGCGTTCTCCTAATCCAGTTTCTCGACGGTCTTGCCTTCTTGCTCGGCCGCCGCGGCGTCTAGCATCGCGTGGATCATGCTGCGCTTGTCGACCTTGGGCGCCGGATACGTCTTGCGGCTTTGGCTGAGGTCCAGCGCCATCATGGCTTCGGCGGTCTTGTAAGACAGCGGCCCCGGGTTGATCACCGGCACCGGCAGGTTGTCGGCCAGGAACTTGGCCGACTGGTGCATGGTCGTGGAGCCCAGGCAGATGACATCGGCGCCGTCTTCCTCGATGCATTTCGTGGCCGCCGCCAGTAGCAGCGGGAAGATCTTCTCTTCCTTGCCGCCCAGCAGGTTGCGGTTGTCGGGGGTCATCCCGATGGCCCGCATCGACGCCACCTTGTGCATCAGGTTCATTTCAGTGAGCACCTTTTTGTACAGTCCGAACCAATCCTCCCACATCGACAGCATTGAAAAGCGGTCGCCCAGCATCAGTGCCGTCGTGTACATCGTGCGCCCCGGCCCGATCACCGGAATGTCGAGCACCGAACGCAACGCCGACACGCCCGAATCGCTCACCGTGTCGATGCACACCGCGCCATAGCCGTCTTCCTGCGCCGAGCGCCCGGCTTCCAGCAGCGACATATCGGCCAGCACGTAATCTTGCTGGCTCGTATAGGTGCGCGGCGCGGCCTTCACCGGGCGGTAGTGCAACTCGATGTCGGGGGCAAGCTGCACCGCTTTGGATTGCGCCTGCCGGTTGGCGAGTTCTTCCGGGGTCATCGGAAAGGGCACGAGCACAAGTATTTTTCGCATGCGGTTCTCCTAGTCGGTCGGCGCGAACGAGGGACGCTGGCGCATATCGGCGAGCCAGCGGATGAGGTTGGGGCGGCCGTCGGAGAAGTCCGGCATCACGCTGCCGAACTCGTTGGTCGCGAGGTCGCGGCCGCGGCGGTAGTCAAAAAAGTTGAAACACCCGGCCACCGCAATATGGCCGATGTGAAAATCGTCCCACGACGGCGCCAGCGCCTCGAGGCGCTCTATCACCCGGTGAATGGCCGCGAGATAGCGTGCGCGCTGTTCGGGTGATTGCTCCGCTGGCGGCCGTTTGCGCTCGTTGTTCCACTGCACCGTCATGTCCCACAGGCCTTCGCCCAGACTAAGAACCTGCATGGCCGGCCAGCGTGCCGCCGGGTCGCTCGGGTAAAGCGTCGGGCCAGCCAGCGATTCCAGGTATTCGTAGATGACCATGCCCGGGAACAGCGCGAGCCCGTCGTCGGTGATCAGCGTTGGTACTTTGCTTAACGGGTTCTGGTCGGTCAGGTGGGCCGGCCGCTCATAAGGCTGCGCCCGCTCCCAGGTGATTTTGTCATACAGCCCCAGCTCGCGGGCCACGATTTGCACCCGGTGGACCAGCCCGGGCATCGGCGTGTAGAGGATTTTCATGGCGGCGTTCTCAAATGGTCCCTACGCCAGCACGATCTTCCTCGCCTGGCCTGGCAAAAACTCGGTGTGGCAGTGGTTACAGTGCAGCTTCACGGTGCCGCGGCTGACGATGTCTTCGGTGGCGTGGAACCAGCCGTCGCAAGATCCGCATTGCACCCACGACGTGTTGCCACGCTTTTCGCCAGAAGGCGAATGGTTGCGCAGACGGATGATGTGGTCCTCGGGCATGATCACAGCACCGGCCAGTTTTTGGTGTCGATCCCGGTTAGGCGTGCGATGGCGTCGTCGAGCGCCGCAGTGCCGACGCTGTTGCGCGGCGGCACCGGCCGGGGCGCGCCGGGTATTTCCGACGGCGCCAGGGTTGCGTCGATCCCAGCCTTTTGCACCGTCTTGGCGCCACGCGCCAATGAGGGGTCCATTAAGGAGCCCTGCAAACCGGTGGCGGTAATCACATCGCGTTCCCACTGCACCCGCGTGGCCAACGCGAACATGATGTCGCTGTCGGAAAACAGATCGATGTCGTCGTCGACCGCAATGATCGCTTTGGTGCGGCGATAGGCCAGCGCCGCCATCAGGGCGTCGCGCACTTCGCCGATGCCGGGATTTTCGAACGACACATAGGCGTGGAAGCGGCGGCCCGAGACCGGCACATGGACGCGGCGCACCGACGGCGCGATCGGTTTCATCATGCCGTAGATCTTGCCCTCCATGACCATGTTGTCGGGCACCAACATGTCGGCGTGGCCCGACCCGTAGTCGTGATAGATCGCGTTCTCGCGTCGCGTGATGCAGGTCACCTCGCACACCGGCGCGGCGACTTGCGCGCCCATATAGCCGGTGTATTCGCCAAACGGGCCGTCGGCCTCCCACACATTGGCAGGCGCCCAACCTTCGATGACGATTTCGGCGTCTGCGGGCACCATGATCTTGTCGCCGTGGGTGATGCTGGGCACCAGCCGCAACGGCTCGCCCAAAAGTCCGCCGCAAGCGGACCAGTGGCTCTCCGGATACGACAGTTTGGCCTGGGTGCCGAGCAGCACCTTGGGATGATGGCCGATCCAAAAGGCCACCGGGCAGGGCTCGTCTTTAGCCCAAAACTTCCGCAGGTTCCGCGTGTTGTGCGACGCGGGGTAGGGGTAATACGACATCCGCCGCGGTGCCTTAACCCAGCAGCGTTGGATCGCGGTGTTGTCGACGCCGGTATCGGGATCGTAGGTCGTCGCGTGCGCTGCCGTGAGATACGGCCCGGGGTCTAGGGCATGCTGGGTCAGCACCGGCAGGTCGAGGAGATTGGCCTGGTCACCGCGCATCACGACCTGCTGGACTGGTGCTGCGTCGCGGCCGACGACGATGGGCGGGATCGGGTTGGCGGTGCGCTGGGCATAGGTCGCGGCGAAATCGCGGTGGTCCTGGACGCCGAGCGCGCGGGCTGTCAGGGCACGGCTGGCGGTGAGGTTGCAGACCACCGAAATGGGATTGATCGTTCCGTCGGCGCCCTTGGGTTGCCGAATTTCGATGACCGGGTAGTGCTGACGCGCGTCCAACGCCTGTTGCAGCGCAGTAATCTCCTGCACCAGCGCTACCGGCCCCTCGGGCCGCCACACATGGGCGGATTCTTCGTTCAGAAAGGTTCTTAAATCACTCATCCAGCGGGCCATCGGTCAGGGAGGCCGCATTCTGTCACAAGGGGCCGCCAGGGCAAGCGCCCGGGCGCGTTGCCTGACCCCCGATGAGTCAGTAGATTAGTCCGTACAATAACAAGGCGTCCGGATCGAGAATTGGGCGTCATCATTAAGGGAAGGGGAGCCCATGTCTGGTCACATCGATATTGTCTGCAATCTGTACACGCCGTTAGAGGTGCGTAACGACCAGACCGGAATCGACAACAACTTCAAGAAGCAGATTCGGATGAGCCCGAAGATGCGCAAGGGCATCGGCATTCCGGAATACCTGCGCATGATGGACGAGGCGGAGATTGAACACGCCTTTCTGATCGCGACCCGCGCCGGCGACATGAACGTCAAAGGCTCGTTCCACATTTCATACGAGCGCGTGCATCAGGTTTGTCAGCAACACCCGGACCGGTTCTCTGGTCTCGCGGGCGTCGATCCGACGCTGGGCATGAAGCAGCTCGCCGAGCTGGAATACGCAGTCAACGAACTCGGGTTTGTCGGCGCGCATTATTACCCGCACTGGTTCGATCTCCCCCCCGACCACGCCTATGTGTTCCCGATTTATGCCAAGTGCATCGAGCTCGACATCCCCATCATGATGCAGGTCGGCCATAACTTGGTGTATCAACGCGACCGCCGTCTGCCGTCGGTCGGCCGCCCCATCACGCTCGACCGGGTCTCGATCCTCTATCCGGAACTAAAACTGCTGGGCATTCATTTGGGCGTGCCATGGACTGACGAGATGATCTCGATGGCCTGGAAGCATGAGAACATCTTTATCGGCGGCGACGCCTATGCGCCCAAGCATTGGCCCAAGCAGATGGTGCATTACGCCAACTCCTACGGCTCGCACAAGTTCCTGTTCGGCACCGACTGGCCGGTGATCGATCCGATCCGTGCCGTCAAAGAAGTGGGCGATCTGAACTTCCGGCCCGACTCGTACCAAAAAATCATGCGCGACAATGCGATTCGCATTTTCAAACTCGACGAGCGCTCGAAGATGAAATCGCTCCGGCGTCTCAGTGCGACCGTGGCTCGTCGTGGCGCGAAAGCGAAGCCTGCGGCGAAAAAACCAGCGAAAAAGGCGGCAAAGAAACGCTAATCGACACTCTCCAGGGAGGACCCGATGACGATCAAACTTGGTAAAGAGAACTGCGCGCTCATCGTCGTGGACATGCAGAACGGCTTTCTCGACGGCAAGGGCTCAATGGCCCAACTCGGCTTTGCCTGGGAGAAACTCGCGGCGGCGTCGCCCGGGGTGCAGCGCTTGGTCGCGGGCGCCCGCAAGGCCAAAGTGCCGATATTCTGGACGCGCTATGTCTACGAGCCGGACTTTCGCGACGGTGGTGTCCAGATCGAAGAGATCATGCCGATGATGAAAGACGTCAAATTGTGTGTCGCTGGCACATGGGACGCCGAAATTCATCCCGACATGAAGACTGAAGACGGCGACACGATCATCGACAAAAACCGGCCCAGCTCGTTTTACGCGACCCGGCTTGAGTCTTATTTGCGGGCCCAAGGAATTGAGAACGTGGTCGTGTGCGGTGTGACCACCAACATTTGCGTCGAGACGACCGTACGTGACGCCTCGCAGCGCGATTTTCGCACCTTTGTCGTCCGCGACGCGGTTGGCGAAGTCGATGACTTCCGCGGTCAGACGGCCTTGAAGGCGATGGAGTACCTGTTCGCGCGGGTACTGAACGTCAACGAGGTGCTCGATGAGTGGGGCGTCGAGTTGAGCAACGCGGCTTAGGGGGGCATGCAATGACGATGGAATTTGGCCGCGACAAGACCGCACTGGTCGTTGTCGATATGCAAAACAGCTATTGCCGCGCTGGCGGACGCATAGAGAAACTCGGCTTTCCCTTTGAGCGTTTGGCGGCGGCCGAACCGGGGTGCATACGGCTGGTTGCGGCTGCGCGCAAGGCCGGCGTGCCGGTCATCTATACCCAGTATGTCTATCAGCCGGACTACAAAGATGGTGGCTTTATCGTCAACGAGATCATGCCGGCGTTGAAGGACGTCGGTCTGTGCGCGTTGGGCAGCTGGGATGCCGAGATCCTCGAAACGCTGGCGCCAGGACCGAACGACGCGGTCATCCAGAAAAACCGGCCGAGCGCTTTCTATTCGACCCAGCTCGAATCGGTGTTGGCTGCGATGAAGATCAAGAACCTCGTGTTTTGCGGTGTCACGACCAACATGTGTGTTGAAACGACGGTACGCGATGCGTGTCAGCGCGACTTCCGGTGTTTCGTGGTGAGCGACGCGGTGGGCGAGATCGATGACGATCGCGCTGAGGTCGCGTTGATGACGATGGGATTCTTCTTTGCCCGCGTGCTGACGGCGGACGAGGTTTTCGAGTCCTGGAAGGTCCCCCTTAGTAATGTCGCCTAACGAGAGTATCGCCGGGCGCCCTGCCAACTACCGCCCCATATTGATTTCGTCCGGTGTCCGCTCGTCGGCGCACCGTACCCCCAACAAGGTTGCCCTGGCGCAGGGCGCGCGTGAGTTCACCTATACAACCCTGATCGAGCGTTTCAATCGGGTGGCGACCGCTGCCATCCACGACTTGGGCTTGAAGAAAGGCGACCACGCCGCGCTCTTCGCGCCCAATTGCATCGAGTTCTTAGAGATCGTTGCCGGCCTGTCGGACGCGGGCGTCGCGCCCGCGATGGTGCCGCCCTCGGTAACACCACCGGAAGTGGCCCATATTTGCAACGACTCCGGCGCGAAGGTTTTGTTCGTGCATGAGAGCGTCGAAGCCGTCGCGCGCGCGGCAAACCTCGAGACAGTCGAGCGCATCATCGTCATTGGTAAGGACTACGACGACTGGATTGCCGCTGCCAAACCGCAGACCCCGACCGTACCGATCGAGGAATGGGACGTCTTTTGTATTCCCTACACCTCGGGCACGACGGGCAAGCCCAAGGGCTGCCTGCTGTCGCACCGGTCGCGCACGATGGCGTTCTACACCATGGGGGTCGAATTCGGCTGCTACGGCCCCGACGACCGTGCCCTTGCCCTGGCGCCGTTGTTTCATGGTGCAGGGTTTGCGTTCGCCATGGCGCCAATATTTTTCGGCGGCTTTTGCGAGATTTTGCCGAAATACGACCCCGAGATCGTGCTGCGCAAGATCTCTGAGATGAATCTGTCCAACACGTTTTTCGTCCCGACGCACTTCCACCGGATGTTCGCGCTCGAGAAAAAGACGCTCGACAAACACCGGCCCAATTCGCTCAAGGCGATTATCTCCAATGCGGCGCCGCTGCTGCAGGCCACCAAAGAAAAGATCGTCGACTATTTCGGCGAAGGTTTGTTGCACGAGACGTATGGCTCGACAGAGGGCGGTTTCGTCACCAGCCTGCGGCCGCCGGACCAGCTGCGCAAACAACAGTGCGTTGGCATGCCCTACGCGACGGTCGAGGTCTCGCTGCGCGACGATGATGGCGCCGAGGTCAAACAAGGCGATGTCGGCGAGTTGTTCTGTCGCTCGCCCTTGCTCTTCAACGGTTATTGGGAAAACCCCAAGGCCACCAGCGAGTCGTTGACCGACGATGGTTGGTGCACGGTGGGCGATATGGGTCGCCACGATGACGAAGGCTACCTCTACTTGGTAGACCGCAAGACCGACATGATTATCAGCGGCGGGGTCAACGTCTTCCCGCGCGAAATCGAGGAAGTCCTGATGATGCACCCGGCGATTGCCGAAGCCAGTGTCATTGGTATTCCCGACGAAGAGTGGGGCGAGGCGGTCAAAGCGATCGTCGTCAAGAGCGCCGAGGTGAGTGACGCGGAACTCGAGACCCACTGTCGCCAAAGCCTAGCTAAGTACAAGATTCCCAAGACGTTTGTGTCTCTGGATGTGTTGCCGCGCAACGCCGGCGGCAAGATTCTCAAAACCGAGCTTCGGGTGCGCGCCCGTGAGGGCACCCTCTAACGAGGCGTCCAGCCAGCTGTTGGCGCCGGCGCGAAGACGCTAGAGCGACCATGGCGCATCTACCCATCCGTCGCCGCTTCGTTCACGTGGGCGACCGTGTCGTCCACTATCGCCGCGCCGGGAACGGGCCGCCGGTGATCCTTATCCACCAGTCCCCGCAGTCCTCGGCCGGCCTCATCCCCCTCATCGAGGCGTTATCGCGCCGCTGCATAGTTTTCGCTTTCGACACGCCGGGCTGCGGCGATTCCGATCCACTCCCGCAATCAAAGCCCGGGATGCGCCATTTCGCCGATGCGCTGGCGGCGACGATGGACGCCATGAAAATTCCCAAGGCGGCCGTCTTCGGGACCAAGACCGGCTCTTGCATCGCGCTGGAACTGGCGCGCCGCCATCCGCACCGGGTTCGCGGCCTGGTGCTCGACAGCTTGCCGATTTTCACGCGTGCGGAAGTCGCCGACATGACCCGCGTTGTGCGGACCGACACCGGTGAAGAGGCCTATTACCTGATGCCCTTCGCCGCCAAGTGGGATGGTAGTCACTTGATCTCGACGTGGTCGCACGTGCGCGATCACATCTTCTGGTTCCCCTGGTACAACCGTGTCGGGTCGGCCCGGCGCGACATCGACATGCCGTCGCCGCAAACCATGCATACGGGGATCATGGATAACTTCCGCGCCGGCGACGATTTGCGCATCGTGGTTGAGGCCGCGTTCCGCTATGGGTCGCGTGCCGCGGTGCGGGCGCTCGCGGTGCCGGCGACGTTCACGGCCCGCGAAGACAGCATGTTGTTCCACTGTCTCGATATGCTGCCGCCGCTGCGCCGGCGCCAAAAGATCGTGCGCTTGGGGCGCAACATGCCGCAGTATTGGACGGTCATTGCGGCGGCGCTGCGCGGCTATGCCAAGGGCGGGCCGCCGCCCGACTTGCGACCTGGGCCGATCCCTGGTCGTACAACCCGATCCTTTGCCGACCGCACCGGGGGTCGGCAAATCCTAGTGCGCCGCCGCGGCGACACCGGCGGCGTGCCGCTGGTGATGCTGCACGACGGGCCGGGGTCGTCGCAGGGCCTCGCACCGCTCATTGAGGCCTGCGCGCCAAGCCGCGCGGTCGTCGCCCCAGACCTTCCAGGTAATGGCGATTCGTCAGCCTTACCGGTGGCGGCGCCCGCGATCGCCGACTATGCCGCAGAAGTGGTGCGCCTTCTGCGCAGGCTTGAATCCGGTCCAGTCGATCTTTACGGCCGGGGCAGCGGTGCGGCGGTCGCGCTGGCTCTGGCCGCGCGTCACCCGAAACTGGTGCGGCGGCTAGTCCTCCATGACCTGATGCTGCTGCCCGCGCCCGAGCGCCGCGCGATCGCGCGCGACATAACACCGCCGATCGCGCCGACCTGGGACGGCGCGCACCTCTACCGAACCTGGTTGATGCTGCGCGACGACTCTATTTATTGGCCGTGGTTTCGCCGTGAACGCGCGGCGATTCGGCGCATCGATCTTGATGCTTCACCGGCCGCGCTACAGGACCGCGTCCTCGAAGTGCTCAAGGCGTGGGCGACCTACGGGGCGACGACCCAGGCCATGCTGCGATATCGGCCCGAAGCCGATTTGGCGAAGTTGACGATGCCGGTACTGGTCGTCGCGCAAACCGGCGATGTGTTCGCACCGACGGCGGCACAGGTGGGTAGGATCTGCCACGGCGATGTCGCCGAGGTGGCGCAGGGCCCGCAACCCTTGGCCGCACTGCTTGAGCGGTTCTTCACGGCGCTTGCCTTGCCGCCCGCGCGACGCGCGTGACATGATCGGGCCAATGAGACGGGCGGTCGAGGCGCCCGCATAGGGGAGACCTGACATGAGCAACGCTGCCGCTGCCGATACACCCGCCGATGCCTTGGAGGCGCGCTTACGCCAGGTCCTGGGCAACGACCACGTCCTGACCGATCCGGACGACCTTCGGTTTTTCTCCAGCGACGTCTTTCGCGAGGCCGAACCCGCGGCTTTTGTCATCCAGCCGGGTACGCCCGAAGAGTTAGCCGAGGCCGCAAAGGCCGCAACCGGTGAAGGCTACGCGGTGATCCCGCGCGGCGGTGGGCTGTCCTATACCGACGGTTACCTGCCGGTCACGCCCAAATCCGTCGTCATCGATTTGCAACGCCTCAACCGCATTCTCGAGATCAATGCCGAAGATATGTACGCGGTGGTCGAGGCCGGCTGCACCTGGTTGCAGGTGTACGACGCGCTCAAAGAACAGGGCCTACGGGCGCCCTATTTCGGCGCACTGTCAGGGATGTACTCGACCGTCGGCGGCGCGATGTCGCAAAACAGTATTTTCTTCGGCTCCGGCCTGCATGGCACGGCTGCGGACAGCTGCTTGGGTCTCGAAGTGGTTCTGGCCGACGGCCGCATTCTCAAAACCGGCTCGTGGGCGACGCCGTTCAACCCGACACCTTTCTTTCGCAGCTACGGCCCCGATCTGACCGGCATCTTCCTTGCCGATACGGGCGCGCTTGGGTTCAAAACCAAAGTCGTGTTGCGTTTGATCCCGTTTCCGACCGAGACCCGGTTCTTGTCGTTTGCCTTCGACGACTACAACGATGTCGCCGCGGCGATGGGCGAGGTGTCGCGGCGCAGTCTGGCGGCCGAGTGTTTTGCGTTCGACCCCTATCTCCAGGGGCAGCGCCTCAAGCGCGAAGGCTTGCTGACGGACATTAAGCGTCTGGCCAACGTTGCGCGCTCCGGCAAGTCGCTGCTAGACGGCGTCAAGGGCGCGGCCAAAGTGGCGGCGGGCGGCCGGCGCATGTTCGAAGGCGTCGAGTATTCCGTGCACCTGGTGATCGACGGGTATGACGCCAAGACCGTCGACACCATGGTTGCCGAAGCCAAGCAACTTTGCGGCAATCTGAAGGGGCGCGAGATCCAAGCCAGTCTGCCGCAGATCATGCGGGCAACCCCGTTCGCCCCGCCCAACAGCATGTTGGGCCCGGAGGGGCAGCGTTGGGTCCCGATTCACGCCTTGGTGCCGCATTCGCGGGCGCCCAAACTGCTCAAGGCGGTGCACGATTATTTCGATACGCACCAAGAACTGGTCGACCGCCACGGCATTGAATGGGGCTATCTGCTATGCGGGGTCGCGCAGCAGACGTTCTTGATGGAGCCGGTGTTCTTCTGGGAGGACTCGCGGCACCTTTATCACGAGCGTTATTTGGAAGACGACTACGTCGCCAAACTCAAAGTTTTCCCCAAGGATGAAGCGGCGCGCGCGGCGGTGGTCCAGTTGCGCGGCGGTCTGGCCGACCTATTCAAAGAAATGGGCGCCGTGCATTTCCAGATTGGTAAAGCCTACCGCTACAAAGAAGGGCGTAACCCCGATACCTACGCGCTCCTGGAGGCGATCAAGAACTACGTCGATCCCGCGCGGCTAATGAATCCGGGGTCGCTAGGTCTTGATTAGGGCGCGCGCCAACTTGCGACTATCGCCGCGATAGACCAACATTCGCGCCGCGTAGCGACGGCGCCCAAAGGCATCCTGCTATGACGATAGCGCCGCCGCCGTCCAATCTGCGCCGTGCGGCCCCGATTGTCGCGGGGCTGTGTTCGGTCTACATCTTGGCGCACTTCTATCGCGTCTCGACGGGTGTTATTGCGCCCGACATCATGGCCGAAACCGGGATTGGCGCGGAGGCGATGGGTGGCCTGTCGGGCGCGTTCTTTTTTGCCTTCGCGCTGTTTCAAATTCCGGTTGGTATCCTGCTTGATCGTTTTGGTCCGCGTTTAGTCGTTCCGCTCCTGCTCATTTTTGCGGTGGTCGGTGCGCTAGTCTTTGCGGTGTCGGATAGCGCGCTGGGGCTCACGATTGGCCGGGCCCTGATGGGGATGGGAACGGCAAGCATCCTCATGGGATCGCTGGTTGTAGCCACACGTTGGTTTCCGCCGGACCGCTTTGCCGCGGTAGCCTCATTTTTTGTCGCGATGGGGACGCTGGGCGCGCTAATGGCGACGACACCGCTTGCCGCGGTCTCCGAAGCGGCCGGCTGGCGCGGCGCTTTCTTCATTATGGCTGGTGTCACCTTGCTGTTTGGTGTCGTGGCCTTTTTGGTCGTTCGCGATGCCCCGCCTGGGCACGCCTACTACACGCGCAAACACGAAAGCTTGCGGCAGGTCGCGCGCGGGCTCGGCGAGGTCCTGCGCAACCCCCAGCTCAAGTTCATCGTGTCCATCAACTCGGTCGCCTATGCCGCCGTCTTGGCGATCACGGCACTGTGGGGCGGTCCCTATCTGGCCCAGGTTTACGGGTTAGAACCCGTGGCGCGCGGCAATGTGTTGCTGTTGATGACGGTCGGCCAGGTGCTGGGTCACCTGACATATGGTCGGCTCGACCGGATTCTCGACACCCGCAAAGGCCTCATCGTGTTCGGCGCGACGGCCTCTATAGCCATTCTGCTGATCCTTGCGCTTTCGCCGGCGCTACCGCTGTGGGGCGTGACAACGATGTTCGTCGCCTTCGGGTTCATCAGCGGCTACAGCGTCATCATTACGACCCATGGCCGGGCGATTTTCCCTGAACGGTTGGTGGGGCGCGGGATGACCACCAATAACACTTCGGTATTTCTCGGTGCTGCCATTGTGCAGTGGGCGACCGGCGCGATCATTGGCGCTTTCGTCACGGACGCCGGTGAGACCCCGGAAGTGGCCTACCGGGTGATGTTCGGCTTCCTCGCGGCCCTGCAGATCGCGGCCCTGGTGTTCTATAGCCGTGCCCAAGACGCCAAACCCAGCGAGGATCTGGCTCGCCAACGCGCTGATTGAGGGGCTTTCCCTGTTTACCATTCCTTAAGGCGCCCGGTCGTATCCTCCGCCTCGCTAGAACGGGTTTGCGGAATTCTTCCGCATCTGCTCGTCAAATAGGTTGGTTTCGATGGAAAGCTTGCCCGCCCTTGAGTTGGCCACTGCGATGCTGAAGCAGGCATCGCAACCTGGCGGACTTGAGGCCTCACTCAAGGCGGGTGCCCAAGTTCGTCAGACTGCCGATCTTCTGGCGTCGCAAAATCTTCACCGGGCCGGTGAGACCGCTGAGCAAAATGCCGAGCGATCTTTCGACCGATCCGGAGACGATCGTCACGCGCCGCTAGGTTTGGGCCATTACGTCGACCTGACCGTGTAACTCTCTCAAGACTCATCCCCTCCTCGGGCGCCGCTCCTTAATCGGAGCGGCGCCTTTTTTCTTAAACTTTCGCGCGCAGAGAGGGTAGATTCTCACTAGGCAAGCGGGTTGTGCGGCAATCCGGTAAGGGGAATCTACTAAATGGACGAACGGGTCCAACCGTCGGCGGCCGAGCTTGGCCGGGCGGAACTTCTTGAGAAGCTGATTGATATTGGGAGGGCGCTCTCATCGGAGCGCAACCGCGACCGGCTGTTCGAGCGGATCTTGCTTGAGGCGATGCATTTTTGCGGCGCCGACGGCGGCACGCTCTATCTTCGCAACGACGCCAACGAACTCGATTTTGCCATTGTGCGGACCATATCGCTGGGGACTGCGGTCGGTGGGTCGACCGGGGTGAAGGCCCCCTTTGCCGCGATCCCCCTGCGCGACGCGGGCGGCAAAGAGAACCACTCAACAGTGGTGAGCCATGTCGCCTTGAGTGGCCGCACCATGAATATTCCCGATGTTACGGACGCGACGGCGTTCGACTTCTCCGGCACCCGCGCCTTCGATGCGGCAAACGGCTATCGCTCGACGTCGTTTCTCACGTTGCCGCTCAAGGACAGCCGTGCCGAGGTAATCGGGGTCCTACAGCTGATTAACGCGCAAGACCGCGACGGCAATGTCTTGGCCTTCCCGAGCGAGATAGAGCCATTGGCCGAGGCGTTGGCGTCACAGGCATCGGTCGCCCTTGAGAACCGGTTGCTGCTGGAAGCGCAGCGGCGGCTGTTGGATTCCTTTATCCGTCTTATCGCTGCCGCGATTGATGCGAAATCGCCCTTCACCGGCGAGCATTGCCAGCGGGTTCCGGCAATCATGGACATGTTTGCTGATGCTGCCTGCCACAAGACCGATGGGCCTTTTGCGGATTTCAACCTCGACGATGAAGAACGCTACGAGCTACGCATCGCGTCCTGGCTCCACGATTGCGGCAAAGTCGCGGTGCCTGAGTATGTTGTCGACAAGGCGACCAAGCTCCACACGCTTTACGACCGGATCGAGACGGTGCGCTTGCGTTTCGAGATCCTGAAGCGCGACGCCGAGATCGCGTATTTACAAAGTGCTAACAATGCAGGTGCCGACGCGACTGCCCTCCGCGAGAATTTCGAGAAGGAACTCGCCGACATAGAGGATGACTTTCGCGTCATCCTCCAGTCGAACCTCGCGGTCGAAAACATGCCGGAGGAGGACGTCGCGCGCATTGAGTCGATCGCCGAGAATCGGCATTGGACGGATGGTAGCGGTACCGAAAGATCCGTTCTGACGGAGAACGAGTTGCGTAACCTCACCGTGAGGCGAGGCAACTTGCTCCCCGAAGAACGCGAGATGATCAACAACCACATCGTCGTAACGATCGATATGCTGCAGCACCTTCCATTCCCGGCTGAGCTTGCGCGCGTGCCCGAGTATGCCGGCGGTCATCACGAACGAATGGACGGGAAGGGGTATCCGCGCGGCTTGAAGCGCGAGGATATGTCGGTGCCGGCTCGGATGATGGCGATCGCGGACATCTTCGAGGCGCTCACCTCGCCGGACCGGCCCTACAAACAGGCCAAAAACCTTAGCGAAACCATGGCGATCATGACCGGGATGGTGCGCAACAATCACATCGATCCGGATTTGTTTAGCCTCTTTGTTGATTCCGGCGTTCACCTGCGGTTTGCCGAAAAATTTCTCGAATCCTGGCAGGTCGATGTCGATGCGGGTGGCGCCGTGCTGGCCCAGCGGGACGGGGACTGAACCCGATCCTCCGCCACAAGCCCGGATTTCGGACCCAAGCCCAGACTTCCGGCACAAGAATGTGACGGGATGTGAGGCGGGCGGAATGGGACGAGGCCAGCGAATTCCCATATAAACAAGGCATGGGCTCATTGTTTTGCACTCTCCGGCGCCACTTCAGGCGCGGGCTGGCATTCGCTGGACCGGGGGCGATTGGCTTAGGTGCGGTGATTGGCGTGCTGCTGTCCGCACCGGCCGCCGCGCAAACAGCGGCATCCCCTTGGGTCGACTATGACCAGGGACGAGCGCGCCTCGTGTCGGCGACCGAGAACGCCGCCGGCGAATTGGTCCTCGGTCTGCAATATCAAATCGCGCAGGGCTGGGAGATTTATTGGCGCTCACCTGGAGAAGCTGGGTTCCCGACGACAATCGTCTGGGATGGATCGGACAATATCGCTGATGCGGCGCTCCAATGGCCCCGACCGGACCGCTTCGAAATATTCGAATTAGAAACCTACGGCTACAAGAACGATGTGGTGCTCCCCATCGCGGCGCGTCAGCTGCGCTCGGCCGATGCCGTCGCGATCCGCGCTGAGGTCAATTTCCTCACGTGCGAAGAGATTTGCGTACCGCACACATTGAACATGTCGCTGGATTTACCTGCCGCCGGCAGTGGTCGGCCGATCATTTCCGCGCACGCGCCGTTGATTAACCAATACCGGTCGTTGGTGCCCTCGCGCGACGGCGGTCTGGGTCTAACCGTCGAACGTGCCGAAGTCGTTAACACCGACGATGGCCAGCTCCTGCAGATTGTCGCGCGGTCGCAAACGCCCTTCGTCGCGCCCGACGTTTACGTGGAGGGCGGTGAGGCGTTCGTTTTTTCCAAACCGAATTTTCGTCTAACCGACGATGGCAAGCGCGCGGTTCTGCAAACCCGTATCTCGCGAACCGTGCTCGCCAGTAAGGACGCGCCGCCACTCCTGGGCGGTGACCTAACATTGACCCTTGTTGACGGCACCCGCGCTGTCGAACAAACCCTGGCGACGACACTCGGGCAGGCGGAAGCAGGATCGTTCCTGCCGTTCGTGGCGATTCTCGCTCTTGCGGTGCTTGGTGGACTCATTCTCAATGTCATGCCTTGTGTACTGCCGGTGTTGTCAATCAAGCTGCTCGGCGTTGTCAGTCACGGCGGCGGTGCGACCGGGCCTGTGCGGCGCAGTTTCATCGCGTCGGCGGCGGGGATCGTTTTTGCCTTTATGGTTCTTGCTGGCGTCCTGATCGCGCTGCGGGCGAGCGGCGCCGCTATCGGTTGGGGCATCCAGTTTCAGCAACCGCTGTTCATCGTGGTCATGACAGTCATCGTGACGCTGTTTGCCGCCAACATGTGGGGTCTTTTCGAGATTCGCCTGCCGGCCTGGATTGCCGGCGGCGCCGGGCGTGTTGCGCCCGAACCCCACGGGACGCGCAGTTCGTTCGCCAGCGGTGTGTTTGCCACCGTTTTGGCAACGCCTTGCTCCGCGCCGTTTCTGGGCACCGCGGTGGGCTTCGCGCTGGCCCGCGGCCCGGTTGAGATCCTCGCGATCTTCCTCGCACTTGGCCTCGGCATGTCGGTGCCGTTCTTATTGGTCGCGGCCGTGCCGCGCCTCGCCACCAAATTGCCGCGGCCGGGCCGCTGGATGGTGGTTGTGAAAAATATCTTGGGGTTGGTGCTGATCGGGACGGCGGTTTGGCTGCTTTCTATTCTGGCATTCCAGGTCAGCCCGACGGGCGCCTATTTTCTGGCAGCGTTGATGGCGCTTACCGTGGCCGTGTTGTTTGTGCGCCGACGCCTGCCGGTTGGCTTGCGCCCATTTGCGGCTGGTGCGGTTGTCCTGCTGGCGGTGCTGTCATTTGCCACCCCGCAAGTCGGCAACGCTGTAACGCGCGCGGCGGAGAACGACGATGAAATTTGGCAACTCTTCGACCCGGACGCGATTCCGCAACTCGTTGCCGACGGCAAAATTGTTTTCGTCGATGTGACGGCAGAGTGGTGCATCACCTGCTTGGTGAATAAGCGACTCGTTCTGACACGGGGCACCGCGCGCGACCTTCTCCACGACCCCAATGTCGTCGCGATGCGCGCCGATTGGACCAACCCAGACGAGCGCATTGGACAATACCTGGCGAGCTTTGGTCGCTTCGGCATTCCGTTCAATGTAGTCTACGGCCCGGTCGCGCCGAACGGTCTGACATTGCCGGAGCTTTTGCAGGAAAGCGTCGTCGTCGAGACGTTCCTGCAAGCGTCGGGGCGCAACTTACTGGCGGGCGGCTCCTAGGAGGACCAAGCGATGGCGATTAAAAAACTCGTGTGGCCTGCTGCTGGGATTCTCGCTGCGGCGGTGGCTGTGGTTCTGTTCGTCGGACTGAAACCCGGTTCCGAAAATAGTGGCGGACCGCGCATCGAAGGTCAGGTCCAAAATTTCTCGGTCGCCAATCGTCCGACCGAGGCGACGGCGTGGCGCGACGGCCAAGGCGGCAAAGTGTCGCTTGCGGACTTCAGCGGTAAGGTCGTCATGGTGAACTTCTGGGCGACGTGGTGCGCGCCGTGCGTTCGCGAACTGCCCTCGATCAACCGGCTTCAAGCGGAACTGGCGGGTGACGATTTCACCGTCGTGGCGATCAACATCGATACTGGCGGTGAAGCCGTCGCGGCGCCCTTTGCCAAACGATTGGAGATTGCCAATCTCGCGCTCTATCTCGATCCGCGCGGCACGACCAGCCGCTCGATGGGCGTCAACGTCATGCCAACGACGGTCGTTTTCGATCGCGCCGGCAACGAAGTCGGCCGCCTCGAAGGCGGCGCTGAGTGGGACTCGCCCGAAGCGGTCGCCTTGTTGCGCTGGTTTATCGACAATAAAAGCTGACGCTTTCGATCGGCGCGTCCCGCCGCTAGGATCGACGCATGACCCAATGCCTCGACCTCAAAGGCCTCAAGTGTCCGCTGCCGGTGTTGCGCGCGAAGAAGACGCTAAAGTCTCTCGACCCAGGAGATACCCTTGAGGTGCTGGCAACAGATCCGGGCGCGGCAAAGGATTTCCAAGCGTTCTGTGAAACCACCGGCACGGCACTCCTGGCGATGTCCGAAGCAAACGGGGTCTACACGTTCCTATTGCAGAAGTGAGCTAAGTTCGCCGGAAGGCGGCCGCCGCCAACCAACCGCTCGCAAGCGCGATCACGATGGCAATGATGCCGTAGAGCGCAGGCTGGTCATGGGCGAGGTCGAAAATTGTGCGCTCCAGGCCTGCCTTTCGGATGGTAAGCGGACTGGACTCTTGGTCCACAATGACGCCGCCGCGCAGCAAATAGGTCTGCACCGTGTAGTCGCCTTCGGGCGCATTGGCCGGGAAAACGATCGAGGTGCGAAACAGCCGCTCGCGAAATCGCACACTTCTTTCGGTCTCGAAATATAGGTCATCGCGACGTTTGTTGCGCAGGATGGCCCGGCGAAACTCGATCAGTTCCTCGTCTGTTAGTGACGGGGAATTCTCCGCGAGAGGGAAGTCAAGAAAGGCACCGCCCATGCGGTGCTGGGTCCGAAGCGCCTGCGACGCTATGTCCGCGAGCGGGCGATTGGACGCCACCGCGTAATAGGCGGGCACGCTATGAAACGTCACCGAGCGCCGGTTCATCCAAATACCGCCAACCCTGGATTTGCGTCGGATGACCAGATCTTCGCGCGGTCCTCGGACGACCACCACGACGTCGCTGGGACCGTCGGTCGCGCCAAAGAGAAGGATGTCTTGCCCGGTGAAATTCGACGTAATCGAAATCGAATTCTCCGACATGTCGGCGACCAAAGCCTGCCCGGCAGCGGTGCTGGTATAGAGCGTCACCAGCAAACAAGAGACGACGAACTGCTTCATTCGGAAATCGTTTCGCCAATGGAGAACAAATCGTTGGGCTCGAACACTAAGTCGACGATCAGCTTCGCGCATACCGCCAGGACGATGATGCCGAGTAGCGCGCGCAGTTGCTCGCCGCGAAGTCTACCGCTGAAGCGCGCACCGAACTGCGCGCCGATTACCGCGCCGGCGAGCAGAAGTATCGCGAGCAAGACGTCTACCGTTTGCGTATTGATCGAATGAAAGAATGTGACGTTGGCGGTAACGAAAATGATTTGAAAGAGCGACGTGCCGACAACCACCGCGGTCGGCATGCCCAGCAGATAGATCATGGCCGGGATCATGATGAACCCCCCACCCACGCCCATGATCGCGGCGAGTAGACCGACGAAAAATCCCACGAGGATCGGTGGGATGACGCTGATATACAGCTTCGATTTATGAAACCGCATCTTGAAGGGCAGGCCGTGGGCCCAGTAGTGCTGATGGGCCTTCTTGCGGTAGGTCCCTTTGCGCGACCGCAAGATGAGCCGAACGCTCTCGATCAGCATCAAGGTGCCGATCACGCCGAGGAAGACGACGAAGGTCAGCGAAATAACCAAATCGATCTGACCGATTTCGCGGAGCAACTTGAACAGAAATGATCCGGCGGTCGAGCCAACGAAACCACCGGCGACGAGTACAAGCCCCATCTTGATGTCGACATTGCCACGCCGCCAATGGGCGATCACGCCCGACGCCGAGGCCGCAACGATCTGATTGGCCTCTGTCGCCACCGCAACAGCGGGTGGCACACCGATGAAAATGAGCAACGGCGTCATCAAGAATCCGCCGCCGACGCCGAACAGACCCGAGAGAAATCCCACGCCACCGCCCATCGCTAGAACGACAAATACGTTCAGCGACAACTCAGCGATTGGGAAATAGATTTGCATCGTCGGCAAGAACCTGCCGGGCGTCCGGGCCGGACGCAAGTGAACGAGAAACTACAGTAAGGACTTGGATTATGCGCTTTGGGCCAGCATAATGAAAGGCCCGCTGCTGGTTGGCAGTGCTCGAAACTTTTCCGATAGTCCTCGCCCCGTGCAGTGCATCTTTAGCGACACATCCCGGACGACATCAAAAAGGCGACCTGCGCCAGACCGGCGTGCCGTCTTCGCGATCGTACCAGCACGACAGGGCGAACAGGCCTAGCGGTGTCGACATTGGTATCCCCGCACGGTGCGGGATCCCTGAAGCCGTTGCTTTTGGCGGTGGGTGATCGGGCGGCGGCGGCCGATCAGGCGCAACACCTAAAGAGCGTACCGCTTTCAAGCCGCGAGGTGTCGGACCTTCTCATGCTGGGGATGGGCGCTTATACGCCGCTCGACGGGTTCATGGGTGAAGCGGATTGGCGCGGATGCTGCGCGCATATGACGCTCGCGAACGGCGTTTTCTGGCCGATTCCGATCACCTTGTCTTGCGCCCAAGCGCTCGCGGACGGGATCAAAATCGGTGAGGACGTGGCGCTTCACAGCCAGGAGACCGGCGAGCTACTCGGAATCCTAACGGTCGAGGAGAAATACACCATTGACCGCGACTTCGAATGCGCACAGGTCTTCGCCACCACCGATCCAGCCCATCCCGGCGTCGCCAAGGTGATCGACCAGGGTCCGGTCAATCTGGGCGGTGCGGTACGCACGCTGTCCGAAGGTCACTTTCCCGAAACCTACCCGGGGCTCTATTACCGCCCAGCCGAAATGCGCGCGATGTTCCTGGAAAAGGGGTGGTCCAAGGTCGCGGCCTTCCAGACCCGCAACCCGATGCACCGCAGCCACGAATACCTCGCCAAGATTGCCATCGAGATTTGCGACGGGCTGTTGGTCCATCAGGTGCTCGGCGCCCTCAAACCAGGTGACATTCCAGCCGATGTCCGGGTTAGTGCAATCAACGCGCTGGTCACTAATTATTTTGTGCCCGGCACCGTCGTCCAGGCCGGTTATCCGATCGAGATGCGCTATGCGGGACCGCGCGAGGCGCTGCTGCACGCCGTGTTCCGCCAGAACTTCGGTTGTTCACATCTCGTGGTCGGCCGCGACCATGCCGGTGTTGGTAGCTACTACGGGCCGTTCGACGCGCACCACATCTTCGACACCCTGCCCCCTGGCAGCCTGCAGACCGAGGCGCTGAAGATCGACGTAACGTTTTACTGCTACAGATGCGGCAGCATGGCCACCGGCCGGACTTGCCCGCACGATGATAGCGACCGGTTGGCGATCTCAGGCACCAGATTGCGCGAGATGTTCGCCAACCGTGAACAGATTCCCGCGGAGTACAGCCGGCCCGAAGTGGTGGCGGTGCTAAAAGATTACTACGACGGTCTGCAATGAGGCGGCGGGCAGATGCAGGCCGTGGCCGCTTAAAGCGAGGTTCCGCCTATGGCGACGCAACATGCTGTCTGATAGTGTCCACGCCCGCGCCGCAGGGCGATCTCGTCGCCGATCGTATAGGCACCTCAACCGGGAAAAGTATGTATTCTCGCGGCACTCATACCATCGGTCCTCGCGTCGTCGTCACCGGCCAACTCTTGGGTAATTAGATGCTGTCCAGCAATCCCTTTGCCGAACTTTCGGGCTCCATAGCGCCCATCGTCATCCAGACCTACGTCGTCATCATGATCCTTTTGGTCGTGGGTGGGACGCTGTTCGACGTCGTGCATAAGAAGAGCGCCACGTATTTCTTCAACAATTGGCGGGCGGCAAAAAAGCGCGGGACGAAGCCCGTGAGCGCCGGGGCAACCGCGTCTCTGGCGATCCAAACCGCCGTTGTCGAAGGCCTCACGTCGGGCGAATTTTGCAACCCGCGGCGCAGAATTGCTCATCTCCTGACGATGTATGGCTTCGTCGCTTACGTGATCACAACGGTCATTATGGTGTTTTGGTACCCGACTACCGCGACCCCCACGCCGGCGATCGTGCCGCTGCTGTGGTACATCGGGGCCCTGTTGGTCTGTCTTGGCGGGGACTGGTTCTGGTTCTTTATCCGGGTCGATGTCGTCGCCGAGGGTCATTCTCGGTTTCGCCTCATTCGCGCCGACCTGTTCATCCTGTCGCTGCTCGCCAGCACCACGTTGGGCTTGATTTGGGCGTATGTGCAATCGACCGGTAGCGGCTGGTCGAGCGTGTTCCTGGGTCTGTATCTTCTGGCCACGACAATACTCTTTGGCTCCATTCCGTGGTCCAAGTTCGCGCATATGTTCTACAAGCCCGCGGCGGCCTTCCAAAAGCGGATCGCGCAGGCAGACGGCTCGCGGAGCAACCTGCCGGCGCCTGCCGACCAACCGGAAATCTTTGGCACCGCGCGCGAGCAGCCACGACATTATTAATATCGATCAGCCCATCGTTTGGTTCAGGAGGTAACGGAGTCGCATGCCGACATTTGTTTATATGGCGAGTTGCGATGGGTGCGGCCACTGCGTCGATATTTGCCCATCCGACATCATGCACATCGATACCACCTATCGCCGGGCAGTTAACATCGAACCCAATATGTGCTGGGAATGTTATTCCTGCGTGAAAGCATGTCCGCAAAACGCCATCGACGTGCGCGGCTATGCTGACTTCGCGCCTCTAGGGCACAGCGTTCGGGTGCTACGCGAGGAGGCCAAGGGGACAATTTCGTGGCGGCTCAAGTTCCGCGATGGCCGCGAAAAGAATTTCGTCTCGCCGATCCGCACCACGCCGTGGGGATCGATTAAGTCTGCATCAGACTACGACGTTCCCAGCAGGGACGCATTGATGAGCCAAGAGCTCGCGCATGAACCACTAGCGCTCAATATCGAGCGTTTGCCGGCGCTGAAGCGGAGCCAACTCGTGCAGGGAATACTCTAATGGGCCTATTCTCACGCAGAAAAACGATTTTTGTCGATTCGGACATCCTCGTCATTGGTGGCGGGATGGCGGGTTGCGGCGCGACCTACGAATCACGGTATTGGGGGCGCGACCTGAAGATCGTTTGCGTCGAGAAAGCAAACATCGAGCGCAGCGGCGCTGTCGCGCAGGGCCTGTACGCGATCAACTGCTACATGGGTATGCAGTGGGACGAGAACCAGCCCGAGGACCACGTCCGCTACGCGCGAAACGACCTCATGGGGCTGGTGCGCGAGGATCTGGGTTACGACATCGCCCGTCATGTCGACTCGTCGGTGCATAAGTTCGAGGAGTGGGGCCTTCCGATCATGAAGGACCCGGAGACCGGGCGGTACGTGCGTGAAGGCAAGTGGCAGATCATGATTCACGGCGAGAGCTACAAGCCGATCGTCGCCGAAGCCGCGCGCAAAGCCGCGACCGAAGTCTACAACCGGATCATGATTACCCATTTGCTGATGGACAAAACCAAGCCCAACCGGGTTGCCGGTGCTGTCGGATTCAACGTGCGGGACGGCAATTTCTACGTCTTCCGCGCCAAGGCTGTCATCGTATGCGCCGGTGGCGCCTCGCACATTTTCAAGCCGCGCGCCGTCGGCGAAGGCATGGGACGCACCTGGTACGCGCCGTGGAGTAGTGCCTCGGCCTACGCGCTGCCGATCCTTGCCGGGGCCAAGATGACGCAGATGGAAAACCGGATCGTCCTCACCCGATTCAAGGACGGCTACGGTCCGGTCGGTGCCTACTTCCTACATCTCAAGACCTACACCCAAAACGCTTACGGCGAAGACTACGAGCCCAAATGGTACGATTCGCTCAAGGAAATCGTGGGTGATTATGTCGATCGTCATCCGGTGCCGACTTGCCTGCGCAACCATGCCCTCTTGGAGGAGGTCAAGGCAGGCCGCGGCCCGATCCGCATGGTGACGAAGGAGGCCTTTCAGGACCCACACAAAGAGACTGTTGGCTGGGAGAACTTCCTCGGCATGACGATCGGGCAAGCGGTGGTCTGGGCGTCCCAGAATATTGATCCGAAAGAAACCAATCCCGAGCTGACCACGTCCGAGCCTTACGTCATGGGCTCACACGCCACCTGCTCCGGCGCGTGGGCGAGCGGGCCGGAAGACTACGCCCCCGACGAGTACCAGTGGGGTTACAACCGGATGATGACGATCGACGGGCTTTTCGGCGCGGGCGACACCATCGGTGGCACGGCGCACAAGTTTTCATCGGGGTCGTTTACCGAAGGCCGCATCGCGGCCAAGGCAGCGGTTAAATATATAACCGATCTTGGTAATGAGCAGCCTGAGGTCAGTGAAGCGGAGTACGAAGACCTCAAGAAGGTGATCTTTCAGCCCTTGGATACCTATGCGGTGGGCCGCAACGAAATCGTCGGCGGCACCGTGTCGCCGAGCTACCTGTTGCCAATTCATGGTCTGCAGCGGCTCGAAAAGATCATGGACGAATACGTTGGCGGGATCAGCGCCCACTACACGACCAACCAGCCGCTTCTTGACCGTGGGCTTGAGTTGCTGACGATGCTGAAAGAAGACCTCGCGTTTCTTGGCGCGGAAGACCTTCACCAGCTCCAACGCGCATGGGAATTGCAGCACCGGGTCTTGGCGTCGGAGTGTGTGACTCATCACACGATGTACCGCAAGGAAACGCGCTGGCCGGGCTACTACTACCGCGCCGATCATCCGAAGCTGGACGACACCGATTGGCACTGCTTCACCTTGTCCCGCTACGACAAAGAATCCGGATCGTGGGATATGGAAAAAGCTCCCGTGTATCACATCGTCGATTGATCGCCGGTTGCTGAAGGGCGGGTGCCGGTCGCGTTGACCCGACCGGCGTCGCCGCGATAGTCAGTTTCAATGCTCATTGCCCAAATCAGCGATACGCACATTCTCGCGCCGGACTCGGATCATGCCGCGGCGCAAAGTCGGGCCGACGGCCTACGGCGCTGCGTCGCGGACATAAACCGTCAGCACCCCGATGCGGTGATATTCACCGGCGATACCGTCCAGCACGGCGACCCAGATGAATATGCGCGGCTGCGCGCGTTGCTAGCGCCGCTCGAGGCGCCGCTCTACCTGATCCCCGGCAACCGGGATGACAAAGCGGTGCTGCGAACCGCCTTTGCCGACAAATCATATTTGCCGGGGGCCGGCGACTTTCTTCACTACACGGTTGAGGGTCATGACGTGCGCTTAGTCGCCCTCGACTCGACCTTGAGCGGCGAACGCCAAGGCGTGTTTTGCCCTGCGCGCATCGCCTGGCTTGACGCGGTCCTGAGCGCGCAGCCGAACAGGCCGACGCTGCTATTCATCCACCACCCACCATTCGACATCGACGACCACTACATCGGCGGCTACGGCGAGTCCGCGGATGCCGCGGCGCTTACCGACGTGGTCAGCCGCCACGCCCAAGTCGCGCGCTTGCTCTGTGGTCACGTCCATTGCCTCGTTGAACGCGATTGGGCCGGCACCAAAGCCAGCGTCATGCCGAGCATTGCTGTTGACGTCCGCCGGAGTGGCGGCGGCACCGAGGCGCATGACGATCCCCTGTACATGCTGCACCGAGTCTCAGAGGGCGCCGGTGTCGCCAGCCAAGCGATGAGGGTTGTCGCGGACTAGGCCGGGCCGACCAAGTTGCTGCGTTTAATTGTCGGCCACGGGCCCAGTTCCCAGGAAGCTAGCGGCGGGCAGTCGGATTAGCGGCGCACCAATCCGTTGCCGATGGAAAGTCCCCGCGGCGGTCGGTTGGCCAGCGCGTGCAGCTATTGGCAGGCGCCGGTGGTGCAGGTTTCCAAATGAATGCCGCCAAAGCGGTAGGCGTTGCCGCCCACGGTGCCATAGCCGAAGACCTTGCCGCCCATGCCCGCGACCGCTTGACCCGCAGCGTTGGTGAAGAAGGATCCGGCCATAGAGCCCGTCACTGAGGACAATGCACCCGTGCCGGTCATCGACCCAGTAAACACGTGGCCTGGCGACGTCGCCGTGACCGCGCTGAATGTACTCGTGAACCCGCCGCCGTCGAAATTGCTGACGGTCATCGTGCCGTTGGTGCCCGAGCCCGCAAAGTTCACGCTGACCGACGTGTTGCCATGTTCGATATACTGTGCGCCGTTATTGTTGACGAACGCCACCATATGCCCGCCGTAGGTTGCCGTGCCGGTCGCGGGAATCTGCGCTAGGTCCTGCACCGCCCCGGCGGTCCAGAAACCGGTGAACCGTTCGAACGTCAGCGGCGATGAGGGCGCGATTTCGCCGCGGATCAGGCCCCAGCTGCAATAGGTGCAATTGGCATACGTACCGGTCAGTCCCCTAATGTCGTCGGTGGTGACCATCGTGACAATGCCGTCTTGCGCGGGACCACCGTTAAAGGTTGCAACGCCCGTACAGGCGGTCGTGCCATCACAGTCCACTGTCGAAGCAAATGTTTCATCATCGAAGAAAGCGCTTTTGCCGCTGGTCGCGGGCGAAGTGCCGAACCGGGTGTCCTTGTCGCCCATCGTGACAAAAAGCACATCGCTGCCGCCGTTCGATTTGACCATATCGAACGTCGAGGTGATCTTGTTGGTATTGGGGTCGGTTTGAATCTTGACCCCGTTGGGGTCGACGAGACGGCTATTGAACGTGAAGGGCGTCACGGCGCCGCCGGACTGGACGATGGAGGCGCCGACACCGGCAACGAAACCGGTGAGCTGTCGGTTGAAGGTGACCCCGGTGTTCGACGCCAGGTGCGCGCTACGCGTCGTCAGGGTGTCCGTCGCGGCGTTGAAGTTGATCGCCGGGTTGTACTTTTGGACCGTTTCGACTCCGCGGAAACGCTCGAACGGGGACAGCGTGCTGGTGTTGGGAAGATCGCCGCTCGATATGATGAAGTGGGCAGCGTTGGTGCCATAGAAATCGTACTCCGTCTCGGTCGCGATGGTGTTGTCGCAGTTGCAAGCGCTCTCGAATCGGCCGTCAAACAGCCTTGGCGAGGCGCCGTCCCCGGTGAGATACGAAAAGCCACCGAAATTGCCCTCGATCACCGTCCCGGTCGTGTCCGTTTTGACCTGCCCGACAAACAACGAAAAAGCCATTTGTTGCGATGCGCCGGTGCCCACCACGCCGCCCAAGATAGCTGCGAAGGGCCGCTGTGCTGTCGTCGACAACGATGTATTCCAGTAGATTGCCGCGTTTGTATCGGATGACGTAACAGCGAGGTTACCACCGTCAGCGGCCGGCAGGCCCACCACCCTCGACCCCAAGATGAAGTCGTCGCGGGCTTTATAGAAGGTCGCACCGGTGGTCGGAAATGTCGTCGTCGGGATCCCGGCGAACGCCAAGACCCTATGATTGTCGGCCTGATCGGTGAGTTCGTAGAGAATGAATTGATTGTCCGACGAAAGGACGCTGGTGCCCGTCAAGGTGCCACTGCCAAACGGTTGGCTCGTCGCGCTGATGCCGGTTTTGGTCCCTGCGGCCAACGGCGCCCTAAAGAAGCCGGACGAGCCCAAATTCGCGGAAAACACCCCGGCACCTTGACGGGCACCAGCGTCCTTTCGTCGGACAATACCCGACACCGAAGACGTTTGGAACGGTTTATCCAGACTGCCCTGCGGCCGGTCGAGACCGAAGGTCAAAGTCGATGAGGTCGATCCGGCGAGCCGCGTCGCATGCGTGATGCGTCCGACGAAGTTGCGGGAAATGCTAAACCCGAGATTGTCGCTACTCTGCAGCGTGTTGTTTTGCTGCGCCTGTCTGCCCGCTGCTTGACCAGTCTGTTCGCCGGTTTGACCGCCCCCTACCGGCGGCGGCGGCGGCGCCGCCGCGCCAAGCGCGTTCGGGGCGCTATTCGATCCCAGAGCACCGATATTTGACGCCGCGACATTCTGGTTGGTCGGTACTTGCCCACCGCCAGCCGACTCACCGCCACCTTCGTCTGCCGGTGGCGCGCTGCCTTCCAGCGTGCCCAACGACGCACTTAACTGATCGCCGGTTGCCTGCACGGGATTGGACGGCGGTGCGCTGGCGCTTGCTGCCGTTACCGAAAAGCCCGGCCGCGTGACCGACAGGTTGCCGCCGGCTGTGCCGACCGTCATCGCGTCGCCGAACAAAAATGTTGCCTGGGTCGAGCCGTTGGCTGCGACGTTGACCAGCGCAATACCGCCACGAATACCGATCACGGCAGTGGGTGTTTTCAACGTCACGGGCGTCCGCTTGCTGATTTTGCCGCCGACCATGCGAAACACGCCCTTGGTCGCTGTCAGCGCGATCCGCCCGGTGCCGGTGTCGGGGTCAAACACAAATTCGTCCAGCACCACATCGGAGTTGGGGCCGATGGTAAACGTGCTCTCGTCGATGAACAGCATCTGCGCTTGGCCGCCTTCAGCGGTGACGATGCGTTCATTCGATTGGACATTGACGCCGACGCGAAGCGTGCGGGTCTCACCGTCCGCAGGGGTACCCTCCGCCTGCGGGTTCACCGCCGCGGCGACCCCGATGTCGCTACGCGTTTGGGCCAGTGCGCCTGCGGTGTGCGCCAGCAGGAATACTGAAAGTGCCGCCAAGCCAAGTTTCGCGTTGCTACCCACGGTGAACTCCCATCGGTTATTAGAAACGGCGCGACGCACCAAAGGTGATCGCGGCCGAGTGGTTTTCGAAATTCGGCAAGCTGCTATCGATCGTCGAGCGCTGGAACGTCGTGACGATGGTCCAATCCGGCGTCACCGGCACCGCGCTGGTGACCGACCAGCGCCATTCTTGATCCTGCCGTTTGCGGTTTGCGTCGACCGTCGGATTCGGCGCGTTGTAGTGGCTCATACTGCGCGAGATATTCGCGCTAACGCTTGCCGGTCCCGACTCCAGCGCCTTGATCGCAACCAGCTGGGTAAAGCTTCCACCGATTTGAAATTGGCGAAACGCATTGAATTTTTCTTTGGCTTCCTGGCTGGTCGCTGAGGCCCGCAGCCCAACCTGCTGCGTGTCCGTCAGCGCGTAGGTTGCGTCGGCTCGCAGCGATCCTTCGACGCCGCTTTGCTGCGAGGCATTGGGTCGCTCCGAATCGTTCCGGAAGTGCTCGGATTTGCTCTCGAGGTTGATCGTCGCCCTCAGACGCTGGGTAAACGGCAGCACGACATTGGCGCCGAAACCAACCGAAAACTGATACCAAGTGTCCTGCAGGTAGACCATGTTGCCCAGCACGTAGGGCTTGAACGAGCCGCCCGGCACGAGCTTTTGAACGAACGGGCCACGGATACCGGTTTGGCCCTCGAAAAAGACGATATCGAGCTGCTTCTGCTTGTCCTGCTCGGACGCGTAAAGCGAGCCCGAACTCTCGATGATCTCGTTGCGCTGGGTCAGTAAATCGTAGCTGTGATTAACCTGCGCGGAGATGAAGTAGTTGCGGTCGGACTTGTTGGTAAATTGATCGCCGAGCGTCGCAGCCACGCCGTTCGCCAAAACATTCGGGCTGTTCGGTCCGGAGTTCGCGTTATCGGAGTACCGCGCGCCAATAAAGACCGAGCCACTCAGGCTCCCGCGAGTAAGGCGGCTGTCGATCTCAGCCAGGAACACCTGCACGCGGTCTTTGACCTCTTGCGGTGCGTCCTCGGTCTGGGCGACGCGTGTCAGATAGGTTCGGGCGATCGCATACGAGCCGATGCGGAAATACAGCACGCCCAGTTCGAGGCGCACCCGCGGCAGATCGGGATTGATCAGAAGCATGCGTTCGAGCGCGCTAATGGCGGCTTCGAAATTGCCTTTTTGGACGGCTAGCTCGGCGAACCGGAACGACTTGTCGAGATTACCCGGATCCTGGAACAACTCTTGAAACGCTGCATCGTAGGCTTTGTCGAGTTCAGCCGAATCGCCCGCTTGCTGGGCGATTGCGCCCCACGAAAGGCTGAGTCCGAAGAGCAATGCGGCAGACAGCCGGGCTGCCCTCTCAAAAGCGTGTTTGGAGATAAATCGCACTGAAAATCCGCCCCCCGGCAACCCTGAAGTAAACGTCCGAAGACGCCCGGTCGACTAGCGATATATTTATAGGCGACTTTGATCTTCCACGCGAAACAATAGTCACTAAGTCCTCAGCCTGACCCGATATTAGCCAGATGGCTGTGCAAGCGGCCGGTGAGCCAGAGAAAATACATCCTGAAATCACTCCATAACGACCACAGCGGGTAGGTAAAGGTGGCTGGCCGGTTGTGCTCGATCATCGCATGCCCGATCCACGCGAACCCGTAACCGCCAATCACCGCCCCCAGGAGGAACCACGGGTTGCCCGTCGCGGCCAACCCGACCAAACAGATAATCGCCAGGCTGGACCCAATGTAGTGCAACCCACGGGAGGCTGGGTGGGCGTGTTGGCGCAGGTAAAACGGCCAAAAATCGGCATATTTCTTTAGTTTTTCAGCCACGGCGCACCTCGATCTATATTGACGTTTACGTCAACTGTACCTAGATTTCGACGATGGAAGAATCCTACACGATCCAGCAACTCGCCAAGGAATTCAGGGTCACGTCCCGAACGCTTCGATTTTACGAAGCGAAAGATCTTCTTCATCCGACCCGCCGCGGTATGAATCGCGTTTTCGGCCACCGCGACCGGGGCCGGCTCAAGCTCATATTGCGTGGCAAACGGCTCGGATTCAGCTTGGCGGAGATCAAGGAGATGCTCGATCTCTATGATCTCGGCGACGGGCAGGTCGCGCAGCTGCGGGTAACTCTAGAAAAATCGCGGCGCCGGATTGCCGAACTCGAGTCCCGGCGCGAGGACGTCGACGCCGCAATCATCGAGCTCCATGAGGGGTGCAGCCAGATCGAGAACATCCTGCGAGGCAAAGGCGTCGGCGCGAAAGAGGCGGCTGAGTGACCTACGAGCAAACCGTGCGCGGCCAAAATCTGTACGCGCTCGACAGCAACCTTCAGCGCTTGTTGCGGCGCGGCCTGGGAGACGACCTCGATCGTTGGGTGCCCACGCTCGATGCGTTTGGCGACTGGGTCGGCGACACCGTCGATGTCCAAGCCGAGCACACCCACCGTGCGGCGCCACCGGTTTTGGAGCCTTACGACCGTCAGGGACGGCTGACCAATCATATTCGGCACAACCCGTTGTGGGACCAGGTGGCGCGCGAGGTCTACGAACGCGGCGCCATCGGCCTCAACTACGGCACCTCGCCGGCGCCCTACACGGTCACCTTCGCAATCGGCTATCTGTTGTCGCAGGCCGATGTGTCGTTGCATTGCCCGGTCACCATGACCGGTGCGGTGGCCTATGTGCTCGACCGCTTCGCCCCCGCGGAAATCCGCGACCGCTACCTACCCGAACTCGTCCGAATGGACGGCGCTGCGCTGACGGGTGGCACGTGGGCCACCGAATTGCACGGTGGCAGCGACGTCGGCGCGACGACCACGGTGGCGCGCGCCGAAGGCGATCACGTCCGCCTCACTGGTCTCAAATGGTTCGTCAGCAATACCAATGGTGGTCTCGCCGTCGCGACCGCCCGCCCACCCGGCGCGCCGGAGGGTTCCAAAGGTCTTGGCCTGTACCTCGTACCGACGCATATCGACGGCGCGCCCAATTCGTTCCGCATCCGGCGGCTCAAAGAAAAACTGGGGACAACCGGCGTGCCGACCGGCGAGGTCGATTTGCTCGACTCCTGGGCGCTCGAAATCGCACCGCCGCCCGTCGGCTTCAAATTGATGATGGAGGCGCTCGGATTCAGCCGCATCCACAATGCGGTGGGCGCCGCGGGTCTAGCGCGCCGCGCCTTCCTCGAAGCCGTGTCCTACCTCAGCCACCGCGAGGCGTTCGGCCACAACGTCCTGCGCTATCCGATGATGCAGGACGAACTCCTGGGCATGTTGGTGCGCCTCGAATCCGGGACTGCGATGGCTTTTGCCGCGGCGAGCGCCTTTGACGAGGCGCACGTTACCGACCTCGACGACGACAGCTCGGCGCGCGCTTGGCTGCGGCTAACCACCGCGTTGGCCAAATACCAGACCGCGGACGATGCCAACGTGCTGGCGCGTGCGGCGATCGAACTAATTGGCGGCAACGCCTACACCTATGACTACGTGACCCCCCGCTTGCTCCGCGACGCCCAGGTCCTAACCGTCTGGGAAGGGCCGGCGAACATTCAGGCGCTGGAAGTGTTGCGCATGATCGGCAACCGGGCGCCCGGCTTCGAGGCAATGACTGAGCGGGTCGAGGCGATCCGGTCCGTCGCGCCCGAAGCGCTCGGCAATATCACGCAACGGTTGGGACGCGCCATGCAAGATTGCCGTGACGCGGTCGCCCATGTCCGCAGCGATGCGGCCGAAGCGCAGCGACATGCCCGTCGCCTGATGGTCTTACTCGCCGACACATTGGGCGCGGCGTTGTTACTCGACGAAGCAACCCATGATTTGGCGGCGGGCGATGCCCGCAAGGCATTGGTCTTGCGCCTATACATGGATAAGCGCTTTCCTGAGACGATCGCCCGCGGTATCGGCCCGGGTGGAGATTGGGCGCAGCATCATTTTGACGCGTTGATCGGGTATGAACCGATCGAGGCGGACAGCCATCTACTGCGCGCGGTCGGGTGACCGCGGCAGGACCAAGAGGAGAAGATCGATGAAGAATGTTGTGATTGTCGGCTACGCGCGTTCGCCGTTTCATCTCGCGCGCAAGGGCGATCTCGCCAAAGTGCGGCCGGACGAAATGGCAGGTCAGGTGGTCAAAGCCTTGATTGAGCGCACCGGCATCAACCCGGCCGATATCGAAGACCTGATCATGGGCTGTGCCTTTCCTGAGGGCGAACAAGGGTTCAATGTCGCGCGCATCGTCGACTTCCTGGCCGATCTGCCGATCACGGTGGCAGGCACGACAGTCAATCGGTTCTGTGGCTCATCCATGCAGTCGATCCACATGGCGGCGGGCGCGATCCAGATGAACGCCGGCGAAGCCTTCATCTGCGCTGGGATCGAGTCGATGACCCGGGTGCCGATGGCCGGGTTCAACCCGTCACCCAGCCCGAAGCTCTTTCAGGACCACCCAGAGGTCTACATGTCGATGGGCGAGACCGCCGAAAACGTCGCGCGCAAATACAAGATCGACCGTGCCCGACAAGAAGAATTCGCCGTTCTCAGTCATAAGAAAGCGGCTGCGGCACGCGAATCGGGCAAATTCACAGATGAAATTATCCCGATCGAACAGGGCAACCTGCGGGTCGAGCAGGACGGCGCGATCCGTCCCGAAACCACCGCCGAAGTGCTGGCCGGTCTCAAACCGGCGTTCGACGAAAAGGGCACGGTGACAGCAGGCACGTCGTCACCGCTGACCGACGGCGCCTCCGCCGTGCTGGTGTGCAGCGAAGATTATGCCAAAGCCAACGGGCTCGACATGATCGCCCGCATCCGCAGCATTGCGGTCTACGGGTGCGCGCCGGAAACAATGGGGATGGGCCCGGTGGGCGCGGCCAAGAAGGCGCTCGCGCGCGCCGGCGTGACGATCAAGGACATCGACATTGTCGAACTCAACGAGGCTTTTGCATCGCAAGCGTTGGCGGTGATCGATGAGGCCAAAATGGATGTCGAAAAGGTCAACCTTGACGGTGGCGCAATCGCGCTCGGTCACCCGTTAGGGGCAACCGGCGCGCGGATTACCGGCAAAGCCGCGAGCTTGTTGAAGCGAGAGGGCAAGACCCTCGCGCTCGCCACGCAGTGCATTGGCGGCGGGCAGGGCATCGCCACCGTTCTCGAAGCAGCCTAGTTCCGATCACCGATCGGATCGCCGCGCAGCGGCAGGATGGAAATATGAGCGACATAAAAAAAGTGGCGGTGCTTGGCGCGGGTGTCATGGGGGCCGGGATCGCCGCCCAAGTAGCAAATGCCGGTGTGCCGGTGGTGCTCCTCGACATCGTGCCCGACGGCGCCAACGATCGCAGTGTGATCGCCAAAGGGGCGATCGAGAAAATGCTCAAGACCAACCCGGCGCCGCTGATGCACCGGCGTAACGCCAAGCTGATCACGCCGGGGAATCTCGAAGACGACCTCGGCCTGCTGGCCGATTGCGACTGGATCTGCGAAGCCGTGCTCGAGAACGTGGCGGTCAAGCACGACGTCTACAAGAAGGTCGATGCCAACCGCAAGAAAGGCGCGATCGTCACCTCGAACACCTCGACCATTCCGCTCGCCAATCTGTTGGAAACTTTGCCCGACAGTTTCGCCGCCGATTTTGCGGTCACCCACTTTTTCAATCCGCCGCGCTATATGCGGTTGCTCGAAATCGTGGCGGGTCCGAAGACGAAGGCCGCGGTGATCGACACCTTGCGCGCATTCGGCGACGTGCGCTTGGGTAAAGAAGTCATCGATTGCAACGACACGCCCGGCTTCATCGCCAACCGGCTCGGCATTTTCTGGAGCATGGTGGCGACCCAGCAGGCCTACGACCTTGGTCTCACCGTGGAAGAGGCCGACGCGATCGTCGGTCGCCCGATGGGCATTCCGAAGACCGGCATTTTCGGTCTGATGGATCTCACCGGCATCGATCTGAAAGATCATGTGCTGGGATCCATGGCGTCACTGTTGCCGCAAAGCGATGCCTTTCACGCGCAATTCGATCAAGCCCATCCGCTCAACGCGATCACCGACAAGATGATTGCCGATGGGTACACCGGGCGCAAAGGCAAGGGCGGGTTCTACCGCATGGTGCGAGACGGCGCGCAAAAGACCAAGGAGGGCATCGACTTTAAGACCGGCGAATATCGCACCAGCGTCAAACCGCGCCTCGGCAGCATCGACGCCGGCCGCAAGGGCTTGCAGGCCTTGGTCGAATTTGACGACCGCGGCGGTGCCTATGCCTGGGCGGTGCTCTCGAACGTCCTCAAATACGCAGCCGATCTGATTCCGGAAATCGCCGACGACATCGTCGCGGTCGATAACGCAATGAAGGCGGGCTACGCGTGGAAATACGGCCCGTTCGAACAGATCGACCAGCTCGGCACCGGCTACTTCGTCGCGCGGCTTGAAAAAGAAGGCATGGCCGTTCCCGCGTTGCTCAAGACCGCCAACGGTCGTCCGCTCTACCGCGAAGAAGGGACCAAGCGCCAATTCATGGGGCTCGACGGCGACTACCACGACGTCGAGATTCCTGAAGGCGCCTGGATGCTGGCCGACGTCAAACGCGGCAAGGAACGCGTTGACGGCAACGGCTCGGCCAGCTTGTGGGATCTCGGCGACGGCGTCGCCTGCCTTGAGTTCCACAGCAAAATGAATTCGATCGATTCTGGCACCATCGACATGGTCAAGAAGGCCGCCAAGATCGACAAGAAAGGGTTTAAGGCGCTGGTCATCAACACCGACGCCGACAACTTCTCTGTCGGCGCCAACGTCGGCCTCGGCCTGTTTGCCGCCAATACAGCTATGTGGCCGGTGCTGGAAATGAGCATCAAAGAAGGCCAAGACGCCTACATGGCGCTCAAATACGCGCCGTTCCCCGTGGTTGCGGCGCCGGCCGGCATGGCGCTCGGCGGCGGTTGCGAAATCTGTCTCCACTCGGATGCAATCCAAGCGCACGCCGAACTGTATATGGGGTTGGTCGAGGTCGGCGTCGGCTTGATCCCGGGCTGGGGCGGCTCCAAAGAAATGGTGCTGCGCAATTTCGCGAAGAAAAAACGTCCGGGCGGACCGATGCCCCCGGTCGGCGAAGCCTTCCAGACCATCGCGCTCGCCAAAGTATCGAAATCGGCCGCCGAGGCGCGCGATCTGTTGTTCCTGCGCGACGTCGACGGCGTCACCATGAACCGCCGCCGCGTGTTGGCCGACGCTAAAACCAAAGCGCTGGAACTGGCCAAGGATTACGCGCCACCGGAAAAAGACATCGAACTCAACCTGCCCGGCCCAACCGCGCAGGTTGCGCTGGGCATGGCGGTGTCCGATCTCGCCAAGTCAGGCAAGGCCACACCGCATGACGTCACCGTGTCGCGCGAATTGGCAATAGTGCTGTCGGGCGGCGATACCGATGTCACCGACGTCGTGACGGAAAAAGACCTGCTTGCCCTGGAGCGCCAGGCGATGGCGCGGCTATTCCGTATGCCGCCAACCCTCGACCGGATCGAGCACATGCTCGCGACCGGCAAACCGCTGCGTAACTAGGCGTGTTTCCTGACATGACTCGCGCCGTTCCCACAGTGAACCGTCTCCCTCTCCCCTCCCCCTCGCCGAGGGGGAGGTCGCGTCGCGAAGCGACGCGGGAGGGGGTCCGCCACGCGAG
>JAQBYN010000006.1 GCA_027622715.1 Pseudomonadota bacterium | reverse complement strand
CCTCCTTGCAAGGTCAGATTAGCCGGACTCTCTCAATCATCCTGGACCAGTTTTCGGGGCGCAGGTCAGGTGTGCCCGCGACCTTTGCTAGCTATGTGCTTGCTAGGCTCGAGGGATCCCGGCAGCGAACGCCCTAAGTCTTTGAAAAGGTGGCGCACCCGACACGATTCGAACGTGTGACCTCTGCCTTCGGAGGGTAAGGGTCGCAAATTTGTTCGCGTCAGGGATGAGCGTCCCATTGCAGGAAGCCACTCTCATATCCCGCGAGAACCTCAATACCCGCAAGGGGCACAACAGTTTTCGAGACCGTTAGCCCCTCTTGCGCGACATCAATCTGACTCGGGTGAGAGGGACGCTTCGGCCCCGACTTGTAACCGCCGTGTAACCGCGGAGGTTTTCGGCCGCTTTCGTTCACGCCTCGTTCCGTCATAAATCGATCCCTAGAATCACGAAAGCCCGCGGTGTTCCGCGGGCTTTCGCATGTCGAAGAATTGGAGCGGGCGATGAGATTCGAACTCACGACTTCAACCTTGGCAAGGTTGCGCTCTACCCCTGAGCTACGCCCGCGTGAGGAGTGGACAAATAGCGCGGCCCCACGGGTTTGGCAAGAAGCGGCGCAGCGCGCAGGACTTGCACGGTCGGACGGTGCGGGTATCGTTATAGGCCATGCCCCACGCCAGCGAGAGCGACCTGTTCGCCCGGATGCAACACCTTGGGATCGAAAATACGACCCACCGCCATCCGCCCGTCTTTACCGTCGAGGAAAGCCGCCTGGTGCACGGCCAGATGCCGGGCGGCCACTGCAAATCGCTCTTTCTCAAGGACAAGAAGGACCAATTGTGGCTGTTGGTCGTCCTGGAGGACCGCCGGGTCGATCTCAAGGTCTTGCCCAAGAATATCGGCTCGGCGCGGCTGTCGTTCGGCAATCCCGACCTGCTGGTTGAGGTCCTGGGCGTCGTCCCGGGCTCGGTCACGCCTTTCGCGCTGATCAACGACACCACGCAGCGCGTGCGGGTCGTGCTCGACAAGGAAATGCTGGAGCACGACTTGCTCAACTATCACCCGCTGACCAACGCCGCGACAACGGCCATCGGGGCGGCCGATCTGGTGCGCTTTATCCGCTCCTGCGGCCACGATCCGCTGATTCTCGATTTCGCCGACCTGATCTAAGCGTCCGGTGGCAATTGCCCAGGTCAGTGATTATGTTGAGGCCAACGCGGGGTGGCCCGTCCGCCCCGCTTGGAACACCCAAAACCCGGACGAAGCATGGTTGAAACACTGATCGGCGGCGGCCCCCCGGCCCCGGACCTCATCAAGGACAGCAACAGCCAGAATTTCATGGCTGACGTGATCGACGCGTCACAAGAGGTGCCGGTCATTGTCGACTTCTGGGCGCCGTGGTGCGGGCCCTGCAAACAACTCGGACCGATGATCGAAAAGGTCGTCAAATCCGCCCAAGGCAAAGTCAAACTGG
Organism: Pseudomonadota bacterium; assembly: GCA_027622715.1. Lineage (GTDB taxonomy): Bacteria > Pseudomonadota > Alphaproteobacteria > SHVP01 > SHVP01 > CALJDF01. Next base: position 115,949 of record JAQBYN010000006.1, on the reverse strand, counting down.
TCAAGATCAACATCGACGACAGCCCCGAGATCGCCCAGCAACTGCGTATTCAATCGATTCCGGCGGTGTTCGCGTTCGATAAAGGCCAACCGGTCGACGCCTTTGTGGGCGCCCAACCCGAAAGCCAGATCAAGGCGTTTGTCGAACGGCTTGCCGGCGGCATTGGTCCGTCGCCCGTGGACGAGGCGCTCGAGGCTGCCCAAACGGCGCTCGACGACGGCGAGACCGCGGCAGCCGCCAATATTTATGGCCAGATACTCCAGGCCGAACCGGGCAACCCGGTCGCGATCGGCGGCCTGGTGCGCTGCTATGTCCTCGCCAAAGATCTCGACCACGCCCGCCAAACCTTGGCCCTGGTGCCCAAAGAGCACGAGGACCATGCCGCGATCGCCGCGGCGCGCTCGGCACTCGCCTTGGCCGATCAAGCCAGCGTGGCCGGGGACCCAACCGAATTGCGCGCCCAAGTCGAGGCCAACCCGGGAGACCACCAAGCGCGCTTCGATCTCGCCACTGCGCTGATCGGCAACGGCGATAGCGAGGGCGCCATCGACCAGCTGCTGGAGATCATGAAGAAGGGTGCCCAGTGGAACGACGGCGCCGCGAAAGACCAGCTTCTGAAAATTTTTGAAGCGCTGGGGCCAGTGCACGACGCAACCAAGAGCGGCCGACGACGGCTATCGGCGCTCCTGTTTTCATGACCCATTTCGTCGGGACACCGGCCTTCGACAAACTACCGCCGTCCATACCCGTTTTCGTTCTTCCTGGGATTTTGCTGCTGCCCGGCGGTCAGTTGCCGCTGCACTTGTTCGAAGAACGCTACCGCGACTTGGCGCGCGACGCCGTCGCCGCCGACCGCATGATCGGCATCATGCAGCCCCGCGACCCCAACCACAGCGAGTGGGCGCCGACGCTTTACCGCACCGGCTGCCTGGGTCGCGTTGTCGCGTTCCGAGAATCCGAAGACAGCCGCTACTACATCACCCTCACCGGGGTGTGCCGGTTCGACATCGCCCGCGAACTGACGAGCGAAACGCTCTATCGCCGCGTCGAGGTGGACTACGCCCGCTTTGCCGATGACATGGCAGAAGACCGCGACGACGTGACCGGCTTAATCGACCGCGCGACCTTCATGCCATCGCTCAAATCCTTCTTGAGCCAGTTCGACGTGAACATTGATTGGTCCGCCCTCGACAAAGTCGACGACGCGCCGCTTATTCGCTCGCTCGCCATGACCTGCCCGTTCGAACCGAGCGAGAAACAAGCCATCCTTGAGGCGCAGACCCCGGCTGATCGCGCTCGGCTCATCAGTGCCCTGGTACAAATGTCGGTCGCCGATACCGGCGATGACGAAGACCGTAAGCTGCAATAGGAGACGGCGATGACCGGCACCCCCGAGGTCGATCCCAGGTTGCTCGAAATCCTGGTATGCCCAATGACCAAACAACCCTTGCGTTATGACCGGGAACAGCAAGAACTGATCAGCGACGCCGCGCGATTGGCCTACCCAATCCGCGACGGCATTCCGATTATGTTGGTCGACGAAGCGCGGCGCCTGGACGATGACAACGGAAAATAAGCCGCCGCGGCCGAGCGAAATCAAGCTGCGTAAGGCCGACAAGACCCTCACGGTCTCTTTCGCCAACGGCGAGGCATTTACCTTTGACGCCGAATATCTCCGTGTCGAAAGTCCCTCTGCCGAAGTGCAAGGCCATGCCCCGGATCAAAAAAAGCTGGTGCCCGGCAAACGCTATGTCGGTATCGACAATGTCGAGTCCGTCGGTCACTACGCGGTCCGCCTGACATTCAATGACGGTCATGACACTGGGATCTACACGTGGTCCTACCTCTACCAATTAGGCCACGAGTATGACGACCGCTGGGAACGCTACCTCGACCAAATGGCCGAGAAAAACCTGTCGCGCGAGTTGGGCTAAAGCGCCCGCCCCTCGAGGAGCCTGGGTTTGCCGCCGACGGTGCCGCGGGCATGCGCCATGAAAAACTTCTTGATGCCGGGCAACCGGTCGACTGCCGCGAGGCCCAACCCACGCACCAATTTGACCGGCGTGACGTTGTTGGAAAACAACCGGTTCAACCCGTCGGTCACCGCCAGTAGCGTCAGATTGTCGAACCGCCGCCACGATTCGTAGCGCCGCAACACGTCCGCCTGACCGATGTCTAGCCCCAACCGCGCGGCATCGATGATCACCTCGGCCAAGGCCGCCACGTCACGGTAACCGAGGTTGAGGTTTTGGCCCGCGAGCGGGTGCAAGCCGTGCGCTGAGTCGCCAACCAGGGCCAATCGCGGCGCGACGTAGCGGTGCGCCATCGACACGCTCAACGGATAGGCCCAGCGCCGCCCGACCGCGCCTACCCGGCCCATGAAATCGCCGTACCGTCGCTGCAGCTCACGGTCAAAGGCACCGGCCTCGAGGCGCATGATGCGCGCCGCATCGGCGGTCGGTTCGGTCCACACCAACGAGGACCGATTGCCCTGCAACGGCAGGATGGCAAAGGGACCGGCCGGCAAAAAATGTTCATGGGCAATACCGCGGTGGGGGCGCTCATGGTCGACCGTGGCGATGATCGCGGTCTGACCGTAGTTCCACCGCGTCGTGCGAATGCCCGCTGACTCGCGTAACGCTGAGCGCACGCCGTCCGCCGCCACGACCAGCGCGGCCGAAATGGTCTGACCATCGGACAGGGTCGCCAGCGCCCGCGCGCCGCCGCCATCGACGATTGTGACCGCGACGTTGGCCTTGATCTCGACGCCGGGCGTCCGCTGGGTCGCGGCGAACAATGCCTGGCGGATATGTCGGTTTTCGAGCATGTGGCCGAGCGGGGCCGTGCCGAGGTCGGCGTGATCGAAGTGCAGAAAGAACGGCGACCCACCCTCGGAAACCCGGATTTCTAGGATTGGTTCGGCGTGCGCCGCCATGCCGTCCCACAAACCCGTCGTCGTCATGAGACGCTGCGAGGCAAAGGCGATCGCCGATGCGCGACCGTCGAATGGCGCGCTGGTTAGAACGGCAGGGTCCTCGCGGTCGACCAGAACCACGTCGAGACCGGCCGCGGCCAAGATCGGCGCCAGCGCGGAACCGACCATGCCACCGCCAACGACTAAAACGTCGCAGTGCCGCGCAGTGTTTAAAGAATTGGTCATGGCGCGATCCTACCCTGTGGCCAGGGCCCGCGAAATGGCCGGCGCCGCACCCCGTCCGCGCGCGTTTAGCCAGCAATTTATCTTTTTATTTGTATATGTTACGAACGATTCTTAAGATAGAGGTACGATGATAAACCCGCGCTTCGATGATCTCGGTGAGAGCCCCTTCGAGCGCCTCAACCGGCTTATCGACGGGATCAAACCGGGCCAGCCGCCGATCGTCATGTCGCTCGGCGAGCCGCAGCATCCCTATCCCAATTGGGTCGGTGAGGTTCTGGACGACCACCGCGGCGATTACGGCGCCTATCCGCCGCTGCGCGGTAGCGAGGAATTTCTCCGTGCCGTTGCCGATTGGTTGACCGCCCGCTACGCCCTGCCAGTGGACTTCATCACCTGGACGCACCATATCGTGCCCCTATCAGGCACCCGTGAGGGACTATATTTTGCCCCTCAGATCATCGTGCCGCGGCGCAAAGCGGGCCAACAACCCGCCGTCCTCATTCCCAATCCGTTCTATCACGCCTATGCCGGTGCAGCCGTCGCGGTTGGCGCGGAACCGGTCTACCTCGCCGCGACGCGTGACAACGGCTTCATGCCAGACCTCGACAAGCTCGACATTGCGCTGCTTAACCGCACCGCCGCTTTTTACATTTGCTCGCCCGCCAATCCACAAGGCACCGTGGCTGACCGCGCCTACCTCGATCGGTTGATCGACTTGGCGCGCCGCCATGATTTCGTAGTGCTGTCGGACGAATGCTATTCGGAAATATTCGCGGTCGACCCGCCGCCCGGGATTCTCGAAGCCGCCGCCGCAACCGGCAGCTTGGCCAACGTTTTCGTTTTCAACTCGCTGTCAAAACGCTCGAGCGTGCCGGGTTTGCGATCCGGCTTCGTCGCCGGCGATCCCGACTTGATCGCGCGCCTGCGCACCTTGCGCAGCTACGGCGGCGCCCTGCCGTCGATTCCGGTCATGGCCGCGGCAGCCGCACTGTGGCGCGATGAAACGCACGTCGTCGAAAACCGCGCACGCTACGCGCGCAAATTCGACACCGCCGAACGCATCATCGGCAACCGGTTTGGTTTCTACCGCCCCGCCGGCGGGTTCTTTTTGTGGCTGGAGGTCGGCGACGGCGAATCGGCCACATCGACCTTGTGGCGCGAGGCGGGACTCAAAGTCCTGCCCGGCGGGTATGTCGCCCGTGACGTCGCCGGTGAATCGAACCCCGGCGCGCCCTATATCCGACTTGCGCTGGTACACGACGACGCGACGACCGAAGAGGCCCTAACCCGATTAAGCAGTGTGTTGCCATCATGACAATCTCCTCAAGCACGACCTTCTTGCCCGCCGGCGCGACGGCGTTTTTCCGCCGCCGCCTGATTGAATTGGGCGGATTGACCCTGTTTGGTGCGGCCGGGCTGTTCGCCGCGGCGTTGGTCACGTTCTCGCCTCAAGATCCCAGCTTTAACAATGTCTCGTCCGCCGCGACGCGCAACATCCTGGGGCCCATCGGGGCACACCTCGCCGATCTAAGCCTGCAGTTCGTTGGGGCCGCGTCGGTGCTTGTCGTGCTGACGTTGGCCGCCTGGGCATGGCGCTTGACCAGCCACAGAGGACTCCCATTTGGCTGGATGCACATCGCTGTACTGCCGGTCGGGGCGGTCCTCGCCGCCGGTGCCGCCAGCGGACTGACCCCGATCATGCAATGGGGTGTCGCAGCCGGTGTCGGTGGCGTTGTCGGGCTGCTCGTTCAGGGCTGGCTGATGGACGCGGTCGCGATGATCGGCGTCGGGTCCGGCGATTGGCTCGCCACGCTGATCCTGGCCGTCGTTGCGCTGCCGTTCGCGCTATTCGCCCTCGGGCTGTCGCCGCGCGAGTGGCGCGCAATGCTGGGCCGACTGACGTGGTTCGGCATGTTGTTTGTTCGGATCGGTCTATGGGGGATCAACCGCGTGAAAGCCGCGCGTGCCGCCCGACCATTCCGGCCACGCCAAGAGCGCCGGGAACCGGTTCTGCACGGCGGCCGGGCCGAACCCGCACTACTCCAGCAAACCGAAGATGAGACCCAGGCTCGGCCCGAGGAAGACGCCGCGGTCAAAACCCTACTGCGGACACCGGAGCGCCCCGACCCCGACATCGACACCCCGTCGGCGCGTGTCGCCAAGTCGGTGCCGCGTCTGCGCAAGAGCCGGCGCGCCACCGCAGAGGCGCAAGCGACGCTCGACCTTGGAGGCGCGAACGAAGTAACCCTCCCGCCGCTCAGTTTGTTGACCGAATCGAAAGTGGTCCGCACCGCGGTCAGCGAAGACGCGCTCGAGCAAAACGCCCGGATGCTCGAGGGTGTACTGGAAGACTTCGGCGTCCGGGGCGAGATCACAAAGGTTCATCCCGGCCCGGTCGTCACGCTGTACGAACTAGAGCCCGCGCGCGGCACCAAGGCATCGCGGGTCATCGGCCTCGCCGACGACATTGCACGCTCGATGAGTGCGATATCGGCACGTGTCGCAACCATTCCAGGCCACAACGCCATCGGGATCGAACTACCCAATGCGCGGCGGGAAACGGTCTATTTGCGCGAGCTCCTAGCCAGCGACGAATACGACGACAAGGCCCCGTCACTCACGCTCGCGCTGGGCAAAGACATTAGCGGCGACCCGGTATTCGCCGACCTCGCGCGTATGCCCCACCTGCTGGTCGCCGGGACCACCGGGTCGGGCAAGTCGGTGGCGATCAATTCCATGATCCTGTCATTGCTCTACCGGCTTAAGCCCGAGCAATGCCGGATGATCATGATCGACCCCAAAATGCTCGAGCTGTCGGTCTACGACGACATCCCGCATTTGCTTGCACCCGTTGTCACAGAACCGGGCAAGGCGGTGGTCGCGCTTAAATGGGCGGTACGCGAAATGGAACAGCGCTACCGCATCATGTCGCACCTCGGCGTGCGCAATATTGCCGGTTACAACCAGCGCCTCGCGGACGCCAAAAAGAAGGGCGAGAACCTTAACCGAACCGTACAGACCGGTTTTGACCCCGATACCGGCGAGCCGATGTTCGAAGAACAGCCGCTCGACCTGGAACCGATGCCGTTTATCGTGGTCATTGTCGATGAGATGGCGGACCTGATGCTGATCGCCGGCAAAGACATCGAGGCCTCGGTTCAACGTCTGGCGCAAATGGCGCGTGCCGCGGGCATTCATTTGATCATGGCCACACAACGCCCATCGGTTGACGTCATCACCGGCACCATCAAGGCCAACTTTCCGACCCGCATCAGTTTCCAAGTCACCTCGAAGATCGACAGCCGGACAATTCTAGGCGAGCCCGGCGCGGAAACCCTGCTGGGTTCGGGCGACATGTTATACATGCTGGCCGGCGGCAAGATCAGCCGGGTTCACGGGCCGTTTGTCACCGACGGCGAAGTGGAAAAAGTAGTCAATCATCTGCGCGGACAAGCCACGCCGTCGTATATCGAATCGATCACAGAAGAACCGGACGCCGCGCCAACGCCAGGCCTCGGCGGCGGCAACGCCAAAGAAGACGAAATGTACGATCGCGCCGTCGACCTAATTTGCCGCGAAGGCAAAGCCTCGACCAGCTTCGTCCAGCGACATCTCCAGATCGGCTACAACCGGGCGGCGCGGATCATCGAACGCATGGAGGCAGAGGGCGTCGTCGGTCAGGCCAATCACGTCGGGAAACGCGAAGTCCTTGCACGGGTCATCCCGCGCGAAGAACAATAGGGCATGGCCAAACGCCCCTTCCGCTGGCTCGCCCCGGCGCTCCTAATATTGTGCCTCTCGGCGGGTGTTACGGCCGCCGAGGTCGTGCCCACGCCGGCGCAGCGCGAAGCGCTGGACAAGATCGAAACGTATCTGAACGACATTCGTTCGATGCACGCGCGTTTCGTGCAATTCGACGAAGCTGGCGGGGTGGTCGCTGGCGATCTTTATTTGCGCAGGCCCGGTCAGTTGCGGTTCGAATACACGCCGCCTTCGCCGATCTTGATCGTCGCGACCGGTCGTACGCTGGTTTTCTTCGACGCCGAACTTGATCAAGTCACCTATCTGCCGCTTTCGGCAACGCCGCTGGCTTTTCTGGTGGCCGATCAATTTTCGTTCACACATAAGGATATCGAAGTCACGGGTATCCAGCGCGATCCCGGCGTGATTAGCGTCGCGATTGTCGATCCCGACAACCCTGGAGAAGGCGAAGTCACACTGGTCTTCAGTGACGCCCCGCTGACGTTGCGGCAATGGCGTGTGGTTGATGCCCAGGGGAAAAAAACTACAGTCGCCCTGTCGGAAATCCGAACGAACTTGGCGCTGGACAACGCGCTTTTCCGCTTTGTCGACCCCAATCCATTTCGCAATACCGACCCAGACCGCAACTAGACGCCACGCCGGGTTGAAAGCGGGCCCGGAATACCTTTCTATCAGGGGTTCCAGCGGGCATGTCTTGATGCTGATCGCCGGAACCTCAAGTAGGACCTTCGCAATGACCGCAAGTAGACCCGTGGTAGGCATTCCGGCCAGCGTGATGACCATGCGTCACTTCCCGATGCACATCGTCGGACACTCGAACGCGGCCGCCGTGGCCCGCGTCGCACAATGCCATCCGATGGTGATCCCCGCGCTGGGCGGCGATCTCGACGTTGCCGATATTGTCGGCCACCTCGATGGCCTCCTGCTCACCGGTGGCGCATCCAATATCGAGCCGCATCACTATGAAGGCCCGCCGGCGCGTGACGGCGATCTGCACGACCCGCACCGCGATTCATCGTCTCTGCCGCTGATTCGCGCCGCCCTCGATGCCGGGGTCCCGGTCTTTGCAATATGCCGCGGTTTTCAGGAGTTCAATGTCGCGCTGGGGGGCACGCTGCACCAGTTCCTGCACGAAATTCCGGGCCGAATCGACCATCGCCGGGACCGCACCAAACCGATGGAAGCCCAAATGGGCCATTGCCATGACATCAGCCTGCGGCCCGATGGATTGCTGCAATCCTTGGCAGGCAGCGACACCGCCGGGGTCAATTCACTGCATGGTCAAGGGATCGACCGCCCGGCGCCGGGTACCACCGTCGAAGCGACCGCGCCCGACACCACGATCGAGGCGCTAAGCGTCAACGCGGCGCGCGCTTTCGCGGTCGGTGTTCAGTGGCATCCTGAATTCAGGGCCGAGGAGGATCCGTTCTACCGCGCGCTCTTTGAGGCGTTTGGCGACGCCGCACGCGCACGGACGGAACAACGCCGCGGGGTGGCTCGATGACTCAGGGTGAGGACAGCGACGTCACCGAAGAAGAAGAGTTTTACGACGAAGTCCTCGATCAGCAAATTCAGCGCTTAACCATCATGGCGCGGTTTGTCCGCACCGTTGTTGACGTCCCTTGGTTCAGCCGCGTCGGCGAACCGCTGAGCGCCGAAGACATCGCAACCGCTACTGCCTACCTAGGCTCGGCAGGATTTCCCGATGCGGCGGTGGCGCTGGTCTCGACGTGGGATGAGGCCGTCGAGGTCGCCGAGAACCCCAACTGGAACAGCGACTGGTGGGAGACCGAGGAACAGCTCAAAGCCGGCCTCATCACCCAAGCGCTTGAACATGTTGACGAAGCCGAACTCCTCAACGCGCTCAATCATGTTTCGGGGCAATGCGCCGGGGCGGCGGTCGAGGCAATCAGCAGCGCCGCGATCGACGCCGGGTTCCAGCCCGAATCCGACGAAGATTCGTTCCTCAATGCCGCAGCCGGTTGGGCCGTGGCGGGCGCCTATCAGGCTTCGTTGGTGCTTGCCGCCGGGGCCGAAGGCGACCACGCGTTTGCGCTCAAGTTTCGCCTGTTCGAGAACGGGCGACTGCCATTTGGCGTTGTCGGCACCACCTTCTCGATCTTCTGAGCGGCGCCCGATGGCGTTGCGCATTGCCACCTGGAACATCAATTCGATCCGCCACCGGCTGACGCTGGCGCGGCGCTTCGCACGAACCTGGAAACCGGATGTTATCTGCTTCCAGGAAACCAAGGTGGTGAACGAGAAATTCCCCCGCGCCGGGTTTGAGGATCTCGGCTACAGCCACTTCGCGATCCATGGTCAAAAGGGCTATCACGGCGTCGCCATCGTCTCGCGCCTGCCGCTTACCGCGGTCGGGACGCGCCAATGGTGCGGCAGCGCCGACGCCCGTCATGTTTTTGCGACGTTGCCGTCCGGCGTTGAGGTTCACAACTTCTACATTCCGGCCGGCGGCGACGTGCCCGACCCCGCGGCGAATCCGAAATTCGACGAAAAATTGCGGTTTTACCGCGAGCTTGAAACTTGGGGCGCTGCCCTCGACAAGAAGCCGCGCGTCCTGGTCGGCGACCTTAACGTTGCCCCGCTCGAGACCGACGTCTGGTCGCATAAACAACTGTTGCGAATCGTGTCGCACACCCCGGTTGAGGTCGAACACTATGATCGCGCCTTTGCAGCGCACAGCTGGACTGACGCAATGCGGCAGATCGTGCCGCCGGACCAAACGCTTTACACATGGTGGAGCTACCGCGCAGCTGACTGGCGCCGCGCCAACAAAGGCCGCCGCCTCGATCACATCTGGATCAACGACGCCCTGAGACGCAACTTGACGACAATGGAGATCGCCGACCGCGTGCGCGGTTGGAAAAACCCGTCCGACCACGTGCCGGTGCTGATCGACCTTGAGGTTTAAGCGGCGCGCTAGTTCGAGGCGCGACCCAATGCGCGGGCCAATTGCGAGTTGGTCCGTTCCACCCGCGCCGCCAGTTCGCGCATAATCTGGACCGCCATTTCGGGAAACTCGCGCACCAGCCGGAAGAAGAGTTCTTTCGAAATGCGCAGCACCGTTACGTCGCGCAGTGCGCGCACAGTCGCGGTCCGCGGCACATCGCACAGGATCGCGATTTCCCCAACGAAGTCATGCTTCTTCGCTTTTGCGACCGAGGTCATCGCCCCGCCCGCCGTGGAGATCAGTACGTCGCACTCGCCTTCGATGATGATGAATGCCGCATCGCCCATATCGCCTTCGGTGCACAAGTCCTGATCCTTGCGGAAGGTCAGGCGCTCGCTGGTAAAGGCCAGAAGTTTCAGCTTGGACGGTTCGAGATTCGCGAACAGCGGCACGTTTCGCAGCAGTTCGACTTCTTCATTGAGGCTCACGCGGTTCTCCCCCTAGGCCTTGTCTTCAATCAGATTAGCCAGACCGTCGCCTGATCCGTTGAGTTCTTCGAAAGTACCGGACTTCACTATCTTACCGCTTCTCATGACGACAACACGATCGAACCGTGCCGCGAGTTCAGCGAGTTGCACCAGCCAAACCAAGCTTCGGCCGCGGAATTCCTCGACCACGCGTTCGACGATGCGCGCCAGGGTTGCCGGATCGACCGAAGACAGTCCATCAGCCACAATCATCAGGTCTGGCCGCTTTATCAATGAGCGGGCCAGAATCAGCTTTTGACGCTGGGCCGGGGTCAACCGCGTGCCACCGATGCCGACGTGGAAATTGAGCCCGACGCGCACCACGGTCTCGCGGAGATCGGTTTCTGCGATAACATCCGATAGCAACTGACCCACACGCGACGCGGCTTCGGCTTCGCCATAAGACACCTTCCCGAACAAGATATTGTCCTGAAGATTGCTGGCCGCAATGTAGTTTTCGGATTCGTAAAATTCGATAGCGCCGCGGAGATTCTCCGGCATGTTCTCAGCGAACATCTTGCGGGCCTCAAGGATCTGACCCTGAAACTCCTCGGTCATGATGCCTAGGCGATGACGCGCCGGAATAAGCAGGAACGTCAACGATATGATCCGCGCGCGCTCGTCAGGCTTGAGCTGATCCAAATGATCCTTGCCGACGCGACCCAGAATGGCTTGGTATACCGGCAGGTCCTCCGACGAGATAAAGCTGAACTGCTGAAAGAACTCGTGATCTGGCGGCAAGTCGGCAAACAACTCGACCATCGTCGCGGCGATCTGGTGGCCAGTCTGCAGCGCTTTCTCGGTAAGCCCGGCCTTCTCGAGGATTTCAAGGACGTAAGCGTTTTCGCCCAGGCGGTCCATGTTGAACGCATCGCCGACCGGATTCCCGAACACCAGGTTTTCACCCACCGTCGCGTTGGCATTGTACAGCGCGCGATCAAAGCGCTCGACCAAGTGGCCCGCGGTCTCGTCGGCATCCAACCTCTCGCGCAACCGCATGCGCGCGCGCAGCACGGCCTGCGCGATCTGCGGTTCGGATTTCGGATCAATCGAGCCGCGCAGACCAAATTGATAGACGTCACTCGTCAACTCGACCATGTCCAGAACGTCGAGCGCCCGGATTGCAAGAGCATCCGGGCCGTCGGTGCCGGCGCCCGCATAGTCGGTCCACTCGGCGCGCATGTCGTCAACCGAGTTGCCGGCTGCGCGCGCTTCGCTTGTTGCCGCATCGTGTTCCTGCGCCGCCGCTTCGTCGATATTGGCCCGCAGCTGCTTGTGCCGCAGGCCGTAGTAGAGGTTGTCCCCCACCGTCGCCGCAAAGACGAAACCGCCTGCGCCCACATAGGACATTCGTCGCCCGATGATCGCCTCGGGCGCTTTAGCAAGGTCGGCGCCGCCGACGGTGATCGACCCAGCCGACGGCGTAACCAGGCGGGCCAGCAACATCGCCAAATCTTCGCGACCGCTGCCGGGCGGTCCGACCAGGGCGATTCGCTCGGCCAGGCTAAATTTGAGATTTGCGCCGTCGACCACCGCCGTCTCTTGGTCGTCGTAGAGTTTGACATTAACCAGCGCCGCGTCGCCTACGAGCGCAACGTCGGTTTCAGGTTCTTGTTCTTGCATTTCGGCATCGAGCAGACCGACCGGCTCGAACTGCGAAACGACCACTTCATACTTGATCCGGGCATCTGCTTGCTGCTGGTAATAGTTGAGCAATTCCTTCCAAGGAGCGGCCAGATCTTTGTGCGCCGTAATCGCCGCAACCAATGTGCCGACCTCTAGCTGGCCTTTGATCGCTAGGTACCCGCCGATCGAATAGAAAAAGAACGGCCCAAGCTGCTGGATAAAGTTGTTGATGAACTTGATGACAAATTTTTGCCGGTAGATTTTGTAGCGGACCGTAAAGATCGTGCCCAAGCGTCGCGCGAATTCGGCGCGCTCGCGGCGCGACGTATCGTGAACATGGATGTCTTCAACGCCGTTGACCGTCTCGCCGATTCGATCCGAGAGCTGGCGGACCAAACGAACACGCTCCTTGCCGAGCAAGTTCACCCGCTTTTGCAGCTTTGGAATGATGTAGAGCTGCAATGGGTAGAGGGCCACCGCCGCCGTCGCCATCCTCCAGTCCTGCGCAAACAGGAAGCCAAGAATCACGAGTAGTTGGCCGCCTTGGAAGGACGGTTGCGAATAGGCATCGCCAATGAAGCCCCCAAGTGGTTCGACTTCGGCGGTGATCATCGGAATGATCTCGCCCTGCGACATGTTGCGGAATGTGCTCTTGGGAAAGCGTAGGACCCGGCCGTACAGGTCATAGCGCAGGCGCCGCAGCATGCGCTCGCCGGTCAGGCCTTTGTAGACGTTGATGACGTACTTGAAGCCCTGGTTGATCAGGACCAGCACCAAAAACAGGGCACAAAGCGAGAACAACCACGGCAACTGGCCAACTTCGGGAACCCCCAGAGCACCAAAGTCGATCCCAAAAAGCTCAAAAGGGCGCGGGAAATCCTCTGGATTAACCTGAATCGCCTTGTTGATGATGAGCTTGGGCAACTCGTAGAACGCGTAGACGAACGGAAACGAAATCGCGGCCAAAATGGTCAAGTTGATCTGCTGCCGCGCGCTGTAGCGCAGGATGTACTTAAAAATACTCTTTTCCATGAACGCGCCTGCCCTGCCCGGTGCCGCCCCCCGCCGCCGCACCGTCCTAACGCCGTCTAAGATACCGCAGCATAGACAAAATTTGCGTTTGGGCCAGCGTTAGAGGCTATGCCATAGTCCCGTCCATGCCGGGAGAAGTGACTCAAAGACGGAGGGACGACGGGGCCAGCGCCCGCGTCTTGATCTACAGCCATGACACCATGGGATTGGGGCATTTGCGCCGCTGCCGCGCGATCGCCCATTCGCTGGTGCGTCAGTACGAGCACCTGTCGGTCCTGATTTTGTCGGGCTCGCCGATTATCGGCAGTTTTGACTTCCGCGCCCGGGTCGACTTTATCCGCGTGCCGGGCGTCATCAAGCTGCGCAACGGCGAATATACGACCCTGAATCTCGACATCGACCTTGAGAAGACCCTGTCGATGCGCTCGTCGATCATCCGCCACACCGCGGATATCTTCGATCCCGACGTGTTCATCGTCGACAAAGAGCCGCTGGGCCTGCGCGGCGAAGTGACTGACACCCTGGAAAGGCTGAAGGAACGCGGCACCCGCTTGGTGCTGGGCCTGCGCGACGTGATGGATTCGCCGACCTTGCTGGCCCCCGAGTGGCAGCGCAAGAACGCGATGCCCGCGCTGCGCCGCCTCTACGACGAAATCTGGATCTACGGCCTGCCACAAATCTGCGAGCCGCTGGCCGATCTGCCGATGCCGCGCAGCGTCGCCGACAAAATGACCTACACCGGATATTTACGGCGCAGCGTCCCCAAGGCGGCGTTGCCGCGGCCCGCACCGGAGGTCACCAAGGAACCCTACCTTCTGGTGACCACAGGCGGCGGCGGCGACGGCGAAGAGTTGATCGAATGGGTGCTACGCGCCTACGAGAGTGACCCACTGCTGCCTTATCCGGCGCTTCTCGTGTTGGGGCCGTTCATGCAGCCCGAACGCCAAGACGACTTCAAACGGCGTGCGGCCAAGTTACGCCGCGTCGAGGCCATCACCTTTGACCCGCAGATGGAATCGCTTGAGGCAAATGCCGCCGGGATCATCGCCATGGGCGGCTACAACACGTTTTGCGAGATCCTCTCACTCGACAAACGGGCGATCGTGGTGCCGCGCACCGAGCCGCGGATGGAACAGTACATCCGCGCGTCACGCGCGCAGGAATTGGGCCTGATCCGGATGCTAGAAGCGACCGGATCGCTCGAACCAAAAGTCATGGCGGCGGCGATCCGCGCCCTGCCCAAGCAAAAACTTCCTTCCGACGTGGTCGTGCCGGGCCTCCTCGAAGGCCTCGAGAACGTTAACCGCCTGATCCAACCTTGGGTCAGCGACGTCGCCCAGGCTGCCAACGACGATCAGATCCCCCGCCAGGCGTGATCCCGTGTCTGCGGTGACCGGCCCGGTCGCATTCGTCCTAAAGGGGTATCCCCGACTTTCCGAGACATTCATTGCGCAAGAGATCCGCGCACTCGAGGAACTCGGCCTCGATATTCGCATCGTTTCCTTGCGCCACCCGACCGATCCAGCGACCCACCCGGTGCACCGCGAGATTCGCGCGCCCATCCTTTATCTCCCGGAATACCTCTATCAAGAACCAATGCGCGTCTTGCGCGGTTGGCAAACCGCGCGGCGGCTGCCGGGCTACCGCGATGCGCGGCGCGTCTGGTTCCGCGACCTGTTGCGCGATCGCACGCCAAATCGGATTCGGCGTTTCGGCCAAGCATTGGTTCTTGCCGCCGAAATCCCACAGACCATGACGCGCCTGCATGCGCATTTTATGCATACGCCGGGATCGGTCGCCCGCTATGCCGCGATGATGCGCGGTTTGCCATTTTCTTTCTCGGCCCACGCCAAGGACATCTGGACGATCCCCGATTGGGAAAAACGCGAGAAGCTCGCAGCGGCCGACTGGGTCGTCACCTGCACGGCCGGTCATTGCACGCATCTGGCCAGCCTGACCGAAAGCGGCAACGTCGCGTTGTCTTATCACGGGCTAAATCTTGAACGGTTTCCGCCACGTCCAGGACTGCGCGACGCCAAAGACGGCAGCGACCCCTACCACCCGCTGATGATTCTCTCGGTCGGCCGCGCCGTCGAGAAAAAGGGATACGACGTGCTCCTGCAAGCGCTGGCGCGACTTCCATCCAGCCTCCACTGGCGGTTTGTCCATGTCGGTGGCGGCGTACTAGCGGTGTCGCTGCGCGGCCTTGCGCGCGACTTGCACATTGCCGACCGCGTCGATTTTCGCGGCGCGCTGGCCCAGGCCGATGTCCTGCAATTGTACCGGGACGCGGACCTCTTCGTCCTCGCCAGTCGCGTCGCGCAAAGCGGCGACCGCGACGGCCTGCCCAACGTTCTGATGGAGGCGCAAAGTCAGAGGCTTGCGTGCATTGCCAGCGACACCGCTGCCATTCCCGAACTCATCATCGACCGTGAGACCGGTCGCCTGGTGCCACCCGAGCGCGCGCAAGCCTTGAGCGATGTACTGGCCGAACTCATCGGCGATCCGGCCTTGCGCGCTGCCTACGGCGCGGCTGGCGAACGCCGGGTGCGCACCGCGTTTGGATTGGACGCGGGTCTAGCAATTCTGGCCGACCGATTCGGGTTGCGCCACCGACTCGCCGCCGAGTGACATGCGCGTCGCGTTCTACGCGCCAATGAAGCCCCCCGATCACACCGTGCCATCGGGTGATCGCAGTATCGCGCGGTTGTTCCTGGCCGCCCTCACGCAAGCCGGCTACACGCCAACAGTGGCCTCGACGCTGCGCACCTGGCGCCGCGATCCCGCCGACCTCGCCGCTGTTCAAGAGGCGGCGGCGCACGAAGCCGAACGGTTGATCGCTGAATGGCGTGACGACCCGCCCGATCTTTGGTTCACCTACCACGTCTATTACAAGGCGCCGGATTGGATCGGACCAACGGTGTGCCGGGCGCTGCGCATTCCCTATGTGATTGCCGAAGCATCCTACGCACCCAAACGCACCGGCGGTCCCTGGGTGCTCGGTCACGATGCCGCGGGCGCGGCGATTGCCGCCGCCGATCTGGTGCTAAGTCCAACCCGGCTCGACATGAATTGCATCGCGCCGCTGGTCCGCGACCCACAACGCAATGTCTTCTTCCCGCCATTCCTCGATCACACGCCGTACGCGCGCGCGGCCGAGCGACGCGCCGAACTGCGCGCCCAAATTGCGACGCGCTACAACATTGAGTCACAAAGGCTCTGGATACTGACGGTCGCGATGATGCGCGAGGACGCAAAACGCGAATCTTACAAGGTGATCGCGCAAGTTCTCGCCGAAATTGGCGACGCCGATTTTCGTTATCTCATTGTCGGCGATGGACCCGCCGCAGACGAGATCAAATTAGCGCTAGCCCCGTGGCAAGACCAAATTCGTTTCGTTGGTGCCTGCACTCCGGAGGATCTACCGCCGTTTTATGCAGCCGCCGACGTCTATCTTTGGCCTGCGGTCGACGAAGCCTTCGGTATGGCGTTCCTCGAGGCGCAAGCCGCCGGGTGCCCGGTTGTCGCTGGCAACGAACGCGGCGTGCCGGATGTCGTGCAAGACGGAGTGACCGCGCTGCTCGGCCCACCCCGAAATCATAAAGCGCTGGCGATCATGACCCGGCAGTTGCTCGGCGACCCACAGTTGCGCACGACAATGTCCCGCCAGGCCGCCGCATTTGTCGCTCAGGACCGCTCGTTAGCCGGCGCCGCGCGGCACCTGCGCGATCTCCTGACGCCGCTTTGTTCGGCCCATCCCGCATGACGTTACTTGCGCTGATCCGCCATGGGCCAACCGCGTGGAACGCGCAAAAGCGCATTCAAGGACACACCGACGAACCGCTCAGCGCGCAAGGCCGGGCCGACGTCGCGACATGGCGCGTGCCGCCGGAGCTGACCGGACTACGCGTCTGCGCCAGTCCGCTTAGCCGTGCCCAGGACACCGCAGCGCTGCTATTCGGCGCGAGCGAGACTGAGCCGCGCCTAATCGAAATGTCATGGGGCGCCTGGGAAGGCCGCTCCCTTGCGGCACTGCGGACAACACTTGGCGCTGCGATGAGCGATAACGAAGCGCGCGGCTTCGACTTTCGCCCCGACGGCGGCGAATCGCCCCGTGAGGTACTAGCCCGTGTCCGACCTTGGATTGAAGAAGTCGCTATGCGCGACGACGATACTGTCGCCGTCACCCACCGCGGCGTGATCCGGGTCGTCATGGCAGCCGCCTACGACTGGAACATGATCGGCAAACCGCCCGTCAAGCTGCACCCAGCTTCGGCGCATCTGTTCGATATTGCGGCGGGAACGATTAGGGTGCGCCACATGAATGTTGCACTAACGAACGACGCCCCGTGACCCAGCGCCGCGTCTTGTTTTACGTCCAGCACCTGTTGGGCATTGGCCACCTGAAACGGGCGGCGACGATCGCGCGCGCGCTGGCGGCCCAGGACCTAGGCGTTACCATCGTATCGGGCGGTCACGACATCCCGGGATTGAATCTCGGCGACGCGCACCTCGTTCAACTGCCGTCAACCCGTGCGACCGATCTCTATTTCAAAGAGCTCGTTGACGCCGACGACCGCCCCATTGATGTCGACTGGAAGCAGCGGCGTGCAGATGCGTTGTTCGACGCTTACCGCGCCGCCGATGCCCACGTTTTGATGTTCGAACTCTTTCCCTTCGGCCGGCGCCAAATGCGTTTCGAAATCGAGCCGGTATTACAAGACGCAATTACCAGCTCGCGCCGCCCCGTCATCGTCTCCTCGGTGCGCGACATTCTCGTTGCGCAGGCCAAACCAGAGCGCAACGACGAGATGTTGGGGCGCGTGGCACGGTACTTTGACCATGTCCTTATTCACGGCGACCAACGCCTCATTCCGTTCGATCGCACCTTCCCGTTGGCCGACCGTATTCAGGACAAGCTTCATTACACCGGGTATGTCGTTGATCGGACCGGGCGCGGCGCGATCAACACCGGCCAAGGCCGTGATGAGGTGATCGTGTCTGCGGGGGGAGGGGCAGTAGGCGCCGATCTGTTAAAGGTGGCGATTGCCGCCCGCCCCCTGACGGCGCTTGCCGCGCACACTTGGCGTATCCTCGTCGGGGTCACCGTCGATCAACCGACCTTCGACGGTATCGCCGCGTTGGCCGGTCCCGGCATCATCGTTGAACGGGCCCGGGCGGATTTTACCGCGCTTGTCACCAACTCCGCGTTGTCGATCAGCCAAGGCGGCTACAACACTGTAATGGAAGTGCTGGAGGCCGGCACCCGGGCGGTAATCGTTCCCTATGCCGGCGGCGCCGAAACCGAACAAACCTTGCGCGCGCACGAACTGGCGCGGCGTACCCCAATCCAAGTTGTGGCGGAAAATGCGCTGGCGGCGCAGACCCTCGCGCACGCCGTCGATGCGGCCTGGCGGCGCGAACCGCCCGCCAACGCCATGATCGACACAAACGGGGCAGAAGTCAGTGCGGCCTTGATCGCCGGCTGGGCTAGGTCCGCGCCATGGTCTTGAGCGCATCTGATCCATGGCAGGCGCTGGACGAAGAGCTGGCGCGCTGGCCGGTGACGCCCACCCTGTGGTTGCGCGACGACGACGCCGTGGCGCCGGCCGCGGCCCTGAGCACCCTCCTTCAGCTTTGCGCGGCCAACGACGTCCCAGTTTGCGCGGCTGTCATTCCGGCGGCCATGGCGCCCGGGTTCGCCGCCTGGTTGGACGAGCACGAGGCGGCCATTGCCGTTGTCGCCCATGGGTTTGCCCACATAAACCACGCGCCACCGGCGGAGAAAAAGGCGGAATTCGGCGACCACCGGGCCGCAGAAATCATCGCGGCCGAGCTCCGCATGAGCCTGAGTCGGCTGGTCGACGCCTTTGGGAGCGCTAGCCGGCCGGTTTTTGTACCCCCTTGGAACCGTTTGGGGCCAACGGCCGGCGCGGCGCTAGCTGGGGCCGGCTTTCGGGCGCTATCGGCCAAATCCCAGGCCGCGCACCTGCCCGTGACGGGCGTCACAGTCATCGACGTGGATATCGACATAATCGACTGGCGCGGCACCCGCGGTTACGGCGGCGACGAGAGTGTCGTTGGCGCGCTGTGCGGCCGCTTGCGGACGTTGCGGCAGCAGGGGAGGACGAACGCGCCGACCGGTATCCTGACACACCATGCGGTGCACGATCCGGCGGCTTGGACTTTTCTTGAGACGCTTTTCAATAGGGCGACCGCCAAGGCGCGATGGTTGTCGGTTGACGACGTGATGGCGGCGGTTCGGTGAAATACTATTGCTACACCACCCGATCTCTTGTGGTGGACGACATAAGGGCCTCAATTGGTCTAATAATCTCTGCCGGGCCGCTATTCTTGGATGATCTATCGCGTTTCTGGCTCTATGTTTTTTTGGTACTCACTGTGTTGTTTTCGGCGTTTGCGATCAGGACGGCAATCCGCCATACGCGGGTCATAGAACTGTCCGATAAGGGGATTCGAACCCGCGGCCTGATGGGCACCGGGTTCGATTGGGAGGAACTGGAGCAGATACAGCTTAGATACTATTCTACGCGTCGTGATAACGAGCGCGGCTGGATGAGCCTGAAGCTGCGCAGCAGCGGCACATCAGTCGTGATCGATTCGTCGATAGCAGGCTTCGAGGAAATCGCGCGCCATGTGGCAACCGTGGCGCGGCACCGGCAGATTGACCTCAGCTCTGGCAGTCGTACAAATTTCGATGCAATGGGCATAGCGACTCACTCAGAATGAAACGGCGGTAGTCAAAGTAGATGGGAAACGTCCTCCTCGTCCGTAACCTCAACGTCGACTTCATGGCGCCCGAAGGTCGCATCGAAGCCGTGCGCGGCGTCTCGTTTCGCGTGCCGCAAGGCAAGACTGTCGCGCTGGTTGGCGAATCGGGTTCCGGTAAATCGGTCGTCTCGCAGTCGATCATGGGGATCCTGCCGAAGGCAGGCCGGATTTCGGCCGGCGAGATCATCTTCTTCGACCCCGATAAGCCACAGAGCTTTGTTGACGTCGTCAAACTCAAGGAACCGGAAATACGCAAGCTTCGCGGCGGGCGTATCTCGATCATTTTTCAGGAGCCGATGACGTCGCTGTCGCCGCTCCACACGATCGGCGATCAGATTAGCGAAGCTTTTCTGCTCCACAACACCGCGACCCGCGCGGAAGGCATCGACGCGACGCGCGAAATGCTCAACATGGTGGGCTTTCCGAACGCCAACCAGTCGGTGAAGACCTACCCGTTCGAGCTCTCGGGCGGTCTACGGCAGCGTGCGATGATTGCGATGGCGTTAATCTGCCGGCCCGCCATTTTGATCGCCGACGAGCCAACGACGGCGCTCGACGTCACGATTCAGGGACAAATCCTCCAGTTGATGAAGGATCTTCAAAGTCAGCTGCAAATGGCCATCCTCTTGATCACCCACGATCTCGGCGTGGTCGCCAATATGGCCGACGAAATTGTGGTGATGTACCACGGCAAGGTCATGGAACAGGGCACTCTGGACCATATCTTTCGCCAAGCAGAGCACCCGTATCTCAAAGCATTGCTCAAGGCCGTACCGCGCTTCGGCATGAGCGACGACGAGCGGCTTGTTCCCATCCGCGAAATCAAGACCGAGGCCGGCAGTCTGCTCAAGACGCGCGACCCCTGGCCCGAAGGCAGCGCCACCGATGCGCCGCTCCTGAGCGTGCGTAACCTCAGCAAGAAATTCCAGATCAGAAAGAAGTCTCTGTTTGGGGGCGGCGATGCCGGTTCGGTTATCGCGGTCGACAACGTGAGTTTCGATGTACCGCTTGGTACATGCGTCGGCTTGGTCGGCGAATCGGGTTGCGGCAAAACCACGACGAGCAAGATGATCATGCGCGCGCTGATGGCCGACAACGGCGAGATACTTTTCAACAATCGTGGTACCGCGGTCGACGTGCTCAAACTGCGGGGGCCGGAGCTGCTCAATTACCGCCGTCGCGTGCAGTACATTTTTCAAGACCCCTACAGCTCGCTTAACCCACGCATGACGGTATTCGACATCATCAGCGAGCCCCTTGTTATTCATGATGTTGGCGATGCCGAGGAACGCATGGAACGCGTGCGCGAGCTGATGACGCTCGTCGGCCTGCCGGTTCCCTACCTGCGCCGCTATCCGCATTCCTTCTCAGGCGGTCAGCGCCAACGCATCGGGATTGCCCGGGCGCTGGCCCTGCAGCCCGACCTACTCATCTGCGACGAGCCGGTCTCCGCGCTGGATGTGTCGATCCAAGCCCAGGTTCTCAATCTGCTTAAGGATCTGCAGCAGGAACTCGGACTGACCTACCTATTCATCTCGCACAACCTCGCCGTCATCGACTACATCGCCGACCACATCGTCGTCATGTGCGCGGGGCACGTGGTTGAGAGTGCGCCTCGCGAGAATTTTTTCGACAACCCGGTCCACCCCTATACCAAGGCGCTGCTCTCTGCAGTACCGGATCCAAACCCGGACCGGCGTCTTGATTTTCGCGCACTGCGCGAAGACCAAGCTTCTAACCCCAAAGCTTGGCCCGCACCCTATGCCTTGAACGGCTCAGAGCCGTCTCATATGGTCGATCTCGGCGACGGCCACTTTGTAAGGGCCGTCGGCCAAAACCTCGCAATGGAGGACATGCGCGCATGAGCCAAAATTCAGGCTTCTTCCGCCCTATTCTTGGCGCACTTAGTGGATTGGTCCTCGCCGCCGGCGTCTTGCCGGGCCCTGCCGCCGCCGCCAATCTGATCGAAACACCCATGTTTCGCGATGCGGTGCGCGACGGTACGCTGCCCGCTGTCGATGAGCGCGTTCCGGCGGAACCCTCGGTCGTCAAATTCGCTGGAGATTTGCGCCAGGGCCGACAAGGCGGCGAGATTAAAATGCTCGTTGGGCGCGCCCGCGATGTGCGCCTTCTGGTGGTCTACGGCTACGCCCGTCTGGTCGGCTACGACGATAAGCTGGAGCTTCAACCCGACTTGCTACGCGCCGTCGATGTCGAGGACGACCGCATCTATACGATGCATCTGCGGAAGGGCCACAAGTGGTCCAATGGCGACGCCTTCACTACCGAAGATTTCCGCTACTGGTGGGAAGACGTGGCCAACAACGATGAGCTTTCCCCCGCCGGCCCGCCCATCGATATGCTGGTTGACGGCGCACCGCCGACCTTCGAAGTGATCGATGAAACGACGGTCCGCTTCAGTTGGGCCAAGCCCAATCCGTCGTTCCTGGCAAAACTTGCCGGCGCCTCGCCGCTGTTTATTTATCGCCCTTCAGAGTTTCTCAAGAAATTTCACATCAATCACGCGACCCCCGAGGAATTAGAAACCAACGCCGGCGGCGCGCGCAGCTGGGCCTCGCGCCACAACCGCGTCGACAATCTTTACAAATTCGACAACCCCGATCTGCCGACGCTGCAGCCGTGGATGAACATCACGCGGCCCCCCGCGAATCGTTTTGAAGCGGTGCGCAATCCCTACTACCACCGCATCGACGAAGGCGGGCACCAGCTCCCGTATATTGACCGAATTTTTATGAGCCAAGCATCGGCGCAGTTAATCCCGGCAAAAGCCGGTTCCGGCGAAGTCGATTTGCAAGCCCGCGCGATCTTTTTCAATAACTTTCCCTTCCTCAAGCAGGGTGAGGAACGCAACGGCTACAAGACCTACCTGTGGCGTGAGGCGAAAGGATCGCACATTGCGCTCTATCCCAACCTCAACATCGACGACCCGGTGTGGCGCGACTTGTTTCGCGACGTGCGGTTTCGCAGGGCGCTGTCGCTATCGGTTGATCGCGGCCTAATCAACGAGGCCCTGTATTTCGGTCTCGCGGTTGAAGGCAACAACACGGTTCTGCCCGACAGCCCCTTGTTCAAAGAAGAGTATCAGCTCAAATGGGCGACCTACGATCCGGACGAGGCGAACGACCAACTCGATGCGATGGGCCTGACCGAACGCAACGGCGAGGGCACCCGGTTGTTGCCGGACGGACGGCCGATCGAGATTGTCGTCGAGACTGCTGGCGAGAGCACTGAGGAAACCGACGTGCTCCAGCTCATCACCGAGTCTTGGACGGAAATCGGCGTCAAGTTATTCAGCAAGCCGTCGCAGCGCGAAGTGTTTCGCAATCGGATCTTCGCCGGCCAAACCCAGATGGCCGTCTGGACCGGTTGGGAAAACGGCGTACCGACTCCGGGGTTTGAACCGAGTGAACTCGCGGTGACCTCGCAGCATCAATATCAATGGCCGCAGTGGGGCCAGTTCTACGAGACCAAAGGAAAGAGCGGTGAAGCGGTCGACATGCCGATAGTACAGCAGCTTGACGTGCTGCACGACGAATGGCTCGCCGCCAAGTCGCTGACCGAGCGGGAAATGATTTGGCACAAAATGCTCGCTATTCATGCTGATCAAGTGTTCACGATCGGCATCGTCTCTGGCGTGATGCAGCCGATCGTCGTGAATGACGACCTGCGTAACGTGCCAAAAGAAGGAATGTTCAACTGGGATCCGGGCGCACATTTCGGCATCTACCGGCCGGACACGTTCTGGCTCGCCCGGTAATCGGACGCACGGCATCCACCCATGTTCAACTATTTGGTTCAACGTTTACTGATTATGATCCCCACGCTAGTGGTGATCAGTTTTCTTGTCTTCGTCATCATCCAGTTGCCGCCGGGCGACTTTTTGTCGAACCAACTTGCCGAACTACAGTCGCAAGGCGATAGCGCCGCCACCGAACGCATTCAGTTTCTGCGCGCGGAATACGGTCTTGATCGCTCGTTTCTTGAGCAATACGTCATCTGGTTGGGCGTTTGGCCCGGTCCCGACGGATTCGCCGGCATGTTGCAGGGCGATATGGGCCACTCGTTTGAATTCGACTTGCCGGTAACCGCTGTGGTGGGCGATCGCATCTGGCTCACCGTCATCGTTTCCTTCACGACGATTATTTTCACCTGGTTGGTGTCGTTTCCCATCGGGATCTACTCGGCAACCCACCAATATAGTTGGGGCGACCATAGTCTCACTTTCCTTGGATTCCTCGGGTTGGCGACCCCCAACTTTCTGCTCGCCCTCGTCCTACTGTATTTGGCGAACGTCTGGTTCGGCACCGAAATTGGCGGCCTGATGGACGACCAATATCTCGACCAGGGCTGGTCCTTCGGCAAATTCGTATCGATTCTAGAGCATCTTTGGGTCCCGGTTGTCGTCATCGGCACCTCCGGTACCGCGGGGATGATCCGGCGATTGCGTGCCAATCTTTTGGACGAACTACAGAAACAATACGTCGCGACTGGCCGGGCCAAAGGCCTCGGTCGGTTCCGGCTCTTGATGAAGTACCCGTTGCGGATGTCGCTCAATCCTTTCATCGCCGACATCGGCAACTTGTTGCCGCAAGTCATCTCGGGTGCCGCCATCGTATCAGTCGTTCTGTCGCTGCCGACGACCGGCCCGATGTTGCTCCAAGCCCTCGAATCCCAGGATCAGTTCCTGGCTGGCTCGTTTCTAATGGGACTAGCGCTGCTTACGGTGATTGGCATGTTTCTGTCCGATGTCGCGCTTGCATTCCTTGACCCCCGCATCCGCCTTGGCGCGAGCGGCAGCCGATGAGCGACCGTTCGAGCGACAAGCCGCTCGACCATTTCGTCAGCCAAGAGCCGTTCGACCCGTATTCGGTCGAGACCATGACGCCCGAGCAAGAGCGTTTCTTCATGGCCTCGCAATGGAAGATGATGTGGTGGAAGTTGCTGCGCCACAAATTGGCTGTGGTGTCGGGCGTTGTCCTGCTCGTGCTCTATGCCTCCATTTTGATTAGCGAATTTCTCGCGCCCTACGAACTCAACTTCCGCGATCGCCGCAGCATTTTTGCGCCGCCCCAGGGCGTGCATATGTTTCACGAGGGCAAGTTGGTCGGACCGTTTGTTTATGGCTACGACCAAAAACTCAATCTCGAAACACTGCAACGCGAATACACCCCGAACCCGGACAAGGTCTATCGGTTGCGCTTCTTTTGTCGCGGCGACGAGTACAAATTCTGGGGTCAAATAGAGGGCAGCTTTCATCTTGTCTGCCCGGCCGAAGGCGGCACCTTCTTCCTGCTGGGGACCGACCGCCTGGGGCGCGACATGTTCTCGCGCATCATCTATGGCACCCGAATATCGCTGACGGTCGGACTGATCGGTATCACCATCAGTTTCTTGCTGGGTATCGTGCTGGGCGGCCTCGCCGGCTATTACGGCGGTTGGGTCGATAGCTTGGTCCAACGCCTGATCGAGATCATTCGATCGTTTCCCGAACTCCCGTTGTGGATGGCGCTCTCGGCTGCGCTACCCGTCACCTGGAGTCCGATTCTGATCTATTTCGGTATTACGATCATTCTTGGATTGATCGACTGGACTGGCTTGGCGCGCGCGGTACGCTCAAAACTACTGGCGCTTCGTGAAGAAGACTTCGCGACGGCGGCGGTGTTACTGGGTGCGAGCCCCAAACGGGTTATCGGCCGCCACCTGCTACCGAGTTTTATGAGTCACTTGATCGCGTCGGCGACGTTATCGATCCCGTCGATGATCCTCGGCGAAACCGCGCTGTCTTTCCTCGGGTTAGGCTTGCGGCCACCGATCACCAGTTGGGGCGTCTTGTTGAACGAGGCGCAGAACATTAACGTCGTCGCGCTGCATCCTTGGCTGATGATCCCGGTGATTCCTGTGATCATCACCGTATTGGCGCTGAACTTCTTTGGCGACGGTTTGCGCGACGCCGCCGATCCCTACAAATAGATCGTCACACCGTCCGCAGCCAAAGGCTGCTCTCGATCGCCCCATTCGGCAACGGCAGGCCGGCGAGAACGCTATCGGCGACCGCATCCTTCATCCGCGTAATCACATAATGGCTGGCCCAAAGCGGCGCGAAGCGCCCACCTTGGAGCAGCGCCGCCACCGCGAGTTGTTCGTTATAGCCGCGCCAGCGCCATGCCGCTGGATAGTCGTCGGGCAAGAAGACATCGTGGATATGGACGAAAACGCCGGCGGGTAAGCGCGGTAAAACGCGGCTGAACAAATGATCTACGTCGGTGCCGGGCATGAGGATATGGCTCGAGTCGATGAACAGCACATCGCCGGCGATGAGTTGGCCGAACAGATCACCCGGGACCAGCTGAACCGGTTGCCGAATGACGTTGATCGGCAGCGCGTCAATTGCCGCACGCGGCGCGGGATCGATTGCCGTGACCGCGCAAGACAATCCGCCGTCCGCGATGGCCTGTGCGATGAAGCGGGTTGAATGCCCGGAACCAACCTCGATCAACCGTGCCGGGCGGTGATGACGCACCATCGCATAGGCCGCCGCGCCGTCGGCACGGGGAAACCAATCCTGTGTCCAGCGCGGTGCGGGCGGTGGTCCGCTAAAGGACGTGATGTCATCGACAACTTCGTCGATCAGTCGAAGGGTTTGCTGAAACGCAGTTTCGTGCGCGGCCAATAGCTTGGCGATCTCGGCATAGATCGGTTGGGACGTTGCAATCGCCCCGGCATATCGATGCGGGATAAAGAAGCCGCGCGCGCCAAGTCCTGTGACGGTCGACAGGCCCAACCAAAATCGGCGCAAACTCATAGCCGACCCTTATGCCATGCGCTACGCGAGGCAGCGCGAATTAGGCGAAGCTTGGTTCCGGATTTCCGGGCCGCAGAATCATGCCCTCACGGGCGACCAACGATCCGGGCCGCATCTCGTCGACCTGCTTGGCGATCCCGTCCATATAGTCGTCGCCATGATCGGGGTCATGATGAAAAACGCAATACTGTTTGACATTCGCGAGCTCGCACAGGCGCGCGCCCTCTTGCCACGACGAATGCCCCCAACCGACACGGTTCTTGTACTCATCGTCGGAGTACATGCCGTCGTAAATCACCAGATCGGCACCGTCGATCAGATCTAGGATTTTTTGGTCCGGCTGGCCGGGTGTGTGTTCGGTGTCGGTCAAATAGCAGATCGATTTGCCCTGATAATTGACCCTATAGCCGGTCGCACCATTGGGATGATTGAGCGCGCAGGTCTGCACCTCGACATCCGGGTACGGGTGGAGCGCGGTGCCTGCCTCGAAATCATGAAACGATAGTTTGCATTGAAAAATTTCAAGCGGAACCGGAAACAACGGCGCCATCATCAACTCGGTCAATGCGTAACGGATCGTGTGTTTAGGCAGGAGGTGACCGGCCCAAATCTGAAACTCGTTGGTCGGCATGAAGGCGGGACGGAAAAACGGCAGCCCGCACACATGATCGAAATGGGTATGGGTCAGGTAGAGGCTGGCCTTGAGATTTTTCTTGCCGACGAGACTATTGCCGAGATAGCGCAGGCCGGTCCCGGCATCGAACATCAACAGGTTGTCGCCGCACCATATTTCTAGGGTCGACGTGTTACCGCCGTATTTGACAATGTCCGGCGCCGAGCATGCCACACTCCCGCGCACGCCCCAGAACCGAATAAAGAAATCGTTACCAGACAATGTTGCCGACTCCCGAAAATCGTTCGGCATTCTCGCTTACGGACCTGTGAATGAAAAGGACCAATTGCCCTCTAGCAGCCTAGGGCAGACCCTTATAACAGACTGATATATAAGCTCGATTAGGCGTTCAAACGATAACCGCCTGGCTCGGTGACCAGCAGTGTGGCGTTCGACGGATCGGCCTCAATCTTTTGGCGCAGGCGATAGATGTGGGTTTCCAGGGTATGAGTCGTGACACCCGCGTTGTAGCCCCACACCTGCGACAGCAAAACGTCCCGTTGCACCACTTTGTTGCCGATCCGGCAGAGGTATTTGAGGATCGCGGTTTCTTTTTCGGTGAGACGAACCTTGGTCTTTTTCTCACCGTCCAGAAACAGCATCTTAGCGGCTGGCCGGAAGCTATACGGGCCAATCGCGAAGGTGGCGTCTTCGCTTTGCTCGTGTTGGCGGAGCTGCGCCCGCATACGGGCCAATAGGATGCCCAATCGAAAAGGCTTGGTGACATAGTCGTTGGCGCCCGAGTCCAGACCCAGGATTTGGTCGGAATCGCTGTCGGCGCCGGTCAACATGATAATGGGAACGTTGACATTCGCGCGGCGCAAAAGACGGCATACCTCACGGCCATCGATATCGGGCAATCCAACATCGAGCAAAACCATGTCGAAGGTTTCGACTTTGGCCTTTTCAAGCGCATCGTGACCGGTGCCGCTGGATATCACGTCAAATTCTTCGTGCAGCGCCAGCTGCTCTGCGAGAGCGCTGCGCAATGGCTCGTCATCGTCCACCAAAAGAATGCGCTTGCTCACCGTCATATGCTTCATCCCCGTCAAAGATCGCGATTCCTGAAATCCTAACATTCCCAGTCCCTTCAAAAAAACGGGTGGTCTAAGGGACTTAGGCTCTCTTAACCCAGGCTTCCAGCACTCGCAGTGTGCTACACGACTTGTTTACCCCGTTATCTTGCTTTGGCCCCAGGGTCTGTCCGATCTATGGGCGGCATATTCGTGGAACCGGCAACCCGCTCGCGTGCGTTGTAGGATGCCGCTCAATCAGAGGCGATGCGTTTGAAACCAGACCAATCCTCAGCACGGGACCACCGGGCCGTCATGCGCGCCATCGCGGATCTGCGCCGGGGCACCCCTGTCGTCGTTCGCGACGGGGCGAACGCTTTGGCGATCCTGGCCACGGAATTTGCCGAGGATGGGCTGAAACCGCTGAGCGAACTCGGCCTGGACCCTCGCCATTTGGCAATTACCGCACAGCGCGCCGCGGTGCTCAATATCGCGCCCACCGGCCAGACGAGCGTCGTCCTCGCGATTTCACCGCATATCGATTCTGCCACCCTGCGCAGCCTGGCCGACCCGACGAGCGACCTGGATCACCCCCTGCGCGGCCCGTTTCGGGTCGCGCCGCAAGACCTTAGTGTGGCGAGCGCGGCGTTGATATTGTGCAAGCGGGCTCGGTTGTTGCCGGCCGTGGTCTTTGCGGCGCTGCCGGAGAACGTCGATCCATCGGTCTGGGCGGCAGCCCATGATCTGCTCTTGGCCGACGCCGCCGCGATTGACGACTTTGAGGTCGAGACCGCCCGCACCCTGACGCCGGTCTCCGGTGCCCAGGTGCCGCTGGCCGATTCGGAAACGACGAGGATCGTCGCCTTTCGCCCGGCCGACGCCGGGATCGAACATGTCGCCATTATCGTCGGCAGGCCCCATGCCGATGCGCCGACTTTGGTGCGGCTTCATTCGGAATGTTTCACCGGGGACCTGCTGGCCAGCCTGCGCTGCGATTGCGGGCAACAGCTCCGCGGCGCCATCCAATTGATGCAAGACGCCGGCGCCGGTGTGCTGCTCTATCTTGCGCAAGAAGGCCGCGGTATCGGCCTCATCAACAAGCTACGGGCCTACGCGCTACAAGATCAGGGCTTCGACACCATGGAAGCGAACCGGCGTCTCGGCTTCGAGGACGATGAACGGGTTTTCCAGCCCGCCGCCGAAATGTTGCGTCATTTGGGCTTTACCAAAATTCGCTTGCTCACCAACAACCCAGCCAAGGTGACGGGTTTGACGCGTCTCGGGATCGATGTGACTGAGCGTGTCGCCCACGCGTTTCCTCCCAACAACCACAACCAGCGCTACCTCGAAACCAAAGCCCAGCATGGCCACCAGTTGTAGCGGACGCGTACACCTGACGCTGGCGCGTTAAGTCGTTGTAAACCCTACTGATCCTGGCTCGGCAATTCCGCCGGGACGTCCTGGTAGTTTGTGCCTCGATGCCCAGGCGCCGCGCGAGCGCGCTGCAAAACCACCCCGATTACTGGGCTTTGGCATGGCGCGGAGATTGCTAGTGTGTGTACAGCCATGAGCCTGTCCCCCTCACTCTCCGAACCGACGATCGACCCCAGCGCACGCTTCGCCGATCCCGTCGCCGCGATGCCCGCGGTAAAACCGGATTCGAAGTTTTGGGGCGCCGACGGGCTTCGCTTTGGCGATCTGCTCGATACGCTCAATCCGCTCCAGCATATCCCGGTGGTTTCGACCATCTATCGTAACCTGACGGGCGATGACATCAGCCCTGCTGCACGCATGGCCGGCGATGGTGTGTTCGGCGGTCCCCTCGGCTTCTTGTCCGGGCTCGTCAATACCGTGATTGAAAGTGCAACGGGCCGCGACCTGGGCGGGCACATGCTGGCGCTGTTGCCGGGTGACGGTAACCGGCCTGACGCGACACTTGCCGTGGCAGCAGCCACGACATCGGCGACCGATGGGGCCGCCAGCCAAGATCGCTCGGTCGCTGCGACGCTCGGCGACCGGGCCGCGGCAATCACCCGCCAAGCCGAACCCAGCGCGAATGCCATTGCTCTGGCGGCCTTGCGTAGCGACCTGCGGTCGCCATCCGCGAGTGCGCCGCCCGTGCCGAGTAACACCGATGCGCTATCGGCGCTGCGCCGCGATCTGTCGGTCGCCCGAGGGTCTCCCGCCGCACAGTCCACTGCGCCGATCGTGCCGCAGCCTGGGCGCGCGCCCCGGCCGAATTTGTTTGCGGCGCCTTTGTCGCCGCCGGCGCCCGCCGCCGGCGGACCGACCCAGGCCGACGGTCGGAAATCCGGCGAGTATTCAGCGGCCGAGCTGGCCAGCATTTTTCGATCTTATCAACGGGCGGCCGAGGCGGCGGTCCCGACTGACAAGACGGCCTCGAGTCGTGTGGAGGATTAAACTTGGTTGTTACCGTTTCCTTACCGGCGGCCGTGCCGCGTCCCGTCCCGCAATTTCTTGCTACGTTGGTCACTAGCATGCCGCCATCGAACATTATGTCGGTCAGCCCGCCGGGTCACTTGAAGTGGCGCGGCCTGACGTACCGCTGCGCCGTCGGCCGCGCCGGGATCGCCGCAACGAAGCGTGAAGGCGACCACGCGTCACCGCTCGGGTGCTTCGCGCTACGCCGCGTCCTCTTTCGTCCCGATCGGATGCAGGCGCCGGCGACCGGATTGCCGGTCTTGCCGCTCGATCCCAACCAAGGCTGGTGTGACGCCCCCGACGACGATGCGTACAACCAGCAGGTCACCCTGCCGCACCCTGCCAGCGCTGAGCGGCTCTGGCGCGATGACTCTCTCTACGATTTGATCGTCGTTCTTGGACATAACGACTCACCGGTCGTGCCGGGGTGCGGCAGCGCCATCTTTTTACATGTGGCCCAACCGGACTACGCGCCGACGGAAGGCTGCATCGCTTTGGCACGCGAGGATTTGCTCGACGTTCTCGCCAACTGCAACCGCCAATCGCAGATTTGTATTATGGCGTAATCGGATCGCCCGCCTGCGGGCGGGTGCCGAAGATCGCCGTGCCGACACGCACATCGGTCGCGCCGAACGCAATCGCTATTTCAAAGTCAGCGCTCATACCCATCGACAGGCGGGGCAACCCGTGCCGGGCAGCCAAGTCAGCCAGCAGCGCGAAGTGCGGTGCAGGCTCGTCGTCGTGTGGCGGAATGCACATCAAACCGGTGACAACGAGACCGAAGTCATCGCGGCATTGATCGATAAATGCCGGCGCGGCCGTGGGTGCGATGCCGCCCTTCTGCGGCTCCTCGCCAGTGTTCACTTGAATGAAGCACTCAACGGCGCGCCCGGTATTGGCGCATTCCTGGGCGATCAAGCGGGCGAGTTTGGGGCGATCGACGGTCTGGATGACGTCGAACAGCGCCACCGCTTCGCGCACTTTGTTGGTCTGCAACGGGCCGATCAGATGCAACGCGAGGTCGGGGTACGCGGCGCGTAACGACGGCCACTTGGCGGCGGCCTCCTGCACGCGGTTTTCCCCAAACAACCGATGGCTCGCGACGAGGGCGGGCGAAACGTGGTGTGCGTCGTGGGTTTTAGAGACGGCAATCAAGCGCACCTGGTCGGCGGCGCGCCCCGATGCGTCGGCCGCCGCGCGAATCCGCGCAGCAACCGCGCCCAGACGGGCGGCAACTTCGTCGGTATGTGGGTCCGCCGTGGCGGTGGGAGGAGAGGTCACGCTATGGTCTCGCAATGCCAGTGAGCCTAACAGAGCGGGCCGACCGCCTCAATTTGCGCGCCGGATTCGTTGGTCGATTGCCGCCCGTCATTTTGGTGACCGATGAACAACGCATGCCCGACCCGCTCGCGGCAATGGCCGGTCTGCGCGCCGGCGATGCGGTGCTGCTGCGGCATTACCGCGCGCCCGATCGCCGGGATCTCGCCTACGCTCTGGCCGCTGCTTGCCGCGCCGCACGGCTGCGCTTAATCGTCGGCGGCGATGTGGCGTTGGCCCAAACCGTTGGAGCCCACGGGGTTCATTTTCCGGAAAGACTGGCTGCACGCGCGGGATCGGCGCGCCATGCCCGGCGCGGGTTCCTGGTGACTGCGGCGGCGCACAGCTGGCGCGCACTGGTGGCGGCCCACCGGCACGGCGCCGACGCTGTGCTGCTGTCGCCGGTCTTTGCGACGGCCAGTCATCCCGGCGCGACGGGCATTGGTGCGTGCCGGTTTGCGGCACTCGCCCATCGCAGTCCGGTCCCGGTCTATGCGCTGGGGGGCATCACCGCAACGACCGCGGGACGTCTCGCG
The DNA here is from genome assembly GCA_027622715.1 of Pseudomonadota bacterium. Taxonomy (GTDB): domain Bacteria; phylum Pseudomonadota; class Alphaproteobacteria; order SHVP01; family SHVP01; genus CALJDF01. The sequence continues at coordinate 83,338 of JAQBYN010000006.1, read as the reverse complement.
GCAACCGGCGCCGTCGGGATCGCGGCCATCGGTGCGTTTACCGCCTGAGCGCAACGCCTGCCCAACGATGGACGGCTGACAAAAAAAGGGCGGACCGAAGTCCGCCCTTTTCCATCTCGTGATTCAGCTAAATTAGAAGCTGATCTCGGTGATGAGCAAGATTTCCGTCGCATCGTTCTGAGCGGCGACGGCATTCGCGTCGTCTTCCCACTCCCAGATGTGAACGGCCAGACCAGCGCTTACGCCCGGGCCCAGAGTCCGCTTCGCACCAACGCCCCAGACCGTGACTTGGTCTTCGGTCGTGGTGGTCACCTCTGTGTCTTCCTGAGCATACTCAATGCCGAGGAGCCAAGGACCGGTCGCGTACGTGCCGGAAATCTTCCAGCTAATACGCTCAAGCTCAGCAACTGTGCTCAAGCCACCAGCGCCGGTGTCTTCCTCGTCCCTGTACTGCGCACCGAACGCCCAGCCATTCATCCCGACGTTCAGACCAACGCTCCACTCGGTGAGGTCTTTGCTGGCTGTCGCTTCGGCCGAAGCCGTCGAGTAGGCACCGGAAACGCGAACCGACGCGTCACCGAGCTTGCCGTTCCAGTTGGCACCGACGTCGATGAACGAGTCGAGCGCACCGGCATCGTTCTCGGTCGTCGTACCAGCACCAAAGCGGCCGATGTTCTCGGCGTTATCCGGCGTGTAGGACATACCGAGCTGGACGCCAGAGAAACGCGGCGTGTAGTAGGTGACCTTCGTCGCGTCGCTCGGCCGCGGCACAAGCAGGATGAACCCGCCACTGCCGGCCGGAGCCGTCGCCATCTGCATGGTCTGCACACCAACGATCGACACACCAAAGACGAACGGCGCGAGCGTGTTCATCTTGTTGTGGGCGCCGTCGCGATCACCGAGTTCGATACGGCCCCAAGCGTCCGTATTTTCGAGCCAGATATAGTGCTCGTCGATGGTGTCGCCTGCGGTACCCGCATCGGCCAATTCGAGTTCGGCTCGAACGCCGACTTTCATCCCGTTATCCAGAGTCGTTGACCCACTGATGGCCACGGCGCCATCGGTACCGATTTGATGGCTACGTGTGTTTGCAGCGCCTTGGCCTGTGCCGTCATCCTGGTTGACGAAGCCGCCAACCACACGATAGTTGCCCGACAGACCAAGGCTGATCGCGTCTGCGGCATTTGCGGCTTGCGCCGACAGGAGACCCACGGCGATGAGCGCCGAGGTTCCAATAAGTGCCTTTTTCATTAATTACCTCTCTCAGAGACGCCCAACGGATTGCCCGTTAGCCGCGATTGTTGTCGTTTCGTACTTGGACGGCGGCATTAGAACCAAAGAGAACGGGCGAGACAAGTATTTGAAGCGAATGCATGTGTCTTTATTCGCTCAGTGTGGCGGTGGAGACACAACATCGGTTTATCGTTTGACTGGTTGGGGTTGTCACCAAAAGCCAATTTCATGAATTAAGGTCGCGAATGCGAGTATAAGTGGTGTGGTGTCTGATTTATCATCGCTTGGGGTTGTATTCTTCGACCAGCAAGTTCCACGCGATGGTCACCCGTGACCCCTTGCCCATAAAAGGGTGGACCATGTGCCGCAACCAGCTCGGGAACACGACCATCAACCCTGGAAGAGGGTCTATCAGGACCGGCTGACCGTATGGGGATTCCGGCATTGGCACCATTTCAACCGCAGTGCGCGGATCGCTCAGTTCTAGGCGCCCCGATGTCGGCTGATCCGGATCGGGCTTGCCGGTTTCGACATAATAAACCCCAGACCACATGCAACCCGGATGGGTATGCATCCGGTGGCCCCCGCCATTGCGCAAGATATTGGCCCAGGCGGAAATCTTCGCCGTCGCGGCGAAGGAATTTTCTGCCCTGCCGGTGGTCGGGAGCATCACGGTTGTGACGGCCTCGACAATCCAGTCCCGGAGTTGCCCGATCTCCAGCTCGGGCCAGGCCATCACGTCTTCACGGGAATGCCAGCCGGCGACCACGCTCTTGCCGATCCCACTGTCCTGCTTCTGGTTCGCCCGGATGATCGCGCCAAGGCGTGGGTTCAGCGCCTCGGCGCCAGGAAAAATCTTTTGCAGGACCGGCGTCGGCCAAAGCAGCCGAATGCCGCCGTCGAGCTCAACCTTGATTTTCATGACGAACCGCCGATTTCTTTTGCCGACCCTGTTCTTTTTTGGGCGCTAAATGCCATATTGGGTTTATCAGTATTAGCATAATGCTGTCGGAATTTCCGCCTGGCCGGGGTATCTGCCAAAATGAGGGAACCTGCACAGTGACTCGATTCCAACGATACGTCCGGCCGGTTTTTATGGCCATTCTGGCGGTCACCGTCGCGGCGTGCAGCAACGCTTGGCGCGACCCGGCCGACGACTATGTCGAAGTTGCCCGGGGCATCTCAGCCCCCAAAAGCGTCGCGGAGTCGGGTGGGCGTCTTACTGGCGACGACGGGATCAAGTTCGGTGGCAACAGCATCGATGAGGGGCAAGGCGGCGGCGGGATCGGCGTTAACGCATTCCTGTGGCGCGCTTCGCTCGACACGATCTCGTTCATGCCGCTGGCGTCGGCCGATCCATTCGGCGGCGTGATTATCACCGACTGGTTCAGCCCGCCCGAAACGCCGAACGAGCGGTTCAAAATGACAGTCTACATTCTCGACAAGCGATTGCGCGCCGACGGAGTTCGTGTGGCGCTGTTCAAACAAATGCGCGGCGGTTCCCGAGAATGGGATGATATCCGTCCCGACGCCGAGACCGGGCCAACCCTGGAAAATGCGATTCTAACCCGCGCGCGCGAGCTGCGAATCAATTCTACCTTCGGGAGCCGATGACCCCTGCGCCGCGAGTCGTTTTCGAGCGTGGCGATAGTGTTCCCGATTTCGACCTGCCCGATGTGAACGGCACGCCCACGGGTGTGCTGCGTCACGCGCGCGGCAACCCGATGGTGTTTGCCTTTTGCCACGGTGGCGACGAAGCCGTGTTGGCCCCGCTGGTGGCAGCCGCGAACCGGCTCGCCAAAGCGGACGTCTTCGTCGTAACGCGCCTGCCGTGCGAGGAAAACGGCCATCTCGCAATGCGCCTGACCATGCCGTTCGGCGTCCTGTCGGATGTCGAGGGCCGCGTCAGCGAGGTCTATGGAAATGTCGGCGCAAGCCAGCCCCAGCCTGCGTTCACCGCGTTTGTCCTTGACCGCCGCCTGCGGGTGTCCACCGTGGTCCGCGCCTATGACGCAACAGTCGCCGTCGACTTGGTGGTCGCGGCGGTCGATGATCTGGCCCAGACACCACCAGCGACGGTCGTGCCGCGGCCTGCCCCGCTCCTCGCCATCCCCGATGTCTTCGATTCGACATTGTGCCGCGACCTTGTCGCGCTGTGGCGGACCCAGGGCAATTTCGCGAGCGGTTCGTTCAACCCGCTCACCAACAGCGACGATGCGGTCGAGCATCAAACCTCAAAAGCCCGCCGGGACCACATCATCGACGACAAAGACTTGCGCGGCCGCATTGGCGACCTGATCGGGCGCAGGGTCGCGCCGGAGGTGGCGAAAGCGTTTGATTTTCACGTCGTCGGCACGACCGAACTGAAGATCGGGCGCTACGGCGCGGACACCGGCGGTTACTTCCGCGCCCACCGCGACAACACGGCCCCGGCGACCGCCTTCCGCCGCTTTGCCATGTCGTTGCTGTTGAACGATCCGGACGACTACGTCGGCGGGGCGCTACGCTTTGCCGAATTCGGGCCTGAGGAGTACCGGCCCAAGGCCGGCGAGGCGCTGATCTTTAGTTGCTCGCTGCTACACGAGGTGACCCCTGTCCTTAAAGGCGAACGTTTTGTGCTGCTGTGCTTTTTCTTCGGCGCCCGCGAGCGAGAAATGCTTAAAAGAGCCAACGCTTAGTTGAGGCCCGGGACGCGACCACGACGACTCAGCGGGCGCGTTGTGAGTTCGCGCCTGTTAGGTTATTCAGGCCTCAACAGAACCAGGGCCCGTTAGACACATGAGCACACGCGATATCGAGCGCTACAACGCCAAAGAAGCGGAAATCCGCTGGCAGAAGGTGTGGGCCGACCGAAAAATCTTCGAGGCTAAGACCGACACTACCAAGCCCAAGTATTACGTGCTCGAAATGTTCCCCTATCCGTCGGGCCGCATTCACATGGGCCATGTGCGCAATTACACCTTGGGCGACGTCGTCGCCCGCTACAAACGCGCACGCGGTTTCAACGTGCTGCACCCGATGGGCTGGGACGCCTTCGGTTTGCCGGCCGAGAACGCGGCGCGCGACATGGGCGTCCACCCCGCCAAATGGACCTACGACAATATCGACGCGATGCGCGCCGAACTCAAAAGCATGGGGCTGTCGCTCGATTGGTCGCGCGAAATCGCCACCTGCCATCCCGGCTACTACCGTCACCAGCAGCAGCTGTTCCTTGAGATGCTCGAGGCGGGTCTAGTTTACCGTCGCAAGTCCGTCGTCAACTGGGATCCGGTCGATCACACCGTGTTGGCCAATGAACAAGTGATCGACGGGCGCGGATGGCGATCCGGTGCGCTGGTCGAAAAGCGCGACCTGAGCCAGTGGTTCTTCAAGATCACCGAGTTCAACGACGACCTGCTGAACTCGCTGGAGACGCTGGACCGGTGGCCCGAACGCGTGCGGCTGATGCAAGAAAATTGGATCGGCCGCTCCGAAGGCGTCCGGCTGACTTTCGATCTGAAAGACCGCGACGACACCTTAGAAGTCTATACGACGCGCCATGACACACTGTTCGGCGCTACCTTCTGTGCCCTCGCGCCGGATCATCCGCTGGGCAAGGGCATCGCCGAAAATGATGCCGGCGCCGCAGCGTTCATTGCCGAGTGCAATCGCATGGGCACCAGCGAAGCGGTCATCGAACGCGCCGAGAAAAAGGGCTTCGATACCGGACTGCGCGCGCTGCACCCGTTCGATGGGCGCGAGCTGCCGGTCTTCATCGCCAATTTCGTGTTGATGGACTACGGCACCGGCGCGATTTTCGGTTGCCCGGCGCACGACCAACGCGACCTCGATTTCGCCCGCAAGCTCGGCCTCGACGTGATCCCCGTCGTGGCCCCGAAAGACGCCGACGCCGAAACATTCGCGGTTGGCGACGAGGCCTTCGTTGAGGATGGCCGCCTGATCAACTCGGATTTTCTCGACGGCATGAGTGTGCCCGACGCCAAAGCCGAAATGGCGAAGCGCCTTAGCGCGATGGGCCGCGGCGTCACCACCGTCAATTTCCGGTTACGCGACTGGGGGGTCTCGCGGCAACGCTATTGGGGATGCCCGGTCCCGGTGGTTCATTGCGACAGTTGCGGGATTGTACCGGTGCCAATCGCCGCACTACCTGTCGTGCTGCCCGACGACGTTACTTTCGACACGCCGGGCAATCCGCTGGACCATCACCCGACCTGGAAACACACGCCGTGCCCCAAGTGCGGCGCCGCCGCACGGCGCGAAACCGATACGCTGGATACCTTCGTCGATTCGTCGTGGTACTTCGCCCGGTTTTGTTCGGCGCGCGCCGACGTCCCGGTCGAGAAGGGCGCGGTCGACTATTGGCTGCCGGTCGATCAGTACATCGGCGGCATTGAACACGCGATTTTGCATCTCCTGTATTCGCGGTTTTTTGTGCGCGCGATGCGGCGCTGCGGATACGCTTCGATCGACGAACCGTTTGCCGGTCTGTTCACCCAAGGCATGGTCTGTCACGAGACCTACAAAAGCGGCGCCGGGAAATGGTTGTACCCCGAAGAGGTGACGTTTCATCCTGACGGCAGCGCGACAAAGGCGGACGATGGGTCGCCGGTGATGATCGGGCGTTCCGAGTCGATGTCTAAGTCGAAAAAGAATGTCGTCGATCCGGGATCGATTATCGATCAATTCGGCGCGGATACAGCGCGCTGGTTCATGCTGTCGGACAGTCCGCCGGAGCGCGACCTCGAATGGACCGAAGCCGGGGTGCAAGGCGCTTGGCGATTCACCAACCGCTTGTGGCGGCTCGTCTTATCGTCACTCGATGACTTGGCGGCGGCCAACGGCGGTGACGCCGACGGCGGCGCAGTCGTCGCGATGCGGCGCGCCGTGCATAAAACAATTATCGCGGTAAGCGACGATCTTGACGCGCTACGGTTCAATCGGGCGGTTGCGCGACTCTACGAGCTCACCAACACGTTGGTCGACGGTAAGGATACGGTCGATAGCACGACGCGGCGTGAAGGACTCGAAACGCTGGTGCGGTTGCTTGCACCCATGATGCCGCATCTGGCCGAGGAACTGTGGCAGCGGTTGGGCCACACCACGGTGCTGGCAGAGGAGAATTGGCCCGAGGCCGACCGCGCGCTCGCGGCCGACGACAGCGTGACAATTGCGGTTCAAGTGTCGGGTAAGTTGCGCGGTACGATTGAGTTTGCGAAGGGCACAGACAAGGCGACGCTCGAAGCCGCTGCTCTCGAATTGGATAACGTTCAGCGCGCGATCGAGGGCAAGACTGTCCGGAAAGTAATCGTCGTGCCCGACAAGATCGTGAATATCGTTGTTTAGGGTAGGCCTTGCGCTGACCTTCGCGGCGTTGATCGGTGCATGCGGCTTTCAGCCGCTCTATGGTGAGCGCGCCGGCGGCGGCCAGGTCCTGCAAGAATTCCGCAGCATAGAGATTGCGCCGATTGCCGATCGGGTCGGCCAATTGGTGCGCAACCAGCTCATCGATTCCGTGACGCCGCAGGGTCAACCACGGTCGCCGGTGTTCATCTTGACGGTCACGCTGGAGCAAACCAAAGAAGGTGTTGCCTTTCAAAGCGATGAGCAGGCCACCCGGTTCAACGTGTCCTTGGAGGCCACGTTCGCTTTGCGTGAGGCCGCGACAGGTAACGTCGTCGCACAGGGCAAGACGCGCTCGGTTGCCGCGTTCAACATTGTGCGCTCAGAGTTCGCCAATATCACAGCTGAGGCCGACGCACTGCGCCGCGCGGCTCGGCAGATTGCCGATAGCATTGCGTTACGAATCGGTGTGCACTTCAGCACCGTGCAAGGGTAAGGCGCGACGGTCGTGAAAGTTTCAACCCGTGAGGCCGACGCCTTCATCCGCAAACCGCACAGCGACGTTGTCGCTGTTTTGGTCTACGGCCCGGACGGCGGGCTGGTGCGAGAACGCGGACGGGCGCTGGTGCGCAGTGTGCTGGGCGATAGCGATGACCCGTTTCGTTTTCTCGAACTCGACAGCGGCAAAGTTTCCGATGACCCGGCGCGGATCATCGATGAATCCGCATCAATGAGTTTGACCGGTGACAGCCGCGTCGTCCTGGTACGACAAGCCGATGAGGGGCTGGTCAAGGCCTTCGAGCCGGTTCTCGATTTGGATCGTAGCGAGGCGTTTTTCGTGGTTGAGGCGGGCGACCTGGGGCCACGGTCTGGTTTGCGCAAGGCGTTCGAGGGCGCCAAAAGCGGCGCAGCGATACCGTGCTACGTTGATGACGCCGAAGCCGTGACAGGGTTGATCCGGCAAGCAGTTAAGGACGCGGGTCTGAAGATCGATCCTGCGGCGGTGGATGATCTGATTGCCCGCTTGGGCAGCGACCGCCTGATTAGCCGCGGTGAGATTGAAAAACTTATCCTTTTCAAAGGGACCGATGGCGGGACGATTACCGCGGATGATGTCGAACAGTCAGTTGGCGATGTCGGGGCGGTATCGACCGACGAGGTCGCCATGGCCACCGCGAGCGGCAACGTCGCCCGACTCGACGATGCGCTCCAGCGTGCCTACCGTGAGGGTGTCGCGACCGTGGCAATCGTGCGCGCCGTTGGTCGCCATCTCCAGCGCCTGATGCTGGCCGCCGCCGACCACCAAAAGGGCATGCCGGCGAGAGCCGCCATGGCCAAGCTCCGTCCGCCGGTCTTCTTTATGCAACAGAACGAGTTTTCGGCGCAATTGCAACGCTGGACGCCGACCACTTTGGGTCGGGCCTTGACGATTGTTACGGAAGCGGAACTAGATTGCAAAACAACCGGGCTACCCGACGCGGCCCTATTGGAGCGAGCCTTGATCCGAATTGCTGCGGCCGCGCGCCGCTGCATAGGTGAGTCTTAGTCCGCCCAGCAGCGACAACACATTATTTCGATACCGAAACGTTTAGTCTTCTTTGCGTTCCGCCTCGGTCTCATGGGGATGATGCAGGAGACGTTTGCAGATCTCGTCGAGCTGGTCGAGCGTGCTGTAGGCAATCTTGAGCGTCCCGCCCTTTTTCTCACCCTTGAATCCGACCGTGACGTGTAGACCCAGCGCGGTAGACAAATCGCGCTCCAGCGCCAAGGTGTCGGCATCCAAGATCGGTGCCGCGGCGGCTTGCCGCTTTTTGGGGGTCAACGCTTCGGTCTCGCGGACGTTCAGCCCGCCAGCAATGATGCGTTTGGCCGCTGCAATCGGATTGGCATCGTTGAGCAACGCCCGGCCATGACCGGCAGTCAGCAGTCCGGTGTGCAGCATTTCCCGCACTTCCATCGGCAAGTTCAATAGACGCAGCGTATTGGCGATGTGGCTGCGGCTGCGGCCGATCAGTTTCGAGACCTGTTCCTGGGTGTGTTGGAATTCGTCGATCAGGCGCTGATAGCCTTGCGCCTCTTCGATCGGCGTCAGATCTTCGCGCTGAACGTTTTCGATCAGCGCGACCTCAAGGGCTTCTTCGTCGTTGAAGTCCTTGATAATGACCGGAATTTTGGTCAGTCGCGCCAACTGTGCAGCACGCCAGCGGCGCTCGCCGGCAATGATCTCGTAGCGATCCGGTGAGTCACCATGGCGGCGCACCAAGATGGGCTGCAGGATCCCGTGTTCACGAACCGACGCGGTCAGCTGTTTCAGCTCATCCTCGTCAAACCGGTGCCGCGGTTGGAACGGGCTCGGCGTCAGAAACTCAATCGGTAGGTCGCGCTGGGATTTGACCTGCTCGAGCGCCGCATAGTCCTCGCGGTCGTCGCCAAGAAGCGATGACAAGCCCCGGCCCAAACTCTTGCGCGGTGTCTCTTCAGCCATATTGCCCTCCACCGTCACGCCGCCAACGGCACGCGTTCCCGGCGCAAGAATTCCTTGGCCAGGGCTATGTAGGCGCGGCTACCGGCGCAATTGTAATCATACAGCAACGCCGGTTTGCCGTGCGACGGCGCCTCCGAGATCTTCACATTGCGCGGGATAACGGTGTCATAGACCTTGTCTCCGAGGTGGCCACGCGCGTCCGCCGCGACCTGCTCGGACAGATTGTTGCGCTTGTCGAACATGGTCAGGACAACGCCGGTAAGTTCCAGGTCTGGATTGAAGGTCCGTTTGATGCGGTCCACGGTCCGCAGCAATTGGCTCAGACCTTCCAGCGCAAAGAACTCGCATTGCAGCGGGATGAGGACCGCGTCGGCAGCCGCTAACGCGTTCAAGGTCAACAGGCCAAGCGCCGGCGGACAATCGATGATGATGAAGTCGTGGTCGGTGTCGGCGGCTTCCACGGCGTCGCGCATCCGGTAACTGCGGCGGTCCATGTCGATGAGCTCGATCTCAGCGCCCAGCAGATCCACCGTCGAAGTCACCAGGTCCAGGCCGGGGATTCGCGTGTGCCGAATGGCTTGGCGCAACGGCACGGCCCCGGACAGGACGTCGTAAGCCGTTACCGTTCGGTCGGACTGGTCGAACCCGAGACCGGTGCTGGCGTTGCCTTGCGGGTCGAGATCGATGACCAGGACGCGCTTGCCGACGGCGGCCAGCGCCGTCGCCAAGTTGATGGTCGTCGTCGTCTTGCCGACGCCGCCCTTCTGGTTGGCGATGGCATAGACGCGGTGGTGCTTGGCCACGATGTCGGGAACCGTCGTCGTCATCACGTCAGACATGCGAGAAATCCTCCACCACGACAATGCGCCCGCTGGGATCACTCAAACTATCCACAAGTCGGGCGGACATGTTCCAAGATTTAGCCGCTTCGGTCAATTCAATACCAACATCTTGTCCTTTGAAGAAAAGACACCGGGTGTTTGGGCCGCGGAAGCGGGCCGCAAAACCGAGCAGCTCACCGAGGGGCGCCAGCGCCCGCGCCGTCACGACCGCCGCAGGCTCACCGAGGGACACGGCGTCGAGACGGGCCGCGTGCACCGTCACGCCCACATCCATCAACCGTGCCGCCTCGCGCAGGAAGACACATTTGCGGGCATTGGATTCGACCAAGTAAACATCCGGCACGCCGCACGCCGCGAGGATAAGGCCTGGAATGCCGGCGCCCGACCCCAAGTCGACGAGCGGGCCAGCATTGTCTGGGAGCAACGGCAGCAATTGCACCGCGTCTAGAAGGTGCCGTCGCCATGGGTCATCGAGCGTGGACTTGCCGACGAGGTTGATCCGGGCCTGCCACTTCCGAAGCAGGTCCAGGTAGATATGAAGTTTAGCGATGGTCTGGTCGGCAACGCCGGTTGCGACCTGGAACGCTTCGGGGGTCATTGTTTCACGTGAAACATAGGTCAATCATTCTGTCCAATGTTTCACGTGAAACATTACGCGGATCGGCGTCGACCACCACCCCGAACATGCCGCAACAAGGCCACCAGCGCCGCCGGCGTCATCCCCTGAATCCGCGACGCGGCCCCCAGCGTCATGGGCCGGTGGCGGATCAGCAGCCCCCGCGCTTCCGCCGACAAACCGCCGACCGCGGCATAATCGACATCATCAGGCAGGGCAAGATCCTCGTCTTTACGAAACGCCACGATGTCGGCGGACTGCCGGTCCAGATATCCGGCGTAATGGGCCTCGACTTCAAGCTGCTCCACGACGTCCGCCTCAAAACTCGACAATGCCGGCCAAATCTCGGCCAAACGCGCCACGCTCACATCCGGGTAGGCCAGCAACTGCACCGCCGAACGGATAGCGCCATCCGCACCGACAGACAATCCCGATGCCCGTGCGGCGGTGGAACTCAAACGCAGCGACCCAGCCAAATCGCGGCCCCGCTGAATCCGCGCCATCTTGTCTGCGAATGCGGCCGCGCGCGGCGCCGCGACACAGCCGGCCTGTTGGCCAACCGGCGTCAACCGCTGGTCGGCGTTGTCCGCCCGCAGGCTGAGCCGGTACTCGGCGCGTGACGTGAACATCCGGTAGGGCTCACTCACGCCGCGCGTCACCAGGTCATCGATCATGACGCCGATATAGCCGGTGGCACGGTCGATCACGATTCCGTCGCCGTCCCCAGCCGCACGGCCGGCGTTCAACCCGGCCATCACCCCTTGTGCCGCCGCCTCTTCATACCCAGTCGTGCCATTGATTTGCCCGGCGAGATAAAGGCCCGGCAGGCGTTTGGTTTCGAGCGTCGGCAACAGCTCGCGCGGATCGACATAGTCGTACTCGATGGCATAGCCCGGCCGGATGACAGCGACGTTCTCCAGACCCGGAATGGTGCGCAAGAACGCCTGCTGAACGTCCTCGGGAAGCGACGTCGAAATCCCGTTTGGATAGATCGTGTGGTCGTTAAGTCCTTCTGGTTCAAGGAAAATTTGGTGCCCAGGCTTTTCGTGGAAGCGCACCACTTTGTCCTCGATCGACGGGCAATAGCGTGGCCCAACACTCGCGATCCGCCCCGAATACATCGGCGAGCGGGCGAGATTGGCGCGGATGATCGCGTGGGTCGCCTCGGTCGTTCCCGTGATATGGCACGGCACCTGACGCGCCGCCGCCTGGCTTGTGAAGAACGAGAAGAACACTGGCTCATCGTCACCGGCTTGGACGGTGGTTGACCCCCAGTCGATGGTGCGACCGTCGAGCCGCGGAGGGGTACCGGTTTTCAACCGCCCCAAGGCAAAGCCAATCTCCTCGAAGCGCCGCGACAGCCCAGTGGCGGGCGCCTCGCCGACCCGACCCGCAGGGATCTGCTGATCGCCAATATGGATCAGGCCACGGAGGAACGTGCCGGTCGTCACCACGACAGCGGCCGCCCGGTAGGTCTCCCCGGTACCGGTGACCACCCCGGCGACCCGCCCATCCTCTATCAGCAAGTCCTCGGCGCCGCCTTCGGCAATGGTCAACCCGGGGATTTCCGCCAGCGCGGCCTGCATGGCCACCCGGTACAGGGCACGGTCAGCCTGGGCACGGGGACCGCGCACGGCGGGGCCCTTGCGCCGGTTCAGCAAACGAAACTGGATCCCGGCGGCATCGGCAACGCGCCCCATCAAACCGTCCAGCGCATCGATCTCGCGCACCAAGTGACCCTTGCCCAACCCGCCAATCGCTGGATTGCAGGACATCTCGCCGATGGTCGCCCGCTTGTGGGTGAGCAGCAGTGTCCGCGCGCCGACCCGCGCCGACGCAGCCGCCGCCTCGCACCCGGCGTGGCCGCCACCAATAACGATGACGTCAAACCGCGTTGGCTCGATATTTTGGACTGCGCTCGACATTGCGCGGTTGTAGCCCCGGCCTGTGGACAAAGTCCACCGCCCCGCTACTTGCCGATACAAAAATCCTTGAAGATGACGTCGAGTAAATCTTCGACATCGACGCGCCCGGTGATGCGCCCCAACGCGCGGGCCGCGAGCCGCATGTCTTCGGCGCGCAGCTCGGCCGCGTTTGCGCCCCGCGCGCGCGTCAACGCATCGTGCGACTCTTGAACCGCACGGCGATGACGCAGCCGGGTAATCGGCGGCGCATCGGTGGCCGCGTCGGCCGCGGCACGCACACGTTCTGTCAACGCGGCGATCAGCGCATCGATCCCCGCCCCGGTTGTCGCCGACACCGCCAGCGCGGCACCGACATCGCACGCCGGCGCAAGATCGCTTTTGTTGACGACCACGATCGTCGCGTCGTCAACCAACGCCGCCGTCGCCGCGTCGCGCTGCGGCCATGTCGTCGCGTCGAACACCGCGATTCGTAGATCGGCTTCGGCAGAACGTTGGTGCGCGCGGCGAACGCCTTCGCGTTCGATCGCGTCACCTGCGTCGCGCAAGCCCGCGGTGTCGGCAAGCGTTACCGGCAATCCCGCAATGTCGAGTTGGACCTCAACAACGTCTCGTGTGGTGCCCGCGGTGGCCGCGACGATCGCCGCGTTTCGTTTCGCTAACCTATTGATAATACTAGATTTTCCGACGTTTGGCGCGCCAACGATAACGACGTGAAAACCATCGCGGGTGCGCTCGCCGATGCCGGCATCATTTAGGTGGGCGCGCATTTCTAAGGCGAGCGCATCGAGATCGCCGCGCAACGCGTCGGGCAAATGATCCGGCAAATCTTCGTCGGGGAAATCGATGTCGGCTTCGAGATGCGCCAGTGCACGCATCAAGCGCGCGCGCCACGATTCATACAGCAAGCCGAGCGCGCCGTTCACTTGCCGTAATGCTTGCCGGCGTTGGCCTTCGGTGTCGGCGTCGATCAAATCGGCAAGGCCTTCGACTTGGGTTAAGTCGAGCTTACCGTTGTCGAACGCGCGCCGTGTGAAGTCGCCGGCATCGGCCGGTCGACAGCCCGCGATCTTGCTCAACGCATCCAGCACGGCGGCCACCACCGCACGCCCACCGTGGACATGAACCTCGGCGACGTCTTCACCGGTCACGCTACGCGGTGCGGCAAACCACGCGACCATCGCTTTGTCGATCGTCGCGCCGGCGCCGTCGCGAATATCGCGCAAGACCATCAGGCGCGGCGGCCCCGGCGGCGCCCCGGTCAGCGCATGGATCGCGGTGCCGGCGGCCGGCCCCGAGACCCGAATCACCGCCACCCCGGCCCGGCCCTGGCCGCTCGACAATGCAAAAATGGTGTCGGATTGAGTCATGCTTCTCGCCGCGCAGAACAGGCCGCCGCCCTTCTTATACCGTTTCGAGGGGCCGGCGCGTCCTTCGGGACGCCCCGCGCGCTGCGCGGGGCTCCTCAGGATGAGCTGGTATTGGTCTGGATGTCTCCATTTTCTCAAATGGGCTGCTAGGAAACCCGCGGCCAGGCTATCAGCCCATCCTGAGGAGCCTGCGCCAGCAGGCGTCCCGAAGGACGCGACCGCTAGGAAGAACGAGCAAGAGCGACCGAGCCCGGGCGACGAAACCGACCAGCCTACTTCCGCGCTTCTTTCTCTTCGGGCTGCAACAGCAGACGCGCAACCACGCGGCCCTCAATGAGGTGCGTTTGCAGGATCTCGTCGACGTCTTCTTTGGTGCTGTAGGTGTACCAAATGCCTTCGGGATAGATGACCATCGTCGGCCCCAGCTCGCAGCGGTCGAGGCAACCGGCCTGGTTGATGCGGACACGCTTGAGCTTCAGCGCGCGCGCTTGGTCTTTCATATAGGCGCGCAGCTCGGCGCCGCCCTTCTCCATGCAGCAACCGCGCGGGTGGCCGGCTTCGCGTTCGTTCATGCAACAGAACACGTGCCTGTTGTAGTAGGGCTGCAGGGCGCCCGCAGTCTGCGCCACGGTGTCGGTCACGGTGTCATTCATGATTAGCTTTTTTTCTTATCAGTCGGTGCCGCGCCCATTTGATCCCAGAACCCTTTGACCATTTTCTCCCAACCCTCGACGCCCGCCGGCATCCAGGTTTTGAGCAAGGCCTCGGGTTCCATGCCCTCGATGTTGGTCAGCAGGCGTTCGCGCAATTTTGCCACAACGTCGGCTTGCATGGCCGACACATCGGGCAAGCCCAAGAATTTTCGGGCCTCTTCGGGCGTGCAATCAATATCGAAATGAATCTTCACAAAGCCACCTTTCGACGCTGATCCTATATAGCGCGCGCCACCGCGCGGGGCGAGCGGCGTTTATCCCTACTGGCCCTGCGGTTTTGCACCGCGCGCCGCGTGTTAAGGTCGCGCCGCCCCAACCGGAAAGCGTCCATGACAAACCGCCTCGCCGACGAAACCAGTCCCTACCTGCAGCAACATAAAGACAACCCGGTGCATTGGTGGCCGTGGGGCGCGGCGGCGCTCAAAGCCGCGCGCGATCAGGACAAACCGATCTTGCTGTCGGTCGGCTACGCCGCCTGTCACTGGTGTCATGTCATGGCGCATGAAAGTTTTGAATCGCCCGAAATTGCCGCCCAAATGAACGACCGTTTCATCAACATCAAAGTCGACCGCGAAGAGCGCCCCGACATCGACACCATCTATATGAACGCGCTGCACATGTTGGGTGAGCAAGGCGGCTGGCCGCTAACGATGTTTCTGACGCCCGCCGCTGAGCCCTATTGGGGCGGCACCTACTTCCCGCCCGAACCGCGCTTTGGCCGCCCCGGCTTTCCACAAGTGTTGGAAGCGATGGCCAACGCCTGGGCCACCGATAAGGACGCGGTCGCCAAGAACACCACCGCCTTGGTGACGGGGTTACAGAAACTGGCCCGCACCGCCGAGGGCGAGGACGCGCCGCCGCTGACCGGTGATCTGTTCGACACCATGGCCGGACGACTGATCGAGTCGGTCGACATGGACTTGGGCGGCATCGGCGGCGCGCCGAAATTTCCGCACACCTTTGCGCTTGAATTCCTGTGGCGCGCGCACGGCCGCACCGGCGACCCAAAATTCGGCGACGCGGTGCAGGTCTCGCTGGATCAAATGGCGCAGGGCGGCATTTACGATCATGTCGGCGGCGGCTATGCGCGCTACGCGACCGATGCCGCGTGGCTGGTGCCGCATTTCGAAAAGATGCTCTACGACAATGCGCTGTTGATCGATCTGATGACGCAGGTCTGGCAGGCGACCGGCTCGCGTCTGTACAAGGCCCGCATTCGCGAAACCGTGGGCTGGACCTTGCGCGAAATGGTCGCCGAGGGCGGCGGTTTTGCCGCGTCGCTCGACGCCGATTCGGAAGGCGAAGAAGGCAAATATTACGTCTGGAGCGCGACCGAGATCGACGCCGCGCTCGGCGTCGACGCGGCGATGGTTCGCGAGGTCTTCGGCGTCACGCCCGGCGGCAACTGGGAAGGTAAAAATATTCTCAACCGCAGCCATGCGATGACGCTGCACGATGCGCAGTTCGAAGGCGACCTCGCGCGCGCCTGCAACGTGCTCTACGACGTGCGCGAACAACGCGTGCGCCCGGGCTGGGATGACAAGGTATTGGCCGACTGGAACGGGATGATGATTGCGGCGATGGCGCGCGCCTCGGCCGTGTTTAATGAGCCGGGTTGGTTGGCCGCGGCGGTGCGCGCCTGGACATTCATCGCCGAGACGATGCGCGACGGCGACCGGCTGTGGCATGCCGCGCGCGACGGCAAGGTGCGCAACGCCGGGATGCTCGAGGATTACGCCAACATGGCGCAAGCCTCATTGGCGTTGTTCGAGGTGACGGGCGAGGCACGTTTCCTCGAACGCGCCGGCGCCTGGTCGGCGACGTTGGACAGCTTTTTCTGGGACGACGAGCAAGGCGGCTATTACCAGACCGCGTCCGACGGCGAACAGCTCATCGCCCGGCCGCGCAACGCGACCGACAACGCGGTGCCGTCGGGCAACGGGACGATGGTCGGCGTGCTGGCGCGCCTGTACCTGCACACTGGCGAGGAAGCTTATCGGGCCCGCGCCCACCAGCTGATCGACGCCTTCACACCCGAGATCGCGCGCAATTTCTTTGGCCTGATGACGTTCCTCAACAACGTCGATCTGTGGGTTAAACCGGTCCAGGTCGCGGTCATCGGCGACCGCAAAGACCCCGGCACCAAAGCGCTGGTCAACGCCGCCTATGCGCTGGCCTCGCCCAACCTGGTACTGTCGGTGATCGCGCCAGACGCGGCTTTACCCGCCAGCCATCCGGCGGCTGGGAAGACGCAAATGGGCGGCAACGCCACGGCCTACGTATGCATCGGTGAAACCTGTTCGTTGCCGGTGACCGACGCGGCTAAGCTGGGCGCGGCGGTGCCGGGGGTTTAGGCGTTGCGAGAGTAAAGAAAAAGGAAGATAATTCTTCCTGTTCTGCCCCAGAGGACCCCATGAGCCTCAACATCAAAGACGAGGAAACCGACCGTTTGGCGCGCGAACTCGCAGCGCGATCGGGAAAATCCATTACCCGGGCGGTCAAGGACGCGTTGCGCGCGGCGCTGACCAGCGGCCAACCGGACCGCAGCAAGAATCGCGACGACATGCTTGCGGCGATTACCCGGTTGCAGGATCGGATCGCCGCCATGCCGCGGCGCACGGATAAATCCGTTCAAGAAATCATGGACGAGATGTACGACGAGCAGGGCTTACCGCGCTGATGGTTCTCGACACCTCTGCCCTGATCGCCATCATGTTCCGGGAACCGGAAGCCGAACGGCTCAAGATCGCCGTGGCCGATGCTGCCGCCCGTCTTATCGGCACGCCAACGATGGTCGAAGCGGCAATCGTCCTGCGCAGGCTGCTTCCCGATGACGGGCAAGACGCACTCGACGCCTTCTTCACGGGCTACAACGTGACGCTGGTTCCCTTCGCCGCGCGCCACATCAGCGCCGCGCGAACCGCCATCGACCGTTTCGGCAAAGGCCGCCATCCGGCGGCGCTCAACTTCGGCGACTGCATGAGCTACGCCGTTGCGCTCATCGAGAACGAGCCGCTGTTGTTCAAGGGCAACGACTTCGCGCACACCGATATTCTGGCCGCGGCGTACTGACATGACTCCCGCGCCGCAACTCTCCTACCCCTCGCCCGTGGGCGACCTGACGGTCAGCGAGGACGACGGCGCGGTCGTGGCGCTCGACTTCGGGCGCGGGATGACGCAAACGCACACGGCGTTACTCGATGACGCGGTCGAACAGCTCGCGGCCTATTTCGATGGGTCGCTGATGCGCTTTGATTTGCCACTTCATCCGCATGGCACCGCGTTCCAACAAAAAGTGTGGGGCCTGATGGTTGCCATTCCCTATGGCGGCACGCGCGCCTACGCCGATCTCGCGCGTGATCTCTCCAGCGCGCCGCGCGCGGTTGGGGGGGCCTGCGGGGCGAACCCGATTCCGGTGATCATTCCGTGCCACCGGGTGCTGGCGGCGGGCGGCAAAATGGGCGGCTATTCCGGCGGTGAGGGGTTGCCGACCAAGATCGCGCTGTTGCGGCTCGAAGGCGCGCTCGCGCTGTAAGCCGCGCGTCGTGACTCAGCGGCGGGCCATGGGCTAGAGTCCGGGCCGAAAAACAACGCGATACAATTCAGGGGAGGACGATCATGGGTCAAGAAATCCAGATCAAGGGTAAAGACGGCAGCTTCATGGGCTATCTCGCGACGCCCGAGGGCGGCAAGGGCCCCGGCATCATTTGCATCCAGGAAGTATTCGGCGTGAACACGTGGATGCGCAACATCGCCGACGACCTCGCCAAGCAAGGCTACGTCGCGCTGGCGCCCGATTTGTTCTGGCGCCTGGAACCCGGCGTCCAGATCAACGGCGAGGGCGAAACCGATTTCGCCAAGGCGTTCGATCTATATGGCCGCTTCGATGTCGAAAAAGGCATCGCCGATATTCAAGACAGCATCACCGCGTTGCGCGGCCATCACGGCGCCAGCACAAAAGTGGGCACCGTCGGGTTCTGCTTGGGTGGCTTTTTGTCTTACATGAGTTCGGTGCGCACCGATGCGAATGCCAACGTCGGCTATTACGGCGTCGGCATCGACAGCAAGTTGGGCGAACAGGCCAACATGAAGAGCCCCTTGATGCTGCACATCGCTGTCGAGGACCAGTTCGTGCCCAAGGATGCGCAAAAGAAAGTGCATGACGGGTTGGCCGGCAACGCCAAGGTCACGATCTTCGACTATGAGGGGCAAGACCACGCGTTTGCGCGCAAGGGCGGCGACGCGTACCGCAAAGAGGCCGCCGAACTGGCCGAATCGCGCACGCTCGATTTCTTCAAGCAGCACCTCGCCTAGGCGCGCAGCATGGTCAAAGCGTTGCGGGCCGCTCAAGCGGGCGGTCCTGAGGTTCTCGAATGGGCCGATGTTGAAGTCGGCGATCCCGGCCCCGGCGAGGTGCGCCTGCGCCACAGCGCAATCGGGGTAAACTTCATCGACACCTATCACCGCGAGGGGATCTATCCGGGCTCATCCTTCCCGCGCGTCCTCGGCGTTGAAGGGGCCGGCGCGGTTATCGCGGTCGGCGACGGCGTGAGCGGCGTCAAGCAAGGCGACCGCGTATGCTATCCGCTGGCACCCGGCAGCTATTGCGAAGAGCGCGTCATCAGGGCCGATCTTTTGGTGCCGGTGCCGGACGGCGTATCCGACGACGAGGCGGCTGCTGCCATCACCAAGGGCATTACCGTCCATCACTTGTTCACCCGAGTGCGGCCCATTAACTCGGGCGACTGGGTGTTGTTCCACGCGGCGGCTGGCGGCGTTGGCTTGTTCGCCTGCCAATGGGCCAAGCATATCGGCGCCAAGCTGATCGGCACGGTGTCAACCGACGCCAAGGCCAAATTGGCCACCAGCCTGGGTGCCGCGCATATCATCGACTACACCAAGGAAGACTTCGTCGCCCGGGTCAAAGAGATCACCGGCGGGCACGGTGTCGCCGCAGTCTATGACGGTGTCGGCGGCGATAACCCAAAAAAGTCCGCCGCCTGCTTGGCGACCTACGGCACGTTGTGCACCTTTGGTGCCGCGTCCGGGCCGTCGACCCTCAGCATCGACGATCTGCCGCAGTCGGTTTTGTATACCAAGGGATCGATTGCCACGTTGCTCGGGCGGCTCGACGAGGCACGCGCTTCGGCGGCGGCGTTCTTCGATCTTGTCGCCAAGGGCGCGATGAAGATCGAGGTCAATCATAGCTACGCCCTGAAGGACGGCGCCCAGGCGCACATTGATCTGCAAGGACGCAAGACAACGGGCTCGATTATCCTCAAGCCCTAGCGACAGGGACGCGGCATTCAGCCGCAGTAGGTTTTGTAAAGCGTCTTGACGATCTTCGTCGCGGCTGGATTGCTGAGCCGGTAGTAGATGGTTTGCGCTTCACGGCGCGTGTCCACCAGCCCATCTTTGCGCAGGCGCGCAAGATGTTGTGACAACGGCGATTGCGGCAAATCAAGGCGGCCCGCCAGCGCGCCCACCGATAATTCACCGCCCGACAAATGACACAGGATCAGCAGGCGCTTTTCGTGGCCCAAGGCGCGCATGAGCGCACTGGCCTGGGCGGCCGAGCGCTCCATCTTCTTTATATTAAGTTTTTCTAATTTAACCATTGTCTATATATTAGCGTGTTCATATATAAGTGCGGAAGCCTGCCATGCAAACGATTTCCGCGGCGCCTGAAACCAAACTCACGGAGGTGGCATGAAACCCGACATTCGCTCCTTTTTCGACCCCGCAACCTTCACCGTTACCCATGTTGTTCGTGAGCCGGGCGGGACGCATTGCGCGATCATCGACTCGGTGCGCGACTTCGACCCCAAATCGGGCCGCACCGGGACCGCATCCGCTGACGCCGTCATCGCCTATGTGCGCCAAGAAAACCTGACCGTCGACTGGATCCTCGAGACCCACGCCCATGCCGATCATCTGACCGCCGCGCCCTATCTCAAAAAACCGCTAGGGGGAAAGACGGCCATCGGCGAACACATCAAATCGGTGCAAGAAACCTTTGCGGGCGTGTTCAACACCGAACCTTCTTTCGCCACCGACGGCAGCCAGTTCGACCATCTGTTCGCCGATGGCGACACCTTCAAGATCGGCGCGATGGCAGGGCGGGTGATGCATACCCCGGGACACACCCCGGCTTGCGTCACCTACGTCATCGGCGATGCCGCCTTTGTCGGCGATACGCTGTTTATGCCCGACTACGGTACGGCACGGTGCGATTTCCCTGGCGGCAGCGCGGCGACCCTCTACCAATCGATCAACAAGGTTTTAGCTTTGCCGCCCGAAACCCGTCTTTTCATGTGCCACGACTACATGCCGGGCGGCCGCGCCGTCGCCTGGGAAACAACGGTCGCCGACGAACGGGCCAACAACCTTCACGTCCGCGACGGGATCGCGGAAGCCGAATTCGTGCAAATGCGTACGGCGCGCGACAAGACCCTCGACATGCCGACGCTTATCCTGCCCAGTGTTCAGGTCAATATGCGCGCAGGCCACCTGCCGCCGCCGGAATCGAACGGCGTTGCCTATCTTAAACTTCCCGTCGACGCGCTTTGAGGACGCGATAAGCCATGACCACCGCTGCCGGCCTAGACGAACGCGTCAAGGTTTGGGATCGCTTCGTCCGGCTTGCCCATTGGGCGCTGGTCGCGGCCTTCACCGTCGCGTTCTTAACCGAGGACGACGCGATGAGCCTGCACGCCTGGGCCGGCTACGTCGTCGGCGGCATTGTCGTGCTCCGTGTCGTGTGGGGCTTCATAGGGCCGGAACACGCGCGGTTCAGCGATTTTCTCTACCGGCCCGGCGTCGTGATCGGTTACCTGCTGGCCCTTGTTCGCCTGCGCGGGCGGCGCTACCTGGGTCACAGCCCGGCCGGCGGCGTCATGATTATCGTGTTGCTCGCCGCCCTTGCGGGGACGACCGGGACCGGCATTTGGCTCTACGGCGCCGCAGACGGCCGCGGCCCACTGGCCAGCCTTGCCACCTCCATGGAACCCGCGGCACCGATACAAGGTGAAGGGCGCGAAATCGATGGGGATGACGATGAGTACGACACCGATGACGACGATCGCCGCGACACCCGCAACGGTGATAGCCACGACGGGCGTGACGACAATGCCCTCAAAGAAATCCACGAACTGCTGGCAAACCTGACGCTGCTGCTGATCATTCTCCATGTCGGCGGCGTCCTCCTCGCCAGTTTTGCTCATCGCGAGAATCTGCCGCGCGCGATGATCACCGGCACCAAGCGGCGCTAACGGGCGGCGGCGCACCACACCGGGCCGCGCCACAACGAAAGGGATCACCATCAATGGCCACACAAGGATTTAAAGACATGATTGCCAGCGCCAATGCCGTCATCGACACGGTTTCGGTCCACGACGCCCTGCCCCTCGCCAGCGACGAAAACGTCGTCTTCGTCGATGTTCGCGAAGCGGGCGAACGCGCCCAGGGCACGATCCCCGGCTCAATCCACGCGCCGCGCGGGTTCCTCGAATTCATCGCCGATCCGCAAGGCCCGATGCACAAACCGGAATTCGCCAGCGGTAAACGCTTGGTCATTTTCTGCGCCTCCGGCGGTCGCTCGGCCATGAGCACCAAGACGCTGGTCGACATGGGCATCAAGAATGCCGCCAACATGGCCGGCGGCATGGCCGCCTGGCGCCAAGCAGGCGGGCCGGTCGCCACTGAATAGGCACGACGCGCGTCCGCCCTTGACGGGGCGGACGCAAAGCCCATGCTGCGCCCGCCATTGGGAGGACGCCGCATGATCAAAGCCGTCGTATTGCACACACCGGGCGGGCCGGAGAATTTATCCTGGGAAGACTGGGATCTGCCGCCACCCGCGGCGGGCGAGGCGCGCGTCAGGCAAACCTTCGCCGGCCTTAATTACGTCGACACCTACCTGCGTTCGGGCCGCTACCCGTTGGCTACGTTGCCGGTCGTGCTGGGCCGCGAGGCGGCAGGGGTGGTCGAAACGTTGGGCGACGGGGTCGATACCGTCCGGGTCGGCGACCGGGTTGCCTATTCCAGCCACCTCGGCGGCTACGCCGAGGCCAACAACGTCCCCGCCGACCGGCTCGTATCGTTGCCCGACGATGTCAGCGACGAACTGGCGGCGGCCATGATGCTCAAGGGCATGACCGCGCAATTCCTGGTGCGCCAAACCCGACCGCTCGGCCCCGGCGACACGCTGCTCTATCACGCCGCCGCCGGTGGCGTTGGTCTCATTGCCTGCCAATGGGCAAAACATTTGGGCGCCACGGTGATCGGCACCGTCGGCTCCGCCGACAAGGCCGCGCGCGCCAAGGCGCACGGCTGCGATCACGTCATCAACTACAACGAAGAAGATTTCCTCGAACGCGTGATGGCGTTAACCGGCGGCGTTGGCGTCGATTTCGTCTGCGATGCGGTGGGGCGCACGACCATCGAAAAGTCGATGCAAGCGCTGGCTCACCACGGGGTGTTGGCGTCCTACGGTGCGGCATCCGGTCAGGTCGCGCCCGAAACCTGGGCCAAGATGCCGCCCGAACGCTTTCTCGTGAAAACCACGCTGCCAGGCTACACCAAGACCCGCGAACAACTCTTGGCGGCCGCCAACGACCTCTTCGCCGTGGTGCGCTCAGGCGCGGTGCGCATTGAAATCAATCAGCGCTACGCCCTCAAAGATGCGGCGCAAGCCCATGCCGATCTCGAAGGTCGCAAGACCACGGGATCCACCGTCTTCGTGATCTAGGAGCATCACCATGACCAAAGCCATTCGCCTGCATGCCTTCGGTGGCCCCGAGGTGCTGGTCTATGAAGATGTCGACGTGCCCGCACCAGGGCCGGGCGAAGTTCGGCTCGACCAGACCGCCGCCGGGGTCAACTATCTCGACATTTATCACCGCACCGGCAACCACTTCGCCAATCTCGTACCGCCCGCCACCCCCGGGGTCGAAGCGGTCGGCATTGTCGGTGCGGTCGGCGCCGGCGTCACCAACGTCAAACCGGGCGACAAGGCGGCCTATCCGCTGACCGCCGGCGGTTACGCCGCAGCGCGATTGGTGCCGGCCAGCGCCCTGATGCGGGTGCCTGACGGGATCGACGACCGCGATCTGGCCGCGACCTACATGAAGGGCCTCACGGTCGGCCATATGCTCAACGACCTCACCACCTTCGCGCCGGGCGATTTCATTTTGTGGCATGCCGCGGCCGGCGGTGTCGGCCTGATCGCGTGTCAGTGGGCCAAGCACTTGGGCCTGACCGTCATCGGCACGGTGAGCAGCGACGAGAAGGCGGCCCGCGCCAAGGCCGCCGGCTGCGACCACGCCATTCTGTACAGCAAAGAGAACTTTGCCGATCGCGTGCGCGAGATCACCGACGGCAAGCTGTGCCAAGCGGTATACGACGGCGTCGGTGCCGATACTTGGCTGGATTCGCTCAAGTGCGTCCGCCCTTACGGCGTGTGTGCATCGTTCGGATTGGCGTCGGGCCCGCTCCCGCCGCTCGGCTTTGCCGACATTCCCGCCGAGGGTTTTGTGACGCGCGCCAGCGTCGCCGCCGTGGTGCGCGACCGGCCGACCTATGAGAAAGGTGCCGCAACGTTCTTCGACGTGCTGAAAAAAGGCATCATCACGCCGCACATCGAACACGCGCTGCCTTTGGCCGAGGCCGCCGAGGCCCACCGGCTGTTGGAATCGCGCAAGACCACGGGTTCGTTGGTACTGCTGCCCTAAAGCGTCTTGCGCATCGCGACGCGCCGATCGGGTTCCGGCAGGTAGGTGCGCTGAAACGCGATCACCGCCGCGATTTCGGGACCGCAGTCCGCCGCCGGTACAACGGCAAAGCCGAACCGCTCGTAGTAGGGGCGGTTCCACACGAGGTGATCGTAAGTGGTTAGCCACACCGCGCGATGATTCCGGCGCACCGACCAAGCCACCGCTTCTGTCATTAGCACCGTACCGACACCGCGGCGCATGTGAGCCGGCAGGACCGAAATCTGTTCGAGATACGCGTCGCCGTCTTTTGTACCCATGACGATGAATCCGATGCGCGCGCCCTCAGCCTTAGTCGTGGCGAACAACAGACCGTCATGTGCCGCGCAGACACGCCACGCCACCCGTTCGTGCGCCGCCATCGGATGGCCGACGGGAAAATCGAAGACGATTCCGGCGTCGGTATAAAGCGCACTGGCCGCATCGTCGATCGCCACCGCCGCCTCGACATCGTCGACCGTGCCGGCCACAAGGACGATCTGTTCGCTGTGTGTCATGGCTGCGACCGCATGATAGAAATGCCTGACGCAACAATGACAGCGAAGAGGCGAGCATGGTCAAGGCAGTTGTGATGCACGCGCCGGGCGGGCCGGACGTCCTCAAGTGGGAAGACGTTGTCGTCGGCGATCCCGGCCCCGGCGAAGCGCGGGTCCGCAACACCGCCGTGGGCTTGAACTTTCTCGATACCGCCTTTCGCTCGGGCGCGATCCCCTTGGCCAAGCTGCCCGCCATTTTAGGCTGGGAAGCCGCCGGGGTTGTCGAGGCGGTCGGCGCCAGGGTCACGGCGGTGTCGCCGGGCACGCGCGTCGCCTACCACACGCCCAACGGCTGTTATGCCGAAGAACGCTTGATCAACGCCGACGAGCTGATCCCGCTGCCCGCTGGCATCACCGAGGACCAAGGTGCCGCCGGCATTCTCAAGGGCATGACCGCGCAATATTTGTTGCGCCACAGCTACAAGGTGAAGGCGGGCGACACGGTTCTGGTGCATGCCGCCGCCGGTGGCGTCGGGTTGTTCCTCTGCCAGTGGGCCAAGCACCTCGGCGCGACGGTGATCGGCACCGTGGGGTCCGACGACAAAGCAGCGCTGGCCACCGCCAACGGCTGCGATCATGCGGTGGTCTATACCCGCGACGATTTCTTGCCCGTCGTGCAAGACGTGACAGGGGGCGCGGGGTGCGATGCGGTCTACGAATGCGTCGGCACCCAAACCATCGCGCAATCTTGGCAATGCGTGCGGCCGCAAGGGACGCTGGCGTCGTTCGGTCAGGCGTCGGGCCCGATCACGCCGGCGCAACTCGCCCAACAACCGACCGACCGTTACTTCATCCGCACAACGCTGCAGGCTTACAACGCCACCCGCGACGCGCTGTTGCACAACGCCCAGGATTTCTTCGCCGTGGTCGAGAGCGGCGCGGTCAAGGTTCATGTCGGCCAGACTTTCGCCCTGAAGGACGCGGGCAAGGCGCACGCGGCGTTGGTCGGGCGGCAGACCACGGGCTCGACGGTGCTGAGGCCATAACAGCGGTCGACGGCGGTCCGCGCCAACGGCGCTCGGCGTCCGCCCTGCGCGTAGGCCAGCAATGCCGCGTGGCGCGGTGGGCCGCCGGGGTCGTACAGTCGACACTGGCGGACCGGCTTTACCGGCCGCCGGTTTGCCGGATACCCACCTGAATGAAACTTTCGGCCTTTGGCGGCATCGGCCGCGCGCTCTCCAACCGCGATTACCGCGTCTATACCTATGGCTCGTCGGCCTCGCTGATCGGAACCTGGATGCAGCGCGCCGCGGTCGGCTGGCTGGCGTGGGAATTGACGCACGATCCCAAGTGGGTCGGCATCGTGGTGTCGGCCGACTTGCTGCCCTCGATCGTCGCGAGCCCGATCGCCGGTGTCTTGGCCGATCGCCTGCACCCGATGCGCATGCTGAAGGTGTTACAGGTGTTGGCGGCGCTGCAGGCGCTCGCGCTCGCGGTCATGACCTTTGGCGGTTTCCTCACCGTTGAACTGTTGACCGTGATGACGCTGCTGCTGGGCGTCATCATGGGGTTCAACCACCCGGTGCGCCAGACGATGATCTACCAGCTGGTGCGGCGCGAAGATCTCTCGGCGGCGGTGGCGACGACATCGGTCATCT
The DNA here is from genome assembly GCA_027622715.1 of Pseudomonadota bacterium. Lineage (GTDB taxonomy): Bacteria > Pseudomonadota > Alphaproteobacteria > SHVP01 > SHVP01 > CALJDF01. Next base: position 56,913 of record JAQBYN010000006.1, on the reverse strand, counting down.
TCAACACCTCGCGCGTCATCGGTCCCGCAATCGCCGGGTTTGTTATTCACTTCGGCGGGGCCGGCATTGCGTTCAGCCTCAATGCCGTGACGTTCATGGTCATGCTGGGCGCGCTCGCGGCGATCAAGTTGCCGCCGCAAGCGCCACGCCCGCGCTCCAGCCTCAGCGTTGTCGGCGACATCATGGCCGGTTACCGCTATGCGTTTGCCCATAAGGGTATCGCGCCCACATTGTTGATCAGCTTGTCGGCCGCGCTGTTGGTGCGGCCGGCGGTTGAAATGCTACCGGCGTTCGTCGGCCAAGTGTTCGCGGGCGGCGCCGACTCGCTGGGGTTGATCCTGGCTGCCAACGGTGTCGGCGCGATGTTGTCCGGGATTTGGCTGGCATGGCGCGGCAGCGCGCACGGGCTGGTGGCAATCGCGATCTGGAGCACGGTGCTCTCGGCCGTGGCGCTTGCCGGGTTCGCGGCCAGCAGCAGTTTTTGGGTGGGCACGGGGTTCATCTTTTTGCTCGGTATTGCGATGTCGTTGCGCGGCACCGCCACGCAAACGCTGATTCAAAATGCGGTTGATCCCTCGATGCGCGGCCGGGTGCTGAGCCTCAATACCTTGATCTTCAATGTCGGGCCTGCCGCGGGCGCGTTCTCTTTGGGACTGATCGCCTCGTGGGCCGGGCTGCAGCCGCCGCTTTATGTCGCCGCCGCGCTGTCGCTCGCCGTGTGGCTATGGGCCTGGCTGCGGGGCGAGCGGTTGACCCAATACCTCGAAGGGCCCGACACCCACGAAGGCCGCGGCACGATCCCGGACGCGCCAACCCCAGCGGCGCCGCCGCGACCGGCCGAGTAGGGGTGCCGCGCGGGGTCGATATTTGCTACCAACACGCCCAACAGGCGATGCGCCGCAAAAGCCAGGGAGATCAGGCATGACCAAAGCAATCCGAATTCACCAGACCGGCGGCCCCGACGTGTTGACGTGGGAAGACGTCGATGTGCCGGCGCCGGGCGCGGGCCAAGCGCTGGTGCGCCAGACGGCGGCCGGGCTGAATTTCATCGACACCTATCAGCGCTCGGGTCTGTACCCGATCGCGCTGCCGGCAATCATGGGCAACGAGGGTGCGGGCGTGGTCGAAGCGGTTGGCGCCGGCGTCACCGAGGTCAAACCGGGCGACCGCGTCGCCTATCACAGCGCGCCCGGCGCCTATGCCGAACAGCGTATCGTGCCGGCGTGGTTGCTGGCCAAACTGCCCGACGGGATTTCCGATCAGCAAGGCGCATCGATGATGCTCAAGGGCGGCACCGCGCAATATCTGTTGCGTCAAACCTATGACGTGAAAAAGGGCGACACCATCGTCATCCATGCCGCCGCCGGCGGCGTCGGGTTGATCGTCTGCCAATGGGCCAAGCATCTCGGCGCGACGGTAATCGGCACCGTGGGCTCGGATGAAAAAGCGGCCCTTGCCAAGGCGCATGGCTGCGACCACGCGATTGTCTATAGCCGCGAAGATTTCGTCGCACGGGTGAAAGAGATCACCAACGGCAAAGGCGTGCCGGTGGTCTACGATTCGGTGGGCAAGGATACGTTCATGAAATCACTCGACTGCCTGCAGCCGCGCGGGCTGATGGTGACCTTCGGCAACGCGTCGGGCCCGCCCGATCCGCTCAACCTGTTGATCTTGTCGCAAAAGGGATCGCTCTACGTGACGCGGCCGACCTTGGGCAGCTACACCCCCGACCACGCCGGCGTCATGGCAGTCGCCAACGATCTGTTCGCGGTCGTCAAATCAGGCGCGGTCAAGATCGAGACCAACCAAACCTACGCGCTGAAGGACGCAGCGCAGGCCCACCGCGACCTCGAAGCGCGCAAGACCACCGGCTCGACCGTCTTCACGATCTAGGCCTCAACGGTTGACGGCGCGTTCTTCGCCGGATCGCGCGTCACGAGTCGTAGGACGACAACACCGAAGACCGCCGCCAGTAGCGACGCGGCAAGAACGCCGACGCGTACACCGCGCGCCATGTCGGGCCCCTCGAACGCCAGTCCCCCGATAAACAGACTCATGGTGAACCCGATCCCGCACAAGATCGACACGCCATAAAGAACGCCCATGGAGACTCCCTCCGGGCGCTTGGCTAGGCCGAGCCGAATCGCGAGCCAAGCCGCGCCGAATACGCCCACCTGTTTGCCGACAAACAATCCCAGCAGTATGCCAAGCGTCACCGGTTCGAAAAGGCTTGAGAACGTCAGGCCCTCAAGACTGACTCCGGCATTAGCAAAGGCGAAGACCGGGAGGATGACAAAGGCGACCCACGGCTGGAGACCGTGTTCGAGCTTTTCGAGCGGCGACTCGACGTGACCGCCGCTCTTGCCCGGACGCAACGGCACAAACAAGGCGGTCGCGAAACCGGCCAGGGTGGCATGCACCCCCGACTTCAGAACGCTTGCCCAGACCACCAGCCCGATCAGGATATACACCGCCGGCCGCATGACCCCCGCTCGATTGGCGATGAAGAGCGCCGCCATCCCGGCCGCCGCAATCGACAACGAGACCAGGGACAAATCGGCCGTGAAAAATATGGCAATAATTACGATGGCTGCCAAATCGTCGAAGATGGCAACCGCCGTCAGAAACAACCGTGCGGCGACGGGTACCCGGTCGCGCAACAGCATCAGAACCCCAAGCGCGAACGCGATATCGGTTGCGGCAGGAATGGCCCAACCATCGATCGCGATCGGATCGCTCCAGTTAATCGCCGCGTAGATCGCCGCCGGCACGAAAACGCCGCCGGCCGCCGCGATGCCCGGCAGCGCCACTTGATCGACCTGAGTCAGGTGGCCGGCCACCATTTCACGTTTGATTTCGAGACCAATGAGGAAGAAGAAAATCGCCATCATTCCGTCGTTGATCCATAGCAACAACGGCTTATCGATTTCAAAGGCCGCGATCTGTACGGAAACTGGCAGGGTGAGCAGACGGTCGTAGAGCCAAGACAGGCCCGAGTTGTCCATGACCAAAGCAAGGACAGCCATGGCCATCAGCAGCGCGCCGGCGACCAGCGGCGATTGAATTAGGCGCTGCAGTTGGTCCAAGTGGAAACTCCCAGGTGGGCCGCAACAAAAACGCGTCGGGTCTGGACCCGGCGCGTATCAGTCCCTCAAGTAGGGGCGCGCGCGCCAAGTTCAAGCGCGCGTCGGGCTTGTTCGGAGATTTGCGCCAGCTCGCTCCACCAGCAGGCGCGACTAAATCAACAGCTCAACTTCGTCGCCCATGATGAACGGCGCGTCGGGACTATCAGCGGCGTGCTCGCCTTCGAGGACGGGGCGCACCCGCTCAATGGTCTGCCCCATGAAGTCGAGGAACGCGCGAACCCGCGCGGTGTGACGCAGCTCCTCGTGGGTGAGAAGCCAAAGCCCGATGTCGAGCGTGCGATTGGGGGCGGCGACCCGTTCAAGACGCGGGTCGTCATCGGCCAAGAAACACGGCAACAGCGCGAGACCCATCCCGGCGCGGCAGGCGTCCAACACGCCCATGTAGGTGTTGACGCGAAACACGACACGCGCGTCGCCCAGGGTGCGCCGCATCCACTCGTATGGCGGCATTTGCACCAGCGCGCCCGATGGCTCGATCCAATCATGCGTCGTCAGGTCGTCGAGCTCGGCGTTCAGCGCGAGATAGTCGTGCGCGCCGTAAACCGCAAAGGCGATTGAGGCAGCGCGCCGACCGACCAACTGCTCGTCGGGCGTATTGGTTGGGCTGACCGCGACATGCGCCTCGCGGTTCAGACCGGGTGGCTGATTGGAAATGATCAGCTCGAGATCGACCAACGGATAGGCCTCGCGAAACCCGGCGAGGTGCGGCGTCAACAAGCGCTGCAGCAGGGTGTCGCGGGTCACGACGCGCAAGGGCCCACGCAGACGGACGTCGCGCCCTTGGATGCGGCGCGCCACAGACTCAATGCGGCCAGCGACCTCGCCCGCCGCCTCGGCCAATTCCTCGCCCGATGCCGTCAGCAGGTAGCCCGAGCGCTGGCGGTCGAACAGCCGCACCCCCAAGGTTTTCTCGAGCTGGTTGAGGCGGCGAAAAACCGTGGTGTGGTTGACCCCAAGAGCCGCTGCCGCGGTGGACAGGGACCCGCCCTCGGCCACGGCTTTGAACAAGCGGAGATCGTCCCAATCCATATCTCGAGGATCGGCGATAGTTTGCATAAATGCAAATCTTGTTTGCGATCTCTCCCATTGCCGTGCGTTCGTGCACAACCTATTTTCTATTCAACAACGCAACGGGAGCCATGACAATGAACGCGACGTACTTGGACAACGCCCCAACAGCGCACAGCGCACTCAACCGGGGTGGCGTGGTGGATCATTTGGCTCACGCGGCTGCGGCGATCGCCCGTGCCTCCCTCCGGCCGGTCGCTGCAGTCGTCACTTGGAACCGCCACAAGATTGTGGCGTCCCGTCTTGGCGGACTGGACAGCCGCCTGCTGCGCGACATCGGGGTTAACCACCGTGATGAAGTCTTGTTTGCCGGCGACCGGCACGGAGCCTCCCCTCCTGCTGGAAGCCTTGGCACCGCCAACGACAACGCCCTGTTTCGGGCCGCGTAGTTGGCGCCTAACAAAGCTCTCGGGCTTGGAAAAGTGAGGTACACGATGACAATGTTTCGCCGGGCTCTTTTGATTACCGGTCTCATTGGCGGCATTGGCATGGCAACCCTGCCGGCCCATGCGCAGAACGCGTGCTTCACCCGTGACCAGGCGATCGAGAACCTCAAAGAGAAGTATGGCGAGGAAGTCACTGCCCGCGGCCTATCGAACGACGGCAAGGTGATGATTGAACTCCTCACCAGTACGACCGGCTCGTGGACCCTGTTGATGACCCACGCCGATGGCAAGACCTGCATGGTGAGTACCGGCGAGTCATGGACCGCGATTACCGCGGTCAAGGCCGCCGGACCCGCGGTCTAGCGGCAACGAACGCGCGGGACGGCAATGATATCAACGCGAACGGAGACCTCCCTGTCCGAACGCGTTGGTGCCGTCCCGCCGATTTCTGCCCAGCCGATCAAAATGTTGATCGACGGCGCCTGGCGCACCGACCTGGTCGACACGCCGGCGTTGCGCCAACGCCGCATGGCCGAACGCCAAATTGCGTTTCGCGACGTGATCAGCGCCGATCCGGCATCGGCCTTCCCGGCTCAGGCCGGGCGCTACCACCTGTATGTTTCGTATGCCTGTCCCTGGGCCCACCGCGCGATCCTCTACCGTCGGCTCAAGCGCCTAGAGGACGTCGTCGGCATGTCGGTACTGCACCCGAAATGGGGCGGGCCGCAGGGTTGGCGCTTCGGCGCGACTGAGATGAGCACGCCTGACTTGGTTGAGGACCGCCAATACCTCTACGAGGTTTACCAGGCCTCAAAACCCGATTTCACCGGGCGCGTAACAGTGCCGGTGCTGTACGACACGCAGACCAAACGCATCGTCAACAACGAGTCGCGCGAGATCATGCGCATGCTCGACGGCGCCTTCAATCATTGGGGTAAGGGCTGCCAGAACTTTTACCCGCCAAACTTGCGGCGCGAGATCGATGCGATGAACGACGTCATTCTCAAGAATGTCGCAGAGGGCGTTTACCGCGCCGGTTTCGCGCAATCCCAGGAACGCTATGACAAAGCGGTCGCCGCTCTCTTTGAAACGCTTGACCACCTCGAAGAACGGGTGCGGGCGCAACCATTTCTGCTGGGCAATCGCGTGACGGAAAGCGACTGGCATCTGTTTCCGGTTCTAGTCCGCTTCGATCTTGTCTACGTCCCGATATTGCGCTGCAACGTGCGTGCCCTCGCCGCCTACCCGGCGCTGTCAGCCTATATGCAGCGCCTTTACCGCCTGCCAGGCGTCGCCCAAACCGTTAAGCCCGACCAAATCCTTTTGCACTACGACGAGCCAGAACTGCCGATCAACCCCAACATCGTCCCCGCCAGACCAGCGATTCACTAGGCGGGACGGCGCGCTGCCGGTTAGACTGATTCCATGATTGATGTCTACGGCCTCAAGAATTGCGACACCTGCAAGAAAGCCATTCAGTGGCTGGGTGAAACCGGCATCCAGTATGTCTTTCACGATGTCCGGGCCGAAGCACTGACTGCGGCGCAGGTCGCCACCTGGGTCAAGGAATTGGGTAGCGCCACACTGGTCAACCGGCGCGGCACGACATGGCGCAAGTTATCGCCCGACGACCAAGCCAAGGCCGGCACCGCCGACGGCGCGCGCAATGTGATTCTGGCCAATCCCTCGGTGATGAAGCGTCCGGTTTTCGACTTGGGACATGAGCGATTGGTCGGGTTCAACGACGACATCCAGGCTGCCTTGCGCCAGCTCTAGCTTTTCTCTTGAACTGTCGATTACCAGAACGTATGTTCTGGTAATGGCACGGCAAAAGTCATTTTCCCCAGATGAGGCCCTCGATCAGGCGATGGGCGTCTTTTGGCGCAAGGGCTTCGCCGACTGTTCCGTTGACGACTTGGTCGCGGCAACCGGCGTCAGCCGTTACGGCCTTTACAGCACCTTCGGCGAAAAAGACGAGCTCTTTGCCGCAGCCCTCGATTGCTATGCCGAACGCGTGATCGATCCGCTATTCGGCCCGTTGGAACACGAAAACGCCGGGCTCGCGGACATCCATGGCTATTTTGCTCGCCTCGTCGCCGTCGGGGAACAGCCCCAGGCTCGCTTTGGTTGCATGTTGTGCAATTCAGCCATCGACGCCGACGCGGTCAGCGCCCCCGTCGCGCGCCGCGTCACCCAGTTTCTTGGGCGCCTGCAGTTCGGATTCCTGCGCGCGCTTGAGAACGCCAAACGGACCGGCGACCTTAGCCCGGACTCCGATCCGAAGGCTCTCGCCGACTATCTCGTCGGCATCGTCCAGGGCATCAGCGCCTATGCCCAAGCGCCGGTACCACCAGCGGCCATCCACAATTTCATGCGAATGGCGGTTCAGGTCCTTAAGTGAATTTCGTCATGTCTAAACCAGAATACTTGTTCTGATAAACCTCGAGGAGAACCATAATGGGTACCATCATCGTGACCAAAAATATCGCCGCCAGCGCGGACCGCGCGTGGGCGGCGCTCGCCGACTTCGGCAACATTGCCAACTTCCACCCCGGTCTGTCCGGCTCGCACCTGCTTGACGGTTCTGCGGCCAACGGTGTCGGCGCCGAGCGGCGCTGCGATATCAAAGACGGGAACTACCTTGTCGAACGCGTCCGCGATTGGCACGAAGGCCAGTCCTACACCATCGACATCATCGAAAGCTCGATGCCGGTGCGCCGCGCCACCGCGACGCTCAGCGTCAAACCGATCGATGCCCACCACAGTCAAGCTGCGATGGTGGTCGACATGACGATGAAGTTCGGTCTGCTCGGGAAAGTCATGGAAATTCTGATGGCGCGCTCGGCGATGCGGCGCACGATGGTCGGGATTCTAGATGGGCTGGACACTTTTGCGGGTGCCGCCGCCGCAGCTCCGGCAGGGGCCGGCACGCCGATCGCCGCATCGGCCTAATCGCCATCGGCGCGGCAGTGCCGCGCCGATCCGACTTAGGTGTTCATTGAGTCGAAGAACTCGCCGTTGTTCTTCGTGTGCTTGAGTTTGTCGAGCAGGAACTCCATCGCATCCGAGGTGCCCATCGGCATCAGAATACGGCGCAGCACCCACATCTTGGACAACGTGCCCTTGTCGACCAGCAACTCCTCGCGCCGCGTACCCGACTTGGTAATATCGAGCGCCGGGAAGGTTCGCTTGTCGGCTAGCTTGCGATCCAGGATGATTTCCGAGTTACCGGTGCCCTTGAACTCTTCAAAGATCAGCTCATCCATGCGGCTACCGGTATCGATCAGCGCCGTCGCAACGATAGTCAGCGAACCGCCCTCTTCGATGTTGCGCGCCGCACCGAAGAAGCGCTTGGGACGCTGTAGGGCGTTGGCGTCGACACCGCCGGTCAGGACCTTGCCCGAGGACGGCACAACGGTGTTGTAGGCCCGCGCGAGGCGGGTGATCGAATCGAGCAAGATCACGACATCGCGCTGGTGCTCGACCAAGCGTTTGGCTTTTTCGATGACCATCTCGGCGACCTGAACGTGGCGCACCGCCGGCTCGTCGAAGGTTGAGCTGATGACTTCGCCTTTGACCGAGCGGGCCATGTCGGTGACTTCTTCGGGCCGCTCATCGATCAGCAGCACGATGAGGTAAACCTCGGGATGATTGGTCGTAATCGAATGCGCGATATTTTGCAGCAGCATCGTTTTACCGGTGCGCGGCGGCGACACGATCAGACCGCGCTGCCCTTTGCCCAGCGGGGAGACCAGATCGATGACCCTACATGACGGGTCGACCTTGGGATCTTCGCGCTCCAACGTCAGACGTTCTTCTGGATAGAGCGGCGTCAGATTGTCGAAGTTGACTTTGTGGCGGCCTTTCTCGGGATCCTCGAAATTGATCGTGGAAACCTTGAGCAGGGCAAAATACCGTTCGCCTTCTTTGGGCGCGCGAATCTCGCCTTCGACGGTGTCGCCGGTCCGCAGACTAAAGCGGCGAATTTGGCTCGGGCTGACGTAGATGTCATCGGGCCCGGCGAGGTAGTTCGATTCGGGCGAGCGCAAAAAGCCGAAGCCGTCCAGCAGGACCTCAACCACGCCGACGCCGGTAATTTCGACATCTTTTTCGGCGAGCTGTTTGAGGATTGCGAACATCAAATCCTGCTTGCGCAGCGTGCTCGCATTTTCAACTTCCTGCTCCTCGGCGTAGGTGAGAAGCTCGGTCGGGGATTTTGCCTTGAGTTCTTGGAGATTCATGTGATCTCGACTGTCATGCTGAAAGAGCGGGTGATGGCGGTCGCTGACTGTTTCGCTCGTGAACGGCCCAACGGCCGGTGGAACAGATCAGTTTCGCAGGGGATGGGGGGCGGGCCCCAGTAACCGGGGCCTTCTAGAGGGCGAGAGGATTATCGAAAGCCCGGTAGAAGTCAAATGGAGATTGAATCGCGGCTGGGCTGGTCAGAACGGCTTCACGACCACCATGATCACAATTAGGACAATCAGGACCGCCGGCACTTCGTTCATGATTTTGTAGAACCGCTGGCTGTGGCGGTTGGCATCGCGCTCAAAATCCCGCCGCCAGCGCGACAGATTGCCGTGAATCCAAAACATCGCGACCAGTGCGGCAACCTTGACCCAAAACCAGCCGGTCTCGAGCACCGCGAACGGCGAGGCCTCAATCAGCAGGACGCCGAACACAACGGCGGCAATCATCGCCGGGTTGATGATGCCGCGCAGCAAGCGGCGCTCCATCACCTTGAAGGTTTCCGATTGGACCGACCCGGGCTCGGCCGCCGCGTGATAGGCGTAGAGCCGCGGCAGGTAGAGCATGCCCGCCATCCACGCGATCACCGACAGGATGTGCAGCGCCTTAATCCACGGATACCAGTCGCTCAGAAAACTCACGCGGCCTCCGTCAGCGGCACCGGGCAACCGCTATGGCCTGCGGGACATCGTCGCCCGCCGCCGTGGCTGCACAGCCGGTCATGGGCGCGCCCGCGCAGCGCGGCGACGACCGCGCGCAGGCCATCGATGAACAACGGCGTCACGCCCAAGGCCGCCACCCGAACATAGCGCGGCACACCCGACGCGTCGGCCAGCTTGCGGTATTCGATATCGAGTTCGACCAGCGTCTCGGAATGTTCCGAGACGAACGCGATGGGCACAACCACGAGACTGATGCCGTCGCGGCCAGCCGCCATGATTTCCGCGTCGGTCGCGGGCCCGACCCATTTGAGCGGCCCCACGCGGCTTTGGAAGCTCACCCGCCAGTCATCGGCCGCAAGACCGGCCGCCGCCGCAATCGCCGCAGCACCCTGTTCGATTTGCCAAACGTAAGGATCACCCGCGGCGACGATGCGCTCGGGCAGCCCGTGGGCCGAGAACAAAACCCGGGTGGGCAGGTCTGCGGTCTGCGCCAACGCGTCTTTGACCAGCGCGGCGTAGGCGGCGACAAACTGATCCAAAACCGGATAGCAGCATACGGCGCGGGTTGGCACCCGCAGCCCGGCGCGGCGCGCGGCGTGGTGCCATGCGTCCAGCGAGGACTGCGTTGTCGTGGTTGAGAACTGTGGATAGAGCGGCACCAATGACACCTGCTCGGCGCCCCAGGCCTGGACCGCGCGTACCGTTTCGTCGCTCATCGGGTGCCAGTAGCGCATGGCGATAAACACCTTCGTGTCGGCGTCATCTAGGCTTGCGGTCAGCGCCGTCGCCTGTTTCTCGGTTTCCGGCAAGATCGGTGAACGCCCGCCAATTTCACGGTAAATCTCCGTGGCGGTTGCGGCGCGGCGCGACGCGATGAACGATGCCAGAAGAGGCCGGATCGGCCATGGCACCCGCAAGATGGCGGGATCGCCAAACAAATTGCGCAAGAATCCCTGCACCGCACCCGGTCCATCCGGGCCACCCAAATTGAACAGCACGATCGCCGTTTTCATGCCGGCGCGCGGACCGCCGCGACCAGGGCTGCAACATGCTCGGGCGGCGTTTGCGGCAGGATACCGTGACCGAGATTGAACACGAACGGTCCATCCTTGAAGGCTGAAACAATCCGGCGGACTTCGTTGGTCATCGCGGTGCCGCCTGCCACGACCATCAGCGGATCGAGGTTGCCTTGCACGGTGCATTGGCTTTGCACGGCTTGTCGCGCCCAGCTCAAGGGCACCGCGCTATCCAGGCCAACACCCTGAACCCCGGTGCGCGCCGCATAGTCTTGCAAGCCAACGCCGGCGCCGCGCGGAAACCCGATCACCGGGATCGCCGGGTAGCGCGCACGCAGCGCGGCGACGATGCGATGGGTCGGCTCGATGCTCCAGCGCGCGAACGCAGTTTCGGGCAGCACCCCGGCCCAAGTGTCAAATAGTTGGATCGCTTCTGCCCCGGCATCGATCTGGCGCGACAGATAGGCGATCGTCGCCTCGACGATGAGATCGATCAGCGCGGCAAATCCGGCCGGATCACGAAACGCCCAGACTTTTGTGTGTTCGAAATTCCGGCTGCCGCCCCCCTCAACCATGTAGGTCGCTACGGTCCAGGGCGCCCCAGCAAAGCCAATCAGCGCGGTCTGGTCGTCCAATAACCCGTGAACTCGGCTGACGGTCTCGTAGATTGGTTCTAGGCGCTTGTGGAGCCCCTCCAACGTCAACGCCGACAGCGCCTTCGCATCGCGGATTGGGGCAAGGATAGGCCCCTCGCCTTCGGCAAACCGAAGGTCCTGACCTAGCGCCTGGGGAATGAGCAAAATATCGGCAAAAATAATCGCCGCATCAAAGCCAAAACGCCGGATTGGCTGCAACGTCACTTCCGCCGCGTGTGCTGGATTGTAACAAAGGTCGAGAAAACTGCCGGCCTCTGCCCGCAGCGCCCGGTACTCGGGCAGATAGCGCCCGGCTTGGCGCATCAACCAGATGGGCGGCACACGTTGAACCTCGCCCGCCAACGCGCGAAGAAATGGTTTTGTTGTCATGAGAAATACAGACCGGAACTTTGCCTCTTTCTTATATAGAGAATTATAAGAATCTATAGTTGTTGTAGTAGGGGCCCTCCAAAACGGGGATTGTTTAAATATCCCCAGATATTGGTTTGTTCATAGGGGTCTGTTGATAGATATAAAATTGGGGATGAGAAAGGCGGTAACCGTGGACACTGGTTGCCGAAAGAGGCTGTGAAACACGGTAGAGTCGGACGTTGTCGCACCCATCTCGAAGTTCACACCCGATGTCCGGCGTCGCGTATAACGTTGTTCGGTTGTGCGGTTCTGTTCTGATCCATTTGCCCTCAGCGGGGATCAAAAGGGCGCCTCGCGCAAGTCGGTTGATATCCTCTTGTTTCATCATAGTTGTACACAGCCGCAGGCGAGGAGCGCCCGTTGACCGCTAACCCATTCAATTTACACCTTGTTTCAGACGCGACCGGGGAAACGTTGCAGGTGTTGGCGCGCGCCGCGATCACCCAGTTCGAAGGGTACGAGTCGGACGAATTCATCTGGTCGATGGTGCGCAGCTCGGCGCAATTACAGTTGGCAATCGACGGTATTCAGCAGTCGCCTGGTGTTGTCCTATTTACGCTGGTTGACGGCGATTTGCGGCGTGATCTCATCAACGCTTGTCGCAGCCTCGAAATGCCCTGCGTCGATGTCTTGGATCCGACTATCGCAACCTTGCGTGATTTTCTTCATACCGAATCGAAGAACCAGCCGGGTAGTCAACATACTCTTGACGAAGAATACTTTCAGCGCATCGACGCGATGCACTTTTGTTTGCAACACGACGATGGCCAATCGCTCCAGTCGATTCACGAGGCCGATGTCGTGCTCGTCGGTGTATCGCGAACGTCAAAAACTCCGACCAGCATGTATCTGGCTAATCGCGGCATCAAAGCGGCCAACATTCCGTTGGTGTCCGGGCAGGCCGCGCCGGAGGAACTCGAAAAAGTTCGGGGACCGCTTGTCGTCGGTTTGGTCAACAGCGTTAAGCGTTTGGTGGAATTGCGGCGTAGCCGCCTGCTCTTGCTCAACGAGAGCGCCAACACGACCTATGCCGATGAAGACGAAATAAAGAAGGAAATCGCGGCGGCGCGGCGTCTGTTCACGCGTCATCAATGGCCGGTTATCGATGTGACCGGCCGTTCGATCGAAGAAACTGCGGCAGCGATCTTGAAATTGCATGCCAAGTGGGACCGACCAACGTGAGTGCACTCGTTCTTGCGTCGTCAAGCGCCACACGGAGCAAATTGCTGCGCAATGCCGGTCTCGATTTCACCGCACAGCCGGCGCGCGTCGATGAAGAGTCGATCAAAACCAGCATGCATGCCGAAGGGGCTAAACCGATCGAGGCTGCGCAAGCGCTGGCCGATCTAAAGGCCGCGCGGATTTCCTCCAACTGGCCCGATGCGTTTGTCGTTGGCGCAGATCAGATCCTTGAATGCGAGGGGGTTTGGTTCGACAAACCCGAATCAATCGCGGCGGCCCAAGGCCAGCTCGCGTCGTTGTCAGGCCGCACTCATCATCTTCATACCGCTGCGGCCGTGGCTAAGGAGGGCACGTTGATCTGGCGCGACTCCGCCCACGCGACGTTGACGATGCGCACATTAGATGACGCGGCCATTGCGTCTTATCTTGCATCGGCAGGCGACACGGTTCTCGCGTCAGTAGGGGCCTATCAACTCGAGGGACGCGGCATTCAGCTGTTCGCCGCCGTCCAGGGCGATTTCTTTTCGATCCTCGGTTTGCCGTTGTTGCCGCTGCTGGACTTCTTGCGTGGGCATGGTGTGGTGCCGGCATGAGCATAGGGATCGCACCATGACCATGAGCGGTAAGGCGCGCGTTGCTGGGGTGATGGGTTGGCCGGTGGGCCATTCGCGCTCGCCCCGCCTCCATACGTACTGGCTCGCCCGTCACGGCGTTGACGGCGCCTATGTGCCGCTGGCCGTCGCGCCCGATACCCTCGAAGCCGCGCTCCGCGGTTTACCTGCGCTTGGTTTTGTCGGCGCCAACGTCACGATCCCGCATAAAGAGGCGGTCATGCCGTTCCTTGATGAGATCGACGCGAGCGCGGTGCGGGTCGGCGCGGTCAACACCATCGTTGTCGCCGGCGGGCGGTTGCATGGCAGCAATACCGATGGCTTTGGCTTTATCGAAAACCTCAAAGATGGCGCACCGGCATGGCGCGCCGCGGCGGGACCGGCGGTTGTCATCGGCGCCGGCGGCGCGGCAAAGGCTGTCGCCTGGGCGCTGATCGACGCCGGTGTTCCCGCACTGCGCATTGTTAACCGCACGGTGGCGCGCGCCGAAAACCTTGCGGCGGCGCTGGGACCGCGCGCCACGGCAGTCGCCTGGGAAGACCGGGACGCCGCACTGAGTGACGCGGCGCTGTTGGTCAATGCGAGCGCGCTCGGGATGAGCGGGCATCCGCCGCTCGACCTTGATGTCGCGGCATTGCCGGCCAGCGCCGTGGTCAACGACATTGTTTATGTGCCACTGGTGACGCCGCTGCTGGCGGCAGCGCGGGCCCGCGGCAATACCACCGTCGACGGGATCGGCATGCTGCTGCATCAAGGCCGGCCGGGATTTCGCGCGTGGTTTGGCACCGATCCGGCTGTCGACGCGGCGGTGCGAGCGCATGTGCTGGCGGTCGACTGACGATGAAGACGATTGTCCTGGGCCTGACCGGTTCGATCGGGATGGGCAAAAGCGAGGCGGCGCGCATGTTTCGCCGCCTCGGTATCTCGGTGTTTGATGCCGACGCCGCGGTGCACCGGCTCATGGCGCGAGGTGGTGCGGCGGTTGCTTTGATCGAGGCGGCATTCCCCGGCGTTGTGCGCGACGGCGCGGTTGACCGCGCGGCGCTGGGCGCACGAGTCTTTGGCACGCCCGACGCGCTGCGCCGGTTGGAGGGGATCTTGCACCCGATGGTCCGCGCCGAACGCGCCAAGTTTCTGCGCGGCGCGCAAGCCCGGCGCGATCCACTTGTCGTGTTCGATATCCCCCTGCTGTACGAGACCGGTGGCGAGCGCCTGTGCGACGCCGTAATGGTGGTCAGCGCGCCGACCTTTATCCAACGTGCCCGCGTCTTGGCGCGACCCGGCATGACGCCTGAGAAGTTTGCCGCCATTCTCGCTCAACAAACCCCGGACAGCGACAAGCGGCGGCGAGCCGACTTCGTTGTTCCGACCAACATGGGCAAGCGGGCGACCTTGAACGCGATTCGTCGCGCGGTCACAATGTTGCTTGACCGACCGAAGGATTCCCCTTGTCCGACCTGACCAAAGCAGAGCGCGAGATCGTCTTCGATACCGAGACCACCGGGCTGTCCCCCGGCGAGGGTCACCGCGTCGTCGAGATCGGCTGCGTTGAGTTGATCAACCACGTGCCGACCGGCAAGAACTGGCAGCGCTACGTCAACCCCGACCGCTATATGCCGGGTGATGCCTTTCGCGTGCACGGGCTCAGCGAAGAGTTCCTCGCCAAACAGCCGCGGTTCGCCGAGGTTGTTGATGACTTCTTGGCGTTTGTCGGCACGTCGCCGGTCGTCGCGCATAACGCCAGTTTCGACGTTGGGTTTATCAATGCCGAACTCGCCTTGCTCAAGCGCCCGCCGCTCAATGTCGAGCGCGTGATCGACACGGTCTCGATTGCCCGGCGCAAGTACCCCGGGGCGCAGGCCAGCCTCGATGCGCTATGCCGCCGTTTCAGTATCGACTTGTCGGCGCGAACCAAACATGGCGCGTTGCTCGACGCCGAGTTGTTGGCAGAGGTCTATCTCGAATTAATTGGCGGCCGGCAGCCGACACTTGGTCTCGCGGTTGACCTCGACACCGTCCCGCTCGATTCGGTGCCGACCAGGACATGGCCCGAACGGACGTTCAAGCCCAGCCTCGACGACTTGGTCGCGCACGCGGCATTCCTGCAGAAAATCAAAGACCCGATCTGGCTGGCGAGCAAGTCTAGTTGATCGTCTCGCCTTGGGTGCTTTTGGTCTCCGCCTTTTGCCGTTCGTAAAGTGCGGTGAAATCGACCGGGTCCAGTAGAATCGGTGGCACCCCGCCGTCGCGCGTCAGGTCTGAGAGAATACGGCGGGCGAAGGGGAACAACAGACGCGGGCACTCGATCAGGCAGACCGGCTGGACCTGGTCGGCCGGTACATCGAACAATTCAAAGACACCGGCAAAAACGACCTCGGCCACAAAAACCGCGTCTTCGCCGCGTTTTGCGCTCGCTGTCGTCCTGAGGGCGATTTCAAAGCGGTTCTGCCCCATCGGCTGGACCTGGACATCCAGACTGACGTCGATGGTCGGCGCCGGTAGGTCTTTGGACATGCTGCGCGGCGCGTTGGGGTTCTCGTAAGAACAGTCCTTCATGTATTGGGCCAAAAGGCCGACCCGTGGACTGCCCGTTGCCGCTGCTTCTGTCTCGCTGGTGATGCCTTCGCCGCTGTCGGCCATTGCGCTTGCTCTCCCTGGTGTCGAGGCGGGCCGTGGCTACCATGGAAGGGCGGGTCACGACAAGGATACGAGGCCTAGGTCGCGCCGGAGCCCGGCAGTCGTGGGCCGCCTTGGTCTGTATTCGGGCGCGGGTCGACCTCGTGAAAATCGCCGTCGATGATCGGCCCATCATCTGGCGGTGGCGGTGGCGGCGGCGCGCCGAAGCCGCGCACCGTCATGCGCGCCTGAAGCCGTCGCAGAATCGGGCCGCGGATCATGGCGCGTAACGGCGGCACCAACAGCAAGAGACCGATTGTGTCGGTGAGGAACCCGGGCGTTAACAAAAGCGCTCCGGCCGCCACCAGACAAATCCCGTCGAATGCCTCTTCGATCGGCAACTCGCTCCGTGACAGGGTGTGTTGCGCGCGAATGAGGGTGCGTAGCCCCTGGCGGCGGATCAGCGCGCTGCCGGCGATGGCGGTGAGTATCACCAGGGCAATCGTGCTCCACACGCCGATCTCGCCGCCGACGACGATGAATATGGCGATTTCCGCCGCCGGGACACCGACGAACAGCAAAAAGAGGATCAGGCCAAACACTGCGACTCGTTTCGATAGATGATGATTGAGAGCTACATGGAGACGCCGTCACGAAAGCGCCACCCCTGTTGGACTCGTGCCGTGTGCCGGACTACTGTAGAAGAACACACGGCCGCACGCGACCGGCGGCGATTAGATTGCGCGTCAGGGACGCATGATGGGCGAAGGCTTTCTCGAAATTGTCTTTTTTGCCATGGTGGCAATCTTCATCATTTTGCGCTTGCGCAACGTGCTGGGGCGCCGCACCGGCAACGAACCGCCTGCGCGGAAGACCCTCGCAAACGACCGATCGCGTCAGGACGCTGACGACAACGTCGTGTCGCTGCCAGAGCGCCAGCGCTCGGGTGCTGGCGAGGACGATATCCCGCTTGGCACGGCTGCCGATGGGGTACGCGAGCTCCGCGCGCTTGACCCAAGTTTTAGCGCCGACGAGTTTGTCGCCGGCGCTCGCACCGCCTACGACATGGTGCTGATGTCGTTTGCGGCCGGCGACACCGACACGCTTCGCGCCCTCTTGGACGACGATGTCTATACCAACTTTCAACGGGCGATTGCTGAGCGAGAGGGCCGCGGCGACACGCTCGAAACAACGCTAGCGGCAATCAAATCGAGCGAACTGGTCGAGGCCCGCGCGGTTGGCCGGATGGCGGAAGTGACCATCAAGTTTGTCGCCGAACTTGTGAATGTCACGCGTGGCAAAGACGGCGACGTTATCTCCGGTGATCCCCGGGTCGTCCAGAACATCACGGATTTCTGGACCTTCGCGCGCGATGTGCGCTCAGGCGACCCGAATTGGAAATTGATCGCCACCCGTAGCGAGAATTGATTTCGGGTCGACTGTGGGCCCTGTTGATCGCAGCCGGATTGCTCGCGGCTGCTCTGATCGCCTTCGCTCTTTTTCCGCCGAAACCATTGCCTGACAAACTTGTCCTTGATCCCTTCGTTTTTGTCGAACGCCTCAGCGTCGAACATGCGCTGACCGGCTGGGCCGACGACGACCAAGCGCTGGCGCTGGACGCGTTTCGCCGATCGTGCGGGCGGTTGCTGCGGTTGTCTGACGAGCGTGTGTTGGCGGACCCGGCGTTCGGCACCGTGGGCGACTGGCGGCCGGCGTGCGCAGCCGCGCTTGCCGATCCCACGACCGACGCCACTGCCGCGCGGCTGTTCTTTCAAACTTGGTTTCGGCCGGTATCGATCCGCAACAACGGCGACGACGTCGGGTTGTTCACCGGCTATTTCGAGCCCGAACTCAACGGCCATACAAGCCGCACCGGCGCGTATCAGGTGCCGATTTACGCACCACCACCGGACTATGTCGGCGTCGATCTCGGCGATTTTCGCGCCGACCTGAAAGGCCAGCGACTGGTTGGCAGAGTCGTTGGTGGCCGCCTCAAACCTGTCGAAAGCCGCAGCGAAATCGACCAAGGCGCATTGGACGGACGCGCCGAAGTGGTGTTGTGGGTGGACGATCCGGTCGACGCCTTTTTCCTGCACATCCAAGGATCGGGCTTGGTCAAGATGCCCGACGGTTCGGCGGTCCGTGTTGGCTATGCGGGGACCAACGGGCATCCCTATTTCGCAATTGGGCGTAGCTTGGTCACGCGTGGCGCGCTCGCCCAAGAAGAGGTCTCGATGCAGTCGATCCGCGACTGGCTCGTCGCCAACCCGCAACAGGCGGTCGCCCTGATGCAGGAAAACGCCTCTTATATTTTCTTTCGGCGGCTCGACGGGGATGCGCCAGTTGGTGCCCAAGGTGTACCGTTGACACCCGGCCGCTCGCTCGCGGTCGACACAGGTTGGCTACCGCTCGGGATGCCGGTGTGGCTCGACACGGTGACCGACGACCACCACGAAACCAGCGATGACCCGATGTATTTTCGCCGATTGATGATCGCCCAAGACACCGGCGGCGCGATCAAGGGGATCGTCCGCGGCGATGTCTATTGGGGAACAGGTGCGCCCGCCGGCGCGATCGCCGGCCGCATGCGCGAGGCAGGCCGCTACTACGGATTGTTGCCGCGCGCCTTGTTGGAGCGCCGCGCCCGCAGCGGGGATTGATCGCATGGTTGCCGGCAAATCGCCCCGCGCCGGCCGAACGCTGAGCAAAGAAGAGGCGCACTTATGGGCTGAAGTGATGCGCGATACGAACGTCCATGACCCAGCGGTGCGGCGCCGCAGCGCGCCGGATGCGGCGGCCGTACCGTCGCCGCCCGCTGCGCCCGATATCGAAACGGCAAGGCAAAGCGCCCCGGTCGCACCGGCCAACGCGCGCACCGTGCCGGTTGCCGCGTCGCGCATCACGCCGGCGGCACCGACACCGGGCACCGGGACCGACCGGCGCACCCAGGTGCGGTTGCGCCGCGGCCAACTCGACATCGATGGGCGCCTCGATCTGCACGGTTTAACGCAACAGCAGGCCCGGCCGGCGCTGGAAGGGTTCCTCAGCCGCAGCGTCGCTGTCGGCCACCGCTGCGTTCTTGTCATTACCGGCAAGGGATCCGCGCGCCCCGATGACGAACCGGGTTTCATGCCCGAGCGCGAGCGCGGTGTCTTGCGCGAACAGGTGCCGCGCTGGCTGGTCATGCCGCCGCTCGCCCAACAGGTTGTGACCTGGCAGCCGGCCGCGCGCAAACACGGCGGCGACGGCGCGCTCTACATCTTGTTGCGGCGCAAGAAATGACACCGTTTGGCGCCAAAGTGCGCGCATTACGCCGCGCTAACGAGGTGACGCTGAAAAAGATGGCGGGCGATCTGCAGGTCTCCGAGGCGTATTTGTCGGCCCTGGAACATGGCCGCCGGGGCCGCCCCACGCCGCATCTGGTGCGGCAAATCTGCGGCTACTTCAACATTATCTGGGACGATGCCGAGGCACTCGAACAGTTGGCCCGGCTGTCGCATCCGCGCGTGGTGGTCGACACCGCAGGCCTGTCGCCCAAGGCGACCGAGCTGGCCAACCGGCTGGCGGAACGGATCAAGGACCTGGACGAAGACGCGCTCGACACGCTCCTGGCCAGGATTGATGATACGTAGGACGTACTATATACTATGATCGTTAGTTTCGCGGATCGGCGTACCGCGCGCCTATTCGCACGTGAGGATGTCGCGCGATTCAGGGCGTTCGAACGGACCGCCCGGCGCAAACTACTTCTGCTGGACGCTGTGGAAGATATCGCGAGTCTTCGGTCACCGCCGGGCAATCGGTTGGAAGCGCTCCGCGGCGACCGAGCAGGCCAGCACAGCATCCGGATTAACGAGCAATGGCGGATCTGTTTCCGCTGGTTGGACAGGAATGCCCACGACGTCGAGATCGTCGACTACAATTAGGGAGGTTGTATGGCGCCAAGAAAGTTGAAGCCGATACCGCCGGGGGAAGTACTGCACGAAGAGTTCATGAAACCTGCGGCGCTTAGTGCAAACGCGCTCGCGCGTTCGCTCGACGTACCACCAAACCGGATTTCTGGCATCGTGCGCGGTGATCGGTCGATTACCGCGGACACCGCGCTACGGCTGGGCCGCTATTTCACTACGACGCCGGGGTTCTGGCTCAACTTACAAACGCGGTTCGATTTGGAAACCGCACAAGATTCCCTAGCGGGTCGGTTGAAACGCATCGTTCCACGTCGCGCGGCGTAACCACAGGAATTTCCCGCCGAAATCGTTGGCCCACCTGCGCAGGTAAGTCCCGGTGACAGCAGGCAAATCCCCGTGACGATGACAAGCGCTACGGTGTTTCTTGGGCGGGCCGGTCCTCGGGCGACGGTGCGTTGGTCGCGTGATCAAATCGGGTCTCGTAGTCGGGCCGCTCGGTGTCGAACAGGCGATCCCACCAAGTGAAATAGAGCCCGAAGTTTCCCGAGGCTTTTTCGTGATGTAGGTCGTGATGTGTGACCGCGGTAATCCAGGACGCGATCGGGCGCCCCGTCCACCCCTGCGGAAACACCTCATAGCCGGAATGACCGACCGCATTGCGGATCATCATGTGCCAGACAAAGAATAAGACGACACCAAGATGGAGCGGCATGAGTAGCGCGAACAGGGGCAAGAAAGCAGCCTGAAAAGCGGCTTCGATCGGATGAAAGGCATAGGCCGCCCAGGGGGTGGGGGCGTGCGAGCGATGGTGTACACGGTGCGCCAGCCGAAATATTAGTGGCTGGTGTAGCAGGCGGTGCAGCCAATAGAAGTAGGTGTCGTGGACGACAACGATAACGATCCCGGAAAACACCAGAAACGGCCAACCGTGCCGCGATACATCGAGATAAACTTCAAATACTCCCGCCTCGTTGCCGAGGTGTAGCAGCAGGCCGTTCAGTGAAAAGATGACGACGGTCAGGAGTGAGTAGGTAATCTCGCGCCGAATGTCGGTCGGCGTTGCCCGGCCGGTCTGCGTTTTGCGATGTCGCCGCAGTCCCCACCAGACCACGATGAGGACGAAAGTGGCGGCGGCGACGAGGGCGTAGCGCAAAAAGTCGCCTGCCAAGATGCCTGCCCAAACTCCCAGTAGACCGGTTTCCATGTCTCAATCTCTCCTATGGACGGCGAACAAGAGGTCCGCCAGAGGCTAAGACGTAAGTTGGAGAGCACTGAAATTCGCGCCGAACCACGACGCCGTCTTACCGATTCCGAAATCGGCGACGTTTTTCAGGAATTGGCGATGGATTGGCTGCGGAATTGGCTCGGCGTCAACCCGGTCTCGGTTTTAAACGCGCGGTTGAATGGTCCGATCGAGGCGAACCCGGTTTCCAGGGCGATCGTGAGAATTGGGATACGCGCCTCCTTTGGGTCGGCGAGCCGTCGCTTTGCCTCGGTGACCCGGTAGCCGTTCAGGAATGTGCTGAAATTGCGGAATTCAAGGTGCCGGTTGATCAGCCGCCGAAGCCGGTATTCCGGCAATTGCAAGCGCGCAGCCAGCGTTCCAATCGTCAAGCCCTCCTCACGCCACACGTAGTCGGTCTCCATCGCCTCACGGAGTGATTTCAGGGCTGGGTCGTCAACCGTTTCCAAGGAGGAGGTCGCGCGGGCGACGGGGGGGCCCTGAATGAACAACCGCTCGCCGCGCGTCTTGAGTAGCAGCGCAAGCGCGCCGCTTGTAATCGCCGTGACGACCACTGCGACGAGCACCTGTAAGACGATACCTGGCGTCTGGTCCGAGAGGACAATTTCGCCGATAACGACGCTGGCAATGACAAATCCCGTCGCGATCGCGAAGGGCAGGCGGAAAGCGCGCCGGGCGTCGATCAAATCGTTCTCGCGGCGATAGAGCGCCACCCACATGACATGGGCGACCAGCGCAAACGAGACGATCTGTTGCACGATACCGAGGATTTCTCGGTTCTCCGCCACGCCGGCGCCGCGCACGGCATATAGCACGAGCAAAAGACCAAGCGGTCCCCATTCCGCGCCGGCGAACCGAGTCCGTTCCTCGAAGAGTGCGCGGCCGAACATCCAATAGAGAGCGGGATTGGCGACGCAGAGGATGATAACGCTGCCGCCAAGCGGACCCATGGCGGACAGAAGTGCTGGGGCCGAACAGATCAGATAGGACCCGGTGCCCAGCGCAAACGCTGCGCCCAACCTGCCAATTCGGTGAGTGCCGGCATCGCGCAGCATCACGAATCCGGCGAGTAGCGCGAGGGCAATGCCGCCGCCGCGAATGAGAAAGTTTAGCTCTTCCATTCCAGCAGCCGCCTGAAACGGCACGTCTACAAAATAAATTTCGAGAGATCTGAATCCTTGGCCAGATCGGAGACATGGTCGCGCACGTAGGCTGCGTCGATGGTCACGGACTCGCCCGGGCTGTCGGTCGCGGCGAAACTGATCTCGTCGAGCAGGCGCTCCATTACGGTGTGCAGACGGCGCGCGCCGATGTTCTCGACGGTCGCGTTGACATCGGCGGCAACGCTGGCAATTTCGTCGATGGCGTCGTCGGTGAAGGTCAGCGTGACGCCCTCGGTACCGATCAGCGCGGTATATTGGCGGATTAGGCTGGCCTCGGGCTCGGTGAGGATGCGCTTGAAATCGTCCCGGGTCAGCGCCTTGAGCTCAACCCGGATCGGCAGGCGACCTTGCAGTTCGGGCAGCAAGTCGGACGGTTTGGCGAGTTGGAAGGCGCCCGAGGCAACGAACAAGATAAAGTCGGTCCGCACGGTGCCGTGCTTGGTGGCGACCTGGGTGCCCTCGATCAGTGGCAGCAAGTCGCGCTGGACGCCCTCGCGGCTGACGTCGGCGCCGGCGCGGTCTTGCCGCGCGGTGATCTTGTCTATTTCGTCGAGGAAGACGATGCCGTGTTGTTCGACGCGGTCGATCGCCTCTTTGACCAGCTTGTCCTGGTCGACCAGTTTGTCGCTCTCTTCTTCCATCAGCAGATCGTAGGACTCGACGACACTCAGGCGCTTGGGTTTGGTGCGCTGGCCGAAGGCTTTGCCGAGCATGTCGTTGAGATTGACCATGCCCATCTGGGCGCCGGGCATGCCCGGAATTTCAAAGGTCGGCATGCCGCCGCCGCCGTCTTGCACGGTGATTTCGATTTCCTTGTCGTCCAGCTCGCCGCTGCGCAGTTTTTGTCGAAATGCTTGGCGGGTGGATTCGCTGGCGTCGCCGCCGACCAGCGCATCGAGAACCCGCTCCTCGGCGGCCAATTGGGCGCGGGCTTGAACTTCTTCGCGCCGTTGGTTGCGCACCATAGTGATCGAGATTTCGACCAAGTCGCGCACGATCTGCTCGACGTCGCGCCCGACATAGCCGACCTCAGTAAACTTGGTTGCCTCGACTTTGAGGAATGGGGCGTTGGCCAGTTTGGCGAGGCGGCGCGAAATCTCGGTTTTGCCGACACCCGTTGGGCCGATCATCAGGATATTCTTGGGCACGATTTCTTCGCGCAATTCTTCGGGCAACTGCTGGCGCCGCCATCGGTTACGCAGCGCGATTGCCACGGCCCGTTTGGCGTCGTGTTGGCCGATGATGTGGCGATCGAGCTCGGAAACGATCTCGCGCGGACTGAACTCGGCCATGACTAAACGCTCTCGATGATGACGTTTTCGTTGGTATAGACGCAAATGTCGGCGGCAATCTTCATTGCCTTGCGGGCGATGGTCTCGGCATCCAGACCGTCCTGATCCATCAGCGCGCGGGCCGCTGCCAAGGCGTAGTTGCCGCCCGAGCCGATACCGATGACACCGTCGTCGGATTCCAGCACGTCGCCCGAACCGGTTAGCACCAAACTGATGTTTTCGTTGGCCACTGCCATCATCGCTTCGAGGCGGCGCAGGTAGCGATCGGTGCGCCAGTCTTTAGCCAACTCGACGCAGGCCCGTTCAAGCTGCCCGCCGTGCTTTTCTAGTTTGGCTTCGAGACGCTCGAACAAGGTGAACGCGTCCGCGGTGGCGCCGGCGAAGCCAACGATCACGCTGCCGTCGGCGAGACGCCGCACCTTGCGGGCTTTGGATTTCATCACCGTCGATCCGACGGAAACCTGGCCGTCGCCGGCGATTACCGCCTTGCCGCCTTTGCGGACCGAAAGGATCGTGGTGCCGTGCCAAGCGGGCATCGAGTCGGAAGCCATGCCGTTTTCCTCGGAAATTGCGCGGGTGTGGCGCGCCGGAACGCCGACATGTAAGGATTTGCGCGGTTCGGTCAAGGGCGAGGCCGGTGGTCAGGTGCGACCAATCCTGCTATATGGGCGCCGCGCCGACCTCAGGTCAGCAACAGAGGAGCGGCCCATGCGCCAGGCCACTGTCGACCGTAAAACCAAGGAAACGGCCATAACCGCCACCGTCAACCTCGACGGCAGCGGGGTCTACGATGTCGTCAGCGGCATCGGTTTCCTCGATCACATGATGGAACAGCTGTCGCGGCACTCGCTGATCGACCTGACGCTGCGGGCGACCGGCGACCTGCACATCGATTTTCACCACACCAACGAGGATTGCGGCATCGTCATCGGCGAGGCCGTATCCCGGGCGCTGGGCGACCGCGCCGGGATCGTGCGCTATGGCACAGCGTATATTCCTTTCGACGAAACCCTGACCCGGGTGACGCTGGATTGCTCGAACCGGCCCTATTTGGTGTGGAACGTCGATTTTCCAACGTCAAAGCTGGGCGAGATGGACACCGAACTGTTCCGCGAGTGGTTCCAGGCCTTCGCGCAGGGCGCGGGGCTGACGCTCCACGTCGAAACGCTCTACGGGCGGAACAGCCACCATATCGCCGAATCCTGCTTCAAAGGGCTGGCCCGCGCGCTACGCCAGGCCATCACCGTCGATCCACGCCAAGCACAGTCGGTGCCCTCCACCAAGGGCGTGCTTGGCGGCTCCCTCTAGACGGCCATGCGAGTCTATAGCGTCTACCAAAGCCCCACGGCGGGGGGCGACGACGACCTTATTTTCATCAAGGACGGATTCTGCTGGCCGGCACTGGTGCTGCCGTTGATCTGGCCGCTGTGGCGCGGGCTATGGCTGGTCGCGCTTGTTGTCGTGGGGATTCTGGTCGCCGTGTCCACCGTGGTCGAGGCAGGCCTGCTGGCGCCCCTGACCGGCACCGTCATCGAGGTGGCGGTGGCCCTGATCTTGGGGTTCGAGGGCAACAATCTGCGCCGTTGGGTTAAGTCGCGGCGCGGTTGGCGCGAAGTCGCGACCGTATCGGGCCGCCGTCTCGATGACGCCGAGCGATCGTTCTTTTCGGCGATCGAGGTAACCTCGACCGGCGCACTTCTGCCGCGCACCGGCGAGGCCCTATGACCACGGTCATCATCGACTACGGCTCGGGCAACTTGCGCTCTGCCGCCAAGGCGTTTGAGCGCGCCGCACGCGAGCACGGCGGTGGCGACATCGCGGTGACCGCCGACCCCGACGCGGTGCGCGCCGCAGAACGCATCGTGTTGCCCGGGGTCGGTGCGTTTGCCGACTGTCGCGCCGGTCTAATGGCGCTGGGCGGCATGTGGGCGGCGCTTGAAGAGGCGGTCATCACCCGCGGCCGTCCGTTTCTGGGCATTTGCGTGGGCATGCAATTGATGGCGACGCGCGGCCTGGAGCACGGCACCCACGACGGGTTCGGCTGGATTCCGGGCGACGTCGTCGCGTTGACCCCCGCGCCGGGGCGGCCCGTACCGCACATGGGGTGGAACGAGCTCACCCTCAGAACGCCTGTCCATCCGGTTCTGGCGGGGGTTGAAACCGGGGCCCATGCGTACTTTGTTCACAGTTATGTTTTTCGCGCCGCCGATCCCGCCGACGTCCTGGCCGAGAGCGATTATGGTGGGCCGGTGGCTGCCGTGATTGGCCGCGACAATCTTGTCGGTACGCAATTTCACCCCGAGAAGAGTCAGGAGACCGGTTTGCGCTTTATCGCAAATTTCTTGTCATGGACACCGTGATGCACGCGACGAAGACGGAATGGCTGACAGAGTTCGATGACGACGATCTCGACGAAATCTGTGAAGCCACCGAACAGGCAATCGAGGTTGGGATCGGTTTCGACTGGATTAGTCCGCCGCCGCGCGACCGGCTTGAATCGTATTGGCGCGGTGTGCTGTTGGTGCCGGAACGCGAATTGTTGGTCGGTCGCTATAACGGCACCGTGGCCGGCACCGCGCAAATGGTCCGGCCCGCGCCCAACAACCAGGCGGGCGCGCACAACGTTATCCTCAATAGCTTTTTTGTCGCGCCGTGGGCGCGCGGCCACGGGCTGGCGCGCGACATGCTGGACGACTTCGAGAAACACGCGCGCACCCGCGGCTTTCGCCAGATCAGTCTTGACGTGCGCGAAACCCAAGAAGGCGCTATCGCGTTATACGAAAACGCGGGCTTCGTGCGCTGGGGGATCAAGCCGAATTACGCGTTGGTCGGCGGCCAGTTCATTCGCGGTTTCTTCTACACCAAGGATATTGGCGCGTGATTCTCTATCCGGCGATCGATCTCAAAGACGGCGTGTGCGTGCGTCTGCGGCGTGGGATCATGGCCGACGCGACAATCTATAACGACGACCCTGCGGCGCAGGCCCTGCATTTTGCGGCGCTCGGATTCGCCTGGCTGCACATTGTTGATCTCAACGGGGCCTTCGCCGGGCGACCGGTCAATGCGGCTGCGGTATCGTCGATACTGGGTGCAACCGCCTTGCCGGTACAATTGGGCGGCGGCATTCGCGACCTTGCGACGATCGAACAGTGGATCGACGCCGGGGTTGCACGTGTCGTGCTCGGTACCGCCGCGTTGCGCGATCCGGATCTGGTACGCGCTGCCGCGCGCGCCCATCCCGGCAAAATCGCCGTCGGCATCGATGCCAAGGGCGGCAAGGTCGCCGTTGAGGGCTGGGCGCAGGTGTCGGAAATGACGGCGGTCGATCTTGCCAAAAGCTTCGAAGATGACGGCGTCGCCGCGATCATCCACACCGATATCGACCGCGACGGTGTGCTAGAAGGTGTCAACGTCGCGGCGACACTGGCCGTTGCCGAGGCGGTCTCGATCCCGGTGATCGCGTCGGGCGGTGTGGCCACGGTGGCCGACATTGCCGCGCTCAAGGCTTGCGAAGACCGCGGCATCGCCGGGGCGATCATAGGCCGCGCCCTCTACGAAGGCACCCTCGAGCCCGCCGGCGCCCTGAAGATCGCGGCCTGACGATGCTCAAGGCGCGCATCATTCCGTGCTTGGACGTGAAGGACGGGCGGGTCGTTAAGGGGATCAACTTTCTCGATCTGCGCGATGCCGGCGATCCGGTTGAACAGGCCCGGCTCTACGATCAGCAAGGCGCCGACGAGTTGTGTTTTCTCGACATCACGGCGAGCCACGAGAATCGCGACACCATTGTCGATGTTGTCGCGCGCACCGCCGAACAATGCTTCATGCCGCTCACCGTGGGCGGTGGCGTGCGTACCCTCGAGGACATCCGCAAGCTCCTGCTGGCCGGTGCCGACAAGGTGTCGGTCAATACCGCCGCGGTCAGTGATCCCGACTTTGTGCGCCGCGCGGCTGAGAAATTCGGCAGCCAATGCATCGTTGTCGCCATCGACGCCAAGCTCAACCCGGGGTCGGCGGCTGGCCGGAATTGGCAATTCGAGGTCTTCACGCACGGTGGGCGGAACGCAACAGGGATCGATGCCGTCGCCTGGGCGCAGCGCATGGCCGAGTACGGTGCCGGCGAAATCCTGCTGACCTCGATGGACCGCGACGGCACCAAACAGGGCTTTGACATCGACCTCACGCGCGCCATTGCCGATGCGGTGACAATCCCGGTGATTGCCTCGGGCGGGGTTGGGACGCTCGACCATCTCGTTGCCGGCGTGCGCGAGGGTCACGCGACGGCCGTTTTGGCCGCCTCAATCTTTCATTTCGGCGAATTTTCGATCGCGCAAGCCAAGGCGCATATGAAACAGGCGGGCGTCCCGGTTCGTGACTGACGCCGCGGCGCGCGCTGTCACCCGCACGCCGGGCCCGGCCCCCGTCCTGCTCGGCAGCCTCGCGGCCCTCGGCGCGGTGGCTATTTGGGGCGGGTGGATCGTGGCCACCCGATTTGGCGTCACTAGTTCGTTTTCCCCCGTCGAGATCGCCATCCTTCGGACCCTTCCGCCCGGCATCATTTTGCTTCCGGTCTTGGCGCGGTTGCCGTGGCGCAAGATCCGTTGGAGTCATGCGGCGTTGATGATCGCGGGCGCCGGCGCACCGTATTTTCTGATCGTTAGCGCCGGCACCCAGTTTGCGCCGGTTGCCGATGTCGGCGCCCTGTTGCCCGGCACCATGCCGCTTTTCGCCGCGCTGTTTGCGTTTCTCCTGTTGGGCGAACGGTTGGGTCGCTGGCGCCTTGTCGGCTTCGCGCTAATCGTCGCCGGCGGCGTTGCCGTGGGCGGGGCTAGTTTGCTAACGGGCGATCCCGGCGCCTGGCGCGGCCATATTTTGTTTCTGGCCGGCGCAGCCCTGTGGGCGGCCTACACGTTGGCATTGCGGCAATCCGGTCTGGGCGCTTGGCAGGCGACGGCCCTGGTGAGCGCCGGATCGTTAATCGTGATGGTCCCGGTGGTGCTGATCGACGGCAACGTGCGGTTCGATGCATCGTGGACCGAAATCGCGATCCAGATCGGCGCCCAGGGCATTGGGTCGGGGCTCCTCGCAATGGCGGCCTTCGGCATCGCCGTTCGCCGTCTCGGGGGCTCCAACGCGGCGGCCTTTAGCGCGTTGGTGCCGGTCTTGGCGACACTGATCGCGGTGCCGGTGCTGGGTGAGCTGCCGGGAGCCGTCACCTGGATAGGGGTCGGCGCCGTATGCGGCGGGGTCGCGCTCGCCAGTGGCGTTCTGCGCCGCCTTACGTCTGGTAGGCGGGCGATGGTATGACGGGGGGGTTCCACGGGTTTTTATGAGAAAGTCACTGACATGACCGAGATGACCGAAAGCAGTGCCGTCCTCGAGCGCCTTTACGGGGTGATCGAACAGCGCCGCGGCGCCGATCCCAAGGAATCCTATGTCGCGAAGATGTTCGCCAAGGGGCGCAAGAAAATCGCCGAAAAGGTCGGCGAAGAGGCCGTCGAGACTGTGATCGCGGCGGTCGATAAGGATCGCGGCGAAGTCATCTACGAAAGCGCCGACCTTTTGTTCGCGCTGCTGGTTCTCTGGGCGCAAATGGATGTGCGGCCCGAACAGGTATTTGCCGAACTGGCTCGGCGCGAAGGCACTTCCGGCATTGCTGAAAAAGCCGCGCGCAAAGACAAGACGATCGACTAGGGAGACGCACGATGAGTTACGACAGCGAGAACGTATTTGCGAAGATTCTGCGCGGCGAATTGCCGTGCGCCAAGGTCTACGAGGACGATCACGTCCTCGCCTTTAACGACATCGCGCCGCAATCGAGCGCCCACGTTTTGGTCATCCCAAAAGGCGCCTATGTATCGATGGACGATTTTTCCGCCAGCGCCACCGATGACGAAATCGCCGCGTTCTTTCGCGCCGTCGGAAAAATCGCGCGTGATCTTGGTGTCGATGCGACTGGGTACCGGTTGATCGCTAATCACGGGCCGGACTCCCATCAACTCGTGCCGCATTTTCACGTTCATATCTTGGGCGGCGAGTCGCTTGGCGCTGGACTGATCAACAAGAAAAGCTAGGACATCGTGGCACCGTTGGTGAAACTCTACGGCACGCCGCTCTCACCCTATTTCTGTCGCGTGTGGTTCGCCGCGCTCGCCAAGGGCGTCGATCTGGATCTGGTGATCGGTCCGCCGGACGTGCAGTCCGATCCCAACCGCGGGCGCAGCCCGCTGGGCAAAATTCCCTTTATCGAGGACGGCGATCTGCTGCTCTACGAATCTGAAGTGATCGTCGAATATCTTGAAGACAAATTTCCGGCGCCGTCGTTATTGCCGGGCGATGCGGCGGCCCGCGCGCGGTCGCGGCTCATTGCACGGTTGGTCGACCTTTATCTGCTGGCGCCGGTTCATGCGCTGGTGCCGCGAATTCGCGCGACCCACCGCGACGCCGATTTCGTGGCAGCACATGTCGCACGCGTTGAGGCGGGATTGAGGCATCTAAACGATGCCGTCGCGCCGGCCCCATGGTGCCTTGGCGCGTCGCCAACGCTGGCGGATTGCGCGCTTGCGCCGGCGCTATGGTACTTGCCCAACATCATGCGCCACTTTTCAAACGCGGACCTGCGGCGCGGCTATGCCATGCTCACGCCCTATTGGGACTTTGTGCAGGTCGCGCCGGTATTTGCCGCGGCCTTCGCTCAAATGACCGCGGCGCGTGAGACATTTCACCGCACGCTTGTCGAAAAGTATGGGAACAACGCATAGCGCCCACCAGCGCGGTGCGACTTACGCGCGGACCAATTCTTTCAGGGCCGATGCATCGTTCAAAATAAAGACCTGAAGCGGCTCGGCGCGGCCGCGGACCTCGACGCTCTCGCTACGATGAATCGATAAATCGATCCCGGCGCGTTCGGCCACGTCGCCGCTGACGACGAGCTGTGAGACATAATCTTTGTTCAGCGATTCGAGGCGGCTGGCCGTGTTCACCGGATCGCCGATGGCGGTTATCGATCGGGTCGCCGCGTAGCCCATGTCGCCGACGATGACGCTGCCAACGTGGATGCCGATCCCAATGCGCAGCGGTTCGGGCAAATCGTTCTTCAGGTTTTCGTTAAGTTCCTTGAGGCCGATCGCCATGCGCCGCGCCCCTTCTATGGCAGCACGGCACCCTGCCGCGGCATCGGTTTCGATGCCGAACAAGGCCATCACGCCGTCGCCAATAAACTT
Source organism: Pseudomonadota bacterium (assembly GCA_027622715.1). Lineage (GTDB taxonomy): Bacteria > Pseudomonadota > Alphaproteobacteria > SHVP01 > SHVP01 > CALJDF01. The sequence goes on along the minus strand of JAQBYN010000006.1, from coordinate 26,079 downwards.
GTCGAGCTGGCCACCAGCTTGTTCAACGGCGCCGCCCATCGTCCGGAAGTATTGGTTGAGGACGAAGACCACGTCGTAGGGCAGCTTCTTTTCTGAAAACGCGGTGAACGAGCGGATATCGGCAAACAAAATGGCGACCTCGCGCTCCGCGCCCTGGTTGGTTACCGATTTTCGGTGTCCGTCCTTGGCGGTCGCGTCCGCGCCCAGAAGCGGGGCCACGGTCAAATCGTCGGTCGGGCGCAATTGGCAGGCGAGACGCGTGGCATCCGACGCACCGACGCGCAATAGAACGCGCGATTCCTCAGACGACGGCGCGGGCAACGACTCGCGGCCGGCGCTGACGTGGACACGACAGGTCGAGCAGCGGCCGCGGCCGCCGCAAACCGAAGCGTGTGGCACTCCCAGACGCCGACTGGCATCGAGGACCGTGGCGCCCGGTTCCATCGCGATCTTGCGGCCGTCGGCGTAGGTGACGGTGACCATGTGCGCGCGTTGCTGCACTGCCCAGCGCCCGATGCGGCCGAGGACAACGAGCCCAAGCAGGGTGCCAAAAACAATGCGACCCCAAAATAGGACCAGAACCCCACGCGCGACTTCGGCTTCGTCGGCTGGTCCAATCGTCGCAATCAACCGATCGACGAACGCGTCATCTTCGAGAAGGCGCACCAGTTCGCGGCCGCCGTCGACAAAACCGACGAGGGCCAGGACCGGCATCAAAATGACCGCAGCAAAAAGCCATGGCGCCACCGCGCCAAACCAAGGCTTGAGGCGTAACCAGAAATACAGGCCCATCGAACCGTGCGCCCAGGCCAGGACTAACGCTAACGATTGCAAGGCACCGCTGCCCGGTTTCGATACCCACAGCGTCGATAAGACATACCCATAGGTGTCGTTGATGCCGGCGATCTGATGCATGCCACGGGTGGCGACAATGTGTTCCAGCAAGAGGATCGGTAACAGGAGACCGAACGAAATCTGCAATACTTCGCGCAGCGGCATGCGCAACGTGCGCCGCCGGTATAGTGACCACAGCACCAGCAGAACGTGCGTTAGGATTGCGCCATAAAGGACGATCCCGCCGATCGGGTTGCGCCAAACGGCCAGGAATACATCCCGCCCGACCTCCATGGCCTCGAGCGAGAGAATGCCCAGGGCATGATTGATCAGATGGGTCGCGACGTAGATGTAGAGAATGATCCCAGCAATCAGCCGTGCGCGGGCCATTACCGAATGCCTACGTCGTGGCGGGCGTGCTTAGGTCCTAGGGCGATCATCTACCAACGTCTTGAGCGAGGTTTCTGGCCGCGCCCCGAAATGCGAAATGATTTCTGCGGCGGCGAGGCCAGCAATGGTGCCGCAAGTCTTGAGGTCGTAGCCGCGGGCGAGGCCGTAGAGAAAACCTGAGGCGAAGAGGTCGCCCGCGCCGGTGGTGTCGACAACCCGATCCACAGGACTGGCGTCGATCACATGGACCTCGTTGCCGCGCACGATGACTGAACCCTTTTCGCTACGTGTCAGCGCGGCAATTTCGCAATGTCCTTGCACACGTTGTAGTGCGTCATCGAAGCTGTCGACCTGATAGAGCGATTTCAGCTCGTCCTCGTTGGCGAAGAGAATGTCGATATCGCCTTCCAGCAGCTGCAGAAATTCTTGGCGGTAGCGATCGACGCAAAACGAATCCGACAACGTCAACGCAGTCTTCCTGCCGGCACCGTGGGCGACCTCGATGGCGCGGCGAAACGCGTCTTTGGCGAGCGGCGGATCCCACAGGTAGCCTTCCATATAGGTCACTTGCGCGCGCTTGATCTGGTCTTCGTCGATGTCGTCAGGGCCGAGTTCAACACAGGCGCCTAGGTAGGTATTCATGGTGCGCTCCGCGTCCGGCGTGACCAGCACCAGGCACCGCGCGGTCGCCGGGCCACCGACTAAATGCGCGGTGTTGAACTCGACGCCGGCCGCGCGCATGTCGTGGGTGAAGACTTTTCCCAACTCGTCGTTATGCACTTTGCCGATGAACCCGCACACGCCGCCGAGCGAGGCGATGCCGGCGGCCGTGTTGCCGGCGGAGCCGCCCGACATTTCGCGGCCCGGGCCCATTTCGCCGTAGAGCATTTCGGCACGGGTCTCATCGATCAAGTTCATTGATCCCGGTACCAGCGCGTGGCGGGTCAGGAATTCAGGGTCGGTCGAGCTAAAAACATCGACAATGGCATTGCCGATACAAACGGCATCAAGGGGTGCGGATGACAGAATGGGCCTCTCTAGGATCGGCGCGACTCAGGCGCGCCCCTGGCATGACAACGGTGGCGGCAGTATAGATAGACCGCGCGCCCGGGCAACACAGGTTCGCCGCCCGAACCGGCCTGCGCAACGGATTGCCCGACATGATCAGCGCCTTCGCCAAAGCCATCGCCCAACTGCCGGAACCGGCGTTCCGCAAGGTATTCCTCAAAAGCTTTTTGGTCACGCTGGTCGTTATGATCGTCGGCGGATTGCTCGTGGTCAGCGGGTTTGAGTATCTGCGCGAGACTTTTGCGTCGTGGCTGCCGGGGATTGTCTCGGACTTTCTAGGGTCCATTGCGTTCGTGGTCGGGGTTTGGCTCTTTTCGCCGGTCATCGCCACCGTGGTCATCACGACATTCTTCATGGGGGAGATTCTGGCGGCCGTTGAGCGCGTACATTACCCCCACGACGCGCCGGGCAAGGACCTCCCTCTCGTTGAAGAGGTCCTGGTCGGGGTGCGATTCATTGTAGTCGTCATTTTCCTGAACCTGCTCGCGCTCCCAACGCTCTTGATCGGCATAGGGTTCTTTGTTTACTTCGCCTTAAACGGTTATCTTATGGGTCGAGAGTACTTTGAGGCCGTAGCGCACCGATATTCCGACATAAAATCGGCAAAAGCGCTGCGCAGACGTGAACGAGGCCGAATTTTAATGGCGGGGGTTTTGATCGCCGTGTTGTTCACTATTCCGATCGTCAATTTCCTGGCGCCAGTTATCGCGCCGGTTGCGATGATTCATATTTTCAAAGGTTTGCGCGCCGCTTAGGGCGCGCGGTCACCGGTCATGAATCGTGCGTGGATCATTGTCGGATGCTTGGTCGCACTGGCCGCCTGTGCCGCGCCGGCGGACGAAAGCGTGCGCGTCGCCGCAATCCTTCACGAGGATCGATCCGCGGCACCTGCGACCGCGCCATCCAGTGTCGTCGTGAACGAGGCGCGCGCCGCCCGATCGTTGCAGGTGCAACCGCCAGGTGCCGTCAGACTGACACCGCTGGCGCCGCGCCCGTCCGAGATCGCGACGCCACGTGCCACCGTCAGCACGGCGCCCGCGGCTGACCCGGCCCCGGCCAAACCGGTCGAGCCTGTCATCGCGTTGCTCGAGCCAGCGCGCCTTGTCGGTTTGGGCCGCAGCGAACTGGCCGACCTGATGGGCACACCTGAGCTGTTGCGCAACGAACCGCCTGGCGAAGTCTGGCTGTACAAGAGCGACGCCTGCGTTGCCCATATTTATCTCTATGAAGAGGCGGGCCCGGAGGACTATCAGGTCAGCTACGTCGAAACCCGCAGCCAGGCCATCCCCGTGTCGAGCGCACAATGCCTAGCCCATTTGGCGGGTGGGTCGGCCAGCACCGTCAGCCTCAACGACCCAAAGAACTAACGCGCGGCTTTGCCGCCGTTGGTCGGGCGCTTTTTGACGCCAGCGGCCGCGGCGGGTTTTCTTTTTCGCGCCGCGGTTACCGGTTTCGTTTTGGCCGCGGTTGTCTTTCGCGCCGGTTTCGCGGCGCCGTCACGCGCCGCAGTGGTCTTTGCTTTATACGTACAGAATTCGGCAACGCGACAGGCCGAACACTCGGGGGTCCGCGCCTTGCACACATAGCGACCGTGCAGAATGAGCCAGTGGTGCGCGTGCTGTTTCCAGTTTTCGGGCACCGCTTTTTCCAGCCCCAGCTCGACGGCGAGCGGTGTTTTGCCGGGCGCCAACCCGGTTCGGTTGCCGACGCGAAAGATGTGCGTATCCACGGCGATCGTGGGGTGGCCGAACGCGCTATTGAGCACCACGTTGGCGGTCTTGCGCCCGACGCCGGGCAGTGCCTCCAATGCGGCGCGGTCTTCGGGCACCTGGCTGCCGTGCGTTTCCACCAAAATCCGGCTCAACGCGGCGACGTTCCTGGCCTTGGTGTTGAACAACCCGATGGTCTTGATGTAATTGCGGATCTTCGTTTCGCCCAGACGCATCATTTTTTCCGGCGTGTCGGCTGCGGCAAATAGCGCGGGCGTCGCTTTGTTGACGCCGACGTCGGTCGCCTGGGCCGACAAGACCACGGCCACCAACAGGGTGAACGGGTTGTGGTAGATCAGCTCGGTTTCGGGCGCCGGATTGACCTGCGCCAACCGGCGAAAAAATTCGTCCACATGGGCCTTTTTCATTGGGGGACAGTAGCGGCCCCGCGTGGCGCGGCAAAGCGTGGGCTGTCTCGGTCGGGACACGGCGTGCTACACCAGGTAATGGCGCGCCGAAAGAAACCCGTGAGTGAAAAGCCTGCCCCACCGCCGGGTGCGCCGCCGCCACTGGACGCCCTCCTTACCGCGCAAGCCGCGCATGACCCACGGGCCTGGGAGGCCATGCTCAACCTCAACAAGATGCGGGCTGCCCTGCGTAGGCGGGAGCGGGCACCATCACCTAGTACACCGCCTGAGACAAAAGACCGCGACTGAGAGGCCGGATTCGCGTACCCGACGTGGGGTCGCGGCGCTAGAATTACGGTCGATGATCGATGTCCCAAGCGAAATGCTGAACCAATCAACACCGGCGCCGGCGCTGTTTGATGCTGTGTTGTACCCGCACCGCTCGCTCGGTCCGGTCGGCTTTGCGGTGCTCATGGGCTGTGTTGCGGCGGTGAGTTTCGCCGCCGGTTTGTTTTTCTTTCTTGCCGGCGCGTGGCCGATTGTCGGGTTTTTAGGGCTCGATGTTCTGCTGATCTATGCAGCGTTCAAGTTCAGCTATCGCGCGGCGCGGCTGACCGAGACGATTGCGCTGACCGAGAACGAGTTGTCGGTCAGTCGCACCGATCCGCGTGGTCGCGTCATAAGCTGGACGTTCCAACCGTTTTGGGTGCGCGTTGCGTTAGAGGAAAAAGCCGAGCGCGATAGCCGTCTCGTTCTGTCCAGCCACGGGCGCCACGTCGCGCTGGGCGACTTTCTGGTCCACGACGAACGTGTTGCTTTGGCCGACGCGTTACGAGGCGCACTGGCGACACTCAAGAACCAACGGTCGGCGCCTGACTAGAACTTTCGAATCAGAAAAACGCCGGCCACAAGCAACGCAATGCCCGCCGCCCGTCCCGGTGACAGCGCTTGCTGTGGCAGACCCAGCAACCCGAAATGGTCGAGCGCGACGGAGCCGATCAATTGCCCGGCAATGATTGCGGCGATCATGGCGGAAGCGCCGATAATGGGCGCGGAGAACAACAAGAAAAACACAAACACGGCACCGATCGTGCCGCCGCTGACATAAACCCACCACGGCGCAGACAGGCCTGCCGCGCCTGGCCACGGCACTCTGAGGGCGATCGCGGTCATCATCAGCAAGGTGAATGACACGCCGGTCGACACCACGGCGGCGGCGACCGGATGGCCGAGCGAACGCCCCAAAATCGCGTTAACCGAGGCCTGAACCGGCGTCATCACGCCAGCGAGCGCGACCATAAAGATAAGAAACCACGACAGCATGAGCGCTCCTTGGCGGGTGAATTAACCGGTCAACCATTGCGCGCCGCCGGGCCGGGCGCAATGTGCCCAAACTGAATCCGCAAGAATCGGGTGGCAACGGCGGTGGTACGGTTGCAAACTTTGACGATGGATAACAGCACCACCGCCCGCGACTACACTCGCATCGAGGCCGCGATCCAATTGCTGGCGGTTCAGCGCGACGATCAGATGTCGCTTGAAGAGATCGCTGCCGAAGTCGGCCTGAGTCCGTTTCACTTTCAGCGGTTGTTCAAACGCTGGGCCGGTCTCAGCCCCAAACGATTTCAACAATATCTAACGGTCGATTACGCCAAGTCGTTGCTCGCCGATTCGTCCAGCGTGCTCGACGCGGCGTATGGCGCCGGGCTGTCCGGCCCGTCCCGTCTGCACGACCTGTTTGTTGCCTGCGAGGCGATGACCCCAGGCGACTACAAGTCGCAAGGCGCCGATCTCGTGATTCGCTATGGCTTTCACCCCTCGGGGTTCGGCGAGTGTCTGCTATATCTGACCGGCCGCGGGGTTTGTGGCTTGGGCTTCGTCGTCGGCGAGGGCGCACAAGCCCGCGCCGCTGCGCATGAAGACCTTGCGCGCAACTGGTCGCGGGCGACCTTCGTGCGCGACGACAAGGCGACGGCGCCGGTGGTACGCGCAATATTCGCGCCGCGCGCTAGCGACAAGCCGCTGACGCTTTTGCTCAAGGGCACCAATTTTCAAATTCGGGTGTGGGAAGCGCTGCTCGCGATCCCCGCCGGTCACACCACCACGTATGAGGCGCTCGGCGCGCGCCTTGGCATGCCGCGGCACGGTCGCGCGGTCGGCAACGCCGTCGCCAACAACGCGATCTCGTGGTTGGTGCCGTGTCACCGGGTCATCCGGAAAACCGGAATCGTGCATCACTACCGCTGGGGTGGCGCGCGCAAACGCGCGATGCTGGCCTGGGAAGCCGCGCGCAACGACGCGTGCGGCGCAGAACCCTCAGATCGGATCGCCGTTTAGAAGATAGGGCGCGGTATCCGGTTGGGGCTAGGCGTTGTCGTTGCCAGGTGTTTTGGTGTCGTCCTCGTCATCGCCGGGAACCGTCGGATCGGTCTCGTCGTCAGCGAGATCAGGAAGGCCGTCCGCCTCGTCATCGTCGGTCGGGGTCTCCTCGGTCTCTTCATCCTCCGCCTTTTTCACCACCGGCACCGGGCGGCCGCCACGCGAAAACGCGCTCCGCGATTTGGGTTTGCGGGGGGTTCCGGGCGGCAGTTTCACGATCCGAAACAGCTCGGTATCGCATTCGGGGCACATGCCGCCGTTATTGGGGCCGCGCTTCATTAGGTCGTAAAACTTTGTCCCGCATTTGTCGCAGGTCCATTTTTCGCCGTGTTTGGCGGCAGTCGCTTGGGTCAAATCGAGAGGCCTTTACTGGAGGAATGGGCCAGGTGGCGCTGGAGCCGCCCTAGGTCCCTTTCGCTCATATGCGCACGAAAGGCCCCAAAAGGCACGAAATTACCGCTTAGAGACCACCAATTGGGGCGTGGCTGGCGGATTCGATGCCTCGTCGCGGTCGGCACCCGCCGGATCATCGGCCGGTTCGCCCAATACCTTGGAAAGTTCGGCCATTCGAAACGGTTTTGGCAGGAATTGGCAGCTTTCGGGAATCCCGCCCTCCTGTTTGAGGATGGAATCGGCGTAACCCGAGGTGATGACAATCCGCATGTCCGGCCGGACGCCTTGCACGTACTGGGCGAGCTGACGCCCACTTGTTCTTCCCGGCAAGACCAGATCGGTCAGTAGGATGTCATACTCAATCTCGCGACTCAGGCGTTCGGTGGCCGCGTCCGCATCGGGCACCGCGTCTACGGTGTAGCCGAGTCGAATCAGCATTTGTTCGGCCATCACTCTCAGGTCCGGGTCGTCTTCGACAAACAAGATTCGTCCCTTGCCGACCACGAATGCCTTGTCCGGCTCTTCGCGGACCGCTGGCGAGACGGCGACCGGCATCGACAAAACAATTTGTGTGCCGCGCCCTACCTCACTGTGGATTTCGATATCCCCGCCACTCTGCTGGACAAACCCATAGACCATGCTCAAGCCGAGACCAGATCCTTCGCCGACGTCTTTGGTCGTGAAAAACGGTTCCAACACATGGTCGCGGACATTGTCCGGAATGCCGGTCCCGGTGTCGGCGACGCAAAGTCGTACGAAAGAAGCGTCCGCATCGGCCATGGCGCTCAACGTCAGGCGGCCGCCCTGTGGCATGGCGTCTTGGGCATTGAGCGCGAGGTTGAGGAGTGCAGATTCCAATTGCGCGGGATCTGCCTGGATGAGTGGCAGCGCGTCCGCCACCTCGACCTGGAAGGAAATATTTTCGCGGAGGACCCTGCCGACCATGGCCGCGATGTGCTCGACGGTTTCGGCAACAGAAATCGACGAAGGCGCCAGTGTCTGCTGCCGGGCGAACGACAACAGTTGCTGAGTCAGAGAGCCGCCACGCTGGATAGCCCGAATTGCTGACGTCATCCATTTGCGCTGGCCAACGTCGGACAATGTCATCTCGAGTAGCTCAAGATTACCTTGGGCGACCGTCAACAGGTTATTGAAGTCGTGCGCGATACCGCCCGTCAGTTGGCCGATCGCTTCCAGTCTATGGGCTTGGCGCAGGCGTTCTTCCGCACGCTGCACCTGGGTGACGTCGGTATTAACCGTCCCGATCCCGATGGTCGTCCCGTCGGGCGCGGAGATCGGAAACTTGGTCATCGTGATCCAGTGGCGCTCGCCATCGGTGAACGGTACTTCCAGCAGAATCTCGTGCGCCTCGGAATCCGCCAAGACTTTACGATCCTGGTCGGCGCAAGCTTCGGCAAATTCGGGTGGGCAAAGATCATGGCTAGTATTTCCTGCGACACCTGAGGGTGGTACACCGAACCATTCGGTGAACGTTGGGTTCGCGAACAGGAACTGACCCTGGGTATCTTTGACGAAGATTGCACTGGGCGAGTTTTCCAAGATGCCGTCAATTTGGAATCGCGCTTCGCGCTCCGCCGTAATGTCGACGTTGATCGAAGCGACCTGATAGACCGCGCCCGATTCGTCGAACAGCGGAAACCGTGTCATTGATACGTAGCGACTGGTGCCGTCGGGAAAGTTGATCCAATGTTCGCCGTCGACGACCCTTTGGGTTTCGACGACACGCCGGTTCATGTCCTCCAAGAGGTGCGTGGTTGCTGGGCCATATATTTCAGCAGTCGTTTTGCCGACAAGCTCTGCCTCCGTCATACCGGTCCAATCGCAGAACGCTTTGTTGACCCGCACGTAGCGGTTGTCCAAATCTGTGAAGACGATGGTGGCTGGCGAGTTTTCGACAAAACCGAGTAGTTGCTGGGTCGCCGCGGCGGCTTGCCTCTGCGCCTCGTATTGCGCGGTGATGTCGGTGAGGAACGTGCCGACGCCGGCGACCGCGCCGTTGTCGTCGAAAACTGGAAAACGATTGGTCGAGACGCGGCGTTCGACGCCGTCGTCGAAGGTAAACGTCTCCTCGTCCATCTGCGCCCGCCCGGTCTCCAGAACCTGGCGGTCGATCTCTTTATAGGCCCGAGACTTCGCGCTATTGCCGTGAATCTCGGTGATTGTCTTACCCAGGAGCGTCTCTAGGGTCCGGCCCGACCACGTCGTGTACGTGCGATTGATATGGGTAAAACGCAAGTCGCGATCTTTGATCAAAATCGCCGCCGGTGCGTTTGATAGGTAGCTTTCCATCTGCCAGGTGCTGGTCGCGGCGCGTTTTTCGGCAAGAACAAGATCGGTGACGTCGCGCGTCGCCCCCTGAAAGCCGAGATACGTGCCAGCTGCATCGAAGACCGGTTGACCGTTGGCCACGAGATGCAGCGGCGACCCATCGGGCAGGTGACCATCTTGGCGCAAACCTGAAAATGGTTGGCGTGCGTTGATCGCCCGTTCGTGTTCAGCTAAGGAGTCGGGCGCAAATTCCTTCACCAGTTCCAAGAAATGCATCCCGATGACGTCGTCGGGCGCGCCCGATAATCGGCTGTCCCCTTTGGTGAGGAAGAACGTCAACGTGCCGTCGGGATCGGTTTCCCAAAACAGGTCAGCGGTCATTGCGGCAATGTTCCGGAAGCGTTGTTCGCTCGCGGCAAGCCGTCGGCTTGCTTCGACCTCAGCAGTGACTTCGCGCGAGGTTCCGCGGTGGCCGACGTAATCGCCCTGCTCGTCGAACCGCGGCGCCGCGGACCCAGAGATCACCCGCAAGTCACCTTTCTTATCGGTGTACCGGAAAGGCTCGTTGCGTACGGTGAGGCGTTTCGAGAGTATTTCTACAATTCTTTCACGCGACTCCGCGGTCGGCGTCCAACTGCCTTGGCCGATAGCCTTACCGACGACGAGGTCGTCCGCCGCGCCGGTAATCGCGCCAAATCGCTGGGAGACGTATCGGACGATTCCTTCGGCATCCGCTTCCCAGTAAAAGTCGCTGGTCAGCGACGCAATGTCTTCCAAGCGCGCCCTGGCTGCAGATTCCTGTTTTTCGGCGGCCGTCCGTCGCCGGACCTCTTCGTGCAGCTGCCGATTGTCATCGGCAGATCGGCGGTGTCGCTGCCGGTACACGAGCAGTAGGACGACCAAGACCATGACGCCCGTCCAAATCAGCGGCGCCCGGCGCAAGGTACCGACCCGGACCCGCGCGATGTCGGCCGCCAGGTGCCGACGATCGAAATTGACTTCGACGCTGCCGATCTTGCTCCCTTGAAAAACAATATCGTGCGCGATCGTCAGAACCGGCGCCGGCGGGAAGGATTCGTCTCCGCCGGTCGAAACAAACCTGTCTTGTCCGTTGCCGGTGACGGAAATCGCGATAATGTCGGGTGTTGCCGCAACATAGTCGTCCAATGGTTCGGTCCAGTTGGGCGACGGGTTTCGCACCGATTCGCTGAGCCCGGCGGCGATGCCGGCGACGGTCCGCCCGGCGGCTTCCTCGAAAACCCTTGTCAGCGCACGGCTCTCGAACTGAATGTTGTTCACTGCGCCCGCGCCGATCAGTAAGGTAACGGCGGTGCCGAAGATTATGCCGAGCGTTAGGCTATTGCGGGACAGGCTCCGCACCGCGCGTGCCGTGCCAATCGGCGATGCCTCAGAAATAGATTGCGCGCGCATTAGATTCCCAACTCACTGCGAGACTCGCCACAAACATGGCGGTTTGCGGAAAGGCCGGGAATCGGTACGGACCCTACCCAGATGAGGGTTTTCGACCTGATTCGTCCTGTTTTGAGGGGTTCTGCGTAATATCAAGGGGTGCTGTGGCCCGAATCCGCTTGCTATACGACGCTCACGGGGCCATATGTCAGTCCATCAGCCCTGCGACGACCCGGCGTATCTCGAACTGTCCACGCCGACTTGACGTCATACCCCACGGAAATCGTTGAACTGAGACCCGGCTCGCCTATGTGGTGCGCCGTTCTATAACTTTATGAAGAACTGGAAATACACATGATCGGAACCGTTAAGTGGTTCAACGCGACCAAGGGATATGGCTTCATTGCTCCCGAAGACGGCGGCAAGGATAGCTTCTTGCACATCTCCGCGCTCGAACGTGCCGGACTGACGCATGTCAGCGAAGGCCAGCGCCTCGAGTACGATCTGGAATCAGGCCGTGACGGTAAAACGTCCTGCGCCAACGTCCGGGTTGTCGACTAAGACAAAAGGGTTGAGGGGGCTTAACGCCCCCTCGCCACTTTCCGCCGAGATCGAACCCTACGGTTTTCTCGGTCGGTGGGATTCGTTAGTCCCGTTTGCCGGTTTTGCCCTCGCGGTGACCGGCGTGGTTACGCTCCTAATCGTGCTGCCCTGGGATGCTGGATTGCGTCCCACCGGTGCGGCGCTGGTCTACGGCGTGACGCTTCTATTCTCCTACCTCAGTTCATCGCTTTACCACTGGACGCAGCACCCGCGCGCCCGGCGCATTTTTGCGGCGATGGATCACAGCGCGATCTATTTGCTGATCGCCGGCACCGTCACGACCGTCGCGGCGATGCCGCTGTGGGATCATCGCGGGCTCGTCTTGCTCGCCCTGGTGTGGAGCGCCGCACTGGGCGGTATTTCATTGCGCCTGTTCATGGTGCGCCGGCTGCACCGCTTTAGCTCATTTGGCTATGTCGCGATGGGCTGGGCCGGCATTGCCTGGGTTGTCCCGCTGGCGCGCGTTCTCGATCCGTGGCCGCTTGGCTTGCTGGCGGCGGGTGGCATCGCCTATACCAGCGGCCTCGCCTTCTTCCATTGGCCGCGTTTCAAACTCGGCAATGCGATCTGGCACGTTTTTGTCCTGGCCGGCAGTGCCGCGCATTTCGCCGCGGTCTTGTTGATACTGCGGGCGTATTGACCAGGACGCCCCTAGTCCTTCAACCCCAACACATCGGTCATGTCGTACAGCCCGGCGGGCTTGCCGCGCGCCCACAGCGCGGCGCGCACCGCGCCGGCGGCGAACAGCGAGCGGTCCTGTGCCCGGTGGGTCAATTCCAGGCGTTCGCTGTCGCTGGCAAAGATGACCGTGTGGTCGCCCGGCACGCTGCCACCGCGCAAACTGGCAAAGCCGATATGTCCCGCTTGACGTGCCCCGGTGATGCCGTCGCGGCCGCGGTCAGCGACATCGTCCAAGGTCACACCGCGGCCCTGGGCGGCGGCGCGGCCCAGCAATAGGGCGGTGCCCGACGGCGCATCGACCTTGTTGCGGTGATGCATCTCGACGACCTCGATATCGAAGGCGTCAGGGCCCAGCATCGTCGCGACTTGCTTGACGACTTGCGCCAAGACATTAACCCCGACGCTCATGTTGGCAGCGTAGACGATGGGTGTCTTTTGTGCGGCATCACGGAGCGCGGCTTCGTCGCCCGCGCTCATGCCGGTCGTGCCGGCGATCAAGATCTTGCCATGCGTGGCGGCGGCACGTGCGTTGGCCGCGGTTGCCGCTGGTACGGTGAAATCCAGCACCGCGTCGCACGCCGCGAACAGCGCGTCGGCGCTATCGACAACGGCGATGCCTGCGGCGGGGAGACCGGCCAAGCCTGCAACGTCCTGACCGATCGCCGCGCTGCCCGGTGCCTCGCTGCCACCGGCAATGACGCAGCCTGGCGTTGCGGCGACCTGACGCAAAAGTGTCTGGCCCATGCGGCCCGCGCAGCCCGCGATTCCTATCTTCAGATCGGCCATGACCCGTCCCTGGCTTGTTTTCGGCGATGGCGACCTTTAGCACATGGCGCAACCCCAACGAAGCACAGCGCAAACGCGCGGACTACGAGGAGCGCCATGATTGATCTCTACACCTTGGGCACCCCCAACGGCGTCAAAGCCTCCATCGCGCTCGAAGAAATGGCGCTGCCGTACCGCGTTACCGCGATCAACATTATGAACGGCGACCAGCATCACCCAGACTTTCGGGCGATCAATCCCAACGGCAAAATCCCGGCGATCATCGACCGCGACAATGACGACTTCGCGGTGTTCGAATCTGGCGCCATCCTGATCTACCTCGCCGAGAAATCCGGCCAGCTGATGCCGACCGACGACAAGGGCCGTAGCACAGTCATTCAGTGGTTGATGTTCCAGATGGGCGGCTTGGGGCCGATGCAGGGTCAAGCCGGGTGGTGGAACCGCCAAGAAGAAAAAATTCCCAAAGCAATTGAGCGCTATGCCAACGAAACCCGGCGCATCCTTGAAGTCATGGACGCGCGGCTCAAGGACGTCGCGTATTTGGCCGGCGACTATTCGATTGCCGATATTGCCTGCTTTGGCTGGGTGTGGGCGCGCGACTACGCCGGCGTATCGGTCGACGATCCACCTCATCTAAGCCGTTGGCATGACGCGATCGCAGCGCGGCCCGCGGTGCAACGCGGTCTCGTGATCCCGACCGACGAGCAGAAAAACATCGGTGCCCCGTGGGCAGCGAAGGCGGCAGAGTAAAGCCGCCGATAACCAGGTTGTTGCCCCGCCCAACGCCATAGGCCGTAATAGCCGCGGAGGATCGCCATGACACAAACCACCGACAAGAAGATCGCCGTCGTTACCGGGGCCAACCGCGGACTCGGGTTGGAGATCGCTCGCCAACTCGCCCGCGACCATGGCTTTCATGTTGTGCTCGCGGCGCGCGATGCGACCAAGGTGGCGGCCGCAGCGGTCGCGTTGCGCGCCGACGGTCTCGATGCCGTCGGCCACGTGCTCGATATCACGAGCGCGGATAGCGCCGCCGCCTTTGCCGAATGGATCAGCGATACCTATGGCGCGATCGACGTCTTGGTGAACAACGCCGGCGTCCTGCTGGAGCGCATCTACGGCGAAACCGAGAACATCGAGACCGATGCCCTCGACGTCGATGTTGATCTGGTCGGCACGATTCTCGATACCAACCTGCTGGGGCCGCTGCGGGTCACGCAAAAACTCGTACCGCTGATCAAGCGCGGCGGGCGCATCGTCAACATGTCCTCGCAGATGGGCCAGTTCGGTTGGGCCGATTCGGGCATGGTGGGCTACCGGTTGTCCAAGACCGCCCTCAACGGCCTGACCGCTAATCTTGCCGTGGGCCTGAAGACACGCGGCATTTCGGTCAATTGCTGTTGCCCGGGCTGGGTCAAGACCGACATGGGGTCGAAGTTCGCGATGATTGATGTCGAAGAGGGCGCGCAAACCCCGGTGTGGCTCGCGGCCCAGGCCGACGCCGCGCTGACCGGGAAATTCTTTCACGAAAAGACCGAGATTCCCTGGTAACGCCCGGCAGACGGGCGCTGATTGCCGCGTTTTCGACGCCGCCACCGCCGTTCTGCTAGACTATTCGGCCTTGGCACAGCGTTTCGCGAAAGGAACAGCCCTTGGCCTCCACCGATATCAATGCCCCCCAAACATCAATCTCCGGCCTGGGCCGTCATGCCGTGATGGCGGCGCTTGATTCCGATGACGAGGCGCGGCTCAATTACCAAATGGCGTTCTCGCGTCATCTGCGCGAAAACGTGCAGTCCAAGAACAAGACCATCTACGACGGTCGGGTCGAACCCGCGCTAAAACGTAGTTTGGGCCGCGCGCCCAAGAATCGACACGAAGTCCGCCGTGCCATGCTGGGAGATCCGGCCTATCAGTGGTGGGCTTGCATGCGCCGCCACCAGCAGGAAATGGGCAGCCAGCACAAAATTCCGATTATCGAACGTCAAATTGACGACCTGATCGACAAGGCGCGCGTCGACAATCCGATGCTGGGCACCTTGCATCTCGACGACGAGGTGGCGGTGCCGCGCTATCAAAGCGCCATGGACATGCACTGGATGCCGGGCAGCTATCATGCCGAGGCGCAGGAGAACGACGTGTTCGCCGGTGCGCTTTACGATCTGGGCGGCCTCTACATGGGGACCGGCGGCAAGATGGGCCCCTACAACGACGGGCCCGGTTGGTCGGTGGTCAACTGGCTCGACCATGTGCGCCCGGGCTTCAAACCCAGCAACGTGCTCGATATCGGCTGCACGGTCGGCCATTCGACGCTGGCCTATGCCGACGCATGGCCCGACGCCGAAATCCACGGCCTCGACTTCTCCGCGCCGCTGTTGCGTTACGCCCATGGCCGGGCCGAGTCGTTGGGCCGGTCGGTGCATTTCTGGCAAGGCCTCGCCGAGGACACCAAGTTCCCCGACAACTCGTTCGATCTCGTGGTCTCGTCGATGTTCCTGCACGAGACGTCGCACAAGGCGGTCTACAACATCGCGGCGGAAGCGCACCGCGTGCTGCGGCCTGGCGGGCTCATGCTGCATGTCGAACAGCCGCCGTTCGCGATGATGGATAGCGCGTGGCGTCAGTTCGAAATGGACTGGGATACCCACAACAATAACGAACCGTTCTGGGGTCCGATGCACGACATGGATCTCGCCGATGTCGCCACCAAGGGTGGCTTCGCGCCTGACAACATTGAACAAGTCATGGCGCCGTTCGTGGTGCCGCAAAACGACGGCTCGATGCACGTCCCTGACAAAGGTGAGTGGTTCTTTTTCGCCGCCTGGAAGTAGTAACCCAGCGCGCCGCCCAAAGTGTAAAGGCCGGGGCACGCTCCGGCCTTTTTCTTTGTCCGCAGATTGCCGCTAGTTGCGGAGCTGGGTGACCTGATCGTCAGCCGCGGGATGTTTCTCTTCTTCGGCCTTTTCTTCGCCGTAGAAGTCGCGCCGCGAGACGATTCCGACGACCCGGCCGTTTTCGATGACCGGGAGGTGTCGGTAGCCGCGCTCGTTCATCGCGCGTAACGCGTCCAGCGCCGATGCGCTCCCGTCGATCGTGTCGGGATTGGGGGTCATCACCTGGGACAGCGGTGTCATGTCGGGATCGAGCCCGTCGGCAACAACCCGGTACACCATGTCGCGCTCGGTAAAGATGCCGGAGAGCGTATCGCCGTCCATAACCAGGACGGACCCGACGCGGCGATGTTTCATCAACCGGGCGGCATCACGGACGAAGTCGGTGGCGGTCAGCGCGACGAGCGTCTGATCGGACACCACGTCGGGCACAATTCGGCGCAGCTTGACCATGTCTCTCCCCTTCTTCTTGGCATGCTTGGGCACGCTTCTTAGGGACCGAGCCTACCACACCGGTTCAACCGCACCTTGCGACACGCGCCGCGGGCAGACTTTCGCGTTAAATATCAGTGACTTAAGCGGCCTTGCGGGCGGTATAGAAGAGCCACAATCCGGGTCCGCGGATTTCGATTCCGCGTTTTCCCCAGACACAGCCCGGCCCCATTTCGCGCCCCACACCGGCCGCCGCAAACCCGGCGCGGGTCGCCAGTTTCTCAAGGTCCATATCGCGGAACGCACAGCGGAACGGCTCGTTGTTGAACCGCGTATCCCACTCGCGCAGGAACTGCTCGTCGACCGGTTGACCGTGATACTGCGGCTGCTCGGCGTGCAGCATGACCCCGCCCGGTTTAAGGACGCGGTGGATTTCCTTGACGACACGCTGCATCGACTTTTGCGGCACCTCGTGCAGGAACATGGCGCTGGTCACGACATCAAAAAAGTTGTCGGGAAAGTCGGTGGCTTCGGCGTTTTGCTGCGAGAATCGGACCGGCACGCCGAGCGAATCGGCGCGCGCTTTGGCAAAGCGCAGCAACGGCGCGCACGCATCGATGGCGTGCACCTCGGCTTGCGGAAAATGTTGCGCCAGCGGCAGCGTCGAATGGCCGACCGTGCAGCCCAGATCGAGAATCCGTTTGGGCCTCACATCGGCAAACTTTGTCACAATCCAATTGACCATCGACCAGCCCGCAGCATCGTTCCATTTGCCGAACTCGCCGCCGGTCGCAAGATACAGGCTCGCCGTATCGTACATTGCACCGGCGTAGAGTCCGGCGCCGTCATCGGCGTTGTAGCCGCCCGGCATGCAATGCAGATCGACGGCCGTGATATAGCGCGGCACTTTGAGGGCCGGATTAAGCCGCAGCGTTGCCGACCCGCGATCGCTTGTTTTCGCGGCGCGCGCTTCAAGTTTGTCGAATGACTGCGCCAGGACGTGGCTACGTGCTGCATAGGATAGTTCCTGGTTGCCGCGCTTTAACGCGCTCCACATTTGCCAATAGGGGTCGGCATACATCGCTTTGCGGACTTCGGCGCGCGTCGCGGGCTTCTGCCCGTGCTGCTTGACGAACGCCGGTTCGACCCGCGTTTGGTAGGCGCGCTTGGCGCCAGGATAGATATCTTGGGCGACGTAAAAATATGACGTCATGACAAAGTCGAAGCGGGCCAGGTCGTCGTGGCTCATCGCCGGGCTCAACGCGTGCTGCCCCTCGTGGCGCACGGAGGGGGGGCGCTTTCGGCCGCCGCGTTCGGGATGCATGAGGAACTCCTTGGAATGCCGGTTAGGCGATGCCGTCCGGATTGGGCCCGATGCGGACGATCCGCTTGCCGCGGTTCCCACCGGTCATCATATCGAGCCAGCCGGCGACCGCGTTTTCAAGACCATCGATGACATCCTCACGGTAAGTCAATCGCCCGTCTTTGATCCAGTTCGACAACTGCACGAGTCCGTCCGGGTAGTCGCGAATGTAATCGTGGATGATGAACATCGGCTGGTTGCCGGGCCACGTCCACGGCGTACCGTCGTCGTTGACCTGGCTGTAGTTGGCCGAGACCCCGACCCGCGTCACCCGCCCGCCGGCGTTCATGTTACCCAACACCGCGTCGGCGATCGGCCCACCGACGTTGTCGTAATACATGTCGACACCTTGGGGCGCCGCGCGCGCGATGGCGGTGCCCAGATTGTTGACGGTCTTGTAGTTAATCGTCGCGTCGCATCCAAGCTCGGTGATCCAGTCGCATTTCTCCTCGGTCGAGGTCAGGCCGACGACCCGCGCCCCCATAATCTTGGCGATCTGCACGGCGAGCGAACCCACCGCACCGGCGGCGGTCGACACCACCATGGTTTCGCCGGGCTTGGGAACCAGCTCGCGGGTGATGGAAAAATACGCCGTTAGCCCGGTGCGCCCCAACACGCCGCAAGCCGTCGAGATCGGGCCCAAAGCCGTGTCGACCTTGCGGGCGCCGGCACGGTTATGAATGTAGTGCCCGCGCCCCTCCGACAACGCGTAGTTTTGCCACCCCAACACTTCGTTGATGATGTCGCCCCGCGCAAAGCCCGGATGGTTCGACAACACGACCTCGCCGACAATGTCGCCCAGTAGCGTGCCATACAGCGGGACGATCTCGGCGTTGCGCGGTGTCGCGTTCCAAGTCAGTCGCTGAAACGGGTCGAGCGACAACCAGATACAGCGCACCAGCATCGCGCCAGGCGGCGGCATCGGCACGACATCTTCGACAAAGAGAAAATCGTCGACGCTCGGATCGCCGATCGGATGACGTTTAAGTAACCAGCGCTGATGCCGTTCGCTGGCCGGGATCGGCGAAAATTGTTTGAGAACGTCGGAGACTTCTTTATCCATGGTCGCCGATTGTAGTCGGCGGCACCGGCGAACGCACGGGCTCCACGCGCCGGCGGTGGACGGCAGCCTTAGTCCTTCAGGTCCCCCCACAGCTCTTTCACCTTGGCGAAAAAGCCTTCGGACTCGGGGCTGTGCGATTTGCCGCTGCCGGCGTCTTCGAATTCTTTCAGCAGCTCTTTTTGTTTCTTGGACAGATTGACCGGGGTTTCAACGAGCGTCTGGATGAACAGGTCGCCTTTGCCGGTACCGCGCACCGCCGGCATGCCTTTGCCCTTGAGGCGGAACTGCTTGCCGGTTTGGGTGCCGCTCGGCAGCGTCAAACGGGCGCGTGTACCCTCCAGGGTCGGTACCTCGATTTGGCCGCCCAGGGCCGCCGTGGTCATGCTGATCGGCACGCTGCAGAATACGTTGAGCGCTTCGCGTTCGAAAAAACGGTGCGGCGTGACCGACAAAAAGATGTAGAGATCGCCGGCCGGCCCGCCGCGCAAGCCGGCTTCGCCTTCACCTGATAGGCGAATGCGGGTGCCGTCCTCGACGCCATGCGGGATGGTCACGGCGAGCGATTTCTCGCGCCGCACCCGCCCCGAACCGCCGCACGGCTTGCACGGGTTTTGGATGACGTGGCCCATGCCCTGACACGTCGGGCAGGTCCGCTCGATCGTGAAAAAGCCTTGCTGGGCGCGCACCTTGCCGTGGCCCCGGCACATGCCGCAGGTGGTTGGCGCGCTGTCGCCCTCAGCGCCCGACCCATGACACGCATCGCACGCGACTGACGTCGGCACGCGGATGGTTGCCTTTTTTCCGCCGTAAGCCTCTTCGAGGCTAATTTCCATGTTGAAGCGCAGATCGGCGCCGCGGGTTTGGGTCCGCTGCCGCCCGCCGGAGAAGTCGCCAAACAGGTCTTCGAAAATATCGGAAAAACTCGACGCGAAATCGAAGGCGCTCGACCCGCCGCCGCGACCCATGCCGCCATTCTCGAACGCCGCGTGGCCGAATTGGTCGTAGGCCGCGCGCTTTTGATCGTCGCGCAACACGTCATAGGCTTCCGACAGTTCTTTGAATTTCACTTCGGCGCCGGGGTTATCCGGATTCTGATCCGGATGAAACTGCATGGCGAGTTTGCGGTAAGCCTTCTTGATTTCGTCGTCCGACGCCTTGCGTCCGACGCCAAGTGATTCGTAATAGTCCTGCTTCGCCATGTCAGCAGCCGCCCCGCCGCATTTCCCTAGAACATAGTTCCGCCCCGGGCGCAAAAGTCTTACGGCACGGGGCGGATAACCTGGTCATCGTCTTAGCGATGATAGTCGGTCTTAGGCCGTGTCTTTCTTGTCGTCGTCATCGACTTCTTCAAAGTCGGCATCGACGACCGCGTCGTCTGCCGGGCTATCGCCGGCGCCCGCTGCCGCCGCATCGCTGGCGCTGTCGGCTTCGGCCTGTGCCTTGTAGATCGCCTCGCCGAGCTTCATCGACGCCGTGACGGCTGCATCGCTCTTCTTGACGATTTCGTCTTTGTCGTCGCCGTCTTTGACAGCCCGGAGCTCTTCCAGGGCGGTTTCGATCGCCGCTTTGTCGCTCGTGGAAACCTTGTCGCCGTGTTCCTTGAGGTTGCGTTCCGTGGTGTGGATCACGGCTTCGGCTTGGTTTTTGGTTTCGACCAGCTCGCGGCGCGCCTTGTCCTCGGTCGAATGGGCCTCGGCGTCTTTGACCATCTGTTCGATATCGGCATCCGACAACCCGCCGGAAGCTTGAATGCGGATCTGCTGCTCTTTGTTGGTGCCTTTGTCTTTCGCCGACACGTTGACGATACCGTTCGCATCGATATCGAACGTGACCTCAATCTGCGGCACGCCGCGCGGCGCGGACGGTAGGCCGACCAAATCGAACTGACCCAGCATCTTATTGTCGCTTGCCATTTCACGTTCGCCCTGCGCGACACGGATGGTCACCGCCGACTGGTTATCTTCGGCGGTCGAGAACACTTGGCTCTTGCGGGTCGGGATCGTCGTGTTGCGGTCGATCAGGCGGGTAAACACGCCGCCCAACGTCTCGATGCCTAGCGACAACGGTGTCACGTCGAGCAAGAGAACGTCTTTGACATCGCCTTGCAGCACGCCGGCCTGGATCGCCGCGCCCATCGCCACGACTTCGTCAGGGTTGACGCCCTTATGCGGCTCGCGGCCGAAGAAGTTCTTTACCGTTTCGATGACTTTCGGCATCCGCGTCATGCCGCCGACCAGCACCACCTCGTCGATCTCACCAGCACTCAGCCCGGCGTCTTTAAGGGCTTTCTTGCAGGGATCGACGGTGCGCTGGATCAGATCGTCGACCAACGCTTCAAGCTTGGCCCGGGTCAACTTCATCGTTAGATGCTTCGGACCCGCTGCGTCGGCCGTGATGAACGGCAGGTTCACTTCTGTCTGCGCCGCACTCGACAATTCGATCTTGGCTTTTTCCGAGGCCTCTTTGAGGCGCTGCAGGGCCAACTTGTCGGTCCGCAGGTCGATGCCTTGCTCTTTCTTGAATTCGTCGGCGAGGTAATTCATCAGCCGCATATCGAAGTCTTCGCCGCCGAGGAAGGTGTCGCCGTTGGTCGACTTCACCTCGAACACGCCGTCGCCAATTTCGAGGATGGACACGTCGAAGGTGCCGCCGCCGAGGTCGTAGACGGCGATCATTTTGCCTTCGTTCTTGTCGAGCCCATAGGCCAGCGCGGCAGCCGTCGGTTCGTTGATGATTCGCAGGACTTCAAGTCCGGCGATCTTGCCCGCATCCTTGGTCGCTTGGCGCTGGGCGTCGTTGAAATAAGCTGGGACGGTAATGACCGCCTGTTCGACTTTCTCGCCGAGATAGTTCTCGGCGGTCTCTTTCATCTTTTGCAGGATGAAAGCGGAGACCTGGCTGGGTGAGTACTTCTCGCCGCGGGCCTCGACCCACGCGTCGCCGTTGGTCCCTTTGACGATCTTGTAGGGCACCATGTCCTTGTCTTTGGCGGTCACTGGGTCGCCAAATGTGCGGCCGATCAGGCGCTTGATGGCGAATAGGGTGGCTTCGGGATTGGTGACGCCCTGCCGTTTGGCGGCCTGGCCGACCAGCCGTTCGCCCTCTTCGGTGAAGGCCACCATCGAGGGGGTGGTGCGGGCACCTTCGGCGTTCTCCAGAACCTTGACGTCGCCGCCTTCCATGATCGCGACGCACGAATTCGTGGTGCCGAGGTCGATACCGATTACTTTGCTCATTTAGTCACTCCTATCCGGCGAATCCGCCTTTGGGCCCCAATTTGGCAGCCCGGGTGTGGATCCCCTGCGGGAACATCCGCTATGGCCGGACGGTTATATAAGCCAAGATTCCGGCCCGACAAGCTTTGGTGACCGGAATCTCTGCAAATTTGACGATTGGACGGTCGATTCAGTGCGCACGGGACTAAGTCGCCCGCTCGGTATGGCGGTCGTGATAACGAGTCTCAATCGCGTCCCAAATCTCGGCCTCTAGTTTGACGCCGTTGAACCGGTTGGTTTCTTGCAAACCGGTGGGCGAGGTGACGTTGATTTCGGTCAGATATTTGCCGCCGATCACGTCGATGCCGACAAATAGCAATCCGCGTTCCTGCAGCGCCGGGCCGATCGCCGCGCAAATCTCCATTTCGGTCGGGGTAATCTCGGTTTTCAGCGGCTTGCCGCCGACGTGCATGTTGGCGCGCACCTCGCCGGCCGCAGGCACGCGGTTGATCGCCCCCGCGGCACGCCCGTCGATCAGGATGATGCGTTTGTCGCCGTCGCGCACTTCCGGCAAATAGCGCTGAACGATCACCGGCTCGCGGAACATCTGGGTGAACATTTCCATCAAGGCGGACAAGTTCTCGTCCTCGGGCCGCAATCGGAACACTCCGGCGCCGCCATTGCCGAACAGCGGCTTGACGATGATGTCCTTGTGTTCGGCGCGAAAGGCACGGATTTGTTCCATGTCCGAGGTGATCAACGTCGGCGGCATGACTTGCGCAAAATGCGTCACGAACAGCTTCTCGGGGGCGTTGCGCACATGCACCGGATCGTTGACCACCAACGTTTGCGGGTGAATGTGCTCCAAAATATGCGTCGCGGTGATGTAGGACATATCGAACGGCGGGTCCTGGCGCATCAACACGACGTCCAAGGTCGCGAGGTCGATGACCTCGGACGCTCCCAGAGTGTGGTGGTTGCCTTTCTCGGCGCGCACCTGCAGCGGCTGGGCGCGCGCCAGAGCGCGACCGTCGCGCAGGAACAGATCGCGCGGTTCGTAGTGATACAGGCCATGACCGCGGGCTTGCGCCTCAAGGGCCAGCACGAACGTCGAGTCCGCGGCAATGTCGATCCCAGCGATGTGGTCCATTTGAATGGCGACGGCAAGGCTCATGATATTCCTGGCAATTGGATCGGGGTGGCGGGCGCGACTAGTTAAGGCGCGATTTTATTTTTTGGACCAGCATCGCGGCGTCGTGGCGCTGTTCATCGCTCTCGGCAATGCCGTAATAGCGCTCAACGGAATTCACCGCGTCTATAACGCGACCGCAAGCCACCTGCAAAATGCCCAACTCGCGCCACAGCGCGCCTTGGCCCGGGGCAAATAATAGAATGCGCTCCAATAATTCCGCCGCGCGATCGAACCGGCGCTCCTGTACAGCGCGAGATTTCAAGTTGTTTTGCAACCGGATCAGCACATCGCGCTTGGACACCGGCTGGTAGTGCTCGGGCCGCAACTCGGTGTCGCTGTCGAAACTTTTCAGCATTTCGCGCATTTCCAACACCGAGAGAACGGCGCCGGCGTTAAAGGGGTCAACCACCGCGCGCTCGTTGCCATGGTCGATGCGGACCAAAAAATGATACGGGAACGACAGGCCGACAACCTGCCAGCCAACCGACTCCCCAGCATGGATCAGCAAGATCGCGAGACTCACCGGCAAACCCTTGCGCCGATCAATCACGCGAATGAGGTTGGCGTTTTGTGCGTCTTCGTAGGTCTGGTCGTCTCCGCGATAACCCTGGATCTGAAACAGACCCTGTAGCGCCCTGATCTTTGCGGCCAGGCTGTCGGCGGTGCCGCTCAGCCCGTCGCGCAACTCGGCTAGGTGATCTTCGTAGCGGGCGAGGCCGACTTGCGGTCGGTCCAACGCCGCCAGCCACAGGCTGGCGGGGCCCAAGTCGATCGCCTCATCGGCGGTGTCAGCCAGCGCCGCGAGACGGGCCCGAAGGTCCTGCGGATCGGGAACGGTGTCGTTCACGAGGTGCGCCGGGGATCGTCCTTGAGAAGGACGAAACTAACCACCCGACTGACGCCCTTGATGTTGCTGGCATGCGCCGTCACGCGTTCCAGTTCACCCTGATCCTGCGCGACGCCCATCAAATAGATCACCGCGTTGACGGTTTCGACTGAGAAATTGATGGCCGACACATCTTTGTCGGTCAGCATTTTCAATCTGAGCTCGTTGGCAATCCGAACATCTTTGAAATAGTCGACAAGCCCGGCGCGGTTGCGCACCTCGAGTTCATTGAAGACTTCCTTGACGCCGCTCACTTGCCACGCCAAGCGCGAAGTTTCGACCCGGTCGTCGGGGTCATCGACGCTGCCGCTTAGCAGGACGCGACCCTCGACCGAGTCGACGCTAACCCGCGTAAACAGTTTGTCGCTCTTTTCTAGAAACTGATCCTTGATGCGAAATTCGATGGTTGTGTCGTCGATCGCGGCGCCAACCGACCGCTCCTGGACTGTCGCCACGCCGACCGTGGCCGCGCCCCCAACGATCATGCCGGCGCAGCCGGAGAGCGCGAGAGCACCTGCAACTAGCAAAAGGGGTCGTATGATGGACGTTCGGATCACGCGAAAGCCTCCTCGATAATCGGTTCGCATTCCCCGCACATTACACGACGGATCGCCGGGCGTGCAGCTTGTTCAGGACGGACGCCAGGCATCGGGCACGTGTTTCGGCCACCGGCCGGGGCGCAGGAACACGATATCGAAGCGCAGCCGGAGATGATCGAGCCGTCGGCGACCGGCATACATCTCGAGCGCACGGCAAATCCGCTGCCACTGTCGATCGCCGATCACATCGCCCAAGGGGGCCGCGGCACGGCGTGCCTTGACCTCGACCGCCACCAGCGTACGACCGCGTCGGGCAATGATATCGATCTCGCCGGCCGGGGTGCGCTCGCGCCGGGCCAAAATGCCGTAGCCCTTGAATCGCAACAACCACACAGCGAGGGTTTCGGCCCGTCGTCCGAGGCTCTCCGCGTTGCGCCGCTTGCCGCTCATTCGTCCTGCGCGAGGGCAAGGGCACGGCCATAGACCCGCCGCCGCGACAGGCCGGTATCCTCGGCCACCTGGGCCGCCGCGCGGCTGGGTGACGCGGTTGCCAGTGCGGCGCGCACCAGGATGTCGAGGGCGGCATCGTCTATTTCGTTGGGCACGGCCGGCGGGCCGACGACGATGACAAACTCGCCACGTTCCTCGGGCACCGGCAAATCGCGCAGATCTTCAAGAGATCCGTGACGGACCTCTTCGTACATTTTGGTCAGTTCGCGGCACACCGACACCTCGCGGTCGCCGAGGGCCGCCGCCAAATCCGCGAGTGCGGCGCTCAACCGCGAGCCGCGCTCGAAGAACACCAGTGTCGCGCGCAGATCTTTGATTTCTACCAGCGCCGTGCGGCGGGCGGCTTTTTTGGCTGGCAAGAAACCTGAAAACAGCACTCGGTCTGTCGGCAGGCCGGCGACCGACAGCGCTGCGGTCAGCGCCGACGCGCCCGGCACGCTATTGACCGCGAACCCGGCCTCGCGCGCCGCACGGACCAGTTTGAAGCCGGGGTCGGATACCAGCGGGGTGCCAGCGTCGGACACCAGCGCAACCGCGGCGCCTTCTGCCAGCAGCGCGACAATCTTTGGTCGCATCTGCGCCGCATTATGGTCGTGATAGGCCCATAGCTTTGCGGTGATGCCGAAATGCTTCAACAATCGCCCGGTAACGCGGGTGTCCTCGCAAACGACGACGTCGGCTTGATCGAGGATCGCACGGGCCCGCTCAGTCATATCGCCGAGATTGCCGATCGGCGTCGCCGTGACATAGAGACCGGGGCTTAATTTACTTGGCATTCGCGGACCGTTACTCTCTCACTGCGGATCGACGGGGACCGATGATTTGACCGACCGACAGCCGGTTTCCGGCCTGCGCCCACTGAGCCGCCTGCGCGCCGCCATTCTAGCGTCGGCTGTCTCGCTAGGTCTTGCGGCTTGCGCTGAAAGCAACCTAGGCTCGGTGATACCGAATATCATAACGGATGTCGGCCGCCGGGCATCCCGCCCACCCGACCCGACCCCGGCGCCACAGGCACCCCAACGGGCAGAGGTCGCGGCCG
>JAQBYN010000005.1 GCA_027622715.1 Pseudomonadota bacterium | reverse complement strand
AGGCGCGGGGGGCATTTCCCCCTCCCGCTTGCGGGAGAGGGTGGTCTGAGCGTCAGCGAAGACCGGGTGAGGGCCCCGCGCAAAAACCCGGGCTAAACGCCCAACTCCCCGCGCGACTTGTCAAAAAACGCCCGCGCCCGCGCCATCATTTTTTCGTCGTGGTGATCGGGTGGATCGTACAGCCCGTAATCGTCAACATAGACCGTGTGTGTCACCAACCCGGTCTCGGGCGTCCAGTGATGCAGGGCAAACGCCGGCGGCTCCTTGGTCGATTGAAGAAATTGCGCGCCCTCCAGGTCCAGCATCATCTGATGCGCGGTGCTTGGTGCCACCGTCGCAATCGTCCCGCCCCAACGCCGCGTGATGGGGCGATGAATATGCCCGCACACGACGGCCTCAATGTTGGGATAACCGTGCACCAATTCCTCAAGCGCATCGGCGCCGCTTAGGCCGATCGCGTCCATCCACCAAATGCCGGTACGAAACGGCGGGTGGTGCATAAAGATCATTGTTGGGACGTTGGGCTTGGCGTCGAGTTGCGCCTTCAGCCATGTCAGCCGCGCGGCGTCCATCTCACCGCCCGGATGCTGCGGTTTGCTGGTATCCAACCCGATCAAGCGCAACGGCCAATCCTCAACCGCGTAGTGCATGAACCCACCGGTACCGAGATAGTCGTGCGCGGGAAACGCCGCGCGCATCGCCTCGGCCTTGTCGTGGTTACCCGGGATCAAGAACACCGGCGCCGTGGCCGCGCCCAAAATGCGATGCAGCGCGGTGTAGGCCTCGGCGCTGCCGCCCTCGGTCAAGTCGCCGGTCGCCAGAATGACGTCAACTGTGGGGATCAGCGCGTTGATCCGCGCAACCGCCGCTTCCAACATCGCGTTGGTCGGCACCACCTGGCCCATCAATTGGCCGTCCGGCATCACGTGCATGTCGGTGATTTGGGCAATCAGCATTCACGGTCTCCAAAAGCGCGGAGGCGCAGTCTAGCGACCATGACGGGCGCGTACACCCGCATGCGACGTGGGAGGACGTGAGGGCTGAAGCTACGCCGCCGCGATGGGCGGCGCGCGGTGCGGGCGTACGCGGTTGGTCACCATGCGATCATGCAAGATGACGATGGCGCGCGACCCGGTCGTGACGAACAGGAACGGGACCAAGCCGTGGACCAGGCAGGCGAGGCCGCTAAGGATCATGCTGACCCCGAACCCGGTCGCGGTGACGAGATGTTCGCCGTAGGTCTCGTTGACCGACGCGGGATGGGTGGTAAAGGCATCTTTGATCATGCCCAGCAGGATAACCGCGCCCGAATCAAATTTCTTTGCGTTCTTTACCTCGCGCGGCCATATTGGAGCATATTTATTGCTCAAAACCTTAATAACCGGGTAGCAGATCGCGCATGGATCAGATCGACCGCAAAATCCTCGCGGCTCTCCAGGAAGACGCTGGCCGTCCGGTCGCCGACATCGCCGCCGACGTCGGCTTGTCGCAATCGCCTTGCTGGCGCCGCATCCAGAAACTTGAGGCCGACGGTGTGATTCAGCGCCGCGTCGCCTTGCTCGACCCGGTCCAGCTCAACGTTGGGGTCACCGTCTTTGTGGCCGTGCGCACCGCGCGCCACGATCTGGAGTGGCTCGAAACCTTCGCCCATGCCGCCCAGGACATCCCCGAGATCGTCGAGCTCTACCGCATGTCGGGCGAGGTGGATTACATGCTGCGCGTCGTCGTGCCCGACATCGCTGGGTTCGACGCGGTCTACAAGAAACTCATTGCCCGTGTGCCGCTGACCGATGTGACATCCAGCTTCGCGATGGAACGGATCAAGTTCACCACAGCGCTGCCGCTGAACTACGCCTGACCCGCCAAACCGGGGCGCCGCTTGACTCTGGGTGCCCCGCGCGTTTCGCTACCCCCGAACAGGGAGGCCTTCAATGGCATTGGCAGAAGACATCACTCACGTTGCGGCAGCACGCGTCAAAATGCACCCCGACGAACTCGCCCCCGAGGCGCGGACGGCCTTGGCGCGAATTCTCCAGATGCTGTTGCAGATCGAGTGCAACAAACAGCAAGTCAAAGAGGTCTACGTCCACTTCCCAACGCCTGAAGAAAACAAAGAGGCCGCCCGCGAGCGTGGCCTGCAAGGCCGCCGCATCGAAGAGGTTGCCGCCATCCTAAAAGCCATCGGCACCGACCCCAATCCCGGCATCGCCACTGGCCTGAAATCGTTGGACGGTACCGATCATCGCCCCGCCATGTTTCGCACCGTTGTCGGCGACTGGGACGACTTTCTCATCTTCCGCTATTTGCGCGACCGCGCGCAGGCATCCTGGGCGATTGGCTTTCTCGGCACCGACTACGTGCCCTTCGCCGTCACAGTTTCGCGTCTTTTCATGCACACCGCATTGGGCAGCCAACGACCCACCGAATATTGCGACTGGGCCGATCATCAAACCCGCCGCATGCGCGAACGCCTCGACAAAGGCTTGAAGGACAAGTTGCAAGCCTCGCTTGATCGCTGGTATCCGCTGGCCGTGGCGCTAGCCGCCGACACCACCGACGAGGCCAGCGAATTGGCGGCCGGCATCCGTGGCCGCGCCGCGGTGGTTGGCGAAAAAGTCTTTGTCACCAAGGTGTCCGAGGAACTCGGTGCGTTGGGCCTCAGCGTGCCCGACTCACTGGACCGGTTCGCCGGTCAGGACATGCCGACGATCTATCTCGACGGCCGCGCCGATCTACCGGACGCCTACCGCGCCAAGCTGGTCAAGTTGCTCAAAATGCACCTCAGCTCCGAATACACCACAACCTATCTCGAAGCGCTCGACCCGCCCACCGCCGAAGACATCGCCGAGTGGTCGCACACCATTCAAGAAGAAGGCGAGCACGGCGAGGGCATGGTCGATCTGTTACGCAACCTCGGTGAAGACGCGCAAGCCGTGATCGATGATATGCGCTACGGCGAGGGCGCCTACTTGCTCGATTTCTTCAAAATCGAAATCGAGTCGTGGGACGAAATCGGCATTATGCGCTGGCTCAGCGAGCGCGCGGCCGGCTATCAGTCGCTGGCCTCGCTGGGCTCCAACTACATTCCCTACGCGTTGTGGTCGGCCCGCAATTACATGGACGAAGGCATGGCGCATGCTGGCGTTGGCAAAGAAATTATCCGCCGCGCCATCGACGAGGGCCGCATGGTCGAAGTGCAGCGATTGTTCAACAAACGCTATCCTTCCGTGATCGACTATTTTGGGTCGGAAAAACCGGGCAACGAATTCATCGACCTGGGCATCAAGGTGCGCAGTAACGCGGAATTACGCCGCCGCTGGCTGAAAGATCAGATCCTCGATTGCGCGGAACTCGGCGTTCAAATGCCGGGCGATCCCCTCAAGGGCGACCGCATGCACTACTAAGTGCGCCTTCAATCATGATCCCCTCGGCGCACAATGCCATCGATGTTGCCGCGCTCGTCCGGCGTGCCGGTAAAGCCTATCCACGCAAGACCGCGATCGTTTGGGAAGACGGCAGCCGGACCTACGGCGATCTCCTCGCGCGGATCGATGCACTCGCCGGCCAAATGCGCGAAATGGGCGTCCGTGAAGGCGAACGGGTCGGGTTGGCGCTCGCCAACGGCCCGGTGTTTGTCGAAGGTTATCTCGCCGCGGCCCAGCTTGGCGCGATCGCGGTGCCGCTTAACCCGCGCCAAAGTGAGCGCGAGCACGACCATATTCTCGGCGATTCCGAGCCGCGTGTCCTGATCGCCGATGGTGCCGCCGCGCGCACGTTGCGCCGCGCCAAACGGCTTACCGCATCGCGGCTTTTAACCGACGGCGTCGAGATGCCGAACGGCACCGACTACGAAGCGACGGTGCAGCAGGGGTTCGATACGCGGCCGCCGCGCCCGGCGATCGATCTCAACGCGCCGGTGGCGATTCTGTATACCTCCGGCACCACCGGCCAACCGAAGGGCGTCGTGCGCAGCCAGTTCGCCGGCGCGATGATCGTCGCCTTGCGCCAATCCGCGATGTTCATCGGGCCCGAGACCGTCTTGCTTGCGTCGACGCCGATGTTCCACGCGGCCGGTCACGAATTCATGCTGCTGCAAACACTGGCAGCGGGCGGGACCGTGATCTCGCGGCGCAGCTTCGATGCCGGCGCGATCGTCGCCGATGTCGATACCCACCGCGCGACGCACGTCTTTTTCGTCCCCACCATGTCCGCCGCCATCACCGCGGCGATGACGCAGGCCGGCACCGCTTGGCCGAGTGTCCGCCTGTGGATGTCGGCCGCGTCACCGTTGCCCGATTGGGTCCGCGATGCGGTGCTAACCGCGGCGCCGGCCGCCCGGCTGTGGAATTGCTACGGCCTGACCGAGGGCGGCACGCTGACCTACATGCGCGACGACGAAATCGGCAAGCACCCCGGCACCTGTGTGGGTTTGCCCGGCCCCGGCATGGAAGTGCGCGTGGTCGATACCGAGGGCGACGATGCGCCGCTAGGCGAGGTTGGCGAAATTGTTTGCCGGTCGCCCGAATCGATGTCCGGATACTGGCACGATTCGGCACTAACCGCGCAGGCCGTACGCAACGGCTGGGTTCACTCCGGCGATCTTGGCTTCCTTGACGCGGACGGTTTCCTAACCCTGTCCGGTCGGCTCAAGGATGTCGTCATCACCGGCGGCGAGAACGTCTATGCCGCCGAGGTCGAGGGTTTTCTCCTTGAGGACCGCGCGGTGCGCGATGCTGCCGTGATCGGGGTGCCGCACCCGCATTGGGGCGAGGCGGTGGTCGCGGTGGTGGTCCCGTCCGAACCCGGCGCCGATCTCTCCGCCACGCTCGACGCGCATGCCAAAGATGGTCTCGCCCCAGCCAAGCGGCCCAAACGTTACGTGATGAAGGCGACCCTGCCCCGCAACAGCATGGGCAAAATCGTCAAAGACGATCTGCGAGACGAGCTGGCCGCCTTGTTCGACTAGCGTGCAACTACGCCGTCGTGTGCACCGTGTTGCGGCCCATTTGTTTGGCCGAATACATTAGACTATCGGCCCGGGCGAGTGCCGCATCGATGTTTTGGTCGGTGCCGACGATGCCCGAGATGCCGCCGCTCAACGTGATGCCGTCGACAATGGCGTCACCCAGGCGAATGGACGAATCACGTAGCTCGTCACGAATACGCTCGCAGGCGCGTTCGGCGATCTCGACGCTCGCACCATCAAATAATATGACGAATTCGTCGCCGCCCAACCGCCCGGCAGCATCAGCCTGCCGAATGCCCTTGGTGATGACCCGGGCGATCCGCGAGATCACGGCGTCGCCGACCGCGTGTCCGTGGGTGTCGTTGATCGTTTTCAGATGATCAAGATCGAGCACGGCGACCGACATCGGATGGTCGCGGCCTCGCGCCCTGTCGATCTTTTCGGTTGCCACACGCGAGAACCCGCGCCGGTTCAAAAGGCCGGTCAGCGGTTCGGTATCGGCGAGTTCCTGCAGCCGCCGCCGCGCCTCGGTGTCGACCAGGGCATCGCGAACCACGGCCGCCAAGACCCACTCGCCGTCAACCTGCATCTTTTGGATGGACGCGCGCACCGGCCGCTCGCTACCCCCCTTGCAAAGTACCGATACTGGTTCGCGTTCGCTCATTTGCTTCGCGGCGATCGGACCGTCTCGAAACGCTTCCATATGTGCGGTGTGGCGGTTCTGAAGTGCTGTCGGAATCAATATCGAAATTGGTTTGCCGAGGAGTTCGCGCGGCTCATAGCCGAACAAGGTTTTCACGGCGGGATTTACAAACCGAATGATCCCATCCTTGTCGCACACGACAAACGCGTCGTCGGCGACTTGAACCAGGGCTTCAAGGATAGTCGAAATCTGTTCGGCAGTTGTCATACGCTTCCTCAATACTGGTGCGTTCATTCTATTTACAGGTTCTGGTTAGAATTGCCCAGCAGCGCGCGGGCTTACGCCGCTTTCATGGATCACCAGGGAAACCCGACGGTTGAGGGCGCGCCCCTGGGGCGTCTCGTTCGTCGTACGCGGATGCAGATCGGCGTAGCCGACCGCGCGTAGCCGCGGTGCATCGATTCCAAGGTCAATCATGCGGCGAACGACGTCCGATGCACGCGCCGCCGACAGCTCCCAATTGGATGCCAACACCGCCGAACTGAAGGGACGGTTGTCGGTATGGCCTTCGACAGTGATAAACGGTTGGCGGCCAGTAAAGATTTTCCCGATCGCCAATTGAAGGGTCAGGCCATCGATCACCGCGTAGCCGGTTTCGGTCAATTGGTTCGCGCCAGGTTCGAACATAACCGGGCCGGAAATGTCGATAATCACCGCGTCGTCCGCCGCCGTGATGGTGACCGCGTTGTTGTCGATCAAGCTCGAATCGACAGCGCCGCGCAACGCCACCGCTAGTTGCGCTAAGCGCGTTACCGCCGCGTTGTCTCGCGGCGCTGTGGTCGCGACCAAGTTCTGGTCTTCGCCGTCAACGCCGGCGACGGGAAGGGGCGCCACGAAGTTGGCAAGTGCCAGCATGACGATGAAGAACGCCAAGAGCAGGGTGATCAAATCCATATAGGTAGTGATCCAACCTTCGGTCTCTTCATCACTCGACGCATTGCCGTCGCCGAGCGCGCGCTCACGCCGCCGCGACACTGCGGATATGCGTGCCGCGAGTTGTTCGTCCACGCCGATCTGCGCCGGGTTGCCCGCGTCGCTCCCTTTTGCACCGGGGGGGACGACGGCGT
This sequence comes from Pseudomonadota bacterium, assembly GCA_027622715.1. Lineage (GTDB taxonomy): Bacteria > Pseudomonadota > Alphaproteobacteria > SHVP01 > SHVP01 > CALJDF01. The sequence continues at coordinate 111,875 of JAQBYN010000005.1, read as the reverse complement.
GGACTAGAGATTGAACAGTCTCGCTGGTCATCAAGCGCTCCTAGGAAGGGGCGTTTCTGATCCTTCGAGAATCTCGTCATGCCGCTCGGCGTTGTAGGACTGCAGAGTCTCTTCGATAACCCCGGGGGAACGGTTCTAGCGCAACAAGATGACGCCCTGCATGACCGTCATCATCAAAGCAACGCGTTGCTGGGTGCGTTGCTCGAATTTCATCGCAATCGGTTTGAAAAGGAGATTTCCGGCGATCACCCCATAAAGTGTTGTCATCATCGCGATCGCCATGTTGCTGCCGATGGCGGCGACGTCCGCGTTCAAGGCGTTCAGCATATTAACCAGGCCGAGCAGGGTGCCGATCATCCCGAACGCAGGCGCGAACGATGCCATGGCGCGAAATATCAGCGCCTCCGCCTTCTCCTTGGCCTTCAGTTTCTCGATTCTCCAGGTCATGATATCGACGATGTCGTCGAGCGCGGTGTTGTCGATCACAAGCTGAATGCCAAGCCGCAGAAATGGGTTCTTAATCGATTTTAACCGCGTCTCGATGGCCCTGATGTCGGCGCGCAACACCGACCTGGCGACGCTGACAAGTTCGGCCTGATCGTCCTTGGCGTAGAGGCGCTCGTTGCGTAGCACGATCAGGATGACCGTGAATATCCGGCCCACTTCGTTCATCGGGAAGGCGATCAGTGTGGCGGCCAAGGTTCCACCAAACACGACCAGCAAGCCCAGGGGGTTCCACAGCAAACTCGCCTGGTCGACCGAAAAAACCACGGCGATTGCGACGATCGCTATCCCACCAAAGATGCCGATGGTCGTTGAAGGATTCACCGTAACCTCAATAAAACGAAGATAAAATTTTATGAAATAGTATTCAATTTCTTTGACTAAGTAATTCTTCAGTAACCACGCTAGCGGTTGTACTTCGATAGCACCATACCGGTGCGTCGCAAGCCGGTAAATCGGGATCGCTGCGTATTCAGTGTGGGGACACCCGCAACGGCCCGCGTTCACGAAATGCGGAAATCCCATTGCATGGCCGGTGCGACCGGGGAAGATAATCGCCGGTTGTGCTGTTTACTGTGTCGAGGGCCCGGATTTCCTAGGCCAAGGCTTGCACCATCGGGGAGGCACCATGTCGGACAAACGAATTACCCAAGAGATGATCGATCTCTACAACGATTTCGCCCACCGGACCCTGGACCGGCGTGGGTTCATGAACCGACTTGCGGTCCTAGCCGGCGGTACTGCAGCGGCTTACGCCATTGCCCCGTTGATGGAGGCCAATCAGGCGCAGGCGGCGATGATTGATCCCGCCGATCCGCGCGCCAAAACGGAGGACATCACCTTCGGCACCGGGGTCACGGGCTACCTTGCCTGGCCCGCGAGTGCGTCCGGCAAGTTGCCGACCATCGTCGTGGTCCATGAAAACCGTGGGCTCAACGACCATATCCGCGATGTCGCGCGCCGCGCCGCACTCGAAGGATTTGTCGCCCTTGCACCGGATTTTCTTTCGCCCAACGGCGGCACGCCGTCGGATCCCGATGCGGCCCGCAATATGTTCCAGGGTCTCAGCCGGGACAGCGTGATCGCCAGCGGCCGCGCCGCGGTTGCCTATCTCAAGGGCCATGCCGCCAGTAACGGCAAAGTCGGCGCAATGGGCTTTTGTTGGGGTGGCGGGGCGGTCAACCAGATCGCGATCAACGAACCCGACCTGCTCGCGGCGGCGCCGTTCTATGGTCCGGTTCCTGATGCGGCCGACGCGGCGAAGATCAAAGCCAAGATGATGTTGCACTATGCCGGCAGCGACAACTTCGTGAATCCCGGTATCCCGGGCTACCGCGAGGCGTTGGACAAGGCAAACGTCAACTACGTCGTCTACATGTATGAAGGCGCCAGCCATGCCTTCCACAACGACACCGCCGGTGCCCGCTACAACAAAGAGGCGGCGGAGCTCGCTTGGGGGCGCACCATCTCGTTCATGAAAGCGAACCTCGGCTAATACTCAACGACCTGCTTTCGCAAAGACTGAAATGGGCCGCCACCAAATTGGCGGCCCATTTTTCTTTGGGCGGTAAGTGGCCCGAGAATCACGGGCGCTACATCAAGCGCCAGCGAGCCTTAAAGTGCCGACGAGCAGACATAGGGCAGATCCGGCGGACGCGAACGACCGAACGTGGTTCCATCGCGTCCACGTCACCGCGTATTCGGTCCAATAGGCCGCCGTTTCAGGCGCGGCGTGGTCCATCGCGTCGAGCCGTTTGTTCATCGGCACATTGACGACCACCGTGACCAAAAAGACGCCGCCGATGTAGAGCGCGCTGCCCGCACCAATCCACGCCGCCGCCGCTCCTTCGGCGAAGGCGACGGCGCCCACCACCAGGACCAGCGATACCGCTGCCAGGCTAATGAACATCGCCAAGAAAACCGATCCATAGACCGTGCGATTGATCGCTTGCATGGCCGCGATACCGCTCTCGGGTGACACCCGACGCAACGACCGCATCACGAAATCGGAGAACGTCAGAAACACCCCAGCAACCAGGCCGTGCGCCACGACGACCGCGACCCCGGCATAGATCGCAAACTCGCTTGTCATATCGCGCTCCTTCGTTGGTTGGTTGACTACGCCGCGGCGTGGGCGCCCATGGCTTCGGCGGTGCGGATCCAGCGCTTGATCTTGCGGGCGGACGCGACCTTGACCGACCCGAACTGGATCACGCGCTTGGCTTTGATCCCGCAAAACCCCAGCACCTGATTCTTCAACACCCGCCGCGCCGGCTTGCGATACAACAAGGTGTCGATCAGCGGCGGCGTGTCCGACGTGATGACGACGTCCGCGGTCCGGCCCGTGAGCAGTTTGTCCCAGGCAACGCCCCGCGCGTGATAGGTGAACGCAAAACCCGGGGCCAGCGCGCGATCCAGCACTGCCTTCGCTTGCGTCGGCATCGCGCCCCACCAGTAGGGATGCACGATCAACAAATGGTCGGCCCAGGCGATGTTCGCCTGCCAGGCCGCGAGGTCAGGTTCGAGCGCCGGGGCATCCGCCCCATAGCCTTGAAAGGCCGGGTCGAACGTCATGGTGTTCAGGTCCATGCGGTGCACCGTGGCGCCGCGTGCTTGGGCCCCGGCTTGGTAGGCATCGGCGATTCCGGCACATAAAGAGCCCGCCTTGGGGTGGGCCACCCAGATGAAAAGGCGTTTGGTCATGGTCTCCTCCATACTTGACACTGTGTAAATTGACAGTCTGTCAAGTAAGCCTTACTTTACAGCATGTCAAGTCCCCCAAAAGACACGCGGACCCGAATCTTGGCGGCGGCCTGGGCGCTCCTGGAGAAGGGCGACGGGCGGGCCGTTCGCATGTCCGATATCGCCAAGGCCGCCGGGGTCAGCCGCCAAGCGCTGTATCTGCATTTCCCGACCCGCGGCGAGCTTCTTGTTGAAACCACGCGGTATCTCGATGTGGTGAAGAATGTCGACGACGGACTCGTCGCCAGCCGTACCGCGGCGAGCGGCCGAGAACGGCTCGATGCCTTCATTGAGGCCTGGGGCAACTACATCCCGGAAATTTACGCCGGCGCCAAGGCGCTCCTTGCGATGCAAGACACCGACGAGGCCGCCGCGCTGGCCTGGGCGGATCGCATGCGGGCGTTGCGCCACGGTTGCGCGGCGGCGGTCGACGCTCTGGCCCGCGACGGAGTCCTGACGCACGATCATTCGCCCGAACACGCCACCGACATTCTTTTCACGCTCGTTTCGGTACGAAACTGGGAAACCCTCACCCGTGACTGCGGCTGGTCACAGCAACGTTATGTCGACACCACCAAACAGCTTGCCCGCCGGGTCCTGGTGGCCGGCTCGGCATCGCCTGCCGCATAATCGCATCGAAGCGTGCCGTCACGCCTTTGGAGCCGGCATTGTTTCGCCGATCGGCGCGCGCAGTCATAATGCGGCAATGAGCACCGATATCACCCGACTTGTCCTTCGGCGGCCCGACGATTGGCACGTGCACTTGCGCGACGGCCCGATGCTGGCCGCGGTCGCCTCCTACACGGCGCGCCAGTTCGCCCGAGCCATCGTCATGCCCAACCTTGATCCGCCAGTCACGACAGTCGCTGCCGCCGAGGCCTACCGTGCCCGCATCCTGGCGGCGCTGGGGTCGGGCGCCGACTTCACCCCCTTGATGACCTGTTACCTGACCGATGCCGCCGATGCGGGCGAGATCGGCCGGGGCTTTGCATCGGGCGTATTCACCGCGTGCAAGCTCTATCCCGCGCACGCCACGACCAACTCGAGCCACGGCGTTACCGACATTCAAAAGATCTACCCGGTTCTGGAAGTGATGCAACGGATCGGGATGCCGTTGTTACTGCACGGCGAGGTTACCGACGCCGATGTCGATATCTTCGACCGCGAAGCAGTGTTCATTGACCGAATCCTCGCCAAGGTCGTCGCCGATTTTCCAGCGCTCAAAGTGGTGTTCGAGCACATCACGACGGCGGCCGCGGTCGCCTTCGTCGAAGCGGGCGGCCCGAACCTCGCCGCGACGATCACACCGCACCATCTAGAGATTAATCGCAACGCGATGTTCACCGGCGGTATCCGCCCGCATTTCTATTGCCTGCCCGTCGCCAAGCGCGAGGCGCATCGCCTGGCGCTGCGGCGGGCCGCAACGTCAGGTTCGGCGAAGTTTTTCCTGGGCACCGACTCGGCACCCCACGCCGTCGGCGATAAAGAAGCGGCCTGCGGGTGTGCCGGGATATTCAACGCGCCCTTCGCGCTCGAAAGTTACGCGAAGACCTTCGAGGAAGAGGGTGCGCTCGATCAACTCGAGGGCTTCGCGTCGGAACACGGGCCGCGTTTCTACGGCCTGCCGTTGAACGACGCCAAGGTCGTGCTTGAACGCACGCCAAGTCCGATCCCGGAGATTTTGCCGACGGCGGCGGCAGGCGTTGTACCGTTCCACGCGGGTCAAACGCTGGCCTGGCGTTTCGCGGGCCCGGATGTTCCTTGAGCGCGGACACCCGGTCATAATGCCGCGATGAGCGCGAACATCGCCCAAACCTTCGCCCAGAGCGCCCATCGGATCACACCGGGCTCTCTACCGGCGGAGGTTCGCACCAAGGCCAAGCGCCATATTCTCGACTCGATCGGCAACGCGCTGGCCGTCAGCCGCGATCCTTTCGCCGACACCACAATGCGGGCGCTGGGTCGATTCGGCGCCGGCACTCACCCGGTGATCGGTCGCACCGAACGCCTGTCGTTGCGCGACGCGATGGTCGCCAACGGTGCGCTCATCCACACGCTGGACTATGACGACACCCACACCCCCAGCCTCAATCACGTTTCGGCCTGCGCCGTCCCGTTGATCTTGGGTTTGGGCGCCGAAACCGGCGCGTCGGGCGGCGCCATGCTGGCGGCCTATGTCGTCGCCTGCGAAACCGCGGGCCGCATCGGGCGCGCCGTCAACGGCGGCTTCCATGGCCGCGGTTTTCACGCGACAGCCTTGTGCGGCACCTTCGGCGGCGCCCTTGGGGCCGGTCATCTCCTCGGCCTCAACCCAGAACAACTCGCCCATGCGCAAGGCATCGCGCTCAGCTACGCGTCGGGCACCAACGAATGGCTCGCCGACGGCGCCTGGACCAAGCGGCTTCATCCCGGCAAGACAGCGGTCGATGGCGTTACCGCGGCCTACCTCGCCGCTGAAGGTTTCATCGGCGTCAAACACCCCTACGAAGGCCCGCGCGGCCTCTATGCCAACTTCCTGGCCGACGGCGCGCCGGTTGATTGGGATTACCTCGCGCGCGGCATCGACGACGATTGGGAGATGTTGAACGTCGCGATCAAGCCCTTCCCGTTGTGCCACGCCAACCACGCCTTCACCGACTGCGGCATCGCGCTGCACGACAAAGGCCTCAAGGCCACTGATATCGCGCGGGTCGATGCACTGTTACACGAACGCCAGTTCGGCATCGTCTGCGAACCCGAGTCGCAAAAGAAAAACCCGTCCTCAGCCTACGAAGCGCAATTCAGCCTGCCGTTCTCTTTCGCGGCTGGACTCGTACGCGGCCGCTTCGGGTTGGCCGAACTCGAACCTGACTGCTGGGGCGACCCAGAGATCCTCGCGCTTGGGCAAAAAGTTCACCACGGCGTCGATCCCGACTCAGCCTTCCCCGATTTCTATTCCGGTGAGGTGGTCGTCACGCGCAACGACGGCACGGTCGTATGGCACCGCGAAGCCGTCAATCGCGGCACCCGCGAACGTCCGTTGAGCCAAGACGAAATCGTCGCCAAGTTTCACGACAACGCGGCGCACGGGTGTGACGCGGCCCAAGCAGCCCGCATCGCCGACTGCGTGCTGAATTTGGAGGACTTGAAAACCGGCGGCACATTGGCCGCGCTGGTGGCGAGGGAAGGGGACTAACGTGTCGCAAGGAGAAACCGCCCGCGCGCTGATCGATCTGTTCTCGGGGTACCGCGTGGGCGAGGCCTCGGCGACGCGCATCGTGTCGGAAAATGCCGCCGTGCGCCAAGGGCTCGATTCCTGCGCGCGCTCGCTCGCCGATGCGCCGCCGGCCAATCTTGAGATCGTCTTCGACCGCGCGGCGCCGAAATGATCGTCGGACGCACCCTGGTCCAAACCGCCGATGCCATCGCGTCCGGGGAAGTATCGGCGCGCGAGGTGGTCGCGGCATGCCTCGCCCAGATCGAAACGCAACAACCCCGCCTGAACTGTTTCATCTCGGTGGACGCCGATGACGCGTTGGCCGCCGCCGATGCCGCCGACGCGGCGCAAGCGCGCGGCGATAGGCTCGGGGCCCTGCACGGCGTGCCGCTGGCCCACAAAGATCTGTTCTACCGCGCTGGCAAAGTCGCTACCTGCGCCTCAGAAATTCGCCGCGGCTGGAAGGCCGATGTCACCGCCACCGCCATTGCGCGTCTCGAAGCCGCCGGCGCAATCACCCTTGGCGGCCTCAACATGGCCGAATTCGCCATTGGCCCGACCGGCCATAACCCGCACTGGGGCCACTGCCGTAACCCGTGGGATCCCGACTATATCTCGGGTGGCTCGTCGTCCGGTTCGGGCGCGGCGGTCGGTGGGCGCTGCATCTTCGGTGCGCTCGGTTCCGATACCGGTGGCTCGATCCGGTTGCCGGCGAATTTCTGCGGCGTTGTCGGCCTCAAGCCAACGCAAACCCGGATCAGCCGTTACGGGGCGATGCCGGTGTCGTTCTCGCTCGATTGTTTTGGTCCGCTCGCGCGGACCCCGCGCGATGTCGCGCGCCTCATGCAGATCATTGCCGGGCACGATGCGCAAGACCCTACCTCATCTCGTCAACCCGTCCCCAACTATGAGGCCGCGCTCGGCGGCGATCTCAAGGGCGTGCGTGTCGGCGTGCCGGTCAATTATTTCTACGACCCCGGCATCGATGCCGATGTCGAACGCCTAATGCGGCACAGCTTGGATGCGCTGGTCGCGGCCGGTGCGACCCTGGTCGAGGTCAAGGTGCCCGATCAAAAACGCCTGATCGATTTTGGCACCATGGTGACCTTTGTCGAAGCCGCTGTCGTCCACAAACAATGGATGCACGAACGCCCGCAAGATTACAGCGCGCAAGGCTTGGCCCGGCTCGAGCTCGGCCTAGGCTATCCGGCGACGGCCTACCTCGAAGCCCTGCACTTGCGCCCGGTACTCGCCGCCGAATTCATCGACCAAGTTTTCGGCATCTGCGACGTGTTGCACACGCCGACCAGCCCGTTTGCGCCCAAGACCGTCGAAGAAACCGATGTCGGCGCGTCGGCCGATCTCGTCACGTTCCTCAACAACATCGGCCGCTGTACCCGGGCGTTCAGTTATCTCGGGTTGCCGGCGCTGTCAGTGCCGGCCGGGTTCGGCGACAACGGCCTGCCGGTCGGCTTCCAACTCGTCGGTCGGCCCTTCGACGAAGCCGGGCTGCTGCGCGTTGCCCAGGCCTATGAGGACTCGGTGGGCGGCCTGCTCAACAATGAAACCCCCGACCGCGCGCGTCGCGATCGGGTCGCCGCGTGACCGCCTGACGGGTAGCTGGCGGATCGCGCTGGACCGAACGCCCGCCGCACGTTGGATTCAAGTCCGTCGGACGCGCAGGATCGTCCGGTCGCCCGATACGACGGCCCCACCACACCCCCATGGGAGAGCAGGGTATGAAGTTCGCCTATTTCCACCTCATGCCCTACACCGGCAAAAAAGACGACACCCACGATTGGCCGGTCGCCAACAAACTGTTCGACGCCAACCTCGGCAAGCAGCTTTACGACACCTACCTCGACAGCATGGTGCAGGCCGAGGCCGCCGGTTTCGATTGGATCGGTTGCAACGAGCACCACATGAGCCCTTACGGGATGATGGCCAATCCCAATCTCATCGCGGCCACGTTGATCCCTCGCACCAGCACCGCCAAGCTTGCGATCATGGGCCAGTTGGTGCCGCTGCTGAACCCGATCCGTGTTGCCGAAGAATACGCGATGCTCGACGTCATGAGCGGCGGGCGGGTCGTCGCCGGGCTGTTGCGCGGTATTCCGCATGAGTATGTCGCCTATAACATTCCGCCCGACGAATCGCACGGCCGTCTGGCCGAGGCCGTCGACCTGATCGTCAAGGCCTGGACCGAGCCCGAGCCGTTCGGCTGGGAAGGCGAATTTTATCAGTACCGCGCAGTTTCGATTTGGCCACGCCCGATGCAAAAACCGCATCCGCGCATCATGATGTCGTGCTCGAACGAAGTCTCCGCGCGGGTCGCTGCGCAGAAACGCGCCATGTTCGCGCTGGCCAACCTGCAAACCTTCGACAATGCCCGCAGCCTCATCCGTGTCTACAAGGAGGAAGCGCGCGCCTGTGGGTGGGAGCCCGGCCCCGAAGACATCACCATCTCCTTAACCGCCTCGGTCGACGACGACGTGGACCTTGCTAAGGACCGGCTCACTGAAGGTCGGCGCTATTTCGCCGACGTGCTGGGCGGTGGGTTGCGCACCGCGCAGCAAATCGTCTTGCAAAAAACCCGCTACATGGATGACGAGACCCGCAGCAAGTTCCAAGGCGCCAACAAGCAGGCCAAGATCTCAGTCGACGATTTGATCGATGCCGGCATTATCGTTTGCGGTACGGCGGAGATGGCGGTGGCGCAAATCAAACGCGCGCACGCCGAGCTCGGCATGGGCAACATCAACATCAATATGAAGGTCGGCAACATCCCCGACGCTGCGATCGTCAATCAGATCAAAATCTTCGGCGAACAAATTCTGCCGCAGGTCAAAAACCTCTAGGGAAGAACGCAACATGGTCGAATTCACCAAGGAAACCGTCAACCTGCTGGGCGGCAATGTCGTCTATCAGCGCGGCGGTGCCGGCGAATCTATTCTTTATCTCCACGGCGCCGGCGTGGTCAGCCAGGCGGTGCCCTTTATGAAACATCTGGGGGCGCACTTCGATGTCATCGTGCCGCAGCATCCGGGGATGGGTGAATCCGATGCGCCGACATGGCTTAACAACATGCACGACATGGCGTTGTTCTATCACGACTTCATCGACCGCCTCGGACTCGAGGACATTCACCTTATCGGCACCTCAATCGGTGGCTGGCTCGCGGCGACCGTGGCCTATCTCAACCCGGCGCCGTTCAAAAGCGTGACGCTGGCGTGCGCTGCCGGGCTCAATAATCCCGATATACCAAAGCCGCCGATCTACGGCATGACTGCGGCAGAAACCCTGCGCTTTGTTATTCACGATCAAGAGCTCGCGGAGTCGATGGTGGCCAAAATGCCGCCCGGGGTCGACGAGATGCCCAACACGGTGAAGAGCAAGGCGACAACCAAAATCATGGCCGGGGAAACCCGGCACGACCCGTCCATGCCGACGTGGCTGCACCGCCTCAAAATGCCGGTGCATATCATTTGGGGCAAACAGGACAAGCTATCGCCGGTGCAATACGCCGCCGAGTACAAAAAACTCCTGCCGCACGCCAAGGTCACGCTCTACGACAACTGCGGCCACCTGCCCTACACCGAACACCCCGAGCAATACGCCAGGGACATCGCCGCGTTCATCCAGACCTTCACCGGCGCGAAGGCGGCGTAGCAGGCATTGCCCTCGTCCGCGCGCGGGTGAGGGTGGGGCGGCTAGACATGTTCCGAGACGTCCGCCCCGAAACTAGTCCACCGGCTCACTGAGCCAGCGCGCCGCTTCGTCGCGGTTTGCGAACTGTCGGATCAAACCGTCGGGGTGCAGTCCGACATAGTGCGCGACGGCATGGGCGCCGGCACCCGGCGGCGCAATGACCGCGCGCCGGCCGCCGTGAGCGGATTGCGCGATGTCCGATATCGAGTCGATCAGGTTGGGCGCCATGTTGGTTAGTTCGGCGTTGCTGCAGTCGGCGATCATGTCGAACTGAGGGTCGAAGCCCGGATCGTCGATCAACTGCTGGATGCCCTCGATCAATCGGGCGAACCCGAGCTCACCGGCCAGCGTCACCTCGACGGTTCGGCGCTTGGAGTCAATTTCGAAGGAAAATCCCACAAATGTTTTTCTTTTTGTTGGCAGACGACCGCCTGGAGGTAACCGCATAGCAGCCATGTCCATAGAGCAATTCTCCGAGCACCGCGGACCCTCTATTTTAGCGGCAGTCGTCGTTTTTGCGAACCTCTAGAATTGGTCTCATCATGGCTTCGAACATTCAAGACTCACAAGCGCTCAGCACCAACGCGCTTGCGCTTGCCGCCACCAACTATGCGGACGCCAAGAACCGCGCTGACGCGTCCCAGACCGTGTGGCAGAAGGTCATCTACAACCTAATCGCCTCACGGCAGCACACGCTGGTCTAGCCGACCTCGAGTCGCCGCCGCCTTGTCGGCCGGTGCAGGACGAACGGCTTAGCCGATCTGGCCTTCCACCCAGGCGCGTAATTGCGGCGCGCTCATGGCGCCAGAAACGCGCGCCACTTCCTTGCCGCCGCGAAACAAGATCATCGTCGGGATGCTGCGGATATTGAACCGCGCGGCCAAGTCTTGGTTGGCCTCTGTGTCGACCTTGCCCAGCCGCACACGCGGCTCCAAGCTTTTGGCGGCGGCCTCGAACTGCGGCGCCATCATCTTGCACGGCCCGCACCAGTCGGCCCAAAAATCCACTACCAACGGCAGATCCACCGCACGGGCATGGCGGTCGAACGAGGCCGCGTCCAGCGCGATCGGTTTGTACTGGAATAACTTGGCGCCGCATTTCCCGCACTTGGCCTGATCGTGCGGCTTGCGGTCCGGCACCCGGTTGGATGCCTGGCACGACGGGCAGGGGATGACGCGATAGGCGCTGTCCGGCGCCGCGCTCTGGTTGTGCGGTTGGATGGTCATTGTCGGGCCTCGCTGATCGCCGGGTGCATCTGTCGCATAAGGGGTCGCTAGCGACCGGGTCCAACCGCCTTGTTCAGGCGCGTGGGGCGCGCGTCGTACCGGTCAGCGCGCGCAGCGCATCGTGGGTGCTCAGATAAAGCGATCCCGGCTTCAGGTGTTCCAAGAACGCGGTGCGTTGCAGCTTGTCCGTAACCGGGCCTTTTACTTCGGCCAGGTGCAGCGTCACGCCGGCGTCCCGTAGCTCGACGATCATGTTCTCCAGCGTATCGAGCGCGCTGGCGTCGATAAAATTGACCGCGCTGCAGATCAGCACGACCTGTTCAATGGTCTTGTCGTCGGCGACGGCGCTCAGCAAATGGTCTTCAAGGTAGCTCGCGTTGGCGAAGTACAGGCTTTCATCGACCCGGATTGCCAGTACCCCAGGGGCGGTCTTCACCGTATGGCGTAAGACGTTGCGAAAGTGCTCGGTCTCGCCGACGCGCCCCACCACGGCGATATGCGGCCGGCTGGTTCGCCACAAATAGAGCGCGAGCGAGACCGCCAAGCCGAACACGATCCCAGCCTCGACGCCCGCCACCAGCACGCTCACAAATGTCGCCGCCAGGGAAACCGCGTCTGCCTTGTTGTAGCGCCACGCCTCGCGAAAGGTGCGTAGGTCGATCAGGTTTAGCACGGCGACGATGATGATCGCGGCCAGCGCGGTGCGCGGCAGGTAATAAAACAGCGGCGTCAGGAACAACAGGGTCAGCGCCATGAGCACGGCTGTGATGATCGACGCCAGCGGCGTATTGGCCCCAGCCGCGAAATTCACGCCGGAGCGGCCAAAACCACCCGCGACCGGATAGCCGCCGGTCACGCTCGCGGCGATATTGGCGGCGCCCAGTGCAAGAAGTTCCTGGTTGGCATCGATCTTTTGGCGTCGCTTGCTCGCCAACGCTTTGGCGACCGACACGCTCTCCAGAAATCCAATGATGGTGATCAGCACCGCGGCGGGAAAAAGCTCGGTCCACAGGGCGGCATCGAACCGCGGCAATCCGGCATGCGGTAAACCGGCCGGAATCGTCCCGACAATGGCGACCCCGAAGTCGGCGTCCAGACCGAACGCCCACACCACCAGCGCGGTCAGGAAAACGGCGGCCAGCGGCCCGGTCTTGGTGAGGGGAGCGACGATGCCGCGCGGCACGCGCAAGGCGCGCAATAGGCGGGCCAGCGGCGCGCGCGAGAGAATCAGCAAACCAATCGCGCCGGCGCCAACCAACGCCGTTGCTAGATTCGTACTAGGCAAACCCCGGATCACGTCAACCACGACATCGGTAAACAAGCTGCCGCGCGGCACGTCGATGCCCAGCAAATGTTTCAGTTGGCTGAGGCCGATCACCAGCGCGGCGGCGCTGGTGAACCCTGAAATGACTTGGTGGCTGAGGAAGTTGACCAAAACGCCAAGTCGCGCGACGCCCATGGCCAACAATATGAGGCCGCTCAATGCCGCCAGGATCAACGCGGCCGCCACGTAGTCGACCGTACCGCTCTCGGCCACGGCGCCGAGCGCACTGGCGGTCATCAACGAGGCAATCGCGACAGGTCCGACCGCCAACGCGCGGCTCGACCCCAGCGCGGCATAGGCGATCAACGGCAGAATACTAGCGTAGAGCCCGACCTGTGGCGGCAGGCCCGCCAGCATTGCGTAAGCCATCGCCTGGGGCACCAACATCACCGCAACAATCCCGCCGGCAATCATATCGCCTGGCAGATCGGCTTTGGCGTATCGCGGCAGCCAATTCAAGATCGGCACGAAGCGTCGGGCGCCCGCAAAACGTGACATACCACCTCGATCAAGAGGGCCTCAGCCCATTATATTAAGTTATTCTAATATAACGATATATGTCCGGACTGACGTGGGTCAAGGGCGGTGGCTCGCAATCGACCTAGGCTATGACTTCTTGTAAGGAGGCGCGACCGCGCCCAGGTACAAAAGAGCGGGGCAGTCGCGCCCAGGTTAAAAAGAGCGGATGCGCCCAGCTTCAAGAGGGGGAATTGCATGTCGGCACGTCAAGACCACTGGGATCGGGTCTACGCAACCAAAGGCGAGGACGACGTCAGCTGGTTCCAAGAACGCCCCGCACAGTCTCTTGCGCTCATCCGGGCGACGGGCGTGCCCAAACATGGCGCCCTCATCGACATCGGCGGCGGCGCCTCGCGCTTGATCGATGGGCTGATCGACGGCGGCTATACCGACACCACGGTATTGGACATATCGCCCACGGCCATCGCGCTCGCCCAGCAACGCCTCGGCCGGTTCCAGGAATCGGTAGACTGGATCGCTGCCGACATTACGACGTGGCGACCACCGCGCCACTACACCCTGTGGCACGACCGGGCCGTGTTTCACTTCCTGACTGAAGAAGACGACCGGGCGGCCTACCGCGCCGCCCTCAAACACGCAGTGCCGCCGGGTGGCCACGTGATCGTCGCCGCCTTCGGCCCCGACGGTCCGCAGACCTGCAGTGGTTTGCCGGTCGTGCGCTATGGCCGGCCCGAAATCGAAAAGGCCTTTGCCGGTCTGCTATCGCTGAGCGAAACGGTGGCCGAGGATCACGTCACCCCAACCGGCGCCCACCAAGCCTTCCAGTTTTACCGCTTCGCACGCACCGCCTAGGCGGGCGCCGCACCACGCCGAGGTGGCCGACGCTCAGTCGTGCGCCAGCGGCTTGGTTGTGAACAAATAGTCCTTCAGTTCCTTGTCGAAGGCGGGGTCTTGGCGGCGGATCCACTCCAGCACCATCGATGCGTGTTCCTTTTCCTCGTCGCGGTTATGCGCCAGGATCGCCTTGAGCTCAGCATTTTTGCAAGCATCGACGCGCTGGTTGTACCAGTCCACTGCCTCCAACTCCTCCATCAGCGAAACGATGGCCCGGTGCATGTCCCGGGTCGTGTCGGATAGTTCGCTGATCGGCTCGTGGTATCCTTCGTTGGCCATGACGGCTCTCCTTTTTTTGCTCAGGGCGTTGGCGCGCTCGATGCCGCAGATCGCGGATATCACCAGACTAGAGTAGTTCGCCTGCCCGGGCATTGATCGGCGTCAGCCCCTCGCGCAAGCCTCGCCAATCCCCTAATCTGCCCCCGCCATGCTGCAAACCGCCCGCCACATCGACATCGACACCGACGCGCTGGAATACCCGCGCCTGCTGTCGCCCTTTGAACTCGCGGGTAAACGGCTCAAGAACCGCATCGTCCATGCCGCGATGTCGACCCGCTTTGCCAAGAACGGCGAGGTCACCGACCAGCTGATCCGCTACCACGCCAACCGCGCCGCGGGTGGTGCCGCGATGCTCATTGCCGAACCCCTCGCGGTGCGCCGCGGCCAGGCCTCGGACACCCGCGTGCGGGTGTGGGATCAGGATAATCTCGACGGGCTCAAACGCTGGGCCGATGCTGTCAACGCGCATGACAGCCATCTGCTGACGCAAATTCAAGATCCCGGGCGCGGCTTGCACAAACCGGGCGGGCGCCGCCGTCAGGCCTACGGGCCCTCGGCCCTACCCGACGATTGGTCGTGGACCGTGCCGCACGCGCTAAGCGTCGACGAAATCCACACCATGGTCGATGACTATGCGGTGTCGGCGCACAAGCTCAAGGCGGCGGGCTTCTCGGGCGTCGAAATTTCCGCCGGTCACGGTCACATCTTTCACCAGTTCCTCTCGCCGCATTCCAACAACCGCGAAGACGCCTATGGCGGTGCATTGGAAAACCGCGCGCGTCTGGTCCAAGAGACCATCGAGGCGATGCGCGCCGAATGCGGCGCCGACTTCATCATTGGTTTGCGCCTGCCCGGCGATGACTACGTCGCCGGCAGTATCGACCCCGACGAAGCCGAGCGCCTGACGCGCTACTTCGCCGCCAAACGCCAGGTCGATTTCTTGAATTGGGTGCAGGGCTCCCATCATCGTTCGCTCGAAATGCACCTGCCCGATATGCATTTCTCGCGCGGCACGTTCTTCGATCTCATTAAGCGGCTGCACGATGCGTCGGACGGCATTCCGACCGGCGCGGTGGGTCGCATTCTCGAACCCATTCAGGGCGAATCGCTGCTGCGGGACGGCATCAGCGAACTCGTCATGTTGGGGCGCACGCTGGTCACCGATCCGGCTTGGGGCTTAAAGGCCGCGCAGAACCGCGACAACGACATCCGAAAATGCGTCTCATGCAACAACTGCTGGGGCGTCATCAATCAAGAACTGCCGCTGCAATGCGACAACAACCCGCGCGTCGGCTTTAAAGAAGAAGTTGATTGGTGGCCGCAACCGGCGCCAACCAAAAAGAAAGTCGCCGTGGTGGGCGGCGGTGTCGCCGGATTGGAGGCCGCCTGGGTCGCTGCGGCGCGTGGCCATGACGTGACGCTCTACAGCGCCGGGTCCGAACTCGGCGGCAAGATCCGCATCAACGCCTTAATCCCGACCTGCGATCCCTTGAGTTCGATCTACGACTACCAACAGGTCGCGGGCAAAAAAGCCGGCGTCAATTACCAGTTAGGCTGGCGCGTCGGCGCCGACGAGTTGATCGCGGCCAAGCCCGACGCCGTGGTGCTCGCCACCGGCTCAACCATGGCGTGGCCCACCAGTTTGCCGCAAAGCCTGAAAGACGAGGGCTTCATCCTCGATCTGCGCGCCATCGTGGCCGAACTCCTCGACCATCCCGGTAAACAACCGGGGACCGCCGTCATCTTCGACGAGGACGGCCTCGACGGCACCTATTCGGCCGCCGAATTCCTGGCCACCGTGTTCGACAAAGTCGTGCTCGTCACCTCACGTGAAATGGTCGCCCGCGACGAACCGGTGGTCCGCCAGCAAAGCGTCTATCGGCGTTTGTATGACGCCCACATCGACATTCTGCCGCTGTGCGAACCCTCGCCCGATGAGCGCTTCGAAGACGGCATCTTCGTCTATCGCAACGTCATCAATGGCGACAGCGGCGAAATCGCCGACGTCTCGCTCTTCACCTATTCAACCCAACGCGTCCCCGACCTCGACCTGCAAGCCCCGCTGCAAGCCGCCGGCATCGCCGTCCACGTCATCGGCGACGCCTACATGCCGCGCAACCAAATGGTCGCGACGCAAGAGGGCCATACCGTGGGGAATAGTTTGTAGGGCGCGGCGCGAACCGGCCGATCTTGACGCCGCGCATTCCATGAATTGAGCCGCATCCGGGCCGATTTCGCGTGGTCCCCACCCACTGCGACACCCTGCCGCACACTTGCTTGACCTACATCAAGTCGCGCCGCGCCGCGCTGCGCGATGCTTCTCCCATGATTTGCGAAGGAGAAAAGCGATGAGCAGTCTTGGGATGGTGTTTTTGGGGCTCGTTTTGGCGGGCTTCGCCTTTTTTGGCATTCTATTGGCAACCCTTGAAGTCACCGAACGCCGCAAGCTCGGGTATCGGTCCGGGCCCGAACCGTTACGCCATCCGCCTGCGGTCCGCTATGCAGCCAACGACGCCCAGGTACAAAAAGCAGCCTGACCTCTGACCTGGGCTCACTGGCCGGCGCGCCGTCCCGAACCCGGCGGCGCTCGGCGGCGCGGACGCTGCCCCGCAACCGCGCCAACTCAACCCCTCCCTTGCGGAGGGGTTTTGTTTTTCGTCGTGTGCCGCCGGGGTTGTTAGTTCAGCGCGATGGTAAAGGTCAGCGTCTCGCTGTAGTCGGTCGCTGTCGCCAGATTGCCGGCCGCGCCGTCATAGGACAAGTTCACCACGTAGGCATCGCCGCCGGCACCGGTACGCTCGGTGCTCTCGACGAACGTTGCGGTCTCGCCGGCGAAGGCCAGCGCCACCGCACCCGCCGATAGCGTGAACGCCAAGCTGTCCTGGACCGTGTCGGAGTAAAAGCAGGGCAGGGTGCAATTGCCGGTCCCGACGTTGGCCGACGCCACCGTGACCAGATAGCCGCCTGGCGCGTTCGAGACCGTCACCACGTCCGCAACCTTCAAGCCGCTTTGCTGGGTCGCGAGATCAAGGCCGCTCGCCGAGGCTGTCGGGTTCACTTGAATATCGAGAATTTGGGCCACGGTCCCGGTCAAAACGAGCGGCACGGAGTCGGCAGCGTACGCGGCGGCGCTCAACGCCACCCCGCCCAAAACCCCCGCCAACAACGCGCGCGTGTTCACAACTGGTATTCCCGCCAACCAAGTGCCGAAATCTAGAACGACTCGGACCCGTTGCACAACCCTTACGCGTGGGTTGATAAAATTTGAACAAAAAATTATGGTTAATAAAGGTTAAGATACAGCCAGTCCTGGGAAGATCACACGAAGGCGGCCCGCCACCTAGGCGACGGTCCATTCCCGCCAGGGTGGTGTCCCAGAGGGTGACGCCGGGCTTCTTTGCCGCTCTATCCCCGCAGACTGAGCGGCCCCCACAAAGCGCGCGCACCGGCACTGTGCATTGGGCTATCGTCAGCGGCCTACAACCGATAATCGATAGAGAGACCAGCCTGTGACCCTCGCCACCGACAAAGGCGCGAAGGCGCCCAACGCAGACAAAGGCGCGAAGGCGCCCAACGCAGACAAAGGCGCGAAGGCGCCCAACGCAGACAAAGGCGCGAAGGCGCCCAACGCAGACAAAGGCGCGAAGGTGCCCAACACCGACAAGACACCCAACACCGAAGAATTAGTCCGCCGCGCCGAGGCTTTGGTGCCGCTGCTGCGCGAACGGGCGGCCGAGACCGAGGCCCTGCGCCGGGTGCCCGAGGCGTCAATGGCGCTGCTGCACGAACAGGGGTTGCTCAAATACTACCAACCCAAACGCTATGGCGGCTTCGAACTCGATTGGGGGACGCATTTCCGGATCGGCCGTGTCATCGCGCACGGTTGCCCCTCGACGGCCTGGATCGCCGCGGTGGTCGGCGCTCATACTTGTTACGTCGGTCGCTTCCCCAAAGAAGCGCAAGATGAAGTCTGGGCCGACGGCCCCGATGTGTTGATTTCAACCGGATCGGTGCAAAAAACCGGCACCGTCAAAAAAGTGCCCGGCGGCTATCAGCTGTCGGGCGGCTGGGGCTTTGCCTCGGGCGTCGACCATGCGCAGTGGGGCAGGGTCGAAGGCCGCAAGGAAGGCGACAAAGAGGTTACGCAATTCCTGTTTCCGCGCGCCGACTTTTCGATCGACGATGTCTGGCACGTCGCCGGCATGAAGGGCACCGGCACCAAGGACATCGTCCTCAACGACGCATTCGTGCCCGAGCACCGCGCGCTCCCGATGGCGCGTTTTACCGGCGCCATGCCGCCCGGCGCCGAGGCCAACCAGCACTACATCTATCAGACCGAATTCCGCCCGTTCTCCGGCTCCAGTCTGCTCGGCCCCATTCTCGGCACCGCCGAAGCTGCCTTCGCCGATTACGCCGCCATGACCAGCGAACGCATCGGCGCGATCTTTGGCAACAAGGTTGCCGACAATGCCGCGGTGCAAATCCGCGTGTCGGAATCCAGCGCCGAACTCGCCGCCGCCGCGCTATTGGCGGAAAACGTCTACGTCATGCTCAACACGCGGGGGAAAGCGCGTGAGCCCTTCACCGAAGCCGAGCGTGCCAGCGCAATGCGCGACCGCGCCTTCATCATGAAACTTTGCCGCCAATCCTGCGAACGCCTCGTCACCATGATGGGCGCCCAGGGCCTATTCGATACAAACCCGGTGCAACGCGCCTTCCGCGATTTGCACGCGATGGCCACCCAGTTCGGCGTCAACTGGGATCTCAACATGCCCCCTTACGGCCGCCTCGCCCTAGGCCTGCCATCCGGCGCACGCTAGCGCGCCAACAATCGGGCGACCGACAAACCACCGTCATCCTGAGCCGCGCGCCGCAGGCGCGCGAGTCGAAGGGTCACCTGGGCCGGTGCTGCGTTCCCATCCCCGCGGTGATGAACAATGCCGTGACCGCACCAGCGACATCCGCCGTATGCCACACCCCGGGCTCGTTGATCGCGTACTCGCCGGGCCCAAGCGTCACCTGCGTCATCGACCCGTCGAGCGCTTCCTGATTCAAGGTGATCGAACCGGCCACACACAGCACCACCTCGCTCCCCACAGGATGCATCTCCCACGCGTCCCACGATTCAGCGAACGTATGCATCGTGACCAACCGCCCCTCGGCCCCGTCGCCGCCATGACGTTCGCCATAGCCTTCGTACCAGGCCATCCCGCCGGTGAATGCGGGCTGCACCACCGCGGTCGCCCCAAGACCGAGGTGGAGGGGGTGGGTCTTGATGTTGTGTGGCATGGCGGGTTTCTCCTGGGTCGAATGCGTCGCGCCTTCAGTCCTAGACCGCTTACCGACCGTCCGCTAGACCGCAATGCGTTTCCAACGCAATTACGTTATTTGCGTTTATTTATAATTATGATGTATGATTAGTGCGTATAATGACACGGAAAAACGGAGAAATTCTCTCATGTCTACGTCAATAGCGAAGATCGAGGCCAATCGCGCCAACGCAAAACACAGTACCGGCCCCCGCACCGCGGCGGGCAAACGGCGCAGCCGGTACAATGCGTTCAAGCATGGTTTTCGGGCCAATCACAGCGCGATGGATCGGCCCCATATGAACGACTACGCCGAGCTCTACGCGGCCGTGGAGTACACCTATTTGCCGGTGTCCAAGCACCAGCTCGCCCTGTGCACCCGCATCGCGACGTGCCTGTGGCGGCTCGAACGGGTCGCCCTTGCCGAAGCGGGCGTCGTGATGGGGCCCATGTTCTATGAAGATGCCCCGGCATCAACCATCGAGACTGGCGGTGCACGCGAACTCGATTCAGAAGCTGACCCGGACGACGACTCGGCGGGTCGATTGTTCAATCCGGACGACCCCTTGGCGAAGGCCGTGTCCGATTCTTTCGACAAAGGATTTGAGAGGGGCGGAATTGCAACGCTGTCTGGATACGAAGCGCAACTATCCCGAGACCTCGAGCGCAATATTCGGCTCTATAAGCTGATCACCGCCGACGCGATTCGCGCCCGCGGGATCTGGGATGAAGCCGACGTCAACGACCGGTAGATTTGGGTTCGTTCGTTTTATCCACAGACGGACCATTGATTTTAAAGTCCTTTTTGGCTTCGTTTGTGGACGGGGACATCGTCTGACGGCATAGCCGCCGCACGTTCATGCGTGCAAGATGCCTGTCCGGCTTGGAGGGATGAGTACCGCGATGGATCAACGCGTCACCTGGCAACAGCACGAGGAACGGTCGCTCACGGCGGAAACCTTGCGCGCGCTGTTCGACAACGAAATCCCGGCGATCCGCATCAAGGGTTTCGCCACCCCCGCCGAATGCGCCGACTTCGCCGCTGCCATCCGCTGGGGCATCGCGCAAGACATCATGCGCTACTACTCAGTCAAGCCACGCGTCGGTTACATCGGCACGGCGCAAGTCGAATATCGCTGGGGCCACAAGCGCGACGACTATTTCATCGCGGTAAAACAAGCCTGGGCAGATTGGCACAAGATCATCGCCCGCACGTGGAACCCGCTGGAGCGTTTCATGCAAACCTTGCGCGATGAATCGGGCCAGGATGTGCGCATCGCCGACGAACCGGGCCGCGGCGACTTGTTCGCGGGCATCATTCGCCTGGCGTCAAACGGCGTCGGCCGCCACGTCGATTACGCGCCGCTCAACACCCCGGACTACGCCATCGCCTCCGTCAACGGGCAACTCGGTTGGAACCTGTTCGTGGATGCGCCGGGCGAAGGCGGTGTCACCACGGTCCACAACCGCCCTTGGAACGTGCAACCCGAGGCTGGCAAAGACCCGCCGATGAGCTACGGCCTCGACGACAACCACGTTGCCGGTGCCGAGGCCTTCACCTATGCCCCGGTCGCTGGCGATGTCGTCCTGTTCAACAGCCGCAACCCGCACGAGGTATCGCCTGGCCGCGCCGGCGACCACGACCGCCTGCAAATAGGCTCCTTCGTCGGGCGCCTGCCAGCTGGCGATATGGTGCTGTGGTCCTAATGCATCGGCAGGTTCCGACTTCCTCCTCCCCCTCAACGAGGGGGAGGGCAGGGAGGGGTTGTCGGCGAGTCGCCGTCAGCTTCTGCTCAGGACGCCCTACCGGCCCGCTGAAGATGGGCGGCAATCGTTTCGATCACCCCGTCGACATTGGTGAACACCTCATGGTTCGTGAACCGGATGACGAAATAGCCGCGCGCTTCGAGGAACGACGTACGCTCGGCGTCATAGACGCGCCGTGTGCTGTGTTGCGCCCCGTCGACTTCGATCACAATCCGCGCGTCGCTGCACAAGAAATCGACGACATAAGTCACGACCGGCACCTGCCGGCGAAAATAGTATCCCATGACCTGGCGCCGCCGCAGGCGCACCCACATCCGTACTTCCGTCTCGGTCATGCGTTTACGAAACGCCCTTGCCAAGTTCGAATACTGCACGTGCCGACCCCCTCCTTTGTCCTCCCCCTGCAGGCAGGGGGAGGAGGTTCATTCCTCCCTCCTGACGACCTATGGCTGGACCAGAGGTTGTTTGTTCGCGTGGTGCACCAGTCACCGAACTATGGTCACGACACAATCACTTTCAGACGAAGCCTAACCTCCTCCCCCTCAACGAGGGGGAGGGCAGGGAGGGGGTCGACGCTTAATCGCAAGCGAGACGATCACAACGCAATGAAACGAGTGCCATCATGACCGACTCCGCCTCTGCCAAGATCCGCGACAAACTCGATCATCCCGTGATCGATGCCGACGGGCATCTCGTCGAAACACCGCCGGTGTTGCTTGACTATTTGCGTCAGGCCGGTGGGCAAAGTCTGGCGGACGACTACCTCGCGCGCATGAAGAAAGGCGCGTGGGGCACATGGTCGACCCTGACGCCCGACCAACGCCGCGATCGTGGCGTCATTCGCCCGCCGTTCTGGGCGATGCCCGCGCATACCTACGACCGCGCCACGGCGCTGCTACCCAACCTGTTGCGCGCCCGGCTCGACGATTTCGGCGTCGATTTCATGATGGTGTATCCCACCGTCGCGATCCCCTTCATTTCAGGCGCGATCGAGGATGACTTGCGCCGCGGCGTGTGCCGCGCCGTCAACCTGATGTATGCCGATGTTTTTTCCGATCATAAGGATCGTATGGCGCCGGCCGCGGCGATCCCGACCCACACGCCGCAAGAGGCCATCGAGGAGCTTGAGTTTGCCTGCGGCCATCTCGGTCTCAAGGCGGCGATGATCGCTGGCACCGTGCAGCGTCCGTTGAAGGCTGTGCACGACATCGCGCCCGGACTCGGCGCGCACGCGTTTTGGGTCGATCCGCTCGCGCTCGATTCGGCCTACGACTACGACCCGCTGTGGGCCAAGTTCGCCGAACTCGGCGTCGCACCGGCCACCCATAACAACACCATGGGCTGGGGCATGCGCCGCTCGGGTTCGAACTTTGTTTACAACCACATCGGCCATTTCGCCGCTGCTGGCGAAGCGTTCGCCAAGGCGTTGTTCCTCGGCGGCGTCACCCACCGTTTCCCGCAGCTCAAGTTTTGTTTTCTCGAAGGCGGCGTGGGCTGGGCGTCCAACCTCTACAACGACCTGTGCGAACATTGGGAAAAACGCAACGTCGCCGCGTTGCGCGCCAATCTCGATCCCGCCACGGTCGACCGCGCCCAGATGCGGGCGTTGTTTGAACAATACGGCGACGAACGCTACCGCGGTCACGCCGCCGAAATCGAAAAAGGCTACGACCACTGCCTGATGGCGCCGAGCGGCGAGGAGATCGAGCCAACCGATGAATTCGCCGCCTGCGGCATTAAGAAGGGCCGTGATATTTACCGTCGTTTCGTGCCCAATTTCTATTTTGGCTGCGAGGCCGACGATCGCATGTCGGCCATTGCCTTCAACCCGCGACTGAATCATTTCGACGCGCGGCTAAAAGCAATGTTCGGCTCCGACGTCGGCCATTTTGATGTGCCCGACATGACGCAGGTCCTGGCCGAAGCCCACGAACTAGTCGACCACGGCCTGATCACCCAAGACGATTTCCGCGATTTCACCTTCTCTAATGTCGCGGAGCTGCACGCCTCGATGAACCCCAACTTCTTCAAAGGCACCGTCGTCGAAGATGACGTCGCCAAACTGATGGCCGCGCGGTAACGCGTGGCGCCGGTCAAGTACAGCAACGCGGCGCGACGCAGTTGAACACCCATCGGATGCCGTCGTTGCGTTCGGACCGGCCGCAATATAGTAGCGCCGAGACGCTACGATATTCCTCTCCCTCGAAGAGGGGGAGGGCAGGGAGGCGGTTGCTCCCCACCCGGATTACGCCGCAAAAAACCACCGCACCCTCAACCGCACCATGACTGACGCGCCCCAGCCCGAGCGCCTGCTCGCGCGCCCCGATTTTCGCGCGCTGTTGCTGACCATCGTTGTCACCGGCGCGGGCCAAACATTCTATTTCGCCATCATGCCGCCGCTCGGGCGCGAACTGACCTTCAGCGAATTGCAGATCGGCGCGATCATCGCCTTCGCCTCCGCCGCTTATATTTTTGCGGCGCCGATTTGGGGACGGCTCAGCGACTTCTGGGGCCGCCGCCGCATCATCCTGTTCGGCCTGATCTGTTACATGGTGTTCACCACCCTCATTGGCCTCACCGCCGAGGCGGGCCTCGCCGGTATGCTCAGCGCGACCACGGTGTTTGTAATACTGGTTTCGCTGCGCGTGTTGTTCGCCACCACGGCGGCGTCGATGTTTCCGGTGATCTTCGCCTATGTCGCCGACAAAACCTCACGGGCAACCCGCACCCAGGGGTTTGCCATTCTTGGTGCGGCGATGGGGCTTGGCACCATCGCTGGTCCAGCCGCGGCGGCATTGCTCGGGCGTATCAGTCTGACCCTGCCGTTCTACGCGGTCGTGGTTCTGGTATTCATCGTCTTGCTAATCGATTTGCGTGCCCTCGACAAGACTTTGCCGTCGCGTGTCGGTGCGGCAGCGCAGCGCTTTTTCTACCGCCCGCCGCTACGCCTTGTCCCGTTGTTGGTGATTGGCGCGATGATCTACGCAACGTTGGCCGCGATGCAGCAAGCAACCGGCTTTCGCATTCAAGATACGCAAAGCTTGAACGCAGCCGACACGGCAACGTTCGCCGGCCTCGCCCTCATGGCCTCTTCAGTCATGGCCGTCGGCGTGCAGGCCGGCTTGATCCAATGGCTCAAGTGGCCACCCAAGCGCTTGCTGGTCGTTGGCGCCCTGTGCGGTATCGCTGGTGGCATCTTGATGGCGTCGACCGAGAGTTACGCGATGATTGTATGCGGCGTCGGCCTGCTCGGCGCCGCCTTCGGCATGATGAACCCGGCCTACACCGCGGCCATCACGTTATCTGCCAAACCGGGCGAGCAAGGCGGCGTTCTGGGGCTCAACGGCACCGTCCAAGGTATTGGCTTCACCATCGGCCCGCTGGTCGGCGGCGGCCTCTACCAAGTCTCACCGACGTTGCCTTATTGGATCATCGCCGGTTTCGCGGTGGTCAGCATGACCGTGGCACTCCTCATCCGAATGCCCGATCCAGCCGTCAGTTGACGCTCACGCTAAAGACGAGGACGTCGCTGTAGTCGTTCGCCGCGCCGAGCAATGCCAGTGCGCCGTCGAACGATACATCCGCGGTGTAGGGGTCGCCGCCGATACCTGAGAGAGACGTGGTCTGAATGAACGTCCCTGTATCGCCGGTAAACCCGATTGGCGCACCGCTGCGGTACAAGACGAATGCAAGGCTGTCGGTCGTGCTTGTGCTGTAAAAGCATGGCGCGCTGCAATCGCCGTTTGATACGTTGTCGGATCGCACGGTAACAAGGTAGCCCGCCGGGCTATTGGTGCGGATTGTAACGTCCGCGACCTTTAGCTGGGGCTGAGTAACGGCCAGATCAAGGGCGGATGCTGCCGGCGTCGGCGCCACGCTGATGTCGAGAATTAGCGGCACCGTCCCGGTCAAGGTCAGATTGGCAATCGTCGCTCCAAAGGCGACCGTCGCCGAAAGGACCAACAACCAAAACAGCGTCACCAGACACTCCGGCCCGCGCCACCACGACGCGGTCGAATGGCTGTGCTGATGACGGTGTTCAGCGGCTGGTGTCAATGTATCGGTATGGGCCATCCTCAAAGCCTAGGAAGGAACCGCCCATTAGTCATTGATCGGGCGCAACAATTATGGGTTGTCCCAGTCCGCTGTCCAAAGCCGTTTTCTCGCCGGTCGGCGGCAAAGTGTGTGTGTTTGCGACCTCTGGTAGATGGCACGGTTTTCTACAACCCTCTTGCCAGCACCGCGGCGTCGCGCGTCGCCGCCCAGATCGAGCGTGGCGCGACGCAGTCGCCGATGGCGTGCGCGTCCTCAGGCACCGCACGCGCGGTGGTCCCAGTCGCCATGACCACCGCGTCGAACGGGCCCAACGTGCCGCCGCCGCGCAAGGTAGCAACCCCGTCGGTCAGCCCATCGACCAATGTGCTTGCATGCACCGTGATCCCAGCGCCGCGAATTCGTGCCGCCACGTCAAGCGATTCGAAGTTGTAGTCGAGCTCCGGCGCGCCGAGCGCGACTTCCGAGGTGATGACATCTACCGATGTAACGTCGGGCGTGGCCGCAAGGGTTTCGCATAGCGAGACTGCGGGCCAGCCACCTTCTTCGTCGATTACCAGGACCTTGCCGGAAACGGCCGCGGTGCCGGCCATGATCTCGCGGCCGTGCGCCAAGCCGTCGGTGCCCGGGATGCCGGTGCGCAAGTGCGGCCGGATGCGCCATATTTGCGTTGGCCCGGGTTCACTGCCAACTGCCCAAACCACCTCATCTGCAGCCGGCGGTTTATCCGCCGTGACCGCCGCGCCGAGATGCACGCGCACCTGCAAGCGCTGCAATTCGTTTTCCCACCATTCAATTGCCGGCAGCATTTCGCCGCGATGCGGCGCCTCCGCTGCAAGCCGCATTTGCCCGCCCAGCTGTGGCAAGGACTCGTATAGTTCGACGCGGTGGCCGCGCAACGCCGCAACGCGCGCCGCCTCCATGCCCGCCGGGCCGCCGCCGACGACAGCGATATGTTTGGGTTTGGCCGCCGGTTCGAGGGCGGCGATCTCGGTCTCGCGCCCGGCCACCGGGTTGATGATGCAGGTGCCGGGTTGGCCCCGCGTCACGAAGCCCAGGCAACCCTGGCTGCAACTCATGCACGGGCGGATCTCGTCCTCGCGGTCCTCGACCAGCTTGCGCATCCAGTCCGGTTCGGCGATCCAAGTCCGCGCCATCGCGATCAAGTCGGCCTGCCCGCCGGCTAGAATCGCTTCGGCCTCGGATGCGGTGCGAATGCGCCCCGCAACGGTGATCGGTACGCTGATATGTTTCTTAAACACCGCGGCCTCGTCGGCGATTTGCGGCCGCGGTCTGGTCATTGGCGGTATGGTCGCGCCCATCGCCCAATGCGAGCCGGTCAGCAGACTCACATAATCGACTAGCCCGCGCTCGGCCAGGTACTGCATGCAGGCCACCGAATCCTCGATGCCGAAGTCTTGGGGATCGCTCGGTATCTCATGCGCGACCGAGGTGCGCACCCCAACCGTGATCTTGTCGCCCGCCGCCTCACGCACAGCCTCCAGCGCATCGGCGACAATGCGCATGCGGTTCTCAAGGCTGCCGCCGTATTCGTCGTCGCGCCAGTTGATGCGGTGCGACATGAAGTGGCCTAGCAGATAGTCGGTCGCGGTCTGCACCTCGATGACGTCTACGCCGGCTTCGCGGCAGCGTCGCGCCGCCGCCCCATAGCCGCGGACAATTTCGTGAATCTCTTTCTTGGTCAAAACCTTCGGCGTTTCGCGCACCCGGAACGAGGGGATGGGCGAGGGCGCCACCGCAAACGGGGCGCCGCCACGGTGGGGAATGTTATGCCCGCCGTGCCACAAGATAATGGAGATCGCCGCGCCCGCCGCGTGCACCTCTTCGGCGGTCTTGGCCAGCGACGGCGTCGCCGCATCGGTGATCACGGTGGCCGACGACGACGCGTTTTTGGTCGATTCGTGCATCGGCGCGGACTCGATCCCGACCAGCCCCGCGCCGCCCTCGGCCCGCGCCACAAGGTAGGCGCGGTAGCGATCGGAAATGCCGGGCTCGAAGTGCGACAACGACATGCTATGCCCGGGGATTACCGTGCGGTTGCGTAACCGAGTCGGCCCGAGATCGAAGGGCGAAAAAAGATTGGGGTAGCGGTCTTTGGCGCTGGTCATGGCAAGCCTCCCTACGGCCCACCGATCTTAGCGCAAGCGCGCGCGGAGTCTTACTTTACGGCGCCAAAATAGAATTTCAGCCCGCCGCCCCGGTCTGAACCCATGATCTTCGTGGGATCGACCGCGACATGCCCGACTGTGCCGGCCGACGCCGCGGCGCCCGGAGCAAACGTCTGGAACACATCAGTGCGCGCAAAGCCCGCGCCGACGGCGAGGTCTTCTAGATCCAGATCGTGCACGGTGCCCCAGAAGGGCTCGTTATTGTTGTACGTGTCCCAGTCGTGGGTGAAGGCCTTGAACAGGTCCATGCTGGCGAATTGCGGCTGCTCGGCATGCACCATCGCGCCGCCGTTTTTCAACACCCGGTGGCACTCGGCCATGATGTTGCGGATCGCTTGAGAGGCGGTTTCATGCAACACGGCATTGCTCACCACAAGGTCGAACGACTCGTCGGCAAAATTCAAATGTTCCGCGTTCTGCTGACTGAAATGCACGCCCGTGCCAACCGCTTCAGCCCGGGCATGCGCATAGCGCAGCAGTGCCGCGCCGACATCGACGGCTTGAATCTCCGCGTCCGGAAACGCGCGCGCCAGTACCGAAGCGGTCGCGCCGGTCGTGCAGCCTAATTCTAGAATGCGCCTTGGCTTGAGGTCGGGGAACTGTGTCCGCAAAAACTTCACGACCGACAGGCCGGAGCCTTCCATGTAGGGGCCGAGCAAGCCGTCCGTGTAGATAAAAGCGCCCCGGTCATAAAGAGCGCCCGAGAAAATGTCGTCGTCGGCAAGATCGGTTGAATAGCCGCCCGGCATCGCATGATGATCGTTGCGTCCGATATAGCTCGGCATCGCCAGCGCTGGATCGAGGGCCAACGTGCCGCGGGTCTTACCGCTTGTGAAGTGATGGGCGCGGTCGCGCAGCGTGTCCCACTGGCGCTCGATGCTTTCGCCCACCGAGTCCCACAGCATTTCCTGCGTCGTCCGCTGCAGCGCGCTGGACACTTGGAATTGGCCGTCGCGTTCCATTGCCTTGCGCAGTTCGTGGCGATCTTGCGGCGCGCGGCCTTCTCTCTTGGCGAAGGCCGGTGCAACGCGGTTCTCGTAGGCTGCGCGATTGCCCGGGGTCACCTGACCCATGACGTGCTTGGAAAAGCCGAACACAAAGCTCTGCCGCGCCGCCTCATCGTGGCTCGCTTCGGGCAGTACGCCGTGCTGCGCCTGTTTCACCGCCATCGGTCCCTCCGGGTTGATCACACGGAGTGTGCCAAAGCCGCACGGGCGCGACAAGCGCAGTGGCGTTATGCTGGCGCTTTCACCGGCAATGGAACTCTGATGTCGACCCATCCACGCTATCCGCACCTGTTCAGTCCCTTGCGCCTCGGCCCGGTCGAATTGAAGAACCGCGCCACGATGGCGGCGCACGGCATGCGCTTAGGCGATGATAGCGGGGTCGTTAGCCCCCGCCACCGCGCCTATATCGTGGCGCGAGCGAAAGGCGGGGCTGCACTGGTTAGCGCGTCGTCGCTCCCGGTGCACCCGACAAGCCAGACATTCGCCGGTTTGCAAATCCGCACGGCAGGCGACGACTTGATTCCGAGTTTGTCGGCAACCGCAGATGAGGTTCATGCCGCTGGCTCAAAGCTCGCGATCACCTTGTGGCACGGCGGCTACAACGTTACTTGGCTCGCTGGTCGCGCCGCGGTCGGTCCGTCGGCGGTCGCCAATTCCATGGGCCAGATTCCTAAAGTGCTGAGCATCGACGAGATTGCCGAAATCGTCGCCGCCTACGGCGCAGCGGCCCGGCGCTGTCGCGACGCCGGTGTAGACGTCCTCGAAGTGCAAACCTCGACCGACTATTTGCTGGGTTCATTCTTGTCGCCGGTGATCAATCGCCGCACCGATACCTATGGCGGGTCATTCGAGAACCGCCTGCGCATTGTGTGCGAGGTGTTGGCGGCTGTGCGCGAAAACGCAGGCGCGTCGCTCGCCGTTGGCATTCGCACGTCGATCGCCCATCACATGCCCGGCGCCGACGAGGATTACGACGCCGCGGCGTCCCTCGCGAGCGTGCGGGCGCTGCAAGATGACGGCTTGCTCGATTATGTCAGCTTGATGTCGGGGTCCTACCGCGCGGCCGCCCAAACGATTCCGACAATGGACCAGCCGCGCGCGGTGTTGGCAGATGCGGCGCAACTGTTCACCGACGAGCTTAAAATACCCGTCATCGTCGCGAACCGCATTCGCACCGCGCAAGAGGCCGAAGACATCGTTGCCGGCGGCGCGGCGCACGCCATCGCCATGGCGCGAACCTGGATTGCCGATCCCGATTGGGCCAAGAAATACGAAGCCGGCGAGGACGCGCGTGTGCGTCCCTGTGTCTCGTGCAGCCAGGCGTGCCAAGGTTTCTTAGCGCGTGGCCTACGCGTCTCGTGCATCGGCAACCCGGTCGCTGGACGCGAGGTCGAGTTTCCCGAAATCGGAACCGCGTCGGTCGCCAAGGACGTAGCGATCATCGGCGGCGGTCCGGCGGGCTTGGAGTCCGCGCGTCTTGCCGCGTTGCGCGGTCACCGCGTCACAGTGTACGAAGCCTCGTCCCGCCTCGGCGGCCAACTCGCGCTCGCCGCCGCCGCACCCCACCGCGCCGAAATGGGTTTGCTGGTCGATTGGTGGGCCCGCGAACTTGATACGCTTGGTGTCGTCGTGCGCCTCGATCACGCGATCGATCCACACCGTCCGCCGGCAGCGGGTGCCGTGATCTGGGCGATCGGCGCGCAACCATCGCAAAGCGCGGTGGGCAAGCTGCGGCCGGCCTTATTTGACGGTATTCCGGGATCATCGGGCTTGGCCCACGGGCGAGACGTTATTGCCGGGATCAACGCCGCAACCGGCAAGGTTCTCGTGCTCGACGAGGAGGGCGGCTGGCCCGCCGTATCGCTGGCGGAAACACTGGCCGCGCAGACCGGCGTCTCGTCGGTCACCGTGGCGACCACGGAGGCCCAATTAGGGCTGGCCGAACTGTCATTGACGCGCGAGTTGCCTGTGGTCACGGCGCGGCTGCGCGCGGCGGGCGTGACCGTCGTGCCGGGCGTTACGGCAAGCCATGTCGGCGAGGGAATCGCAGTCCTGAAGGACGGCCCGCGGCTAGGCCGGTTCAACACGATCATGTTGTCCACCGGCACATCGGCGCGACCGACGCCCGAAGGCGCACTGGCGGTCGGTGATTGTGTTGCGCCGCGGTCCGTGTGGGCCGCGACCAACGACGCGCTAGCTTTGGTTAGTCGCCTTTAGCTAACGCCGCCCGACCACCATGTAGCAGGCGCCGCCGGAAACCGTCCGTGCCGCATCGGCGCCGACGACTTCGTCGGCATAGGTGTTGCTCGTGGAACCCTTGGGCCAACCCGCCTCAACGGCAAATTCAGCAAGGTCCATCGAGCGCATTTGGGTGATGAACGGCTCCGCGTTGTAATGGGTATCCCAGTCCGGAATCAGCCGGTCGATGGGGTGCTTCATGTCGCGGAACGGCGTCCCGTCGTTGTGCAACATCAGTCCGCCCGGTTTCAGAATGCGGTGCGATTCGGCAAAGATCCCCCGCAGCGCCTTGCGCGAGGTTTCGTGAATCATCGCGTGCGACGCGACAATATCGAAGAATCCATCGGGGAAGTTGGTGTGTTCCGCATCTTGCTGGCTGAAGGAGATCGCGCAGCCCAACGCCTCGGCGCGGGCGTGGCCATAACGCAACGAGGTCGCGGCAACGTCGACGCCGTAGACCTCGGCGTCCGGGAACGCCTCCTTCCAGCCGATCGTCGACTGACCGATGGTGCAGCCAACTTCGAGAATGCGCTTTGGTTTCAGGTTGGGGTAGGTGGCTTTAACCCAATCGGCAACCTGTTTGCCCAGCTTGTCCATGCGCGGGCCAAGCAGACCGTTGGTATTCATGTAGGTCGTGCGCTCGTACTCCGCGCCAGCGAAAACATCTTCCTCGGTGAGTTCTGTGTGATACCCGCCGGGCTTCAAATGAATGTCGACGTCGACATAACCAGGCACCTTGACCGTGGGGTCCAACATCAGCGAACCGAGTTTGCGATTGCTCTGTCGGTACTGGCGTGCCTTGTCGATCAACTCGCCGAGTTGCCTTTCGACGCTCGGCCCGACTGCTTCGCATGTCCACTCGCGGGCGACGCGCCGTAGGCTGCTCCACATTTGACCGTAAGGCTCGGCCAAAACTTTCTTGCGCTGCTCCTGGACGGGCAGCACGCCACCGTCGCGGGGCTTCAGCTTCTTGTCGTGGAGCGCGTAGTTTCCCTGATGATAGTGCCCGTTGATCTGCCAGACATATTCCTGGACGAAGCGTTCACGGGAATACGCGTCGTGGTCCGGGTCGGCCATCATGTCGTGCCGGGCCTGTCCGCCAAGGTCCTGGGTTTTCATGAGTCTTGCCTCCGCTAGAATATGCGATTGAGCATTAAGTATAGGCTTGGTTGCAGATCGGAGCCATACCGGGCGTCAAGGTACCGATAGACCCCAAGATTCTGCCACCCGAGGCGCCAAACTCAATCGATTTGCGCGTCCCTCAAACGGATGCCACGGATTCTTGAGTCTCAACCATCCCGAGGCGTTGGCGCGACTAAGTGACTTCGTCGATACTCGAACGATCGTTGTCATAACTACGAGGAGTCGAAATCATGGCGCTACTCGACGACAAACGGTTCATGTCCCCCTTAACGCCGTCCGGCCGTGCAAGCTTGTTGGATTTGGCGACCGAGCCAACCCAACGAATAGCTGGTGACATGATGGTCATCGGATTTGAGGCGGACCCCGAGGTGGTGCGGAGATACGTGCCGGAACCGCTCGAACTCGATGGGTCGGGCCTCATTTATCTGCGAACCTATAACGCTTGGTTCTACAGCGACCGTATGCGAACCGAGTTCGTTTCGCCCGAGCGCTCCAACTATACCGAGACGTTCTTTTGGATACCGTGCGACTACAAGGGCGAACGCTATCACTACATGCTCTATTCGTGGGTCAACCGGGATTGGCTCGCGTTCCTTGGCCGACACGCCGGCATGCCGCATAAGGTTGCGAACGTTCAGATGACGCCGTTCCATCCGGCGGACCCCGTCTACAATGGACCAAAGCCGGGAATCCGCATCTGCACGAGTGTCGATTGCGTCGGGACTGTCGTGCGGACCTACCTCGACTTTAAGGAACCGGTGCCTGACGACCAACCGCTCCCGTTCAGGCAACGCGAGGGATACACGCCAAAATACCTCGGGCGACGGCAATTCTATGACGTGGTGTCGGGGCGACCGATCGTTGACGACCTTGTGGCGCACTGGGGCGATGCAATGGAATACAGCACCGTTTGGTCGGGCGATGCGAATGTGACTTTCTACGAGCACGAGAACGAGGAGGTTTTGCCGTTTCAGCCCCGCCGCATGGTTGGCGGATGGTGGTTCACGCTACGGTTCGATCACCAGACGAGCCCACCCAAAATCGTCCATAGCTACATCTGATCGAAGAAGGGCCGCACCGAGGTGCGGCCTTTCTTGCTACCCGCGCCGGCGCAACGCGGCTAGAGATTGGGGTGTTCGAGCTCGACAAGTTCGTAGGTTTGCCCCAGCAAATCCCAGCGAGCGCGTACCGGCACGAAATCGTCGCCCCACGCCCAAATTTCAACGGGATGGTCGCGCCCACGACGGCGGCTGTAATTCTTGACGTGGATCGTGTCGAACGTGCCGGCTGGCGTCGTGATGGTTTCGGTGCCGCAGAATTCGACATCGACATCGGCCATCGTCAGCATCGGCCCCGATCCGCCGTTGGGCAGCGGCGAGCTCATCGCAATGCCTTCGACAGCCTGCATTGTCGCGTTGCCGGTGCGGCGCAGTGCGGCCGCCTTGGAGTGCCAGGTATCGCAACACACCGGGTGTCCGCCGAAAGACGGCGGCCAGCTGGTGATGGGTTGGCGCTGGGACAGGCGCCCGGCATCTCGGGTGAACGTCTCGCACTCGACGAGGGTTTCCGAAAAGCGAAACCAGGCCGATCCCTGAAACGCATTGTGGATCGTCAGCCGGACAAACGCGTCAAGCGGTCGCCATGCGCTGTCGAGACTTAGAACGACATCGCGCAGCAACTCGTCGTTATCCATCTCGCATTGGGCGCGCAGCGTGCGGTCGCCATTGGGTTGGACCGTGACAGTAAAGAACTCGCGACCTTCCTCGCCCTTGCCGTCGGTGAGGTAGAGAATTTTGCCGCGATAGGTGGCGGGGTTCATGACCGGTCAGCCCTTCCGGAGCGTGCCGAGATCGACCCTGAGGTCGGCGCCTAATTCTGCCCGCAGACACTGCGCAATCTCGGTCGCTTCGTCGAGGAAAAGCTGGTTTTCTTGGGCGGTCATCAATTTGGTTGGCTCAATGTGTTCGTACCAGTGCTGGAGTCGCAGGATGCGCCACAGGAGAGGCAACGAGATATCGAGTGTGCTCAGCTCGATCCCGAGGCCGCCCGCGGTCCACAATATACAACTGTATTCTGGATCGATCACTAGGCCGGAACGGATGCAACGGTTGGTGATCCGTTGGAGCGCCGCCGCATGCCCAGCGAGTTGAATAGCGGTTTTGACCGACAGCAGGCCATGCATCGGGCTGGCGCGCTCGGCTCCGGTCATGTCCCTATACTGCACCGGCACACCATCGCGTTCGGCCAACGCTGCAATTGTGGCCAGTGTCTGCGCTATCGAATCGTGTTGTCGATACAGGGCGTTATCGTCCACTACCCAAATCAGTAATGAAACGCTTGCGATGAAACTGCGATCGACGCCCATGGAAGGTATCAGCGCGACCACGTTGTCAGGCCAGAGATGCCATTCGTTTGCCAGAACTAGGTCTGACAGCTCGATTCGATTTGTTCTCAGGGGCGACAGACCGTCCGCCGCGACGAGAAGGACGAGACGCAACATTGAGTCGGGGTAGAGACCGATTATCCTCTTCACCGCAATCGCGGACGCGTTTCCGCTGGCCAGCACGCCGATGGTCCGCCGTTTTTCGGCGTCAAGCTGAGCCAACTCTTTCATGCCGAGGTTATGGAGGGATTAGGCACAAAAAAAGGGCCGCACCGAAGTGCGGCCCCGGAATTGAAAGGCTTTAGTCGGTGTTAGCTGCCGACCTCAAGTTCGTTATACGGAACCCAGAGGTTCACGTTGTGGAAGTTCTTGATCCGCGGGTTGTAGCCCATGGATTCGTTGAACTCGATCAAGAAGATGATCGGCGCGTTTTCCGCATTGATCTTCAATGCTTCCTGCCAGATCTTCTCGCGCTTGTTGACGTCGAACTCGGTGTAGCCCGAGTTGATCAACGCCATTTCGTCCTGGTTGCAATA
This sequence comes from Pseudomonadota bacterium, assembly GCA_027622715.1. Classification (GTDB taxonomy): domain Bacteria; phylum Pseudomonadota; class Alphaproteobacteria; order SHVP01; family SHVP01; genus CALJDF01. The sequence goes on along the minus strand of JAQBYN010000005.1, from coordinate 76,897 downwards.
GTAGGGTGCGGGTTTGCTGCAACTGGTATGACGAGCGAAAGACAGGCCCACATCCAGATGTCCGGTTAGATCGTTACCGAACCCGAATGCCTGATACGGCCAATCGCCTTTGATCCAATGCTCCAGCCAGCCACCGGCCCCGCCAAACTGCTGCGAGACGAGGGTTGCCTTGATGCCGATCCGAGTCAGATCTTGGATGGCCGCCTCGTAGGAGAAGCGAAAGTCCGCGCTGGTCGTGATTGCCCGGATCTCCATGTCGAAACCATCGGCATAGCCCGCTTCGGCAAGTAGTTTCTTCGCCTTGTCGGGATCGTACGCATAGGGTTGGATCGACTTGTTGTACCCAAAGGCTGTGGGTACGGCCACCTGGCTAGCGGGTTTCCCGCTGCCGCTGAAGATGTTGTCGATAATCGATTGTTTATCGACGGCGTGGTTCAGCGCTTGGCGAACACGTTTATCTGCCAGAGGACCGGTAACCGGTTCCCCGCTGCGATGGGTGATCAGCGACAGGCCCATGGTGCGGGTCGATGGTGCCGAAAAGATCTTCAGGCCGGCTGCTTCGACCGCGGCGTGCTCGTCGGGACCCAACGAAATGTTCACGTCGACCTGACCGGACAGAAGAGCCTGAGTACGCGCCGGGGCTTCTTCAAGCACGACGAACTCAACACGGTCCACGCTCTTGCGGCCAAGCCGCGATCCGGCGAACGGGGTTGCGGTAGCCTGCGATCCTGCATCGCTCCATTTGACGATGTAAGGGCCGCTGCCGATTGGGTTATTGGTGAAACCCTCGACGCTCATATCCGCCCAAGCCTTGGTCGGGATGATCGATTGTGAACTGACAAGCTTCGGCAGCAGCGGGTTGGGTTCCTTGGTCGTGACCGCCACGGTCAACTCATCAATGACCTCGGTGCCGGCGAGGAAGACGCCCAGCGTCTGGCGCTGGGAGAAGGTCTTGCCGCGGTCTGTTTCGAGGAAATCGAACGTCGTCTTGACGGCTTGAGCGTTCAGCGGCTCGCCGTTGGAAAACGTGATGCCCGGCTTCAGTTTGATATGCCACGTTGTGGGGTTGACGTTTTCCCAGCTCGCCGCCAGTTCCGGTTCCGCGCGGCCGTCAAGTCCGACGCGGGAAAGTTGTTCATACGTCGCCGACCACACGAATACCGCTGGCGAGCAAACGCAGCCCTGAAACGGATTGCCACGGCCAGCCGGAAATTCACGTAAGCCAATTTTGATCGTTTCCGCGCTCGCCGGTGCGGCCGCCAAGAACGCGGGTACCGCGACGGCGATGGCGGCGACAGCTGTCAACGCACCGCGGAGTCCCTTGGTTGCTGAAAGTTTCATCAGATCCTCCCTGATCTGTATCCGCATTCATTCTGCGGCGCATGAAGCCGGTCCGGCTCATGCAAGGGATCAGGATACCGAGTATCTTGAGGCGCTCAAAGCGAAAGCCCGAGATTGGAGGGATGACGTGATCGAGGTTTACTTAGTGCCCACGGCAAATGGCCAAAAAGTCGCGATAATGCTTGAGGAACTGGGCTTGCCCTACGTTGCTCATCGAATTGTCAGAACCGTCGGCGACACGCCGTCGGCCGCCTATCTGGCGCTGAATCCGATGGGCAAGTACCCCACGATTGTCGATTCCGAGGCCGAAGGTGGTCCCCTAGCGGTGTTCGAGACGTTGGCAATCGCACTCTATCTGGCGGAAAAAGCACAACGCCTTGTGCCTGCCGACATAAAGGCGCGCGTTGCAGCACACGCCTGGGCCGCCGTTGCGGCGAGTGACCTCACGCCCGCAATGGCGACGCAGTATTTCCTAACATTGCGCGCGACGACCGACGTCAGCGAGGCGACCGCGTGGGTGGTCGACGAAGCGCACCGTTTCTTGTCGGCGATCGACCGGCGTCTCGGGGAAGAGCAGTTTCTCGCCGGCGCCGAATACTCATACGCCGACATCTTGACCTATCCGCTCGTGGCAACGTCGGTTCAACGCCTCGAGGGCGGGATTTCAACGTACAAAAATATTCGAAGGTGGGTCGAATTGGTCGGCATGCGCCCGGCCGTCGTGCGGGGTATGGAGATCGCAAGCTAGTTCAGTCTGCGATTCTCACAATACGCTTGCCAATATTGTCGCCGTTCAACACGCCGATAAACGCTTTGGCTGTATTTTCGATTCCGTCGACCACGTCTTCGCGATACTTCAGTGTGCCTTCTTTGATCCACCCGGCCATTTCGCGAATGCCGTCGTCGTATTCCTTGGTGTAGTCGTGCACGACGAACATCGGCTTCTCGTAAGGCCAGGCCCAGAAGGTCTGCCCATCCGGCACCGTGTTGTAGGCCGACGCGATCCCGACCAGCCGGTAGCGATGACCCGGGGTATGGAGCGCTGCAATCGCTTCCATAATCGGCCCACCGACATTGTCGTAATGCACATCGACGCCACGAGGGCAGGCCGCGCGCAGTGCGGCGCCGATATCGGGCGTCGTCTTGTAGTTAATCCCAACGTCGAAGCCGAGGTCGCGGGTAATCCAATCGACTTTTTCGTCACTGCCGCAAATCCCGACCACATGGCAGCCTGCCATCTTGGCGATTTGTCCGGCGATCGATCCGCCGGCACCGGCGGCCGACGTGATGACTGCTGTCTCGCCGGCTTGTGGGCGGAGTTCGCGGGTCATGCAGAAATAGGGCGTCAACCCGGCCCGCCCCAGAACACTGGCGAACAACGAAACCGGCACATCCAACGTCGAGTCGCAGACGACAACACCGGCTGGGTTATGTCGCTTGTTCACCCAGCCGTCCGAGACCACATAGTTCTGCCACCCTAAGATGCCTTCGACGATGGCACCACGCGGGTACTTCGGATTGTTGCTCTCGACAACTTCACCAACAAAGCCACCTGCCATCACCCGACCGACATCGGTGATCGGCCCTTCTTTGCGCGAGGTTGCGTTGGCGGCGTTCGATGGATTCATCAGCATGCGCAGGAAGGGATCGACCGAGAGATACAAGGCGCGCGCGAGAAATTCATTTTCGCCCGGCTTGGGCACCGGACTTTCTTCGAGGCGAAAATCGGATTCGCGCGGCATACCCTCGGGGTAGGCGGCGAGAATAATCTTCTTATGTCTGTCACTCACCGGGGCGCCTAGTAGTTCGGTGGCCGCACATAAGGCTTGGCGATCTTTTTCAAATGCGCTGGCAGCTTGGGCCGGTATTTCGGGTTCCACGTCATGCGTTCGGCTTTGGAGCCGACGATATTGTCGAGCGGCCCGTTCACCGTCCGGACCCAAAGGTTGTAGCCCGCGATGGTACCCGCCGGTCCGTGCCACACGCCCTCGCGCCACCAGACATAGCCGCCCGGTCCCATGACGCCGCAGTCGCCCCAAACATATTCGCCGTCGATGCAGTAAATCTCCTCAATCATCGAATGCGTCCACTTCGGCTTCAGCATGCCCTTGGGGATGCGGTGGGCTGGCGACGTATAAAGAAACGACGTCTCGCCGGTGTCCGGGTCCGTGCGCAGCGGTTTGATCGCGACGCCGGCGGCAAAGACCGGATCGGCCAGCGACGCATCCCAGGCCATCGACAGCGTGTCGATGTAGTCGATCAGCAATCGTTTGTCGTAAAACGCGCGCGCCGGGAGGCCGGATTCGTGGACCGGCTTGGCCGAAAAGGTTGTCAGCAGGACCGCGCCGTTTTTGGACGACATCGCCTTACGCACATGCCCGGCCGGCAGGTACGCGTAAGAATGCGTGCCGTAATCGATTCCGTTGATTCGAATCGAGCCCTCGAGGACCAGAAACTCTTCGTGCGCCAGGACGTGGTGCGTATCGCGCCGCTGCCAGCCTTTGGGATAGCGCACCAGGCAAGTTGAATCAGCCGGTTTCTTAGGGTCGACCGAGAGCATTTTGGTGCGGACATCCGGGCGGCCACCGCCATATAGGCCACGCCGCCAGGGGAGGGACTGGGCCTGAATGAAAACTGTGTGAGGACGGGTCATGGGTAACAATTGCGCGATTCTGACGTCTTTTCCAGGGCCTACATCCCGAAGACAATGTGGTAAGGTACTGCGACTTTGGCTGGCGGTCGGATAGAAGCCGCGCCAACTCAATTAATCTAGGGAGGAATACATGCTGAACCGATTGCTGCGGTCCGTCCGCACGGTCCTTGCGACGGCATTTGTCGTCGCATTGGTCGCGCCGGCAGGCATCGCCGTTGCCGGTCACGGGAGCGATACCTTTACCATCGCCACCCGCCTGACCGACTCCAAATTCGATCCTGCGTTTCATTTCGCGGAGTTCGATGCCGTCAATATTCTTAATATGTACGAAGGCCTCGTGGTGCCGGTCAAAGGCAAGCCACCGACCGGCCAACTCGCCGAATCCTGGCAGGCCAGCCCCGACGGCAAGGTGTGGACCTTCAAGTTGCGCAATGATGTTGCGTTTCACGACGGCGCGAAGCTCACCGCGAATGATGTTGTCTACTCGATGGACCGCTTTTTGACGCTGGGCAAAGGCTACTCGTCGCTGCTCAAAGGCATTCTTGATGTCGGCAATACCAAAGCGCTCGACGCCTCGACGGTTCAGTTCACGCTCAACAACTCGTTTGGCCCGTTCGTCGATGTCTTGGTTCAGTTCTATGTCGTGAACAGCGCGCTGCTCAAGGCCAATCAGAAAGCGGGCGATTTCGGCGCCAACGGCGACTATGGCACTGATTACTTGCTCAGCCACGATGCCGGCTCAGGACCGTATAAGCTCGACTCGTTCGTGCCTGACCGGCGCCGCGTGCTCGTCGCGCACGGTGGCTATCGCGGTGGTTGGACCGACGCACAGTTCAAGCGCATCGTGATCGAAATCGTCGGCGAGACAGCAACCGCGCGTTCTTTGCTCACTGCTGGCGATGTCGATTTTGTCGATCAGTGGCAGCCGCTTGATTTCTACAAGAACCTGAAAGGTGAAGCCGGTATCCACGTTGACGAGGATCCGGACAACAAGCTCTACGTCGTTCAAATGAACACGACACGGCCACCGTTCGACGACGTGAACTTCCGCAAAGCGGTGCTTCATGCGTTCGATTACAAGACCGCGAACGACATCATTCTCGGCGGCGCGATCAAAGCGAATGGTCCGGTGCCCAGTGCAATGCCTGGATACGATCCGTCGATCGCGGGCTACACCTACGATGTCACCAAGGCCAAGGCGTTTCTCGCCAAGTCGAAGTACAAGCCCGGCGAGATCACCTTGAACTGGGACTACATCAAGGCTGGTGCCCACGAAGAAATGGGTCTCCTGCTGCAGTCCAATCTCAAGGCAGTTGGGATCGATATGCAGATCACTGCGGAGCAGTGGCCGACGCTATCGAAGAATGCAGCCGACCCGGCTACGGCGCCGCATTTCTTCCCGGTCTACAACACGGCGAAGTATCCGACACCGGATGCCTTCACCTATGCGATGTACCATCCGGTCAACCACGGCCAATGGCAGGCTTCCGCGCACTTTAGCGATGCGGCGATCTCCAAGCTTCTTGAAGAAGCCCGTGCCACGCCGGACTCGGCCATGCGCAATGGCAAGTATGGTGAGGCCACGAAGATGATCGTGGATGACGCGGCGTCGCTGTGGGTGGGCTACACCATCCACCGTGTCGCGTTGCGTGATCGGGTCAAGAACTACGAGAACAAAGGGCTAATGGCCTTCGATCTCAACGTCTACGGCCTGCGGCACTAATCCGTAGGCTTTCAACGGCGGGAAGGGCGGCTTCGGCCGCCCTTTCTATTTGTGCTGTCTTGCCCCCTGCGCGCGGGTGCGTAGAGTCGGGGCGGGGAGACTAGTCGCGTGCGCTTCATCTTTCGTCGAATGATCGAACTGGCGGTCGTCATGTTCGGGCTATCGGTTTTGATCTTCGTGATCAGCCGGGTTCTGCCCGGCGATCCGGTGCGCTTTGCCCTGGGCCCGCAAGCGACCGAGGAACAAATCGCCCAGTTGTCGCGTGAAATGGGCCTCGACCAACCCCTGGTGGTTCAATATTGGCGCCTCATCAAGGGTCTCTTCCAGGGCGATCTTGGGGTCTCGCTTACCACCTTCCGACCGATCGCTGGGGATTTGGCGACGTTTCTGCCGGCATCGCTCGAGCTTGCACTGTTTAGTATGAGCCTTGCGATCCTCGTCGGCGTGCCGCTGGGCGTGATGACCGCGGTTCATCGCAATAGTAGCCGTGACTATATCGGCCGTGCGGTGGCCTTTTCGGGCGTGGCGATCCCGGTGTTTTGGTTCGCCTTACTCGTCCAGGCATTGCTTTCATTTCAGTGGCGCATTTTTCCCCCGCTGGGCCGGATCGACGCCGACGTTCGTCCGCCGCCGCACGTCACTGGGTCGTTTCTGATCGACAGCCTATTGGTCTTCGACATTGGTCTGTTTTTTCACGTGCTGTCGTTTCTTATCTTACCGGCCGTGGTCCTTGCCGCGTCGCCGATGGCGATGATCCTGCGGCTGCTGCGCGCCAGCATGATTGATGAGATGGGAAAGGACTACGTCCTAACCGCGCGCGCCAACGGGATGCCGCGCAACTTGCTGATTCATAAGTACGTGTTGCGCAATGCGTTCTCCGCGACCCTGACAATCATCGGGTTGTTGTTCGGCTTCTTCATCGGCGGCGCGTTCATCGTCGAAACCGTCTTCAGCTGGCCCGGCATCGGGCGCTATGGTGTGCGAGCCCTGCAGTTCAAAGACTTCAACGCGATTATCGCCGTCACGCTCCTTGTTGGCTTGGCCTATGCCGCAGCCAATACTGTCGTGGCTGTGCTCTACGGATGGTTAGACCCGCGCCTGCGATTGGGAAGGCGCTAGGCATGACGAACGATATTCCTGCGCGTGATTCACCCATAGCTGGCGGCGTCGAGGATGGTCCGGTCAGCGTCGAGGTGCCGGCTTGGCGTATCGCAGTCGCGACCCTTGGCAAGAGCCCGCTATCAATGGTTGGCCTTGGCATCGTCTTGTTGATCCTTGTCCTGGCGATCTTTGGGCCTTGGATTGCGCCGTTTCCCGACGACGCTGGTGCAACCGTCAACTTTGCCGAACGCCTGCAGCCGCCAAGTTGGAAACATTGGTTCGGTACCGACATTGTCGGTCGCGATGTTCTCAGCCGGGTGATCGTTGGGGCGCGCATCTCGATGATGATCGCGGCATTCGTCATAGTCCTGGCGGTGCTGATCGGTGTCCCGATCGGGATCATCGCTGCCTACTGGGGCGGTTGGCTCGGCAACATTCTGATGCGAATCAACGAAGTGTTCCTGGCCATTCCGTCACTGGTTTTCGTCCTCGCGGTTGCCGCGCTGCTGGGCCCCAGCCTGCCCGTGGTGATCGCCGCCATCGCGCTGGCGTGGTGGACCTGGTTTGCACGTCTTGCCTACGGCGAAGCGCTGCACATCAAAGAAGAACAGTTTGTCGAGGCGGCCCAGGTCTCCGGCGCCGGCGGGTTGCGTATCGCATTCACCGAGATCCTACCGAACCTGACCAGCGTTCTGGTCGTCAAGATTACGCTCGACATCGGCTATGTGATTCTACTTGGCGCGGCGCTCGGCTTCCTCGGCCTTGGTGTGCAACCGCCCGACCCCGAATGGGGAATCATGGTGGCCGAGGGACGCGATCAGTTACCGAACGCGTGGTGGCTGACGACCTTCCCCGGATTGGCCATCTTCGTGACGGTGATCGGTTTCAACCTATTGGGCGACGGGCTCAACGATCTACTGGGCGCGCGGCAATGAGTTCGTTACTAGCGGTCGACAACCTTGAAATCGGCTATCGCGACACCGACGGCGTGGATGTGACGCTGCTACGCGGCATCTCGTTGTCGGTGGCGCGCGGCGAAATTATTGCGCTGGTTGGCGAAAGCGGCTGCGGCAAGTCGGTGACGGCCAAGGCGATCCTCGGGGTCTTGCCCGACAACCTGAAGGCCCATCGCGGCACCATCCGCTACGAAGATCGCAATCTGCTTGAACTTGACGAGGCGGCCTATCAGGCGATGCGGGGACGCGCGTTCACGCTCGTGCCGCAGCATCCGCTCAGTTCGCTCAACCCGGTGTTCACCGTTGGCGAACAGTTTTTCGACCTGATCGCGTTTCAAGGCCGTACGCACGTTGGCATCATCGATTATTGGCGGCCGCGGTTGAGTGCCAGTCGGCGTCGCGCGATCCGGACGCGTACCATTGACGCGCTACGCGAGGTCAGCCTGCCAAGTCCCGAGGAACTGGTTGACCGCTATCCGTTGCAATTGTCGGGCGGACAAAGCCAACGAGTCCTGATCGCAATGGCGTTGGTCGGCGATCCTCAAATCGTTATTGCCGATGAACCGGGGACAGCGCTCGATGTGACCATTGAGGCGCAGATTAACGATCTCCTCTTGGAGCGGGTGCAGGCGCGACAAACGTCGATGATCTACATCACCCATGACCTCGGCATCGCCAGCCAACTCGCCGACCGGGTTTACGTCATGTATGCCGGGCGCGTCGTGGAGGAGGGGCCAACCGCGACGGTCTTTGCGACGCCGAGACACCCGTATACCGCCGGCCTACTCAGAGCTGTGCCCAAGGTCACCGATGAACCGTTTGAGGGTATCCCCGGCACGTTGCCCGATCCCAAGGCGATCGGGCAGGGCTGCGCATTTCGCTGGCGGTGTCCCTTTGCGATCAATGCGTGCGCCGAATCGGTGCCGCCGCTTAGCGACGTCGGCGACGGACGTCGCGCCGCCTGTGTGCGCGCTACAGAGCTTGAGTTAGTCGCATGAGCGTTCTCGATCTAACCCATATCTCGCGCAACTTCGGCACTGCGTCGCGTCCAGTACGCGCACTGCGCGACGTGTCTTTGCGAATCGAAAAAGGCGAAAGGCTCGGCATCGTTGGCGAGTCGGGCTCCGGAAAAACCACCCTTGCCCGTATCGTGTTGGGGCTGACACGAACCAGCGCCGGCACGGTTCGCCTTCTTGATCGTGACGTAACGGCACACAGCGCGGCCGATCGCCGGTTCATTCATGGCGCGGTGCAGATGGTGTTCCAAGATCCAATGTCTTCGCTCAATCCGCGAAAACGGATCAAAGACATCATCGCGTTGCCATTGCGGGCGCAAGGTGTTGGCACCGCAGCGACGCGGGCCAGCCGCGTGCGCGACCTCCTTGACAGCGTGGGGCTGCCGCAGCGGTTTTTGAATGCCCGGCCGGGCCAGCTGTCGGGCGGTCAACGCCAACGTGTCGGTATCGCCCGAGCGCTGGCGATCGAGCCGCAGCTGTTGCTGCTCGACGAACCCACCGCCTCGCTGGACGTTTCGGTCCAAGCCCGTGTGCTAGAACTTCTTGTCGGGCTGCAGCAGCGGTTGGGAATCGCGCAAGTTATGATCTCGCATAACTTGGGCGTGATAAGGCATGCGGCCGACCGGGTCGCCGTGATGTATCTCGGCCAGATCGTCGAGACCGGGACGACCGCGCAACTCTATGCATCGCCGGCGCATCCCTACACCCAAGCACTATTCTCAGCGATCCCGCGTGTCGGCGACAAGAAGCGAACGCTGGGCGAGGACCACACCCTGGCGCGCGGTGAGGTGGCCAGCGCGCTCAATATTCCCGACGGGTGCCCGTTTCATCCGCGGTGTCCGCGTGCGAGCCACATCTGCCGATCCGCGGAGCCGAAACAAGTTGAGGTGTCGCCGGGGCAATTTGCCCGCTGCCACCTCGTCGAACCAATGGCCGGTTCAGTCTAACGCGCGAAACTCGACCACGGTGCCACCGCCGTATTCAGGGGCAACCCAAAGCCGATCCGTGTCTTCCGTGAACGGAACGCCGACGCCGCGCAAATACATAGCCGTGTGGGCGAGATCGGCGACACCCACCGCGAACGCGGGCAGGGACGGCATCGCGGGCGGCGTGACGCCCGGATAGTGCGCGGCAAGGCCGGCGCGATCGACCACGATGACGCGCGCTTCGCCGCAATCCAGGACATGGCCGAACGGTAGGTCGGTTGGCGGCACGCCTAGAATTTTCTGATACGTGGCACAGGCCACATCGGGCGTCTCGCTACACAGGGTCACTTCGACGACCGCTTGCGCGCCGTTGGGATGGTTCATCACCACGTCTTGGAAGACCAGTTCCGGGTTCACGTGTTGGACGACGCAGATCAGCCCCTCGGGTGTGGCGTCTTGCGGTAACGGGAACCACCGGAACCGTGCGGTGCCGGTGTCGCCGTAATAAACGAAGCGTGCCGACTCCATGACGGGCGGGGCTGCAATCCCGTGCGCGCGCAGAGCCGTGCCGGCCACCTCGGCGTCAGCCGCGGCGAAGCAAACGATGTGGAGCCCCTCGTAGCGCTTGAGGAAGTCTCCGACATGGCTGCCCTTCTTGGGATCGACCACGCCGGTCAGTTCCACATAAGTGCTGCCGAACACGAAATGTTGGCTGTGTTGCCCCAACTCCACCTCATTGCCGTCGCCGTCGATCCCCATGAGCGGGCGCGGTTCGGTCACCATGAAGCCCATTCGCTCGTATGCCGCCTGGTTTGCCGCCATATCGGCGCCAACGACCCCAAGATGGTCGATGCCGGTGATCGTTTTCGCCATGGCCCACCGTCCTTTGCTTCTTATCCGCAACGTATTTGATAAAGTACACCACGATGGTGGACACAGCACAGCGTTCAGCGAGTCGCCGCGATGTGGCGCGGGTTTTTCGCGAGCGTCTCGCGGCGGCGATGGCCCGATCCGGCCTGCGGGCTGCCGGCCTGGCGGCCCGAATCGGCGTCGACCGCTCGACATTGTCTCAGCTTCTGTCGGGTGAAAACGACCGGCTGCCCCGCGCTGACACGGTGGCTGCCATGGCCGGCGAGTTGCAGGTAAGTTTGGATTGGTTGCTTGGCCTCAGCAGTGAAACCCGGCGCGGCGCGGACATCCTCCACGAGTCGATGCAGATTGCCACGAGCGCGCAGACACCGATCGATGCGCAGCTCGTCCGCTGGCAGAAGGAGGCGACGGGATACAAAATTCGCCACGTGCCGGCGACGCTCCCTGACTTGGTAAAGACTGACGAGGTGCTGCATTACGAGTACCGGAATTTTGTCGCCCGGGACCCTGACGAAGCAATCTCCGCCGGAAGTGACAAACTTGAAAGTACCCGCACGCCAGAAGCGGATATGGAAGTCTGTATGCGGATTCAGGACCTGCGCGCCTTAGCCACAGGTACGGGATTATGGCAAGGGCTGGATGTGAAAGCCCGCCGCGATCAGTTCGATCGCATGAGTGGGCTCTACGACGAACTTTATCCGTCGCTCCGAATCTATCTCTACGACGGTCTAACGCACTATTCGGTGCCGTACACGATCTTTGGGCCGATTCGCGCGGCGCTCTATGTCGGCCAGCTCTATTTCGTCTTTAATACGCGCGACCATATCCGTGTGCTGACTCGCCATTTTGACGAACTCATCAAGGGGTCGGTCGTTCAGGCCAACGATTTTCCATCCGTCATCGCGGAGATGCGCGCGTCAATCGCCTAAAGCCCGCTAAGCTTTCAAATAGTGGAGGCTGAACCGCTGCGCATCATCGACCCATACCTTAGACGGATCGTATCCGGCGCCACGTGCTAATGCCTGAAACTCCTCGACATCATACTTGTGTGAGTTTTCGGTGTGGATGTGTTCGCCGGCCGCGAAGTGAAAACGTTGTCCGGCGACGATCACCGATTGAGATTCAGTGCTGATCAAGCGCATTTCAATGCGGCCCTTTTCTTGAACCCAAGGCGCCTCGTGGCGGAACTTCGTCAAATCGAACGTTGCGCCGATTTCCCGGTTGATGCGGCGCAGAAGATTAAGGTTGAACGCGGCCGTCACGCCCTGTGAATCGTTGTAGGCGGCGTGGAGCGTTTCCTCGTCTTTGCGTAAATCGATGCCAATCAGAAATGCGCTGCCCGGCCCTAGGGTGGTGCGGGCGCGCTCAAGAAAGCGAGCCGCTTCCTCGCGGGTGAAGTTTCCGAGCGTCGAGCCGGGGAAAAACCCAAGGCGATTCTTGGTCGGTAGGTCGGCTGGCAATAGAATGTCGCGCGTAAAGTCGGCGCAGATGGCGATGACGCGCGTATCGGCATAGTCGGCGGCGAGCTCGCGCGAAGACCGCACCAGATGTTCGCGCGAAATGTCGATCGGCACGAACACCGGGGCGCGTAACGCATCAAGAAGAAGTCGGATTTTGACGACCGAGCCGGCCCCGAATTCGACCACGACAGGCTCAAGCCCCACTGCGGCTTCGATCTCTCTGGCGTAGCGCCGTAATATCCCAATCTCGGTGCGTGTCGGGTAGTACTCCGGAAGTTCCGTGATCGCGTCGAACAGCTGCGAGCCACGCTGGTCGTAGAAGAACTTGCTCGAAATGGCCTTTTGTCTATGGCCCAGACCATCAAGAACGGCAGATCGAAAATCGTCCTGGGTTGGATCGAGATCGTGGAAGTTTTCCAATGCGCCGAGGTCGCGTCGGGTCAGTGCGGTTATATTCATGCATCCTCCGCCAGCCGCATGCCGGCAAACATCCAGCGCGTGTTGGGGTAAAAAAAGTTTCGGTAGGTCGCTCGTACGTGGCCTTCCGGCGTCGCGCAGCTACCGCCGCGCAGTACGATCTGGTTGCTCATGAATTTTCCGTTGTATTCGCCAACGGCCCCTGCCGGCGGACGGAAGCCCGGATAAGGGACGTAGGGACTTTGCGTCCATTCCCACACGTCGCCGAACATCTGCTGTAAGCCGGTACCTTGCGCCGGTGCGGTGCGTAGCAAATTGCTCCGGAGCATGTTGCCCTGCGGGATTTGCCTGGCGGCGGCGGTTTCCCATTCGTGCTCGGTCGGCAGCCGCTTGCCGGCCCATGTCGCGAACGCATCCGCTTCGTAATGGCTGATATGGCAGACCGGCGCGGCATCCTCAATCGGGTGCATGCCCGACAACGTCATCGCCTGCCAGGCGCCGTCAATCTGTTCCCAGTAGAGCGGTGCGCGCCATTGTTCCTGTTTGACCGTGGCCCAACCGTCCGACAGCCAAATATCGGCCCGCTCATAGCCGCCGTCGGCCATGAACGCCCGCCACTCGCCGTTGGTAACCAGACGCGATGCGAGGCGAAACGGCCGCAGCAATGCCTGGTGGCGCGGGCCCTCACAATCAAAGGCGAAGCCTTCGCCGTCGTGGCCAACCTCAACAATGCCGCCATCAAAAAAGATCCACTCAGGCGGCATGGCTTGGCCCGCGCCCGCTGGGCGGAAAGGCGCAAACGCAGGGCGCAGGGCGTTATGCGAAAAAAGGTGAAGAACATCCATCAGGATCAGTTCGTCATGCTGCTCTTCATGGGCAATGCCGAGCTCAATCAGCGGGGCGATCGCGGCCCATTGTTGGTCGTCGGCGGACTCGATCAGCCGTGCCATGGCCTCGTCGACGACCCGACGGTAATCCCCGACCTCGGCCACCGTCGGCCGGGATAGCAAACCCCGTTGCGGTCGCGGATGCCGGGCGCCCGAGGCTTCGTAGTACGAATTAAACAAATAGCCGTATGTCGGGTTCGGCGAGGCGTAGCCGGGCAAATGGGGTTGTAGGAGAAACGTGTCGAAGAACCAGGTCGTGTGGGCCCGGTGCCACTTGGTCGGGCTGGCATCCGGCATCGACTGGGGCACTTGGTCTTCGGGCGCCAAATGGGCGGCGAGATGCTCGGTGAGCGCACGGCATCGATGGAACCGCTCGGCCAAGGCGAGGCGGCTACCCGGTTCGGCTCGCGCCGTTTGGGCCTCAGGGATAGTTCCCCCTATCCGGCAGCCAACCGGGTCGCGGAGATCAAACACCTTTGTTCATAATAAGAAACAACGGTAATATTGTAGAGAAAGTCGGCGGCCGCCGTTGCGAATACTCACCAATTTAGGCTACGCGCGGTTCGATTTCAATGCGTACGTTTCTGTAGTCGCGGGGTTGTGAGGCCGCATTGAGCCGGCCGCAGCCGCCCTTGATTGCTGGCCGCAAATGCGTACATTGCGCAATAATCGACTGAATTAGTCAGGATTAAATATGTTCATTCAAACCGAGCAGCTTGAGGATCCGTCCCAGCTTCGATTCAATCCAGGCCGCGAAGTTCTAGCGGGTGGCGGCGAAGTGACCTACGTCAGTCACGACGAGGCCAAAACGGCTTCCCCGTTGGCGGCGCGCCTGTTTGAGGCGGGAGACATTTCACGGGTCACACTTCTTCAGACCACGATCGTGATTGAGAAACAGCCCCAGTCCGATTGGGCGGCACTCAAGCCGGCCATGCTCGTTGCGATCATGGATCACCTGACGCTCGGTCATCCGATCATGAACGACGACGGTGTCTCGATTGCCCCAACTGCAGGCGCGGACGACCCTGTGAGCGCGCGGATTCGCGAGATCATTGAAGAGCGCGTGATGCCGGTCGTCAGCCGCGACGGCGGTGAGGTGATATTTGTCGGCTACGAGGACGGCGACGTCATTTTGGAGTTGAAGGGCTCGGCGCGAAGCTTGATCGGCGGAATCGAAAACATGATTCGCCATTTCGTGCCCGAGGTTGAGCGCGTCGTCGATCATCTCGACGCCATTCCCAAACCCGGTCTCGATACGCCAGAAGGGCTGGCGGTCAGGAGGGTCTTGGACGAACAGATCAACCCGTCGGTAGCGTCACACGGCGGGCACATCGCGCTCGTCGATGTCCAGGGCGACACTGTCTATATCCGGTTGGAGGGTGGTTGCCAGGGCTGCGGCATGGCGGACGTTACGCTCAAGCAAGGTGTGGAAGTCGCGATCAAACAGGCCGTCCCCTCGATCAATGCCGTATTGGATTCGACCGACCATGCCGGGGGGCAAAACCCGTATTTCCAGGCTGGAAAAGGGGGCATGGAAGCGTACTAGTACGAATGCGGAACGTACCCATGCACGCCGTACTTGTTTCGACATACGACCTCGGACACCAGCCCCTGGGGCTGGCATCGCCCGCCGCTTGGCTGCGGGAGGCCGGCGCAACGGTGACCTGCCTCGACCTATCGCTTGATCGCCTCGACGAGGCCGAAATCGGGCGCGCAGGACTTGTCGCTTTCCATGTGCCGATGCACACCGCCACTCGATTGGCGTCCGAGATTATTCCGCGCGTAAGGGCGCTCAACCCGAAAGCTCATATCGTCGCCTTCGGGCTCTATGCGCCAGTGAATGAAGCGCATCTGCGATCGCTTGGTGTAGGGAGCGTGATTGGCGGCGAATACGAAGCAGCCCTCGTCGAGGTATTGGACGACCTAGTCGCCGATCGCCAGATCAACGGGAACGGCGCGACAATCCACTTGGAAAAACTACAGTTTCGTGTACCCGATCGCAGCGGCCTGCCGCCGCTCGAGTCATATGGAAAACTCATCATGGCTGATGGGGCGGAGTGCGTTGCGGGCTACGTCGAAGCAAGCCGGGGGTGCAAGCACCGGTGTCGGCATTGTCCTGTGGTCCCGGTTTACGACGGCGCGTTTCGCATTGTCCAACGCGATATCGTCGTCGCTGACATCGCACAACAAGTGGCCGCCGGTGCCCAGCACATTAGCTTTGGCGATCCCGATTTCTTCAACGGACCGAGCCACGGTATCGGCGTTGTCAGCGCGCTTCACGAGCGATTCCCCGATCTGACATACGACGTGACCATCAAAGTGGAGCACCTCTTGCGACACCGCGATTTGTTGCCAACGCTTGTTGAGACCGGCTGTCTGTTTGTGACGACCGCTGTCGAGGCCCTGGACGACGACAGCCTCGATATCCTGGACAAAGGACACACGCGGGGGGATTTCATCGAGGCCTTGGCACTCGCGCGCCAAGTCGGACTCACGCTATCGCCGACGTTTGTCGCTTTCGCCCCCTGGACCAGCTTGGCGAGTTACGCGGCGCTGCTTCAAGACATTGCCGATCTTGACCTGGTTGAGCATGTCGCACCGGTCCAGCTCGCGATTCGGTTGCTCGTGCCGAGGGGATCCTTGCTGGTCGGCCACGCGGCGATGGCGAGCGCCATTGGCCCGTTCGATGCCGAAGCCCTCAGCTACGGTTGGCGCCATGTCGATCAGCGAGTCGATGAACTGCAGCGCGACATTCAGCGGGCCGTTGAAGCGGGCGACGCCGCAGGCGATACGAGAAGCGCGGTATTTGGCCGCCTGTGGGACATTGCCCATGCCGCCGCGGGGCTATCTCGAGCGCTGCCAGTCGCGAAAATCGGCGCGACGGTACCCCGCATGAGCGAGCCCTGGTACTGCTGTGCCGAACCAACGGACCTCCAGCGCGCCGCGATCTAAAACTATGCCTCGGCTTCTGCTGCTCGTGCCGACGTCGTCCTATCGGATCGGCGATTTTCTCAAAGCGGCCCAAGCCACCGGTGCCGAAGTTGTCGTGGGCGTCGGCAAAGGGGCCGGCACCGCGCTACCGGGGGACGGTGCATTCTCAGTCGATTTTTCCAATCACAACGTCGGCGTAACCCAGATCGCGGACTATGCGGTATTGCATCCGCTTGACGCGATTGTGGCCGTGGACGAAGGGCCCACGTTGCTCGCGGCGCGGGCCAGCCAAGCACTGGGGCTGGCGCACAACAAACCGGATTCAATTGAGGCCGCGGGCAACAAGCGCCGCTTAAGGGAAGTGTTGTCTGCTGCGGGATTGCCGCAGGCACAGTTCGAGGTGTTGCCGATTGACGGTCCCGCCCGAACCCGCGTGGCGTTTCCTTGTGTTGTGAAGCCGCTCGCGATGTCGGCCAGTCGCGGGGTCATTCGTGCTGACGATCAGCGGGCGTTTGAAGTCGCGTTTTCCAGGACAGCGGCGATCGTGCGTTCGGAAGATCCGAACTTACGCAGCCCAACGTCGCGGGCCCTCCTGGTTGAGTCTTTTGTGCCGGGGGTCGAGGTGGCGCTCGAAGGTTTGCTGGTCAACGGTACGCTTAAGACGTTAGCGATTTTCGATAAGCCCGACCCGCTTGATGGTCCATATTTCGAAGAGACGATCTACGTGACGCCCTCACGCCTGGATCAGGAGAAGCAAAAGGTTGTGCAGCGGGCTGCCGCCCAAGCCGTTGCAGCTGTGGGACTGCACAGCGGGCCAATCCATGCGGAGATTCGCCTCGACGGTACCGACGCTTACGTGCTGGAAGTAGCAGCGCGGTCAATCGGCGGCTTGTGTGGGCGCGCGCTACGCTTCGGTACCGGCTTGAGTTTGGAAGAAATCATTGTCCGCCATGCCCTCGGCCAGACAGTCGAAACAAACCGCGAAGATCGCGCGGCAGGCGTGATGATGATTCCAATCCCCGCCGCTGGTTGTCTCGATTATGTCGATGGCTTGGCGGAGGCGCAGTTCACGCCCGGGATCCACGAAGTTACGATCAGTATTCCGCGCGGTGAGATTGTCGTGCCGCTGCCTGAAGGCAACCGGTACCTCGGGTTCATTCTTGCGCGTGGCGATACGCCCGACGCGGTAGAGGACTCGTTGCGCGCGGCGCATCGGTGCCTTCGGTTCGGGATCAGCGCACCGCAATCCGCACCACCCGTCGGATCGACAGACCCTGAACGATGATCGAGAAGATCACGACGCCGTAGGTGATGGCGAGGATCGGTTCTCGCGCTGGAAAATCCGGCAGCGAGAGGGCCAGAGCGACCGAAATCCCGCCCTTAAGCCCGCCCCAGGTGAGAACGGGAATCGCGCCCTTGGTGAAAGTCTGGCGCAGGCCTAGGACGGCAATGGGAATCGATACTGATACGAATCGCGCGAACACGGCGAGCGGTATGGCAAGTAGCATGCCGAGTAATTCGGGTGCGCTGAAGGACAGAGCAATCACTTCGAAACCAATAAGCAGGAACAGGGCTGCGTTCAAGATTTCGTCCAGTAGGGCCCAAAAGGTCTCGACGTGTTCACGGGATCTGTCGCTCATAGCGAGACGAGTGCCGTGATTGCCGATTAACAACCCGGCAATCACGACGGCGATTGGTCCCGAAAGGTGGAGCAATGTCGCTATGCCGTAAGTCAACATCACAAGTGACAGCGTGATCATGATTTCGAGGTTGTATTCGTCTATCGACTTAATGGCGTAAAACGCGACCAGTCCGGTGACGAGCCCAAGAAGCGCACCGCCGAGCGCTTCGACGACAAAGAGCTCGGCGATCCCCAACGCACCAATCGGCTCGCCGCCGTGGGCGCCGCCGCCCAGCGCGACGGCCAGCAGAATCGCAAAGACCACAACGCCGACGCCGTCGTTGAAGAGGCTCTCACCGGCAATCTTGGCGCGCAGGCTATCGGGCACACCGGGCACGGTCTTAAGAATGCCCAACACCGCGACCGGATCGGTGGGCGAGATCAGGGCCCCGAACACCAGGGCCCAAGCGAAAGGAATGTCGATCCCTAAAACGCGCGCAAGATAGTAGACCCCGATCGCATTGAGGGCGGTCGAGATCAACACGCCCGCCGTCGCCAACGACCCAATTGCCCATTTGCGGGCGATCAAGTCGTCGAGATTGACGTGCAGCGCGCCGGCAAACAGCAGAAAACTCAACAAACCCTGCATGAGCGTTTCGTGAAAATCGATCTGCAGAAATGCGGCGCGCGCGGTGTCACGCAAATTCAATTCAGGAAACGCACTATCCAGGGCGATAACGCAAAGCGACGACATCATCGCGATGACAACGAGGCCAATCGTCGTCGGCAATTTGAGCCAGCGGTGATTGATGTAGCCAAACACTGCGGCGAGCGTGAAGACGGCGGTCGCAATGTTGATGAGGCCCGGGTTTGTCATAGGGGTATCCCGATCAGTCAAGGAGAGTTGAACATGCCTACAATGATGCGGCCTTGCAAAGGAAGCACACGCCCCGTATTCGAAGCGGACGCTGTTCACAGGAGTGTCTTCATGGTGCGTTTTAGCACGCTGCTCATTGCGGTTTTTGTTTTTGCGGCAGAGGCACCCCAGGCGTTCAGTCAAGAACGCTCATTCGGCGTGCGTTCGATTGCCGAGGTTGCCGCGGGCGCTCCGCCTGCGGTCACCGAAATCACGCACCGGGATGCGGTGCTTTTGTTCCGCTCCAGCGTTCCACTGGCCTGCTCCGTCGTATACGGCGAAACAGAAGCCTTCGGTCAGATCGCCGTGGATCAGGATATGGATGGCGGCGCGCACGAGTACCACCATCCTCTCATGACTAATCTGTTGCCGGATCGGGAGTATCACTTTCGGGTTCAAGGAGTCGCCGCCGACGGCCGCGTTTTCGTTGGAGAAACCCAGACCTTTCGCACTGCCGCCGCGCCCCGCGACATCCGCGCCAATTTGGCGTCACTTCGGGAAGGTGCGCGTGTCGCCGCGGTATCGAGCAACTGGTCCAATCAGCCCAACGATGGGTCGTTCGGCGCCAACAACGCGATCGATGGACAACGCGGTTCCGCGTGGTCGTCGAACGGTGACGGCGATGGGGCGTTTATCGTCGTCGAGCTGCCGAAACGAGCACGAATAGGCGAGGTCGAGGTGTGGACGCGCTCGATGAGCGATGGCACCGCGCAGACCTACAAGTTCACGCTAACCACTGATGACGGTCGCAAGCTGGGCCCGTTCGAGTTGCCCGATGCAAGCAAGCCCTATCGCTTTGCAGTCGATGTGGAGTCAAAGATACTTCGCCTCGATGTTGTCGAGAGCAGCGGCGGCAATACGGGTCTTGTCGAATTCGCGGTCTACGAAAAATAGGCGCTAAATCGCGAGGTCGAAAGCCTTAGCGACCAACTCGTAGGAGCGAATGCGGGCAGCAAAGTCGTGGGTGATCGTCAACACCATGATTTCGTCGACGCCGAACCGGTCGGCAAGTGCCTCAATCTGCGGCTTAACCTGGTCCGGTGTACCTACAATGTTGGTCGCGCTGCGCTCGGCGATTCGTAGACGCTCAGAGTCGGAGTAGGGATAGGCCTCGGCATCCTCCGGCGTGGGGTAGGGGCCAAGTTCGCCTTTCTCCAATTGGATGCGCCAAAGATTGCGGCTCTTGGCAAGGTACGCCGCGCGGTCTTCGGTGTCGGCGCAAACCACAAACACGCACAAACTACCGGCGGGCTTCTCTAGTTCTGTCGACGGTTGGAACTCATCCCGGTACATGTCCATGATCGCCTCGCCGCCATACGGATTAATGAAGTAGGCGAACGAGAATGCGGCGCCGAAATGTGCGGCGAGCTTGGCACTCCCGTCGCTGGAGCCGAGCAGCCAAAGCTCGGGCACGGTGTCAGTGCGTGGTGTTGCCTTGACCCGCGCGAAAGCCGGCGTGGCCGGGGTCGAGTCGGTGAGAAAAGCCTGCAGATCGGCGATGCGCGCCGGGAAATACTCGATGCCGACTTGCGATCCATAGGCGAGAGCGGCGGCGGTTAGGCCATCGCTTCCGGGTGCCCGTCCAATTCCAAGATCGATGCGGCCGGGATACATCGTCTCAAGAAGTTTGAACGTCTCGGCGACCTTCAACGGGCTGTAGTGACTAAGCATCACGCCGCCGGAGCCCACTCTTATCCGTTCGGTGGCACCGGCCACCCGGCCAACAAGAATTTCCGGGGCGGAGCCGGCGAGGCCGCTGGAAGCATGATGTTCGGCGAGCCAATAGCGCGCGTAACCGAAGCGGTCGGCGGCCTGGGCTAGCTCGACGGTCTCACGGATGGCGTCGGCTGGTGTCGCGCCGCTACGGATCGGCGATTGATCCAGAACCGAGAGTTTGATCGTCGGGGGCAAATGGCGCCTTGAAGCGATTGTGAACGGGGCTGTCGTGGTGAGACATACGCGCTCCCGGCGGGGTGATCAACGCGTGCGCTATCTCGGTGTCGCGGCGTGCAACAATCCGTGCTTCCGCAGGTCGTTGCGCAACTGGTTGTAGGTGAGGCCGAGGTGGCCCGCCGTTGCACGCTGGTTGTGCCGGTTGGCGATGAGAGCCTGCTCGAGCAGGTTTTTCTCATACGTGGCGACGCGCTCCCGAAGGCCGAAAGGAGTGCCAAGATCGAGCGGCTCTGAGAGCGACCCATCGTGTGGCTCGCCGCGTGGTGTGGCACTCGGCGCGCTGCGGGGCCGGTACGGCGAGTCAAATGGGTCGAAGACGATCTCGTTGACGGGCTGGTCGGCATCGGCGGCGAACACTGCCCGTTCCACGACGTTTTTGAGCTCCCGCACATTTCCTGGCCACGGATAGTCGCACAGTAGCTTTAGGGCGCCCCGATCAAAGCCGCGGAACACGGACCAGCCAATTTCCTGCGCGATGGCGCGACCAAAATGGGTGGCGAGCAGCGGGATATCTTCAAGGCGCGCCCGGAGGGGTGGAATCGTGATGACAGCCACGCTGAGGCGATCGAGTAGGTCGTGGCGAAAACGACCGTCATTTGCTGCGCTCGGCAGGTCGACATTGGTCGCGCCAATGACCCGAACGTCGACGCCGATCGTGGTGTTACCGCCGACGCGTTCGAATTCTCCGTACTCGACCGTTCTTAGAATCTTCTCCTGAACGGAAAGACTCGCGTTGGCGATTTCATCGAGAAAAAGACTACCGCCGTTCGCGATCTCGAAACGACCGGCCCGCCGCCGCGTCGCACCAGTGAAGGCGCCCGCTTCGTGGCCGAACAACTCACTCTCCAGCAGGCTTTCGGCCAGCGCCGCACAATTGAGCTTCGCGTAGGGACGCTCCCATCGGGGCGACAGAAAGTGGAGGCGCGAGGCAACCAATTCCTTGCCCGTCCCGCGTTCGCCGATGACCAGGACCGATCGGTCGAGGGCAGCCAGTCGCGATATCTGCTCGCCAAGAAGGAGAAAGCTAGCCGATTGGCCAATGAGCGGGGGCAGTTCAGACGGCACAGTCATGTGTTGGAATATAGTGCTATTTATTCAAAAATGACAAAAATAGTGAAAAATAGCCTCCCTATGCAGAGGGCGTCCCGTCTGAAAACTTATAAATATCAATGGCTTACAGGCGATCTGTTGGTTGGCACGTATCCTGCTCTATACAACAAGGTAATCGCTTAGAGGAGGACATCACATGAAAAGGCTGATCGGCGACACCCAGGGGCCGGCTGCCGGCGTTGAACCTGCCGGGATCGGTGACGGCGAAGTGCCGTCCTGGATGGCGCTGCAGATCGCTATTCACCGCCGTCGGGCCCGGACCCGCCGCGAGCTGTTTCGGGTGAGCGGGCGCGACTTGGACCGGATGGGCCTTACGCGTTTCGAAATCGAAACTGGGAGGCCGATGTGAGTGAGCGGCTTTACGGGCGCGACGAGACCAACTGGGTCCGGTTGCGCGCGCGCATTCTTCGGTTCGTCCGAACCCGAACGACGGACCAGTGGATCATGTTTTTTGCCGGCGCTGTGGTTGGCGCCTTCCTGGCATAAGTTAGAATCAGAGGAGATCGAACATGGGCGTTTTTTCCCGTCTTACCGACATTATCAATTCTAATCTCACGGCGATGTTGGACCGTGCCGAAGATCCCGAGAAGATGATTAGGCTGATCATTCAGGAGATGGAAGACACGTTGGTCGAGGTCCGATCGACCGCGGCCCGAACGATTGCTGAGAAGAAGGGGATCAACCGCCAGCTGGACCGTCTGGCCGATTCGGCAAGCGAGTGGGAGCGCAAGGCAGAATTCGCCATCTCGCGCGGTCGCGATGACCTTGCGAAAGGGGCCTTACTCGAGAAATCCAAACTGTCGGATTCGGCGCGGGCGCTGGAAGCGGAGCTCGCACTACTTGACGACTCGTTGGCCAAGAACGACTCCGACGTCGCAAGGCTCGAGATAAAACTGACTGAAGCCAAGGCCAAGCAAAAGACGATCCGGTCGCGTAAGGATACGGTCGACGCGCGGCTCAAGGTCCGCCGTCAATTGCACGATCCGCGGGTCGATGATGCCTTCGCTCGATTTGAAAAGATCGAGAAGAGAATCGACGCGACCGAAGGTGAGATCGAGTCCTATGATCTGGGCCAACGGCGGTCCCTCTCGGACGAGATCGCGGAACTGGAAGCCGAGAATTCAATCCAAGAGGAACTTGATGCCCTCAAGGCCCGAGTGGCGAGCGCCCCTAAGTCCTAGATGCGGACGCGGCTACTTGGTTAGAAAAGCAACAGCGGAGGGACAATGGACACCGGAATGATCGCCGTCATCTTGGCGCTCGGCGTGGTCGTGCCGACATGGATCGTCTTCCACTACCTGACACGGTGGCGCGGCACAAAAACGATCTCTGGCGAGGACGAGAAACTGCTGCAGGATCTTTGGCGGAGCGCGGACAAGATCGAGAAGCGCCTCCACAGTCTGGAAAAGATTCTCGATGCCGACTCGCCGGAATGGCGGAGGGCACGTGATGAATAGCGAGGTCCGCAGCAACCGTACACGGTTGTACAAGAATCGTCGGAAGGGGAAGGTTTCGGGTGTTTGCGCAGGCGTTGCCGATTACTTGGGCATCAGCCCGACGCCACTTCGCGTGATCCTCGCAGTGAGTTTGATCACGCCCTTCTGGTTGCCTTCGCTCGTTGTTTATTTTCTAGCGGCTTGGATACTCGAAGATGCGCCTGTGGACGAAAATCCGGTCTCGAGCGAGGAAGCGCAATTCTGGAAAGAAGTTCGGCGCGAGCCCAGCGGCACGGCGCATGATCTGCGCCACAAATTTCGCGAGATCGAACGCCGCTTGGGCGCAATGGAGACGCACGTGACATCGAGTGAGTTCGACCTCAAGCGCAAGTTTCGCGACCTTGGTGCTTAGGTGACCTGTGGGGCGTGCTGTTGAGCGCTTCTCCGCCTTTGAGGTGGGCCGCCCAGGCGTCATAATGATCGCCCATTCGCAGCTTAATGGAGCCACCCACCCGTGAAGTATTTGCACACCATGGTCCGCGTCACTGATGTCGATGCGTCGCTGGAATTCTACGGCAAACTTGGGCTGCGCCAGGTGCGCCGGATCGACCACGATGAGGGGCGGTTTTCGCTTATCTTTCTTGCCGCACCTGGTGATGAGGAAGCCCAGGTCGAGTTGACCTACAACTGGGACCCCGAGCCCTATGACGGGGGCCGGAACTTTGGCCATCTTGCCTATCAGGTCGATGACATTTACGCGGCCTGCCAGCGGTTGATGGACGGCGGTGTGACGATCAATCGCCCGCCACGCGATGGGCGTATGGCCTTTGTCCGCTCGCCCGACAACATTTCAGTCGAACTGTTGCAAAAAGGCGAGGCGTTGCCGCCGGCGGAGCCCTGGTCATCCATGGCCAACGTTGGCGAGTGGTAACTAAGGCAGACGCGCGATCCGCTGATTGAGCAGATCGAAGAATCCATCGGCATTGACGCCGTGAATCCATGTCGCGTTGTGCCCGCGCTCGGTGACGCGCCAGAAGTCGGTAACCGTCGCACCCATGGTCAGTTCCGATTGGGTCTCGACCGTGACGTTGACGGCCTTCCCGCTAAATAGGTCGGGCGCAAGCAGGTAGGCAATCGTGCAGGGATCGTGTAACGGGCCGCCGTCGGTGCCGTATTTGTCCTCGTCGAACCGGTTGTAGAATTCCATCATCGCTTTGACCGCGTTGCCGGTCACATTGCCGATGTTGGCGAAGCTCTCCACGCGTGCACCGGTCGTAATGACCTGGTGGGTGACATCGAGCGGCATCACGACGATGGGACGCCCGCAGCGAAAGACGATATTGGCGGCGTGCGGGTCGACATAAATATTGAACTCGGCCGACGGTGTTGTATTGCCGCCCTCACGCATCGCGCCTCCCATCAAGACGATCTCCCGAATCTTGGGCAGGATGCGCGGCTCGCGCACGATCGCCATACCGATATTTGTCAGCGGGCCAGTCGGCACCAGGGTGATTGAATCGTCGGCGGCTTTCATCAAGGCGTCGACGATGAAATCAACGGCGTGCTGCGTTTGGAGCGGGAGGGTGGGGTCGTAGATCGCGGTCCCATCGATCCCTTCGCGGCCATGCACGTGCTCGGCTGTCACCAGGTGACGCATCATCGGCCGATCGCATCCAGCAAAGACCGGAATGTCGGTTACGCCGCCGAGTTCGCAAATGATTCGGGCATTGCGCTGGGTTTTGGCTAACGGCACGTTGCCGGCGACTGTCGTGATACCCAGAATGTCGAGTTCGTCGCGCGCGCCAAACGCGAGCAATAGCATGACGGCGTCGTCTTGGCCGGGATCGCAGTCAATAAGAATGGTTTTGCGGGCCATCTGGGATTCGTCCTAGGTCTGTTGTTTGAGCAATCGATCGATCTCGGCCCGATGCGGCATCGACGGCGCCGTCCCGGGTCGGGTCACCGAAATTGCCGCCGCCGCGTTGCCAAATCGAACCGCGTCCTCCAGGCCCTGCCCCTCGGCGAGAGCGGCGGCCATGGCGCCGTTAAATGAGTCGCCGGCACCGGTGGTCTCGACCACCTGACCGGCGCTGAGTGCCGGTACGTGGAGGGAGCGTTCGCTCGTCATGAGAAAGGCGCCGTTCGCCCCCAAGGTAATCACGACCGCGCCGACGCCGAGGTCCAGAAATTTCTGCGCCGCAATGGCTGCATCGTCCGGTCCCGAGACTTTGCACCCGGTCAGCGCTTCGGCCTCGCTTTCGTTGGGAGTCACAACGTCGACGTAGGTCCAGATTGTCGGGTCAATTTGAGCAGCGGGCGCCGGGTTCAAGATTGTTTTTACCCCAAGCGTCTTTGCGAGGCGCAGGCCTGTCTCGGCGACGGCAAGAGGGATTTCAAACTGAGTCACAAAGACGGCCGCTGATGAGATGTGGTCCTTCGCAGCTTCGACCTCCGACACGGTGATCGCTCCTGCTGCACCCGGGGTGACGACGATGGCGTTTTCGCCTGTGGCCTCACTCAGGTAGATCCCGGCGGCCCCGGTCGGGTGGGTCTTGCTATCGATGAGGCCGCGGTCCGAAACGCCTTCTGCGGCATAGAGGTCATGGGCCATGTCGCCGAAAGTGTCGGCGCCGATTTTCGCAATCAGGGTGACATCGGCGCCCGCGCGTCGGGCAGCAATGGCTTGATTCGAGCCTTTGCCGCCGGGGCCGATCCGGAAATCATGACCCAGAACGGTTTCTCCCGGACGTGGCAGCGCGCCTGGCGCCACGAAGGTGAGGTCCGCCACGAAAATACCGAGGATGCAAACACGATGAGCCATTTGGACGCCAGCGAGAGCATAAAGCCTTCGCGCGGACCGGCAAGGCCGGGCTAGAGTCGCTCATGGTCCAAGGCCGTCCTGATACCTCGCTCGCGCCGGCGCTTGACGAATTGGCGCGCCGCGACCGACACATCGGCGCCGCCTTTGACACGTTCGGATTGCCCCCTCGTCGCAATCAGCCTCGGGGTTTTTCTGGCCTATTGCGGATCGTCATGGCGCAGCAATTGTCCGTGCATGCCGCGCGGGCGATCATCGGTCGCCTGGATGAGGCGACCGGGTGCGAGCCAGAACGACTGGCCGCGGCTTCCGATCCTGATCTTCGCGCGTTGGGACTAAGTCGTCAGAAGATTGGCTACGCGCGCGAGCTCGCCACGGCCGTCACCAGCGGGTCTCTGGAGTTCAGGCGTCTACACCGCATGAATGACGATGCCGCTATCGATGCGCTAACCGAGGTCAGGGGCATCGGTCGCTGGACCGCCGAGATTTACCTGCTCTTCGCTTTGGGTCGCCCTGATATCATGCCTGGCGGCGATCTCGCGGTGTGCGTCGCGGCGCAACGTTTGAAGCGCCTTCGCAGCAGGCCCGACGAGAAGCGGATGCGCAAGATTGCCGAGGCGTGGCGACCTTACCGGAGCGCTGCTGCGCGATTCCTCTGGCATTACTACGCCCACCCTGGGGTGCCGAACGTAGAAAGGGCGTCGCCGTGAGAATATTTCCAGTGTTGTTGGCAGCTTACGGTCTTGTCGTACTTTTGGCGCTGGCGCCGCGTGCGGAGGCGCAGGCGGTCGACCTGGAGCTGGTACTCGCCGTTGACGTTTCCGGCAGTATCGATTTTGAAGAAGCCCGACTTCAACGACAAGGCTACATGGCCGCGTTTCTCGACCCGGTTGTGCTCAGCGCCATAATTTCAGGTCCGCTGGGCCGGATCGCTGTGACTTATGTCGAGTGGTCGGGCGCCTTCAGTCGGGCGATGACCGTTGACTGGATGATCATCGATGGACCGGCGGCCGCCGAGACCTTTGTCGCGGCCCTGGAGGACGCGCCGCTACACCGAGGGCGCTTTACGTCGATCAGCGGCGCCATCGAATTTGCGCTGCCAATGTTCGACCAGAATGCTTTTGTAGGGAATAGGCGGGTCATTGATATCTCCGGTGACGGACCCAACAACAATGGCACCCTGGTCGACCAAGCCCGCGATGTTGCGGCAATGGCGGGTGTCACCGTCAACGGATTGCCGATCATTAATGACCGGCTCAATCCCTTTGGCCTACCTCAACTCAAAGACCTCGATATCTACTTTGAGCATTGCGTCATTGCCGGACCCGGTGCCTTCGTCGTGGTTGCCGAAGGTTTCGAGGATTTCGGTAGCGCGATTCGGCGCAAACTAATTCTCGAGATTGCTGGCCGCCAGCCGGACAATATTCACCGCGCGCAAGGTTACACGCCCCCACCGTGCGACATTGGTGAACAGATCATGCGGCAGTTTCGCGGAAACCGTTTCAACTTCGACACCTTCTGAGTGTGGCCATGAATGAAATCGAGAAGCCGGACGGACTGTCCGGCAATGCCGAGCCTGGCTGGGGTAGCGACACAATGGCGCTGGCCGTGCGCAACCTGGGGCTCAAATACGTCGCATTGAACCCCGGCGCGAGTTTTCGTGGCTTCCACGACAGCCTGGTCAATTTTCTCGGTAACCGAGACCCGCAGATGATCCTTTGCCTGCACGAGGACCATGCAGTGTCGATTGCGCATGGTTACGCCAAGGTAGCCGGCGAGCCGATGGGCGTAGTGCTGCACAGCAATGTCGGTCTGATGCACGGCTCGATGGGTATTTTCAACGCGTTTTGCGACCGAGTGCCAGTGATCATCTTCGGCGCCACGGGCCCCGTCGATGCCGCAAAACGCAGGCCGTGGATCGACTGGATCCACACTGCGCAGGATCAGGGCGGACTGATTCGAAACTTCATCAAATGGGACGATCAACCCGCGTCGGTCGAAGCCGCTATCGAGTCGATCTACCGCGCGAATCAGATCGCCCGAACCGCGCCTCGCGGTCCGGTCTATGTTTGTCTCGACGCCGATCTACAAGAACGTAAGCTCGATACACTGATCCTACCGCCCGATGCGCGGCGGTATGCGGCGGCCAAGCCGCAACGACCCAGCGATGAAGCGATCGCAGAGGCTGCGGCCCTTCTGGACAACGCGCGCCGTCCGGCGATCTTGTCGGGCCGCTTCGCCCGAACGCAGGCCGCATGGGATGCGCGGATCCGGTTGGCTGAGAAACTGGGCGCTGTGGTTTTTACTGATTTCAAAGCCGGCGCGACGTTTCCAACCGAGCATCCCCTCCACGGGGGAACTATGCAGTTCTTGGGCGAGAGCCAAAAACAGGCGCTGCAGTCATGCGACGTGATCCTTAGCCTCGATTGGACCGATCTCGCGGGCACGCTGGGTCAGGCGTGGCCCGATGGCAATGTCAGCGCGAGCATCATTCATGCGTCGATCGACCAATATGTTCACAATGGTTGGAGCATGGACCATCAAGGACTGCCGCCAGTCGACGTCACATTGCTGAGCGAGGCGGATGCGGCGGTGCCTTTGCTGACCGAAGCATTGCGCTCGACCCGCCCAGCTGCGGTCCCGGCGGAGCGAACTGACCTTGAGGATCCGGATCCTGACAGCAAATTGACGTTGGATCATATTGCCGCGGCGCTCAAAGAAGCGGTGGGCGACAGCCCGGTGTCGCTGGTGCGCCTCCCCGGAGGATGGCCGGGAGAGCGATGGCCGTTTGACGGTCCCCTCGACTTTCTTGGCTATGATGGCGGCGGCGGAATCGGGTCGGGCCCCGGCATGGCAATCGGCGCCGCCCTTGCTTTGAAGGATTCAGACCGGTTGGCGATCGCGGTCATTGGCGACGGTGATTTCCTAATGAGCGTCAACGCGTTTTGGACCGCCGCGCATTATCGCATTCCGCTGCTGACGATCGTGGCCAACAACCAGTCCTACTTTAACGACGAGATGCACCAGGACCGCGTCGCACGGATTCGATCCCGCAATCCTGAGAACCGCTGGATCGGTCAAAAAATCAGCGATCCCGATCTAGATCTCGCGAAACTGGCAGAGGCGCAGGGACTTACCGGGATAGGCCCGGTCAAAACCATTGGTCAACTAGCGACTGGCGTTATGAAAGGCGTGGCCGTGCTGCGCGAAGGCGGCACTTGCGTGATCGACGTTCGGGTGGGCCCCCGCGGCGCAACCGCCGCCACAATGATCGGCCGCCGCTAGATCAACTGCAGCCTCGGATTAAGGGCATCGCGCAACCAATCGCCCAGCAGGTTTACCGCGAGGACCAGGATCGCCAGGGTGGCGCCGGGGAAAATAACCATCCACCACTCGCCTGAGAACAAGAAATTGTTTCCAACATTGACGAGCGTGCCGAGCGACGGCTGGGTCGGTGGAACGCCGACTCCCAAAAAGGAGAGCGTCGCCTCGGCCAAGATCGCAACCGCAAGACTGATGGTCGCGATGACCAAAATTGGGCCCGTCACGTTCGGCAAGACGTGGCGCAGCATGATGAACGATGTGGGTCGCCCAATTACCCGCGCTGCCAGGACGTATTCCTTGCCCTTTTCAACCATTGTTGAGCCGCGAACGGTGCGCGCGAAATTCACCCAGCCCGAAAGCCCGATCGAGAGAATCAAGACCGGAACCGCGAGGTCTTCCATCGAGGCGCGCGGCAACACGACGCGGGCGACACCGTTGATAAGACGAATTGGTTCGGCGACAATGTCGGCGACGCGCCAACGTGGATTGAGGGATGCGTAGGGATCCTGAAATACCATTTGCATGCGCCCCTGAACCGCTCTCGCTGCGCGGCCATGGAGTGTCGCGAGATCAATCCCGTCGTAGACGATTGAACCGGCAGTAGGCTCGTACAGGCCAACCATCAGGCGCGCGACCGTGGATTTTCCGCACCCCGACTCACCGACGAGGGAAAACGTCGTGCCGCGCTTCACCGTGAAACTCACATCGTCGACGGCTCGGACGATCTGGCGCGGCTTCCCCTCCACAACGCGATTGAGAAGGGGTGCAGAAACATCGAAGAAGCGAGAGAGGTTGCGTGCCTCGACATGGATTTCCGTGCCGCGCTCCGCCACAAAATCATCAGGCATTGGCGGGCTCGACGGAGGCGGGGTCATAGAGCCAGCACGCGGTCGATGAGGGGCCAACGGCGACCAAATCCGGTCGCTCGCGCTCGCATCGCTCCATCGTTTCGCTGCACCGCGAACTAAACGCGCATCCGGGTGGGATCTCGGACAGGCGGGGCATCGATCCGGGTATCTGCGCAAGATCTTCGTTGCGCTTTCCAATCGACGGAATGGAGGCCATGAGCCCACGGGTGTAGGGGTGCCGTGCGTTCTTGACCACTTCCCGTACCGGGCCGATCTCGACGATGCGCCCGGCGTACATAACGGCGACGCGGTCCGCGGTCTCGGCAATGACGCCCATGTCGTGGGTGATCAGCATGACCGATGTGCCGTGGTCGCGGCAGAGGCGCTTTAGCAGGCGTATGATCTGCGCCTGGATTGAAACATCGAGTGCGGTGGTTGGCTCATCTGCAACGATCAACTGTGGGTTCGCGCAAAGTGCCAGCGCGATGACGATCCGTTGTCTCATACCCCCGGAGAATTGGTGCGGGTATTGGTCGATGCGCTCCTCGGCCGCCGGTATCCCAACCTCATTGAGAAGTTCCAAGGCCCGGTTGCGGGCCTGACGTTCGGTGAGGTCTAGGTGGGTTCGGATTGTCTCGACGAGTTGGTCGCTAATACGCAGCAGGGGGTTAAGGCTGGTCAGTGGATCTTGAAAGATCGCGCCAATCTGCCGCCCGCGCACCCGTCTGATTTCCTCCGGTGCGAGATTGTCGATGCGACGACCCGACAGCTTGATGGTCCCGCCGGCGATTCGACCGGGCGGTTCAAGGAGCCCGATCACGGCGTAACCCGTCATCGACTTTCCGGCCCCCGACTCGCCAACGACGCCGAGGATTTCGCCGACCCCAATCGCGAATGAAATGTCGTCCACCGCAGTTAGGGTCCCGCGGCGCGTGGGGAACTCGACACGGAGGTTGTCGACTTCAAGAAGCGGGGTGACGGCGTGTCCTTCCGGCTTGGGCGAGGGCTCGCGAGCCTTCCGGCAACCCTACCGACCGGGTAGATCGGGGTCCATACCGAGAGATCGGCGTTCATGTATTATTGGTCGCAGGGGAGACCACGATGACTTATCGCGTTATTACCGACTTTGAGCGCCCTTCGGTCGATTTGATCCGCCGCGCATCGCAAACCTTTGTTGGGGTGACCGGTGGTTTTGCCGGGCCGCGTCAAATCGTCGACACGGCTATCAAACCGCTGGACCGTAAATGGCGAATTTGCGGTCCTGCGTTCACCGTGCGTCCAGAATTTAGCGAAGATCTTTTGATGGGATACGTCGCCGCAAAATACGTCCAACCCGGCGACGTGCTGGTGGTCGACGGTGGCGGGCGGACTGACGTTGCCTGCTGGGGCGCATCGATGGCGGGCGCGGCCAAAGAGGGGGGCTGTGTCGGAATTGTTTTGGACGGCATGGCGCTGACGGCCGAACTCCTGATTGAGCGTGAGAACATTCCGGTATTTGCACGGGGAACCGCGCCGATCACGACGGGTCAGGACCGGCCCGGTTGGCTCAATTGTCCAGTCGCTTGCGGTGGGGTCATCGTCAACCCCGGCGATATCGTGCTGGGCGATATCGATGGTGTCGTCATTTTTCCCAAGGACGAGGCCGAGGCAATCATCGCCGAATCCGAGAAGACCGGCGCAAAGTCAGGACTGGGCCGCGCGAACCCAAAACCCTATCGCGAGCGAACCGACTCCGAAGCGCGTCTGCGCGCGCTGCCGGGTGTGGTTTGGGAATAGGCGCGCCCGCGCGTTCGCCCCGGCGAGTAGCGGGTTGCCCTAGAGTATCTTGAGGACGTTTTCCGGCGGCCGACCAATTGCAGCCTTGTCTTTTGCGAGCACGATGGGGCGCTCAATGAGGATTGGATTTTCCACCATCGCTTTGACCAGCGAGGCGCGGGACTTGCCAAGATCGGCGAGGCCCAGGGCGGCATAGGGCTCTTCTTTCGTTCGCATCAGTTGGCGTGGCTCCATGCCGAGTTTCGACAAGATGGCCTCAAGTTCCTTCGCGCTCGGCGGGGCCTTCAGGTACTCGACAATTGTCGGCCGCAACCCTTTGTCTTCGAGGAGCGCAAGAGTCTGACGTGATTTGGTGCAACGCGGGTTGTGGTAGATCGTGACGGTCATGGCGCCTCCTCGGAGGAGTTCTAATGCCGCGATTGGGATAGTTTGGTCAAGGCGAAGTTCTTGCGATCTCGGCAGTCATCGCGTTTAAGTCATAACTGGCAAAGTCGAGAGCTTGCGTCGTCCGATTTGCTGAACTGGCGTACATCTGAGGTTCTTGACCCCGGTCGATCAGGAAGTGCTATCCATTCCCCGATGATGACGGAACATACTAAGAGTCTCGGCGATTCGCTGGCAATTTTCCGCGGGATTAGCGTCGCCGCAATCCTATTGTTGGTTGGATTCACGGCACCGGCGCAGGCTGGCAAAGAATGGCACGACCTCACGCGATCGGCTCCCCCTAAAGCGCCTAAGCCGTTGTTTGAAATGGGTGTGGTATTGGGTGGCGCCTTCCTGCCGGACTACCCAGCCGCGGGTCAGAATCATTTAAACGGGGCTGTGCTCCCGTTTGTGGCCTATCGCGGCAAAATCCTGCGCAGTGATGAAAAAGGATTGTTGCGCAGCCGGTTAGTGAAGACCGACCGCTTCGAATTCGACCTCAGCCTTGATGGCGCTTTCTCGTCGGACTCCGACAAGAACGATGCGCGGCGTGGCATGCCCGACCTTGATTGGCTGGGGGAAGTCGGGCCACGGGTCCAGTGGACCATCGCGAAGGCAGTGCATTCGGCAAAAGTCGATATTGAGTTGCCGGTCCGAGCGGTTTTTTCGACCGACCTCTCCCGCATCGAAGCGCGCGGATACATTTTTGAACCGGAGATTGCCTACCAGCACGAAAACTTTCTGCAACAAGACCTTGAGGTGAAGGTGTCCGTCGGCGTGGCTTTCGCGAGCGAAGATCTGATGGATTATTTCTATGAGGTTGAGCCGCGCTTCGTGGTCGCCGGTCGTCCGGCGTTCGATGCCAAGGGCGGCTATCTCGGCGCTAAGACGCAGCTCTCGCTGGTCAAAGCGCTTGGGACGAGGCTCAACCTTCTGATGGCGTTCCGCGCGGAATACCATGGCGGCGCTGAGAACAGCGCCAGCCCGTTGTTCAAGGAAGAAGCGACATTCGGCGCCGGTGCAGCGCTCGTTTGGTCGCTCTACCAGTCCAAGGCCCGCGCGCAACCTTAAGCGTTAAGCGTTCGGAATCGGATACGGCTCGATCCCGTTGAGGTACTCGACGACGGTGCCGACCGACTCGACATCGCCAAACTTCGAATCGATGTCGAACAGGTTCCACTCGACCACGCCCGGAACACGATCACCGACGGCTTCACGCACCACGATCGGGCGAAATCCTTCCGCAATCGCATCCTCCGTCGTATGGCGAACGCAGCCAGCCATGGTGACGCCGGTAATGATTACGGTGTCGATCCCGTTGGCTTTGAGAAAGCTCGAAAGATACGTTCCGTGAAACCCACTTGCCCGTTTCTTGACGATGACCTGATCGCCGGGTTGCGGGGCAATGCGATCGTCGATGGCGACATCTTCCGCGTTCGCGAGGTTGAGAACCTCGGTTGGAATTTTCAGATGCCACAAGCCCATGTCGGTGTTCACCGAATCGGTGACGTTGTAGGCCGTGGTCGTATAGACGATCGGTACGCGCTTTTTACGGGCAGCCACGTTGAGGCGTTGCACCGCCGGGATGATGACATCCATGCCGTCACACGAAAAAGGATTGCCGGGCCGCGTCCAGCCGTTCGCCAAATCGATATGGATTAGCGCGGGCCGTTTGCCGAAGCCGATGCGCCGCTGAAACCCGCGCTGCTGGTAAATCTCGGAATCGGCTGCGAAAATAACTTCTAGCGCTTTGCGAACTTCTTCATGGGTCGGCATGTGTTTCTCCACCTGAAGGCCGTGTGTTGCGAGCGCGGGTTATGACACGAATTTTTGGGAGGCAAAAGCCGCCGATGCCGATCGCCGAACTTGATATCGCAGATTGGCGCCGCCGGGTCTTTGCCCTTTATGCCGAGATTCGCGCGACCTCTGATCCACGCGCGGCCCACATGGCTTGGCTGGCAGCTAGAGAAGCACTTTTTCGCCAACACCCCCAGTCGCCGATTGCGGCAGGTCGGGCTCGGTCGAGTTGGATGTTTCACTGCTTTCCCTACGATCCGCGCATGCGTCGTGTGGTAGATCTCCAGGAATGTCCGGACTCCACGACGGTGGAAATACCTGTTGGCGATGACGGAATACTAAGGTTGCGCCCATTTTCGCGAACCGTTGGATTGGCCGATATTTGGGGCAGCGAACTGACGGTTTTTGGAATCGAGGGGTATGGCGGCGGCATTTTTCTTCCGTTCACCGATGCAACGAGTGGGCAGGAGACGTATGGCGGCGGCCGTTATCTCTTGGACACGATCAAAGGTGCGGACCTCGGCGCATCTGACGATGGTGTCGTGTTGGACTTCAATTTTGCCTGCCAACCGTCGTGTTCTTACTCACCGCGTTGGGTTTGCCCTTTGGCGCCGCCCGAAAATCACCTCGCGGTCGGCGTACGCGCCGGAGAACGGGTTGCCTGATTTCTTAGCCGATCCGCGAGCGGCATCCGAACATCGCTGCTCCGGAAAACCGCGATGACGCGCGCGCCGACCTTTATTGGCAGCGAAATCTATCGTCGCTCACGCTATGGCGACAAACACCCCCTCGCCATTCCCAGAGTATCGGCAGTGATGGATCTGTGCCGGGCGCTAAACTGGTTAGACGATTCGTCTTACGTCGAGAGCCGCATCGCGACACGGGCGGAGCTGCTGACATTCCATCGCCCGGACTATATCGATGCCCTTATTCGCGCCGAGCAGGGCGAGGTGCCATCCCTCGTCGAGCGCCGCCGCTATAACATTGGCCTCAACGGAAACCCGATATTTGGGGAAATATTCAGCCGACCCGCGACAGCCTGTGGCGCAACATTGACCGCGGTTGAAATGCTCGCCGCTGAACCAGGTGTGGTCTATAGCCCAGCCGGCGGCACGCACCATGGTCGGCCGGGACACGCAAGTGGCTTTTGTTATCTGAACGATCCGGTGTTGGGCATACTGGCGTTCTTGGAAAAAGGCTTTGAGCGCGTGCTCTATTTGGATGTCGACGCCCACCATTGCGACGGCGTCCAGGACGCGTTCCACGGTGATCCCCGCGTCCTGACAGTTTCGATCCATGAGGCCGGCCGCTGGCCGAACACTGGCCCTGCCCATGACACGGCGGGCGGGTCAGCGTTCAATTTTCCGGTGGAGCAGGGTTTCAACGATACTGAAATGGCCTTTTTGCGCGACGAGGCGGTCGCGCCATTGATAGAGGCCTTCGAACCGCAGGTCCTGTTCCTGCAGACCGGTGCGGACGCGTTGTCAGAAGACCCGCTCTCCAAGCTGGAGCTCTCCAACAACGCGATATGGGATTTCGTCTCAATGGTTTGGAAATCAGCACCGAGGACTCTGATCGTTGGCGGTGGCGGCTACAATCCTTGGAGCGTCGCGCGGTGCTGGTCCGGCATTTGGGCGGTGCTCAACGGCAGTGAGATACCTGTCGTGCTTGAGGGCGCTGCCGAGGTGTTCCTGCGTTCCCTCACGTGGAACCGCGCGGCGGGCCGAACGCCGCCAGACCATTGGTTCACAACTCTGCGAGATCAGCCGAGGCCAGGCCCAATTCGTGCAGCGACCCGGGACGTTGTCGAGCGCGCGCGCGTACGCATCGTTGGCGGCCTGTGATAGGTTCCCACGCATTGGTGATGGTATGAACGGCGTAGGCGCGTGATGGCGGTCGATTCGGCGATGCGAGAGTGGCTCGATGCGAACGGGCTCGGTCAATACGCAGATGTCTTCTCGGAAAATGACGTCGATCTCGATCTGGCGCCCGAGCTTAGCGACGATGACCTGAAGGAACTGGGGCTTACCCTCGGACACCGCAAGAGGTTTCTCAAGGCAGTGTCGGCGTCGTCCGAGGCCATCGAAGCCGTGGGCCACCGTCCGGAATCGACTTCAACGGTGCGAGATCCCAATGCCGGCGCCGAGCGACGCCAGCTCACTGTCATGTTTTGCGATTTGGTCGGCTCGACCGAACTGTCAACGAAACTGGATGTCGAGGACCTACGCGAGGTCATCAGTGCGTATCAAGATGTCTGTCGCGGCGTGGTTGCCGAGTACGATGGCTTTATCGCCCGCTATATGGGCGACGGCATCTTGATCTACTTCGGTTATCCGAAGGCCCATGAGGATGATGGTGATCGGGCGGTTCATACGGGGATCGATATTATTCGGGCCGTGCGCGCGCTAAAGCCGCGGCCCGAATTGGATCTTGAGGTCCGAATTGGCGTCGCGACCGGCGTTGTCATTGTCGGCGATATCATTGGTGAGGGCGCATCTGAAGAAAGTGCGGTCCTCGGCGAGACCCCCAACCTAGCGGCACGTCTTCAATCGTTGGCGCAGCCCAACACAATGGTGATCAGTCCCGAGACCCGTCGATTGGTGCGCGACCGTTTTGTTTTCGGTGATCTCGGTGAACACGATCTCAAGGGTATTGCGAAGCCGGTCCACGCTTGGACGGTTGCGCAGGCGGTTGCCTCCGACGACCGGTTTGCGGCCCAAGTTCGTCCCGCTTTGGTCGGTCGCGACGAAGAGTGCGGCTTGATTCGTGAGCGGTGGAGCCGCGCGGTCGCGGGTGCCGGGCAAGTCGTTCTTGTGTCCGGCGAAGCCGGTATCGGCAAGTCTCGCCTTGTCCAGGCGGTTAAAGACATCGCCGCGGACGATGACGCACGTCTCACGCACATATCGTGCTCAAGCTATCACACGCAGCATCCGCTCTACCCTTTCACGGAATCATTGGCGCGGCTTTTGCGATTTGTGGAGGGCGATTCCCCGGAGGAAAAACTCGACAAGATCGACGGGTTTCTCGCGCAGCAAAATGCCGATGCCGCAACGGTCGGCCCCATAATGGGTGCGTTGTTTTCGGTGCCCATTGGAGACCGTTATCCGCCGCATGGTTTGAGCGCACAGGCGCTCAAACAGCGGACGCTAGAAACGCTGATCGATCTGCTGTTTGCCGCACCGGATGCTGCCGCGCTGTTGGTGTTTGACGACGCCCACTGGGCCGATCCGACATCGCTTGAGCTACTCGGTCAGGCTTTGCGGTCGGTTAAGTCGCGCGCCATGCTGGTGGTGGTGACGTGCCGACCCGAATTCGAAGCGCCGTGGCGCGGGCTTGACTATTTAACGGCCCTCAATCTTCAGCGTCTCACGCGCGATCAGGCGGAGCTGGTAATTGGGGCTTGCGCTGGCGGCAAGCGTTTGCCGGAGATTATAGTGACCACGATCGTCGGGAAGGCGGATGGCGTGCCGCTATTCCTCGAGGAACTTACACGCAATATTGTTGAGTCCGGACTCCTCGAGGAACGTGACGGCGCATTTCATCTGACCGGGCCGTTGCCACCGCTGGCGATACCCACAACGTTGAACGATTCGTTGATGGCCCGGCTCGACCGCCTGCCGACAGCAAAGGAGATCGCCCAAATTGGTGCCGCCATCGGCCGTCAATTCGACTATGAGCTGATTGCTGCGGTGACCGATCTTGCCGATGACGAACTCCAAGACGCGCTAGCACGGCTACGTGACGCGGAGATTGTCTTCGACGAAGGCGCGCCGCCGAAATCGTCGTACATGTTCAAACATGCCCTGGTTCAGGATGCGGCCTACGACTCACTTTTGCGGCGTCGCCGGCAGCACCTGCATAGTCGCATCGTATCGGCGCTGGAAACGAAGTTTCCCGACACTACGGATGCGGAGCCTGGTGTACTGGGACGCCATTGTATGGAGGCCAGCCTCTTTCCGCAGTCCGCCCGCTACTATCAAAAGGCCGGGCTCGTCAGCGCCCTGCGTTCGTCGATGCATGAGGCTTTGGCGCAGCTGGAGCGGGGCCTTCAAGCGGCCGCAAGAATAGAGGACCCCGCGCTTCGTGCTCAAATCGAGCTCGAGCTCCGCATGACTTTGGTCTTTCCACTGCGCGCCCTCAAGGGACTCGGCGCGAACGAGGTGGAGCATAATTACACGCGCGCTTTCGAGTTGGTGCGCGAAACCGGCGCCAACGAACATGTGCTCCCCGTGCTCTACGGGTTGTTCGCGGTGGTTTGGGCGCGGGGAGACATCGCCGCTGCCGCCCTCCGCGCGGAGGATCTACTCGCCCAGGCGAGCGCCGCCGACGACGCGTTATCTCTCGTCGTTGCTCACTATGCTGTCGGCCTCGTCAAATTTTTCTTGGGCGAGAACGAGGCGTGCCTGAAACACCTCGACGCGGTCTTGGCTGCCTACGAACCGAGTCAGCACGCGGCATTGGCGCTCACTTATGCCATCGAGTTTGGCGTAGGCGCCTGGAATTACCGCGCACTTTGCGCCGGCGCGATGGGCCGTTTTGCCGAAGCAAAGCAGAACGTTACCAGTGCCGTCGCGCTAGCGCGGGCGCTCAACCACCCGTTTCCGTTGTCCCACGCATTGGGCGTGGGGGCAGTTACCTACCTTTATTTACGCGATCCCGAGGGATTGTTGGCGTGGTCCGTCGAAGCCGTCGACGTCGCCCGGGAACAGGGCTTCGCGCCCTACCTCGCGATCGCTCAACTTAGCCGGGGTTGGGCGAGGACGATGACGGGGGATCACGAGGGCGGTCTAATCGACCTCAAAGAGGGTATCGCGATGTGGACCGGTGGGGGCTACGGCTTGGCCGCCCCGCTGTTCCAAGCGCGACACGCGGAGGCTTTGGTTGTCGCGGGCCGCGCCGAAGAGGCTTTGGCGGTACTCGCGGATGCGTTGGCACAAATTGATGCAGGTCCTCAGGGGCAGTTTCGCGCGGTTGCGCTGGTGGCACGCGGCGATGCGCGTTTGTTGAAGGGGGATGCCGCCGCCGCGGAGCAAGACTATTGGGCCGCTGAAACCGTTGCGACCGAGCAGGGCGCGTCGGGCGAGCGCCTTCATGCCGTGATACGCCTCGCCAATTTGCTGGACGCCAATGGCCGCCTAGGCGAGGCCCATGCAGCGCTCGACTCGGTGATCGCCACGATCGGCACCGAAGAGGGAGCGGAAGTGCAAGCGGCCCATTTCATGCGCGACAAAGCGGCTGCGCGTGACTGAATCGATGGCTGGGCGGGTGGCGTTGGTGACCGGTGCGACCGACGGGATTGGGTTAGTCACGGCCCGCGAACTTGCGTCGCGCGGCGCAAGAGTGATCGTGGTAGGGCGCAATGACGAAAAGGGCGCCTCTGCGGTTTCGGGGATCGTTAGTGTGGCGCCCGGCAGTTCCGTTCAGTTCCTACGGGCCGATCTGTCGTCGCAGAAAGACATCAAAGATTTGGCGGCCAGGGTTCAAGGCGAGTTTGAGCGCGTGGACATTTTGGTCAACAACGCTGGCGCGACGTTTACAAGTCGTCTGGAGAGTGTAGACGGTCTCGAGATGACCTTCGCGCTCAATCATATGAGCTATTATTCACTTACGCTTCGTCTGTTGGATTTGCTCATCGCGGGTGCGCCGTCGCGCGTGGTCAACGTGTCTTCGGTAATGCATCGCTGGGGCGCGCTCGACTTCGAAAATTTGCAGTACCGACACGGCTATTCCGGGACCAAGGCCTATTCTCGATCAAAATTGTGCAATGTGCTGTTCACCTATGAGCTTGCAGCGCGTTTTGCCGGGACAGGCGTTGTTGCCAACGCTGTGCACCCGGGCGTCGTGCGGTCGAATTTCGCCAACAACAACGGTTGGGGCACCCGTTTGCTTTTTGATGTCGTCAAGGCCCTATCGGGAATTAGTGTTGAGGCTGGCGCCGCCACCAGCGTGCATGTTGCGACGGCGCCGGAACTCGCGGACAGATCCGGCCTCTATTTCAGCAAGTCTCGACCGACCAAGTCGTCGCGCCAAAGCCATGACCGGCAACTGCAGCAGCGCCTGTGGGACGTGAGTGCGGAAATCTCTGGTATCAACTTCGGCCAGGACCCGGCGCCATGAAGGACAAGACAGTGTTGATCACCGGCGCGACGGATGGGATCGGCAAAGAAACCGCCCGCCACATTGCGGAAAGAGGTGCCCGCGTGTTCGTTGTCGGGCGCAACCCGGAGAAGGGCGCCGCGGCCGTCGCTGACATCAAGGAGGGGTCGGCGAACCAGCAGGTTGAATTCCTCCAAGCCGACCTTTCGGCGCAGGCCGAGGTGCGTAAACTTGCTGCCGCGCTCAGGGATCGGACCCAACGGTTGGACGTGTTGGTCAACAACGCTGGCGCGATCCTATTCTCGCGCCAGGAAACGGTCGACGGCATCGAGATGACGTTTGGGCTCAACCATCTCAGCTATTTCCTTCTGACCCACGAGCTTCTCGATCTGTTGAAAGCAAGTACGCCGGCGCGGATCGTCAATGTCGCGTCCATCGCGCATCGTCGCGCGGTGCTTGATTTTAGCGACCTCGAACTCAAACACAGTTACGGGGCGTGGCGGGCGTACGCCCGCTCGAAACTTGCCAATATCATGTTCACTTATGGGCTTGCACGGCGATTGGAGAATACCGGGGTTTCGGCGAACTGCCTTCATCCAGGATTTGTGCGCTCGCATTTCGGTCAGAACAATGGCGTCCTGGTGCGCACGGCGCTGAGTTTGGCGATGCGATTTGGTAACGCAATAACGGTCGCGCAAGGAGCGGAAACCAGTGTGCACTTGGCGACCGCGCCGGCGGTCGAGGGTCGGACCGGTCAGTACTTCGACGCCTGCCAAGCGGTAAAATCGAACCAAGTGAGCTACGATCAAGCGGCGCAGGATCGACTTTGGGACATCAGCATGGAGATGGTCGGCTAGTGAAGCGTTTTGCCGATATCCTCAAACGGGCGGAGAAGAACGCTGGTGGCGCCGCTGCGCTAAAGGCGCGTCTACCCAGTCCGGAAACGCCCAATACCCTGCGCAAATTGGGCGACGACCGGTATCTGTCGACGATGTCGCTGCGCGTTTTCGCCGCGGGCCTGCGGCACAGCATGGTGCGCGACAAATGGCCGGTCTTCGAGGAGGTCTTTCAGGGGTTCGTTCCAAAGCGCGTGGGTTCTTTTCCGGATGAAAGCCTCGAAGCGCTGATGAAGGACGCCCGCATCATTCGTCATTGGGGTAAAATCTCGGCGACACGAACAAATGCGATCGCCATGACCGAAATTGCTGCCGAGCATGGGAGTTTCGCCGGTTGGCTAGCTGATTGGCCGGTCGATGATATCACCGGACTGTGGGCGGTTTTGCAAAAGCGGTTTTCTCAGCTGGGGGGCGCGTCCGGTCCGATGTTTCTGCGTTGGGTCGGAAAGGACACTTTCATGCTATCCCCCGATGTGGTGCGCGCGCTGAATGAACTCGGCGTTGCCAAGAGCGAATTCAAAGGCGTGAAGGACCGCAAGATCGCGCAAGACGCGTTCAACGCTTGGAAAGCGGAGAGCAGCCAACCTTTGTGCCAAATCAGCATGACGTTGGCGGTCTACGCGGGCGTGCAATGAGGCCCCGCATCGATCGGACATTCTCGGTGGCGCCGATGATGGAGCGTACCGATCGCCACTGCCGTTATTTTATGCGGCTCCTGTCGCGCCGCACGCTTCTCTACACCGAAATGGTGACCTCGGGTGCAATCATCTTCGGCGACCGACAGCGCCATCTGGCGTTTGATCGCGACGAGCACCCGGTGGCGCTTCAGCTCGGTGGGAGCGATCCGGTTGCGTTGGCCGACTGCGCGGAAATCGGCGCGGCCTACGGATATGACGAAATCAATCTCAACATCGGGTGCCCAAGCGACCGCGTCCAGAACGGGCGCTTTGGCGCATGTCTGATGGCGGAACCGCAATTGGTCGCCGACTGCGT
Organism: Pseudomonadota bacterium; assembly: GCA_027622715.1. GTDB lineage: Bacteria > Pseudomonadota > Alphaproteobacteria > SHVP01 > SHVP01 > CALJDF01. The sequence continues at coordinate 34,609 of JAQBYN010000005.1, read as the reverse complement.
CAGGGCAATGGGCGACCGGGTTGCGCTGCCAATCACCGTCAAATGCCGGATCGGCATCGACGACCAGGACGACTATGCGGCGTTTCGCGCATTCGTTGATCGCGTGGCGTTTAGCGGTGGATGCGAGACGTTCATCGTCCACGCGCGAAAAGCGGTTCTGAAGGGTCTCAGCCCAAAGGAGAATCGGGAAATACCGCCATTGAAATACGATTATGTGTACCGACTCAAAGAGGAGCGGCCGGATCTCGAAGTGACTATCAACGGCGGGATCGCGTCAATCGAGGAGAGTTTATTTCACCTCGGCAAAGTCGATGGCGTGATGATGGGCCGCGCCGCTTACCAAAACCTGTCGCTTCTGGCCGGCGTTGATCGTCAAATTTTCGGCGACGCGTGCGAGGATGCCGACATCCCTGCCGCGATCGAAGCGTTTTTGCCATACGTCGAGCGCGAGTTAGCCAATGGCGTTCGCTTGAACAATTTGGCGCGGCACTTGATTGGGCTGTTTCAAGGCGTTTCGGGCGCTCGCGCCTGGCGTCGGTACCTTGCAGAAAATGCCACCCGCCGGGGCGCGGGATCAAGCGTCATCCGCGAAGCGGCGATGTTTGTCACATCATCGGCGGTTGACGAGAAGGTATCTTGAGTTAGAGGAAGACGCTCAGCACGCCCGTTTGGGTGTAGAGGCGGTCGTTCGATATTTCGCCGGATCCGAAGAACCCGACTAGCGGGATATCGCCAAGGACTTCTTGCACAATGCCGACTTCCTCATTTTCGTCGAATAGGTGGGGCCCGCGCGCGACACACGAGCAATAGATTGCACCGCGGGGCTTAGAGGGCAGCCGCTTCTTGAGATCGTTCAGCCGGTTGCGCAAGTCTTCTCGTGCAGTATCAGAGTCGCGTCGGCAGAACAGAATCGGCTGGTCCGGCGCTATCGGCGCGCCAATACCGATCAAGCCGCGTTCTTCGTCAGCGCCGACCAGATTTCGGACGACATAGTCGCCGGAATCGGAACCCTCGACCGGGAATGCAACAAAGACGCGCCCTGCTGCTGCTTGAAGGTTTCCGCGGTATTCTTCACCAGCGTCCTCGTAGAGCACCTCGAGCGCCGGGCGATTGTCGATGGTCACAGCGACGTTGCGCACACTTTCGGTGATATGGCGCAATGGTCCGGTCGGGATACATCCCTGCGATACCATTGTCGCCACCACCACCGTTGGTGAGAATAGGATGCCAGAGAGCCCGCCGCCGGTGACTGATTCTGCGACCTGGCTTTGCTCAACGTCGGGCGCGGTGAGACCACCGGCTAGGAATGCCCCGCTCGTTTCGGCGAAGAATGGAAGCATACGCAGAATTTCGCGGCTGCCTGGATCGCCATGGACGACGGCGAACCCGCCGCCCAGGGCGTCCGTTGCGCCGGGCGGGATCCAGCCGGCAGGGTCGTCCTTTTCAGTGTCGAACATTTTGAATGTGTCGCCGTCGAACGCGCCAACCATTAACGCCACGGCGGGTTCGCCAAAATACTCCCCGTCGGTCGCGCAAATCCCGATACCGCAGGCGCCAACCCAATGTTGAATGCCGGTCTCGAATATTAGGTTGCGCAGTATGTCGCTCATATTCGCGCCCGCCTCTTGAGTGGCATAGAAGAAACCCAAGTTGGCGTCGGGCGGTATTTTGCCCAGTAGTCGGGTCGCTTCACGGCTGGCCGCGCGCCAGTGTTCGCCGTTTGCGTGACCGACAAGGAAAGACGACATAGTCGCGCTTTTAGTTTTGCGCGCCAAGCCGCTCAATTTCGGCGATGATTTCGTTGCTGGCGAGGACATCGGCATATTTCTGGCCCATGTCGAACAGACTCGCGTCGTGCGGGCCGATTGCCCGGTCGCCGACACAGTCACGCGGCACGATCGGGCGGTAGTTGTGCGCACAGGCGTCGACTACCGTTGCGCGAACGCATCCGCTCGTCGTCGCGCCCGTGACAATGAGCGTGTCAACGTGGTGATAGGTCAACCAGGCGCCGAACCCGGTGCCATGGAATGACGAAGCGTCGGTCTTGTCGACGATGAATTCGCCGTCGCGCGGTTCTAGGTCCGGGACAACCTGACTCAGTGGATTGTCGATCGTCAGGGTCTTTAGTTTTGGCGCTTTTTCCGCAAATACACCCGCGTCGCTACCGTCCTTTTGGTAGATAATGCGCGTGAAGGCGATCGGGACATTGTTGCGGCGTGCCGCCTCGAGCAGCACTTTCGTCGCGGCGATGGCCTGAGGAATATTGCCGCCGCCAAAGACCTCGGGGTCGTTGAACCCGTTGACGAAATCCACCACGACAAGAGCAGCCTTCTTGCCGAAACCGAGTGGATTGCCCATACCCTGTTTCTTGTAGATCGCACTCTCATCCATCTTAAATTCTCCGTCCGAACTGCGCAGCATCGAGGTGCGCCGTGTTGTCGTTGGTCCCGAGCGCATAATGGGTTAGAAATCAGAAAAGAAGAAGGGTGCACCCCCATTGAGCAACGATCACGCCAATCTTGATCGACTGACCAGGGAAGAGCTAATTGCCTTGGTCAGATCGATAGGCAACGAACCGGTTGCCGGATCGCAGGCGCCGACGGACGCGCAGTTTCGCCGCCTTGCCGACGACTCCATCCAGGGGATGGTGGTCCATAGTGAGGGCAGGCCGCTCTACGCGAATCGCGCATTTGCCGACCTCTTAGGATTGGCGACCCCCGCGGCAGTACTCACGCTGGATTCGATCCTCGGGTTTTTTGTTCCCGAAAACCGCGAGCGCGTCCGTGATTTGCATCGTCGACGCCTCGCTGGCGACGATGTGCCGAACGTATTTGAACACCCCTTGGTTCGGATTGATGGGTCGCTGGTGTGGATCGAAAGCCGCATTACTCGGACGACTTGGGATGGTGTGCCGGCAGTCCAGGTCGCAGTCATGGACATCACGGCTAAACACCAAGTCGAAGTGATGAAAGACGAATTCGTCTCGACGGTCAGCCATGAATTGCGCACGCCACTCACATCGATCAGCGGTGCCCTCTCACTGATAGCCAGCGGCATGGCCGGACCGGTCCCGGTGAAACAACGGGAATTGATCGATATCGCGGCGAACAACAGCGAGCGTCTGGTCCGACTCATAACCGACATTCTCGACGTTCAGTCGATTGAAGGCGGCGGCTTGTCGCTGGAAATTACGCCGCACGATGCCGATGCCATCCTCCAAGAAACCCTCGAGTTGAATCGACCGTTCCTAAATCGACACAACGCATCGGCATCAATCGTTGGCCGTACCGGTGGACACCAAGTGCTCGCCGAGCGCGACGCGCTAGTTCAGGCGTTGACAAACCTTTTGTCGAACGCAGCCAAGTTCTCGGATGGCGCCGCGATCGAGCTTTCGGTTCGATCCAATGACGCTTTGGTTGAGTTTCGTGTCGCAGATTTCGGTCCCGGTATTCTCCCGGACTTGGCGCCAAAACTGTTCTCGCGGTTTACGCGGGGCCACCTCCCCGGTGTAGGCGGAACTGGCTTAGGGCTTTATATCTCGCGCTGTTTGATTGAGGCCCAGGGCGGTGATATTTCCTACGCACCCGGCGCGCCCGGCAGCGTATTTACGGTGCGCCTACCGTGCGCAACCTAACCCGAATCGCTTCAGCACGGCGGTTCGCGCGGCGCTATAGTCCGCATCACAGACTTAGTAGGAAGGCGCCATGCCTGGATTTCTAAACCTCGAAACTGTTCACGACGAAGCGTCGCGAGAGGCTTTTGTTCTGGCGTTGAAGCTGCATATCAACACCGGGCTCGGGCCGGCTCTTCGGGACGTTTATGAACACAAGGCGGCGCCACGCCTCCACAAAGACCTTGGGCGTCCCCCGAAAGATCGTCACGAAATTCGCAAAGCCATGACGAAGGAACCAACGTGGCAGTCGTGGGCTTCGTTGTGGTCGACGTCGCAGGGCCTAATGTGGGACGCGATCGGGGATGAGATCGATCGCCTCGACGAAGACTTGCGCCTAGCGGCGAAGCCGAAGCGCAAACCGCGCGGGAGCCTTCGTATCGTGCCGAATTTCGCGGCGCCGCGTTACGTTGCTGACGTCCACATTCATGGCCAACCCGGCGGCTACGACCTGGATCTGTCCGACGACGACGTCACCGCCGGCGCTTATTGTGAAGGCGCCGGCCGCATCTATGCACGCGGGCAGGGCGTTGTAGCGAAAGGCAACAAGGCCATTCACTACCTGTTCGAGGATCTGTGCCGGACCTATCCGAAGCTGAAGCCCCGCCGCATCCTCGATATCGGTTGCAACACCGGCGGCAGCACCTTGGCGGCGAAAGCGTATTTCCCGGAGGCTGAAGTCCACGGCATCGACATTGGGGCCGGCCTCATGCGCTACGCGCATGCCCGGGCCGAACTCCAAGGTGTATCTGTTCATTTTGCCACGCAGAACGGCGAACGAACCGATTTTCCGGACGGTTATTTCGACCTCATCGTGTCCGGGACACTGCTACACGAGATGTCATTCAAGGCGATGTACAATTTGTGCGGTGAGTGTCATCGCTTGTTGTCGCCAGGCGGCGTTATGGCGCACCTGGAAGTGGCGCTACGCCATCGCGACGTTAAGGATCTCTATTTCCAGTTCTATCGAGACTGGAGTACGCACTACAACGCCGAACCGTTTTGGGGAAAATTACATGACATGGACGTCATCGACCCCATGATCAAAGGCGGGTTTCGTTCCGACGATGTCTGGGAGAAGTATTTCCCCACGCCGAGCGGCGCCAAGTGGTGGGCGATGGGTGCGCAGCGGGCCCCTAAGTAGCGGCCACAATCTCCTGCAACGCACCTGATCCTGGGTTGCGGACAACCATCGTCCGGCGGGTGCCAAACCCCGGCAGATCGATTTCCATTTCAGGCGTAAATTCCGCAACCGCCAACTCGTTGCACTTGGCTTTGGCTTTCTCAAAGTCGGTGACGACGAATGTCTGGGCGAGATAGCCCTGGTTCGGTGGCACCGCGCGTGGCGTCGTGTTAGGCGGCGAGAAGTCGATCGGCGTGGAGGTCGCGATCTTGCCGAACATATGGTTGCCTTGCATAAACATGGTCCATATTCGGTTCTCGCCGAGACGCAGAAAATGTCGCGCTTCAGCGCTTGAGAGTTCTTCATCGATCAGCGGCCTCATCGACAAGACCTCCTCATAGAATCGTTTGCCGAGTTCGCGTGATTGCAAGACGTGATTTGTGGTCACCACCGGGGTGAAACCGGTACGGGTACGCCCATGCTCGTCGACGAAGGCCCGCATCTGGCCGATTCGGGTTTTTGGATCGGTCGTCGCGAGTTCGACCAAATTGATCAGGACGCCGTCGGGACCTTCGAATACAACTTCGATCGGTGTGCCGACTTCGGGCGTCATCGCGTGCGCCTTCGGCTCGCTCCAGAATTCAAAGCCGGCGCTCGCGAATTCCTTCGCTGCCGCGTGGATGTCGGCGGTATAGAAATTTAAGTTAGAAAGCCCGTAGTGCCAGCTCTCTTTGCCGGCGCGCACAATCTTGCGCTCGTTGGCCGAGCAATCGAGCAGCAGGATGCGCCCAACTTCGGTTTTGCCGGCCTGGAGAAAGACGGCTTCTGCAGAAGAGCCCGGTGGAAGATGCCAGTGGCGCTCGAAGTCTGGGCCGTGCCAGGTGCGCCGCTCGACCACATCCAGGCCGATCATGTCTCGATAGAGTCTGAGCGATGCCTCCAGATCGCCAGTCCCGAGGACGGCGACGCTTAGCGGACTGCCTTCGGGTGCCACAATTTCTGCCATTATTCCCTCCGTTCGGGCATCCAGTTTGGCACGGCCAACGAGCTGCGGGAACTGGATGGGCGTGGCCCTCCGGTGCGGCTATGCTGCCCTGATCAAACATGGAGATTTTCATGCGAGGTATTCTTCTTGCTGCCGGCGCGATGAGCGTATTGCTGGGCGGGACGGCGGCATGGGCCGATTCGATCGACGGCGACTGGTGCTCGGTACAAGGCAAGACACTGGCTATCAACGGACCGCAGATTGATACCCCGGGCGGAAGCAGGATTCAGGGTCTCTACGATCGCCACGGCTTCATTTACACCGTGCCCGCCGCAGAACCCGACGAAGGCAAACAGGTCCGCATGGTGTTGGTGAATGACAACACCATGCAAATGACGGTGGGCGAGGGCGCCACTGAACTTCAGACCTGGCGCCGCTGCCGCCCCGGGATCAGCTAGAAAAAAGGGCGACGAAATGGCAAAACCGATTCTCGGACCGTTCGCGGCGGCAACGGTGATGGCGTCCGACCCCGCGGCGGCGGCGGCCGCTTACGTTGAGTATCTCGGCTACCGGCAGGTCATCGACACGTCAGTGCCGGGCGATATTGCGGCGAGCTGGGGAGCGCCGGCGATGGCGGGCCGGCGGGTCGTGTCGGTGAAAAGCGAATCGGGCGCCGGCGCTATCATCCGCTTTGTCGAAGGCGCGGCGCTCGGGTCTTATGCGCCGTTTACCACCTATGGGTGGAACGCGCTGGAGATATTGACCACTGACGTCGATGCCCTTCCGGCCAAACTCGAAGGTTCGCCCTTTAAGATTGTCGGCATGCCGCGCAATCTCTACCCGTCCGGGTCCATCCGCGCGATGCAAACCCTCGCTGTGGCCAACGAAATGGTCTACCTGACGCAGATCAACGAGGCGCCCGAGACCGGCTATTTGCCGAAGGCGACGACGCTGGTCGATCATCTCTTCATCACCATTCTTGGCAGTGACGATTTTGACGGCAGCCGGAAATTCTACAGCGACAATTTCGATGTCGTGCTCGGCGACGTTCACGACATGCGAGTCACCGGACTCAATGTCGCCTTTGGCCTCGAGATAGAAAGCAAACATCGGTTGTCGACGATCCGTCTTGCCGGGAAAGCGACACTGGAATTAGACGACTTTCCAAAGGAAGCGAAACACCGCGAGGTTAGACCCGGCGAACTACCGCCGGGTATTTCGATGCTGTCGCTCGAGATCGATTCGCTTGATGGCCTCAAGCTGCCGTTTCGCGGCGATATCATCAAGCGCGACGGACCGCTTTACCGCGGCCGGCGCGCCGCCACGATTGTTGGTTCGGCCGGTGAGTGGATTGAACTCATCGAGCAAGCCTAGAAAAGAGAATACATGCGTGAACTAGTCGCTGAGCCGCTAAATGCCGCGGCATTCGAGCCGTACGGGCAGGTGTTGGCCGATCCCGGTCCCAACAACCGGACGGACTATGCGGCGCGCCTGACCAACGGGCGCCCAGATATTGCGGTCAATCTTGGCGTCGTGCGGGCAATGCCGCCCGCCGCATTGCCGATCCGGATCACGAAGATGGAGCGACACCCGCTCTCTTCGCAGGCATTCTTGCCGCTGGATTGCGACCGCTATCTGGTTATCGTCGCGCAACCGCAGGGCACCGACGGGCCGCCCGACTTGGCAACGCTACGTGCCTTCGTTGTGCCTGGAGATGCAGGCGTCAACTACAACGCGGGCACCTGGCACTTTCCGCTGACCAGCCTCGATCGTCCGGCGACCTTTGGCCTTCTGATGTATATGGATGGTGGTCCGGGTGACGAAGATTGGCACACGTTAAATGAGGCGATCACGCTCCAAGTGGGCTAGGTCGCCTAATTCTCCGATAGGTGCGTCAGCTGGGGCAGATCCAGAATCTCGACGTCATGTTGGTTCATCGAGCGAATCACATTCTGATCGCGCAGCTGCGTGAATGTCCGGCTCACGGTCTCGGTGGTCAAACCTAGATAGTCGGCGATGTCATGGCGGGTCATCGGAAGGTGAACCTGTTGGTCCTCGCGCTGCCAAACTCGAACACGTCGTAGAAACGAGGAGACCTTTTCGACCGGCGTCTTTTGGCCGAGCAAGAGGATTCTTTCTTGCGCCTGCGCGAGTTCGTCATTGGTGTCTTCGAAAAGATGCTGCAAGAAATCCGGATCCTCGCGCAATCGCGCCTCCGTTGCAGCCTTCGAATACGCGTTCAGCGACATGTCTGTGACGGCATCGAGGTTGTAGAAATAGATGCCTGCCCGGGCGATACCGAGCAGCGCACCACGATAGGCGAAACCGGTGATGATGACCCGGCCGTCGGGCATCATCTTGTAGATTTTCCCCACGCTGGCCACGACCTCGTAAAGATGATGGGCCGCATCACCTTCCAGGAAAATGGTTTCTTTTGCCGGCACCTGGATCGGGCGCGAAACACCCTCGGCGCGCGCAGTATTGCCCGACTGATCCACCTTGTTTTCAGATGCCCCCATCGCGATCCAGCCTACACGTTGTTGGTGTAATGGGGTACACCCACCAAAACGACGGGATGGGGCGGTGCCACAGAGGCTCAGGTCTCCTGGCATTTCCGACGTTAGGCACACGATTCCCGCCTGTCCCCCACAACCTCCGGCTTGCTGGCCACTCAAGATTGGTGGCGGAATCCGCGCCAAATATCTGTGAGGCTTAGCGGTATGTAGTTGAACAGGCGTCGTTGGGTCCCTAGATTGCGCCCCAATCCGGGAGGGAGCGCCAGCTTCGCTTGGCCCCATGAGGGGCCGCTGCGCGACGTCGAATAGCCATGACCGATGATGTTCTAGAGGTTCGAGGATTGACCAAGCGGTTCGGCCCGCTGACGGCGGTCGACAACGTCTCATTCAACGTCCGTAAGGGCGAGGTTCTCGGATTCTTGGGTCCCAACGGGGCCGGCAAATCCACGACCATGAAGATGATCACCGGGTTCTTGTCGCCGTCGGCAGGGACCGCGGTTGTCAAAGGCTTTGACGTCGCGTCCGACCCCATCGCGGTCAAAAGCCGCATCGGCTATTTGCCCGAGGGCGCGCCGCTGTATGGCGATATGACGGCGCGGGCGCTCTTGAACTTCGTGGCGGAAATACGGGGCCTCTCAAAGCCCGAACGCAAGCGCCGCATCGAAGAGGTTATCGAGCAGGTCCACCTGGAAGAAGTAATCTTTCGCCCCGTCGAAACGTTGTCAAAAGGGTTCAAACGCAGGGTCGGACTAGCGCAAGCAATTCTGCACGACCCGGAGCTCCTTATTCTCGACGAACCGACCGATGGCCTCGACCCCAATCAAAAGCACGAAGTGCGCACACTCTTGCAGAAGATGGCGCCCACCAAGGCAATCGTTATCTCGACCCACATTCTGGAAGAAGTCGACGCCGTGTGTACCCGTGCGCTGATCATTGCCCACGGCAAGTTACTTGCCGACGGCACGCCGGAGGAATTGCGCGCGCGGTCATCGGCGCCCAGTTCGTTGTCCATCCGGGTACCGGTGGGTGGGGCAGAGCAGATCCGTACCAAATTGCGCGCGCTTGCCGGTGTCGGGTTTGTCGAGATTACCGGCAAAGTCGCTGGTATTGCCCATGTGACCGCGGCCCCGGACGGAAACGACGATATTCTTGCCGTGGTGTCAGACTTGATGAAACGCGAAAACGTCTCGGTTGATCAGATTGTCGCCATTCCCGGCAGTCTCGACGACGTGTTCCGAGAGATTACGCAACGCCAGGCGGGTCACTAATATGCGCAACACGCTGATCGTGACCAAACGTGAACTTGGGGCCTATTTCTCGACGCCGGTCGCCTATGTGTTCCTGGTCATCTTCCTGGCGGCCATCGGCGCGTTCACGTTCTATCTAGGATCGTTCTTTTCGCGCTCCCAATCCGACCTTCAACCCTTCTTCACGTTTCACCCATGGCTCTACCTTTTTCTTATCCCGGCGATCGGGATGCGGCTGTGGGCCGAAGAACGTAAGACGGGGACAATCGAGTTACTGCTGACACTGCCGGTTTCGACCTTCCAGGTTGTGACCGGGAAATTCTTGGCCGCCTGGTTGTTTACGCTGCTCGCCCTGGTTCTGACGTTTCCCATTTGGATTACGGTCAACATATTGGGCGACCCCGACAACGGCGTCGTCGTCGCGAGCTACCTTGGCTCTTGGCTCATGGCCGGTGCGTTCCTTTCCTTGGTCGCTTGTTTGTCGGCGTTGACGAAAAACCAGATCATCGCGTTCGTTGTGGGTGCGGCGGTCAGTTTCTTGTTCCTCATGGCCGGCCTCGACATTGTGCTCGGCGCCTTCAGGTCGTGGGCGCCGGATTGGGTGGTCGACGTGGTCTCCTCGCTCAGCTTTCTGACGAATTTCCAACAGATCTCCAAAGGTGTCATAGACCTGCGCGAGATCGTATTTTTTGTCACGATGATTGGGGTGTTCTTGTTCGCGAACACCGCAATCGTCGATCTTAAGAAATCGGCCTGAGCGATGACCCAAGAACCGAAATCCGGGTTGAAGTTTGATCGCAACACCATGACCATCGCGTCGATCGTGTTGGCGATTGTGTTGTTTTTGGCCGTCAACATTATCTCGAACAGCGTGTTCCGTAGTGCGCAGCTCGACCTGACCAACGACTCGTTGTTCACCGTGACCGAAGGGACGCGAGACATTCTTGCGACCCTAAATGAGCCGGTAACGCTCAAGTTTTATCGGTCCGAACAAGTCCAGCAGATTCCGGCGCTCGCCGCCTATGCAACCCGTGTCGAAGAGCTGCTCGACCGGTATGCGGGGCTGGCGGACGGAAAAATCAAACTCGAAAAATTCGTGCCGGAGCAGTTTTCGGTTGAAGAAGACCAAGCTGTCGGCTTCGGTATTCAGGGTGTGCCGATCAGCAGCGCCGGGGAGGTCATGTATTTCGGCCTCGCCGGGACCAATTCGACGGATGACGAGGACATCATTCCGTTCTTTACACCTAGCCGCGAATCGTTCCTCGAATACGATCTGTCGAAGCTGGTGTTCAATCTATCCAAACCTGGCAAGACCGTTATCGCGATGATTTCGTCACTCCCGATCGCCGCGGATCAGGCTCGACGGTTTGCGCCGTGGGTTGCCTACGAGCAGGCCCAACAGTTTTTTGACATTCGCATTATTGGCGGCAACATTAAGCGAATTAGCGACGACACCGATATCGTCCTGCTGATTCAACCAACGTCGCTAAGTCCAACAACCCAGTACGCGATCGATCAGTTCGTGATGCGGGGCGGCAAAGCGCTGATCTTTGCAGACCCGCACGTCGAGGTGAACCCGCCGCCGCAACTGCAACAGGGCGAGCAATACCGTCCGCCCACGGGGCATGCATTGGGCCCACTGCTTGATGCCTGGGGCATTCAGGCTGATCCCAATGGTGTGGTCGGCGATCGAATCTCGGCGCAGCGGGTGGCAGCACTCTCTGGTGGGCGTCGTGTCGTCACGGAGTATCTGCCGTGGTTGTCGCTTGGCCCGGTCAGTATTAACCGCGATGACGTGGTGACCCAGGATTTGGAGCGAATCAACCTCATCGCCGCCGGCCGAGTTGGCGTCAAGGACGGCGCCGACTTGACGATGACGCCTTTGCTGTTCTCCAGCGAGCAGTCACAAATTCTCGACATTGACGAAGTCCGCCCGAACCCCAATCCGATCCAAATATTGACGGACTTCAAGGCGTCGGGCGAAATATTTACGATTGCTGGCCGGTTCACCGGTGCTGCCAAGTCGGCGTTCCCGGATGGTCCCCCCGACCGCGAGGACGACCGGACCGCGACCGGTCCAGACCCGGACCTCGTTGCCGAGCACAAGGCCGAGTCTGATGGCCCGATCAGTGCGATTGTCGTCGCCGACGCGGACATGTTGGCAGACCAGATTTGGATGCAAGGCGGCGGCGGCGCCCAAGCCGTCCCGGTGGCGCAGAACGGCGATTTATTCGTCAATATGCTGGACAACCTCGCCGGCTCGGCGAGCCTTATCGGCCTGCGTGGGCGCGGGCTCTCCGCCCGCCCGTTTACCTTGGTAGAAGAAATTCGACGCGATGCCGAGCTCCAGTTCCGTTCGAAGGAACGCGAACTGTTGCAAAACATTGAAGAGACCCAGGCGCGGATCGCGGCTCTGCAGCGTACCGACGAGGGACAGTTCATCCTTTCGGCCGACCAGCAGAAATCGATTAGCGATTTTCGCCGCGACATCGTTCGTTCGCGGGCCGACCTGCGTGAAGTCCAGCACGCCTTGCAGCAAGATATCGACGAGCTGGAAGCTAGCCTAAAGGTGATCAATATTGGTGCTATTCCGTTGTTGATCGCGCTAGTCGCCTTGGTCTTGTTCTTCTTGCGTCGTGCCAGATTCGGTCGGCGTATTCGCAATACGCGCGGCGAGTTGGCCGTTACCGGAGGGCGCGCGTCATGAATTCCCGTGCATTCATCGGATTGGCCGCGCTGACAGTCGTTGCTGTGATTGGGGCGATTGTCTCGCTCGCGCGGGACTCCACGCCGATCACTGTCGTCGGCGACAGAGAGCCCGCGTTTCCCAAGTTGGTCGAACGGATCAACGACGTTGGTGCAATCGAAATCATCACGAAAGACCACCGTTTTACGATCACCGGTGAGGGCGATGGTTGGGGAATCGAGGAGAAGAATGGGTACCCCGTGAAAAGGGAAACGGTCCGGAACTTTTTGCTCGAGATCGCCAGCCTGAGGTTGGTCGAGGGTAAGACAGCGCTGGCCGACCGCTACAAGCATCTGCAAGTCGAGGATCCGGAAGGGGAAGACTCCGAGGCGCGCGGCATCCGGCTCTTGGCGCGCGACGGGGAGCAATTGGGCGCAGGCGTCATCGGTCGCCGCAAGTTCTTCCTATACGTAGATGGACGCGGCGGGACCTACTTGCGCCGCGAAGGCGACAAACGGTCGTGGCTTGCGGAGGGGGAAGTTAACTTCGGACGGGCGCCGGCGAATTGGCTGGATCGAAACGTCTTTGAGCTCGATCCCAAACTGGTCAAGCGCTATACGCTAAAACACCCGGACGGCGAAGTTGTCACCGGCCAGCGGGTCACCCCGGGTGAGAAGGTCGAGATCGCCGGCATTCCTGAACAACGCACCTACAAGACCGACAACGAAGCCGACCGATTGGCGTTGGTCGTGGAGCGGTTCGAATTTGCTGATGTAGAGCCCGGGCCACATCAGGACTTCGATGCGCTCGCCGACTCTCGGTATTTTGCCGAATACGAGTTCTTCAACGGACTTGTATTGAAGTTCGAGGTCATCACGCTGCCCAAGCCCGACGGCGCTAGTCGCTTTGACGAGCCGCCGCGGTGGGCGCGCGTGACTGCGGAGATCGCCACTGACGCGCCCGAGGACGGTCGCGCCGAGGCAACTCAAAAGGCGCTGGAGATCAATCAGAAGACCAAAGGCTGGGAGTATCTTCTCGAGGAGCTCGATGGCCTACGCACGACCAAACGCGTTGAGGACATGCTGGCGCCAGCCAAGTCCTGAAGCCAAGGGCCCGTCTCACAGGATTACCGATATTTCGTCCCCAGACGGCGGGGCGGTGCTTGCACAGCAGGCCGTCACGGGTGACTCTCGGCCGATGGGGCCACTCACGGGAATCCGAATAATCGAAATTGCCGGCATCGGTCCAGCGCCTTATTGCGCGATGGTGCTGGCTGATCTTGGGGCGCAGGTAATTCGGATCGACCGACCGCGCCATTCAGGCCTTGGGCTGGCGACGCCCGCTCACCTTGAACTCCTCAACCGGGGCCGGCCGTCGATCGCCGTGGATTTGAAGCAGCCGGCGGCGGTCGAAACCATTCTGCGTTTGCTCGACGGCGCGGATGGACTGATCGAGGGGATGCGGCCCGGGGTGATGGAACGCCTCGGGTTGGGACCCGATATCTGCCTCGCCCGCTTTCCAAAGTTGGTTTACGGCCGGGTGACCGGGTGGGGTCAGGACGGGCCCCTGTCGTCGACTGCGGGTCACGACATCAACTATATCGCGGTCGCCGGCGCGCTGGGTGCCATCGGCCGCCCAGGCGAGCGACCGGTCCCGCCGCTTAATCTGATCGGCGATTATGGCGGCGGGGCTATGTACCTGGCCGTTGGGATGCTCGCCGCGATCCTGTCGGCGCGCACGACAGGAGTGGGGCAGGTGGTGGACGCAGCAATGGTAGACGGGGCCGCGCAGCTCATGACGATTTTCACCGCGCTAGCGGCAGCCGGGCGTTGGCCGGGCCAGCGCGGGGATAACCTCTTGGATGGCGGCGCACCATTTTACGATACATACGAAACACAGGATGGTCGTTTCGTGGCCGTCGGGGCGATCGAGCCGAAATTTTACGCGCAACTGATTCAAGGGTTAGGATTCGACGCGGCGGATCTACCGGCCCAGTACGATCGAAGCCAGTGGCCAACGTTGCGCGCGCGCTTTGCCGCCATCTTTCGCGCGCGGACGCGCGACGCATGGACGACCGTTTTCGGTGGCACCGACGCCTGTGTGTCCCCGGTGTTGGACCGTGACGAAGTATCGAGCGATCCACACATAGCGGCGCGCCAGACATTGATTGAAATCGATGGACTGGCGCAGCCGGCGCCGGCGCCGCGCTTCAGCCACACGGTGCCGGGGCGGCCAACACCGCCCGTGGCCGACGGTGCCGACAGTCGCACGGTGCTGCGCAACGCTGGCTTTACGCCCCAGGAGGTTGACGCCCTAATCGCAGCGCGCGTGGTGTACGAGGCGTCGCCATGACCACGGGCCCCCGTGTTGCTCTGTTTGTTACATGCTTGGTCGATTTGTTCCGGCCCTCGGTCGGTTTTGCCGCCGTCAAGCTGCTGGAGGACGCCGGATGCACGGTTGTGGTGCCCGTGGCGCAGACCTGTTGCGGCCAGCCAGCCTATAACGCGGGGGACCGAAAAGACGCACGAGCGATCGCGGCGAACGTGCTGCGCGCGTTCGCCGGCTTTGACTATGTCATCGCGCCGTCGGGGTCGTGTGCGGGCATGATCAAACATCATTATCCGAGAATTTTCGCTGGTGACCCAGTGCTGGAACGCGACGCAATCGATCTCGCCGGACGGACTTGGGAACTCGCGTCCTTTCTCGTCGACGTTCTCAAAGTGGCGGCGCTGCCGGTGCGCTATGACGGCACCGTGGCGTACCACGACTCTTGTTCAGCGTTGCGCGAAATGGGTGTGCGCGATCAACCGCGGGTGTTGCTGTCGCAGGTTGCCGGCCTGACCCTCGCCGAAGTGCCGAACGGCGAGGTGTGTTGCGGTTTCGGTGGAACGTTCTCGGTGAAATACGGTGATATTTCCGGTGAAATCGTGCGCAAGAAAGCTGGCAACGTTGTCGACACTGGCGCTGACACTTTGGTCGCTGGCGATCTCGGGTGTCTGTTCAATATTGCCGGCAAACTCAAGCGCGACGGGTCAACAATTGCCGTGCGCCACGTTGCCGAAATACTGGCCGGGATGACCGACGATCCGGCCATTGGCGAGGCTTGATAGTGCAGCCGACCAGTTTTTTGTTCAGGGAAAACGTCAGTAAGGCGCTCCTCGACACCGATTTGCAGACGGCTCTGTACCGGGTCGATAAGAACTTTACTTCGCGACGGACTGCCGCCGTGACGGCGCTGCCAGAGTTCGACGCGCTGCGCGACGATGCCGTGCGGATCAAGGACCACACGCTCGCGCATCTAGATCTCTACCTCGAGAAATTCGAGGAAAAGGTGGTGGCGAATGGTGGACACGTCCATTGGGCGGCCACGCCAGACGATGCGAAGCGGATCATTCTGGACCTTTGCCAGTCCGCCGGTGCGCGGACGGTCACCAAGGGCAAGTCGATGATCGCCGAGGAAATAGCGCTCAATCCTTATCTGGAGGCGCACGGCATTACCCCGGTCGAAACCGACCTCGGCGAATACATCATCCAACTTGCCGACGAACCGCCGTCGCACATCATCGGACCGGCCATACACAAGACCAAAGAACAGGTGTCGGACCTTTTCGTCGAACATCACCGCCAATACGGCAAGACCCAACGGTTGACTGAAGGGGTCGATCTCGTCGCCGAAGCGCGCGAGATACTCCGCCCCCGCTATCTGGCGGCGGATGTCGGCATCACCGGCGCAAACTTTCTCATCGCGGAAACGGGCACCTCGGTCATTGTCACGAACGAGGGAAACGGCGACCTGACGCAGCAATTGCCGCGCACCCACATCGTGATCGCGAGCCTGGAGAAGATCGTGCCGACGCTAGAGGATGCGTCGACGTTGCTCCGCGTTCTGGCGCGCTCGGCCACCGGTCAGCAGATGTCGGTCTACACGACGTTTTCAACCGGGCCGCGGCGAGCGGATGACCCTGATGGGCCCCACAACTATCACGTCGTGCTCCTGGACAACGGGCGCAGCAAGCTACTGGGGACCGAGTTCCAGGACATATTGCGCTGCATTCGGTGCGGCGCCTGTTTCAACCATTGTCCGGTCTATGGGTCGATTGGCGGCCACGCCTATGGCTGGGTCTATTCCGGGCCGATGGGGGCAGTGCTAACGCCGACGATGATCGGCATCGACGAAGCCCATCATCTGCCGAGTGCGACACCTTTTTGCGGTCGTTGTGAGGCAGTGTGTCCGATGCGGATTCCGTTGCCCAAGATGATGCGTCATTGGCGCGAGCAAGCGTTCGACAAGAAACTAGGTGGCAGCCGACACCGGTTGACGCTACGCACTTGGGCGTGGCTGGCACAGCGGCCTGCGTTGTACCAACGGTTAAGCCGCATCGCCGTGCGCTATCTGGCATGGCGCGGTCGCCCCCTGGGGCGGATGCACGATTTGCCGTTCGCGCAGGGGTGGACAGCAGCGCGCGACCTGCCCGCGCCGCAGGGCCGGACCTTCAGCGAACAATGGGCGGCACGGCAGCGAAGGGCGCGGCCGTGAGCGTGCGGGACGCCATTCTGGCCGATATTCGCGGTGCGCTCGGTCCACGCCACGATGCTGAAGCGCGCGACACGGTGGCGGCACGCCTCAAGGCGCACAAGCGGAATGTGATCCCAGCGCGTAGCGCCGTCGATCATGCGCATCGAACCCAGATGTTCATCGAACAAATCACTGCGACGCACACGACGGTCACCACCGTGGTCGACGGGGCAGCGGTGCCTGCAGCCGTCGCCGCATTCCTGAAACAACACAACCTGCCGGCGGCGGCCGTCCTGGCACCAGATATCGCCGATCTCGGTTGGGAGAGCCACCCGCTGTTGCAAACCCGCACCGGAGTCCCGCTGGAAAGCGATCAGGTTAGTGTGACAGGCGCATTTGCCGCCATCGCAGAAACAGGCACGCTGATGCTGACCTCGGGCGCTGGTAGCCCGATCACGCTGAACCTGTTGCCGGACAATCACGTGGTCGTGCTGCGCCGAAGTCAGATCACCGGTACGTTGGAAGACGCCTGGGACGCCCTGCGGGCCGCGCAAAAGCCGGCTGCGAGTGCGATGCCGCGCACGGCCATGTTCGTCTCCGGTCCATCGTCCACCGCGGACATTGAATTGACGATGTACCTCGGCGCGCATGGCCCCCGGCGATTGCACATCGTTCTGGTCGAGGACTAAGTCGCGCAGACGAGCGCCGCCATCCCCTGGCAGGCCCGAGGGCCTGCTCAGAGAGTGTGCCGCGGACCTAAAGCGCGAGCACCATGTGCGGTTGTCCGTTCGAGGTCTTCTCGACTGTGACGCCGCGCCGGTCGACCGTGGCTGTGACCCGGCGACGGAACGCGGAGAAGCTGTCGAACGTGACGACGTCAACCGGCTCGTCGAACACCAGCGTGACGCGAAAGCGCTCACTCTGACCCAGCGCGCGCACCGCGATTACCTCGCCGTCGAAGGGTTGCCCGAGGTAGCTGCCGCTGAGCCGCTGACCGAGCATGATGGGGCTAGGCGGCGGGCGGTTGCCAACGGCAGCGTGCAACGTGTTCCAGTCCTTGTAGCCGTGTTGATGGGCCAGCCGTTCCAGCGCGCGCGCGTGACCCACGGGTGTACCACTGGATTCGAGTTCTGCGCGCAAACGTTTGGCTTGCGCCTTAAGGTCTTCGATAGGAGGTAGGGATGAAGGGTCGACCATGACATGCCTCACAAAAGTGTCTGCATGCGGGAGGAAGATGGGGCTCGCGTTGCCATCGGTCCGCATGACACCTAGGGGCGGATCGGGGTCGTCTGAAAGGTTTCACCGTGGCTTGCGCCTGCGAGCGGCCGGGACCTTCGCCCGTTGGCGCTTAGGTAGGTGAGGCTGATCAGGATGTCAATGGTGGCACGGGTGGCATGCGTACCCGGCGGCGCTTCCGGAGATCAATGCTTGCCGTCGGCGTTGGTTTTGCGGAATTCCAACTCTCGGACAACAAGGTCTGCAAGATCAGCAAGCGTTCGCTTCTGTTGTTCGCTCAAGGCGCGCGGCACCCGGTCCGCCACACAGAGTGTGCCGAGATTGTGGCCGGCGGCGGATTTTAGGGGTGCGCCGGCGTAAAAGCGGAGGCTCGGGTCATCGGTGACGAGCGGGTTGGTGTTGAACCGTTCGTCTAGAAGTGTGTCCTCGACCACCATGATCTCGTCCCCAGAGATCGCGTGGGCGCAAAAAGCGATGTCGCGTCCTGTTTCATTCGCATCTATGCCGACCTTCGATTTGAACCACTGCCGGCGCGCGTCCACCAGGGAAACCAACGCAATCGGCGCGCCGAAAACCGTGCTGGCGAGGCGCGTGATTTGGTCGAACGCCTCCTCCGCTGGCGTATCGAGAATATCGTAGCTGTGCAAATCCAGGAGTCGTTCCGCCTCGCCGGACGGTACGGGAACCCTTTTGGTCGCCAACTTGTTGTCATACATCCGGCGATCGGCAACCCGCAGCAGACAGGCGCAATCGAGGCCGTCCTCGGGCGCTAGGGCGACGCCGATGCTGGCGCCGATTGAAACGGCCGTGTCGATCAAATCGTAAGGCTTCGCGATTTCCGCGGCAACGCGGTTGGCCAGACGCGAGGCCGAGGTTTGGTTGACGTCGGACGTCATGATGACCCCGAATTCATCGCCGCCGAGCCGCACCGGTATATCCCCGTCGCGCACCGTTTTGCGCAGACGCCGGCCGACCTCTCGGAGCACCTCGTCGCCGGCGCCATGCCCGAGACGGTCGTTCACCGATTTAAACCCATCGAGGTCGATGACCAGGACGGCAACGGACGTTTCGGTCTTGGTCGCTAGGTCGAGGGCGGCAGAGAATTCTTCGTCAAAGCGCCGCCGGTTGCCGATGTCCGTTAGTTGGTCGGTCAAGGATTGCCGTTCGAGCGTGAGGGATTCTTCGTGCTCGCGCCGGGCGTCGGCCGTCGCCCGAATCGCCCCAAGAATGGCGTTTTCCAGGTCCTCGGGTGTGGCCGCTTCCTTGACCAGGTAATCGTAAACTCCGGTCCGCAGCGCGGCGACGGCGAGGCGTTCGCTGCCCGCGCCTGTCAGCATAACGATGGGTGGTGTCTGCAGGCCGTGTTCTTCGACCAGTTTTTTTGTGAGATCGACGCCATCGCCGTCAGGAAGCCGGTAGTCGAGAATAAGGCAGTCGATCTTTCGATCGCGCACGAGTCCCAGGCATTCCTGCGCGGTATTGGTTTCCTGAATAACCGACCGCAGGCCCGACCGCGCGACCAAGCGCCGGACCATTTGGCGGTCAACCTCGTCGTCTTCGACGAGCAGCAATTGGAGCGGACTACGTTCGTTCATGGGAACTGCACAACCTCCCCGAACGTCTTGATCATCTGAACGACGGGCTTCAGCCCGTCGAGATAGTCGGATTTGACGAGATACCCGGCGACATTTCGCGCATAGGCTTCTTTGATATCTTTTTCGGCTGCGGATGTGCTCAGAACGAAAACAACGGCGTTGGCGACAGTGGGGTCCTTGCTGGCGCGCAGTTGCTCCATGAACTCGTGGCCGGTCATTCTCGGCATGTTGATATCGAGCAGAATGAGATACGGCGAGACCGGCCGCGGGGCGTCGGTCCGTCCCTCAAGGAGGGAGATGGCCTCTTCGCCATCCCTTGTTTCTATAATCTTAGGCGACACACCGAGTTCCTTGAACGCCCGACGTACGGCCATGCGATCGACCTCGTCGTCCTCGACCAGGAGAATTTCCAGCTTTCGATCTGTGGTCATACCTTAAACTTTCTTCCAAAGAATTCGGAAAAACACGCCGTTCTGCCCGGCCGGTCGATCCATGCACTCGACGGAACCACCCGCACGCTCGACAATCTTACGGATGATGGCCATGCCCATGCCGCTCCCCTCGACCTTGTCGCGGGGTTGCAGGGTCTGGAACATCTGAAAAGCGCGCTCGCGTTGATCGGCCGGGATGCCAACGCCGTCATCTTCGTAGTGAATCTCGTAGAATTCCGGCGTTTCGAGTACTTTGACGTAGATATTTCCGCGTTCTCCACCGTGATGTTTCATCGTGTTGGTGAAAAGGTTGGTCAACACCTGCTCAAACCGGACGGCCGCGATGGTCACTGTAGGAACGTTGATTGTTTGATGCAAAGTGAAGCGCCCGTCGATGTTCAGGACGTCGAACCACTCGCGCAAACTCGACCCGATCGAAATCGGTTCCGGATCCGCTTCATGGCGACTGGCTCGTGAGTAATCAAGGAGATCGCTCAGCAAGGCATCCAGCCGTTTGATCCGGCCTTTCAGGAGGCCCATGTTGTGTTTCGGTTCGCCGGTCAACGCGTCCCCGAGGTCGTTTTCGATCCATGACGCGAGATGATCGATACCGCGCAGTGGCGCTTTAAGATCATGGGAAGCGACGTAAGCGAAGAGTTCGAGTTCGGCGTTCGAGCGTTGTAGCTCCGTGGTATTGGCCTGAAGCCTCATGGTCATTGTGTTGGCCAATTCGCGCGCCCGCTCACGGGTGCTTGCGAAGGACCACAGGATGCCGAAAACCAGAAAACTGAGAAGAGTTCCACCGAACAGCACCACCATTTCCGTTTCGTCCGCGCGCGTCGACGCTTCGAACGAAGGAAGGCTTGTTACCCTGAGGGCCCACTGGCGCCGACCGGTCGTCAAGACGCGCGTTGCAGCGAATTTCGGTTCAGCGGACGGGGCCTTCGATCCGGCGCTGTCATAGAGCAATTCCTGGGAGGAGGTGGTCGCGCCGTCAAATATTTCAAGCCGAACGTCGTCCGGGCCGATGCCAAGAATTCCGTTCATAAGATTGCCCGCGCGAAACGGGCTATAGACGAAACCGACGATCGCTTGGCGGCGGGCGTCGACATCTTGTGGGTCGCCGCCACGGCCGTAGTAAGGCAAGTACATCAGGAAGCCGGCCTGCACGTCTTCGCTGATTTCTTGAACCAACGTGACTCTGCCGGAAATCGCAGCCTGACCGGTATCGCGGGCCCGGTCCATTGCGTCGCGGCGCGTTTCTTGCTGATACATGTCGAAGCCGAAGGCCTGACGGTTGCGCTCGTCGAACGGTTCGAGGAATGTGATCGATGAGTAAATCTGTCGGTCGCCCACCGGGCGGATGTGAAAGCCAGCAAATCCCTCGTCTTGAATGGATTGCTCGTAGCGCGCGCGGTTTTCGGGACGAACGAATTCGGTGTAGCCGATTCCCTGGATACCGGGAAGCACCGTGTCGATTTCCAATGTGTCGACATAGGTGCGCCACTCGTCGCGGCTGACCGAGTCGGATGCATTGAACAAGCCCAAGCCGCCGCGCAAGACCTCGATATAGGCGGCCATTCGGGCGCCAGTCGCGGCCTCGATCTCCTCGGCGCGCAGATCGAGCCGGAGTTGGCCGCTCTGACGGGCACTTGACTGGACCGAGACGTACGAGGCGACCGTTATCACAAGCATGACGACGAGGACCACGCCGGCCCAACGGGTACCGGACATAAGGCCTCGCTTTGCCGGTGCGTCGAGATCGAGCCCGGTCTTCGGGGGCATCGTTTCGGCCGTGCTTAGAGTCGACATCATCATCTCCGGAAGACCCAGTACTCGCGTTTAAGTTGCTACCGGGAAAGCGGTAAAAGGACAATCCGGGAGTTTACGTAGCGGCGTGCGGTCCCCCCAGAGGGTTGATCCTCGAGGTCTACAAAACTTCTATTAAGATCAACAGATTAGCTGGGATGCTCTGGCAAAGCGCCGACGCGACTGGTTACTTCTCGAACAGGTAAATCGGGTAACGAGTTCGTGGGGGCACCGCGGGGTTGTCGCTGGCAGGCGCCATGATCTTGTCGAACCACACGATCTCGGCCTTGGCGAATCCGGCCTCTTTAGCTTGGTCGGCATAAGGATAGGTGTATGAGGCGGGCGCGAATGGCTCGTTGTTGGTGTAGGCGGTGGTTAGCATCATCGCCTCCTGGAATGGGCTGTCCTCTTTGGGGAGAAATTCGATACCCGCAAAAACCCCACCGGGTTTCAGGACACGGGCGATCTCGGCCAGGATTCCTGGGGTGGGGCCGGGCGGAATCTCGTGGAACATGAAACACGAGAGGATCAGATCGAAATGGTCGTCGGGATAGTCCATTGCCTCGACCGCTTGCTGTGACAGGTGCACGGTCACGCCCCGCTCCATCGCTCGCTTGTTCACCAGCTTTAGGCACGGTGCCGCGATATCCACGCCGTGGACCTCGGAGTCCGGGTGTGATTCCAACCAGGTCAGGGCAAACCCGCCTTGGCCGGTACCCCAGTCGAGCACGCGCGCATAGTCGCGTTTGGGTAAGTAGGAAAACGCGAGGCGGTAGAGGTCGTTGGCGTCGTCCTCGTGCGGCCGCGTGGTGCGCCGCCCCAACTCGTAAACCAGACCGTCGATGTCGTCGCTCCACACGCCACCCGGATGCTGGTGGAAATCGGTCAGGCGGTAATAGTCCGGGTAGGCAATGTCGGGGTTGAGGCGCAGCGTGCCGGCCGCGATGGCGGTTTCCGCCGCCGTGTCGAGTTCTCGCGCGATGTGTGCAGCTTCGCTCTCGGCCTTAGGGTGAATGCCGTAGTCGGGGTAGCTGTACTTGAAGCGTTGCAGGTGGCGGTACATCCAGGCGTAGAGCTGGTAGGCGGGTAGGGCATCTAGCACGTCGAACGCCGCATCGGCGTCCTGCGGCACGGCGCCGTTGCCCTCACCACGGTCGGTCAACGCGCGGCGATAGCTGTGCCAGGTGTCCTCGTAGACCACCGTGTCCATATACGCGCGGCTCGCCCGAACGAAACTCTGAAAAGCACGGAACGAGCGGTCCTCAAGAACGTCGGTGACGTCTGCGGGCTGGTTCGATCGCATAGCGGCCTTCCTGGCAGTGTTGGCGTGATGATAGCGGATCGTTGGCAGGCCGGTGAACGGTGTGCTTGCGGCGACAGCGCGGATATTTTCTTGCCAAACGAAGCCAAAAAAACGCGCTGTAACAGTGGCTTAGGTTTTAGAACGACGAACGAAGCCAAAAAACTATTTGGAATCAGTGGTTTGCGCCACGTACCGGTTCTCGTCGTGTCCCCCGACCACCCGCCGTTCGGCGTTGGCCGACCCCTCGATCCGGAATTATTTTACCAAACGAAGCCAAAAAAGCGTTCAAAATCAACAGCCCATCTGCGGATAATACGAACGAACCCAACGGTCCGGACATTTCCCATGCGTCGCGAGCGCGCCAGTCGAGGATGACCGGCCACCAAACGCCCCGATCGACCCCTGGCCCGATCTCTCGAGCACCCGGGCCATGCCCGCTCGCCCGATGCGGTCACGGTCGGGTCTGAACGCATGTGGTTCGTCTTTACCCGCCGTCAATGTGGGGACCGGAAATTGTGAACGGGCGGGACTACGTCACCCAATGTCCTCTGGTGCGTCGACGGCTAGAGCGCCGCGGCTTGTGCCGGCGAAAGCGTGTTCTGGACAAGGCCTGCATCCGCCACACGGCGTCGCAGTCGTTCATCCGCCGTCACGAAGTCGCACCGGAGCGACTCGGCTAGCGCGAGATACAGGCAATCGTATGCCGGATGGTCGAGCGTGATCGCGAGTTCGGTCGTGCGGCGCATCAGGCGGCGGCTCGGTTCGAGGTGTAGATCGGCGCGTTCCAGCAATTGAGCAGCAGCTTGGGCTTCGTCGGGGTGCAGTTCGCCGCGGCGCACTTTCTTCCACAAGACGTTGGCGCATTCCGATACCAAAAGATCGGGTGCGTAGAGGTTGTGACGGCGAAGACTAAGCGCGTCATCGGTTCCCGTCTCGCCAACGACCCATTTGATGGCGACGCTGGCATCGATCACAAGGCTGGTCATCGCTCGTCGCGGCCCTCGCGCAGCAAGTCCTCGGCCGGCGTGTGATGACGCCCGGCGGTGAGCCGCCGCAATTCAGCCGCCAAGTCGTCGAACCCGACATCGGCCTCATCGCTTAACGCCTGGCGCAAGACCTCCCGCACTTCGGCCTCCACAGAGCGGCCATGGCGGGCGGCCCGGCGCTTGAGCCGCGCGAGGAGGTCGTTGTCGAGATTGCGAACGCTGATCGCCCCCATGGGCCCCACTCCAGATGATTGCGTTGATAGCAATGATATCATAATGAATTCCTCACCGAAAGGGCCCGTCGTGTCGCGCTATGGATAGGTTTGGCGGGTTCTTGGTGCGACGGCGACTGCTTTGAAGCGGATTGGGTTCGTCTTCGCCGAGCTGGAGCCGCAGCAAAAAGGCGCGACACCCGTCCGGAGGTCAGGGAATGGCACCCCGGGAATGCTCTCGCTTTGACCCCCCTGCACGGGCGTTGGTATAGACACCAACACGTAGCCGGTGCTGCTTCTCAAGGAGCGGGTGGTTCTCGACGAAAATCGTTTCGCCGACCTCGTCGTTTGGCGCCTACCAGAAGGACTGCTGGGGAGCAGGCACGCATACAAGTACCGGCTCGCGTTTGTCGTGGATGAGGTGTGTATCGTGCGTTTCGACAACGAGGCCGGCACGGGCGACCACATGCATATCGAGGGTGTCGAGATCCCTTACGATTTTAGAGCGACAGATGATCTTCTTGTCGATTTCAGGCAGGCGGTCTTGGATTGGAGACCATAAATGAGCAGGGTGACCATCAACGTGGAATCGCCGCATGATGCAGAGAGCCGTCTGCGTCGTGCATTCTCGGGCGAGGCGCAGGGCAACTACATCAGTTTCGCCAGCGTCGACCTGCTGTGGAAAATCGTGACGCCCAAGAGGTGGGAGATCATCCGGGTTATGACAGGCGCGGGGCCTGTTTCGATTCGAGAAGTGTCCCGCCGCGTCGCGCGTGACGTGAAGTCGGTGCACGGCGACGTTCAGGCGTTGCTTAGGGCGGGGGTGCTGGACCGCGACGAAGGCGGCCGGATCGTCTTTCCGTACGACGAGGTGCACGTCGACTTCGTCGTTCGGGCGGCGTAGGCCCGCCGCTACTTCTCCGCCACGTAAATGTTCCAGGTCTGGCGCTTGGGAATATCGGGCGACGAATGCGTAACGTTGTCGGCCATTTGATCGAAGCGGCGGATTGTCACCTTGGAAAAACCGGCCTCGCGAAACAGCGTTTGGAAATCGCTCTTGAAGCACGCGGGCATGAACGGTTCGTCGTTGAGCCAGCCTTCTTGGTCCTGCAGCGTGTTTTGAAAGGCGCTGCCTGCCACATAGGCGAGTTCAAAACCGACGAAGACGCCGCGCTCACTCAAGACGCGGGCGGCCTCTTTGAATAACGCGGGAAAGCGGGCGGCGGGGAACTCGTGCAGCATGAAGGCGAACAGCGCGACATCGAAGGTGCCGTCCGGATAGGACAAATGCTCGACATCTTGTTGACGCCACTGCGCCGTCATGTTGCGTTCGCGCGCCCGCACGTAGGCGAGGCGTAGACAAGGCTCGGAGAGATCGACGCCGTGGGCTTCTGTGCCGGGATGCGCTTCGAGCCACGTGCGCACGCCGGCGCCGAAACTGGTACCCCAGTCGAGCATGCGCCGGTAGTCGCGGTCAGCGGGCAGATAAGAAAAGATGTTGCGGTAGAGGTCGTTCGAATCCGCGCCCGGTTTGAACCGTATGGCGCGCGACATCTCGTAAGCCAGTCCCGCCAACGGGTTGCCGGCAACGCCGCCGGGATGCTGGTGGAAGTCGGTCATCGTGAAGTAATCGGGCAGGTCGAGATCGGGGTCGAGGGTTAGTTCGCCGGTACCAATACCCTCGTCGGAGAGATCGCGTAGGCGTTGGCGCAAGTAGCTTTTGCGCGCGCCGATGGCCGGGACCACGCCGAAGTCCGCGTGGTCATACTTGAACTGCTGCAGATGACGCATTGCCCAGGCGTAGAGTTGGTAAGACGGCTGGTTGTCGATCACGCCCAGAACATCTTTAGCGCTGCCGCCGTTGCCGCCGTTGCCGCCGGCGCGGCGGTAGTCGGCGTGGGTCTGCTCGTAGAGTGGGCCCATGCGGTGGTTGCGCGCGGCGGCGAGGAAAGTGTGGAAGGCGCGGAATTCGCGCGACGGCTCAAAGCCAAAGGGTGCGTTGGTGCGCTCGGCGGTCATTCGGTCATCTCGCGGACCTTGCGGCCGATGTGGCTGATCGGCACATCCGAGCGGTGCAGTTCGCCCAACACGCGGGTGGCGAAGTGTTGCGCATCGGCCTGACGTTCCTTGGATTGTTCGGGCGTTTCCTCAAGCGACTCAATAGCGTCTTGGGCCAGAGTCTGGTTGTTTTCAAGCACGGTTTCGAGGGCGGCGAGGCGATCGCGCAGAATGTAAACCTCTGAGGCGAGCGCAACGAAGGCGCCAACCATGCGGTCCATGCCGATGTCGTGGAGGAATTCCGGCTCAGTCGTGGTGACCGGTCCCGTAAGGACGGCCTTGTACCGCTTGGTGCCGTCGGTTTTTTCGGTCATGGGCTCTCCCTCGCTGAGGCATGGTAGCGCGCCGCCGCGTGCTTCGCATCAATGGCAATCGAGGGCGCGCCTAGCGTCGCTGGTAGACCACCGAGAGATTGTTGGCGGGCATTTCGAT
This sequence comes from Pseudomonadota bacterium, assembly GCA_027622715.1. Classification (GTDB taxonomy): domain Bacteria; phylum Pseudomonadota; class Alphaproteobacteria; order SHVP01; family SHVP01; genus CALJDF01. Next base: position 7,804 of record JAQBYN010000005.1, on the reverse strand, counting down.
GGTGTCCACGTGATTGAGGGCATTGGCCGCGGCGCAGGCGATGACGTCTTCGAGGTTGCGGATACCCCACGCCGGGTTTCGGGCGCGCAGCGAGTCGTCGAATGCGGCGTTGCTTGGCGCGGTATGGGCGCCGCCTATGGCGTACGGGCCATACATAATCAGATGGCCGCCCGGTGGGAGTAGATCGCCGGCTTTGGCCATCAGTCCCTCGCAAGCGGCCCAGGGGGAGATGTGGATCATGTTGACATTGAGCATGGCCACAACCGGGGTATCCGTCTCGATATCCGGCAAATGCGGTGCTGCCGCGTCGAGATGGATCGGCGGACGCGCGTTGGTTACGGCTTCGTGGGTGATCCACGCCCGGATACTCTCGTGCGCCGGTTCGTGAGCGTCGCTAGGTTGCCAGGTCAGGTGGGGAAACGCCAAGGCAAACCACGCGGTGTGCTGACCGGTCCCACTGGCGACCTCGAGCACAAGCCCGGCTCCGGCCGCAGGCAAAAAACGATTGAGGACAGCCAAAATCGGTTCTCGGTTGCGCTCGCTGGCAGGGGCGTGTTGGCGCAGGTCGGTGTTCATCGGGGATGACCCTAGGCATTCGGTTGCCGGCGCTCAATGCCGTTGATGGCGTCGGTGCCGCCCCGGGAGGTTGATTGGGCGCGCGTAAGCGCCTACCTGGATATGCCGATTGGAGGAATTTGACGCTATGAAGTTCGACGCATCACGGGCCGCGTTTCTGGCCATCGATCTACAGCAGGCATTTTGTACCGGTACGGGCTCGGTGGCGCGCCAAGGGCGTGACATCACCCCGTGCCGCGATGCGGCGTTGCGCTGTATCGAATTGGCAGACGCCGCGCGGCGCAACGGCATCCCCGTGATTTGGACCAAAATTGCGTTGCGCCCGGATTACGCCGACGGGGGGCTGATGATTCATGAGATCCGCCCCGGCCTGAAGGAAGCCGGGGGCATCAAAGCCGGGACCGACGACGCCGCGCTGATTGCAGAGGCGGTGGTCGCGCCAGGGGATTTCGTCATCGACAAGCCGCGCAACTCAGCATTCTTTTCGTCGAGCTTGGAGTCACTGCTCCACGCATTGGATGTGCGTTGCCTGTTGATGGGCGGTGTGACGACCTCGATGTGTGTCGAGTCTACGGCGCGCGATGCCGGCCAGCGTGACTACCGTACCTTTGTCGTGCGCGATGCGTGCGGCGACTTTGCCCAGGCCCGCCACGATGCCGCGCTTGATGCGATCGCCTTTGGCTTCGGCCGCGTGATTTCCGGTAACGAAGCGTTCGCGGCGCTGGATGCCGGCGAGGCCGATTTCTAGCAACAACAGGGCGCGCCCTTCCGGGATGGAGAGCGAACGCCTATAACCGAACCGATGAAAACCTCCGGAAATATTGCCGATCGCCTCGATGATTTTGCGCGGACTCGGCCCAACCATCCGGCCATCGTCGGCGGCGGGCGAACGATCACGTACAACGATCTTGCCGACTTGGTGCGCCGAATCGGTGGCCACCTGATCGATCGTGGGATCGGCCCCGGCGATATCGTTGGCGTGTGTCTGCGCGACACCGCGGCGCACTTGGCGCTGCTCTACGGGGTCGCGCGTGCCGGCGCGGCGATCTTGCCGATGGACGTGCGTTGGACGGCCGAGGAACGCGACCGCATCGCGGGGTTCTTCGGCGCGAAATTGGTTCTGACCGAGCCAGGTGAGCGTGTTGCGCCCGCTCTCAATCAAGCCCAAGTCGCGGACGATTGGTGGGCAGCGGTCGGCGCCGCCGATCCCGACCGCGATTTCCCCAGCGACGACGCGCATGGGCTGGTGTTGTCGCTGTCGTCGGGCACGACGGGCACGCCCAAGGGGCCGATGCATAGCCACAAGCAAATGCACGCGCGTTTTGCGACCCAAACGATCACGTTGGGATTCGTCGAGAGCGATCGCTTCCTGAGCGCCTTACCGATCTATTTCGGTGCCGGCCGTAGTTTTGTCATGGGCATGCTCTACCACGGGGCAACCGTCGTGATGATGGGCCTGCCGTATGAGCCGCCAGACCTCGTCGTGATGATCGCGCGGGAGAATATCTCGGTCACGCTGTTGGTGCCGACGCTGTTGCGCCGGTTGGTCACGATTGCACCGGAACGCGGCCACTTGTTGCCGGGCCCGCGCCTCGTGTTCACCACAGGCGCGATCCTTCATCCCGATGAACGGGAGGCGGTGCTGCGTCACGTCACGCCGAACTTGCACAACTACTACGGCTCGACCGAAGGCGGCGGGCTCTCGGTGCTGTTGCCCACTGACAGCGGCGATGCGGCGCGGTCGGTCGGACGCGCGGTCAATAATGCCGAAGCGCAGGTGGTCGGCGAGGATCACATGCCGTTGCCGGCTGGCGAAGTTGGTCGGGTGCGTTACCGCGGCGCGGCTTGTGCCACGTCGTTCTACAACGACCCCGATGCGACCAAAGAGTCGTTCCGGGATGGTTGGTTTTACCCTGGCGATCTCGGCAAATTCGATGGCGAAGGCCGGCTCTACCTGGTTGGTCGAGCCAAAGACATGATCATCCGTGGTGGCGTCAACATTTACCCAGCTGAGATTGAGCAAGTGCTGCTGCAGCACCCGTTGGTCGGCGACGCGGCCGTTGTCGCTTGGCCGTCGCGTGACATGGGTGAAGAAATCGCGGCGTTTGTCGTCGCGTCCGAACCTGCGCCGGAAGCGGTTTTGTTGCAGCATTGCCGGGCCCACCTCGCACGTTACAAGGTGCCACGCGCCATATTCCTGGTCGGTGCTTTGCCCAGGAACGGGTTTGGCAAAGTTCTAAAAAACGAGTTGGCGGGTCGGCTCGAACCGGTCTGAGGCGGTTGACAGGCGGGCGCGTTTTCGCCATTTTTCCGCGCGATGACCACGAGGACTCAACAGCAGCGACTTACAGGCCCGGCCCTTCAGGCGGACCAGGCAGTCGCGTGGGCGCGAGTTACGGGCCCGGTTCCCCTGAGGAGCCGGGACGATGCCCGTTTGCGCCATTCGCTGTTACCGGAGTCTTTGTGCGATGTCTTTTCCTGACCGAACCACCCAATCGACCGCCGTTTTTGCGATCCAAGCCGCCGCTGATCCCAGCGCGCTGCCACGCGTTATCGACCTCTTCGCCAAACATGGACTGGTGCCGAGCCGGTGGGTCGGCAATGCGCATGAAAGTGACGCCAATCTCCACCTGACTTTGGAGTTTGACGGGTTGGCGGCGGGGGAGGCCCGCGCTTTGGCGAATGGGCTACGCCGAATCCTCTGCGTTGAAACGGTCGTGACCGACTCGCGCGCGCTTTCGGCACGGCGCGCGTGACGGGGAAGAAACTGCCGGGCAAATCGTGCCGACAGGCAGACGCTTCCCACTCCGTTAACCTTAACAAGTCGTTACCGAACGGCTGAATTGCGGAACCTTTTTTCCGCAACGCCGCGCTGCGCCTTGGCGCGCTCCTTGCTTCGTATGCCCTGGAAGAGTTGTGCGCAGAAGCGCAAACGTTAACAGGCGCAAGTCAGTGCCCCGCCGGGAGAGAGCAGTATGCGCACGGCACGAATCGCATTTTTACGTTGTCACGTTGTGCTGGCATTTGTCGGGCTGATGATCGCGACAATGCTCGTCGCACACCAGGCGCAAGCGCAAAGTCAGACGGTCAACTATTCCGCATCCGTTGTCGTTCAGAACACGTTCAGCGTGGGCGGTTGGGAAAATGTGACTTTCGGCACCGTCGCTGCCGTCGCATCGCCGACCGCGGGGACGCAGGCGCAGATCGTTATGCAGCCGATCGGCGGCGCAACGACGATTACAGCGGGTTCCGCCGGTTCGCAATCGCGTTTACTGGTGATCGCGCCGCCGGCCCCGGGCAAGATCATGATTTCCAACGCGCCGCCGAACACAACGATTACCATTACGTCTGGCGGTACGGTGCAGCTGGTTAACCCTGCAGACGCGGTCGCAACGCAGTTTGACTTCACCCCGGCCGCCGTGGCGATGGATTTCAACCCGGTAACAGACGGCGCTGGCGTCCTGAACGTGATGGTCGGCGGTACCCTGACGACCCGGGTACAGGCGGGCGCGGGCTCGGAATCCGGCGGTTATGCTGACGGTACCTATACCGGCACTTACAGCGTTACGTTGGGCTTCTAAAGGCGCGGGGCCATAGGCAGTGCGCCGGCTAAATGTCCGGACCACACAGATCTTTTTGTTGACTGCGTCCGAGGTCACGCGCATTTTGCACCGATCATGAACCTGCAGATGCGGATTTGGCGAATTACGGACCCGGCTTCCCTGGGAAGTCGGGCTTTGTCCGTTGCCGAATCCATCGCATCACGAAAGTCTGCAGGCCATGTCATCATCATTCGATAATCCGCACTACACGCGCTTCCACCTCCGCGCGACAGCAGCGCCGGACGTTTTGCCGCGTTGTCTCGACCTCCTCGCCAAACGCAACATGGTGCCCGCGTATTGGCATTCTGAGATCACCACCGCTCAAATGTTGGACATCGAGTTCCATCTCGACGACACCGACGCACACTTGGAGTCTTATTTGGCCGAGTGCCTGCGTCGGATCATCAATGTTGAAACGGTGGTGACCAGCCGGGCTGTGGCGCGGCGGCAGGCTTAGCGGCGCCGTCCTACCACTTCAGAAGGTTGCTACCTAGATAGCGGCCAAAGGCCAGCGCCGGTGTGACGCTCATGCCGCCGACGAAACTTTTGCCCGACAGCGTGCCGCCGCCGAGCGCTTCGCCCGCGGCGTACAGATTGGGCACGACCTGCCCCTTGCGGTTAACGACTTGAAGGTCGGTGTTGACGCTTAACCCGGCGGGCGTTTTCAGGACGGCACCGTGTGCCTTGATCGCATGGAACGGGCCGGTCTCGATCTTGGCCGGCAGATGCTTACGGCCTAAAGAGTCGGTGCCGCTGTCCACCGCGTTGTTGTAATCGGCGACGGTCTCGGTGAGCGCGCTGGCACGCAAACCGCACGCTTCTGCGAGGCCGGCAACGGTGTCGGCTGTCTTGAAGGAGGGGTGCGTCGCGTAGGCTTCGCGCACGGCTTCGGGTGTCCAGTCGCCGCCCGCGAGGCCGCCACCTTGGCCGAGCAGTGCTGGCGCCTCTTTGAGAATACGATCGTCGAAGACGATCCAGAAGGACATCTCGGGCTGTTCCAGCAGCCGGTTCTCGCGCTCGTCGACACTCGGGTGATCCTCGGCGACAAAGCGGCGACCATGGAGATTGACGAAAATCTCCCAGGGCGGCCGCACCTGCGGTGTCAGTGATGGCATGCGGTAAAAATCGACCCGGTTCGATTGGCCGTTGATCGTGATACCGGCGAAAGTCGGTAGGAATTTATCGCCATTGCGGATCGCGCCGCCCGCGGCAGAACCCAACAAAATACCGGTCCCGTTGGACGTCGGCATGCCGGCGGAGAACAGCGGGTGGCCGTCGGTCAGTCGCGAAAACAGGCGTCCGTTGCCGGCATAACCGCCCGTCGTCAACACGACGTTCTTGGCCAGCACGGTTTGGACTTTTCCGTCGGGACCGCGCAGCTTCACGCCGGTGACTGGCGCATAGCGCGAGTCCTGAACCAGGCCCACCATGCTGGTGTTGATGCGCAGCTCCAACCGCCCGCGCCGGAGTTGGCGTGTCAGTACCCGGCGAAGTACCTCGAGAATGGAGATGCCGCCGTCGACGCCCCAGTAGGTGCGCGCAACACTATAGGCTTCGTGGCCATAGAAAATCTTCGGACACTCGGGGTCCATGGCGAAACCTTCGACCATCAGCCAATCGATGACATCGGGTGCCAGGTTGACAGCCAGGTTAACCAATTGCGGGTCGGCCGTGTTCTTGCTGATGCGCATCGCGTCGCTGAAGTGCAGGCGCGGGTGGTCTTCAATGCCGCGTTCTTTTTGAAGCTGCGTTCCAGCGCCGCTCATCTGCCCCGCTGAAAGGTGGAGCGAGCCGCCGACATCGTCGTTTTGCTCAACCAGCAAGACCCGTCCGCCGCGCGCCGCAACGGCGGCCGCGCACGGGATGCCGGCGGTTCCGGCGCCAACGACGATAACGTCATACTGTGTGCTCATCGGATTACCAAAGCGCCGTCAACAAACGACAAAGCCTCCCATTGCGCGTGGGGGTCAATCGGTATGCGGCACGATCGATCATGGCGCTGCGTCCGCTGCGTAGGGCGACGGACAATTACCGGCCGCGCCTTCTTGCTCCCAAATCTCCACCGCGTCGATCAAGGTTGGCCCGCCGCACGGCAGCAACATATAGCTCAGCGCTTCTGACATCTGGGCAACCGTGGCGCCGGCTTCGAATGCGCGTTTGAGATGGATGCGCATGGCGTCATAGGTGCGCCGTGCGCCGTGGCAAACGGCCAGAATGATTTCCGCTAGCGCGGGTTCGACCTCGCCGCGCGCTACCTCGCATATCTTCAAGTAACGGACCGTCGCGGCATCGACCGATATCCACTCGTTCCAGTGATGCGAGCCGAACCACAGCGCGCGGTGCGCCTCCGCAGCGCCAGCCAGCGCGATCGAATCAGTTAGGATGCCCTCGCCGAGTCCCGCCTTGATGGCCCGGCGCATATGGATGTGACCATGTTCTTCGTCGGCCGCCACTTGAAGGGCCGCCCAGACCAGCTCGCGCTGCTGCGGCGTGAAAGCGCGCGGCGCGAGGGTCAGATGCTCGTAGAAGTTGTCGTAGGCCGCCAGCAGATCCGGGTCGGAGGACCCGATCATGCGGTGGTAGGTCAGCAAGTAGCCGCGCTTACGTTCGACCGCTGCCAGGACATCTTTCGTCGTCGCCATACCGCACCCATCCTGCCATCGCCCGAAAGCTACGAACGCGCCTGCGCCGTAGTCGAGACGATCAAGTACGCCAGCAGGGGGAGTTCCGGCAGCCCCCAGCGCGCCTGCTCAAAGCGGGGTCAACGCCCGCTTAGTCCCCAATCCCAACCTTGGTAGCCCAGATTTTGGCCCTCAGCAAGGCTCGAGCCGGTGTCGCCAGGTCCAACGCGCTTGGGTAGAGTAACGGGGTGGGCGCGGTTCCTTGGGCGCGCGCGGGAGGAAATAATGCTTCTTAATCTATCACGCGCACGCGCCATCATGGCTGAGCAAGGGCTCGATGCTGTGGTCCTGGCGACTCCGGCCAATGTCCTGTACGGCAGCGGTCTCGCGTCCGAATTCATGCTGGGACATTTTGAGGACTACACGTCGGCAGTGATCTTGCCGGGCGATCCCGCTTCTGCCCCCGCGCTGGTGCTGCCGGAGTTCGACCTGCCGTTCTTGGTGGAGGCCGGCACCTGGATTGATGACATCCGGCCGTTCGGGACCCCGTGGAGTACGGTGGGCACATTCATGGGTGAAACGCTGGAGCGCCACCTCGATACGCCGCTGCGCCAACGACTGAAGACTGTGCGTGATGCGCTGGCCGCCATCCAGCAACCAACATTTCTAGATGCGGTGACAAAGACGTTGCGCGATCGCGGGTTGGCCGCGGCACGGATTGGGTGTGACGACGCGCGTCTGGCGCGCATGCTCGAAGATAGTGGTCTTGGCGGGAATCAGGGCATCGCCGACGTCGTCCAAGATATGCGGCGCGTCCGCGTCGTGAAGACCCCGGACGAAGTCGATGTGCTCACGCGTGGCGCGCAAATCAACGCGGCGGCGTTGGCCCAAGTCATTGCAGGTGGACGGGCCGGCATGGCCGAACGCGATTTGACACAAATCTATCGGCGCGCATTGGTCGACTTGGACGCGCGTCATCTTGGCGACCGAGGTATGATGTTCGGC
>JAQBYN010000030.1 GCA_027622715.1 Pseudomonadota bacterium | reverse complement strand
GCCCCCGCGGCCAGCAATACGACAAGGCGCGCTGTTGGTTTCATCGCGGCGCCGGAACCTGCTCCAGAATTTGATCGACAATGACGTCGGCGGTTTGCCCGTCGATTTCAGCCCCCGGCGACAGCACGATCCGGTGGCGCAGGGCCGGGCCGGCCAAGGCTTTGACATCGTCGGGAATGACATAGTCGCGGCCATCCAAGGCGGCGAACGCCCGGGCAGCAGCGGCCAACATGTTGGCCGCACGCGGCGACGCACCAAACTCGATTGCCGCGTGCTCCCGCGTCGCGCGCACGAGCGACACGATGTAACGCACCACATCGTCGGCCAACCGAATGTCGCTGATGTAGGTGCGGATCGCCGACAAGGTCTGCAGGTTCGTCACCGCCGCCAAGCCGAGCGAATCGGGGCTCGGCATGGTTGTTCGGTTGCCGTGCAGGGTGACGATGGCAATCTCATCGTCCTCGCTCGGATAGTCGAAGACATGCTTGAACAAGAACCGGTCGAGCTGCGCCTCGGGCAACGGGTAGGTACCTTGTTGCTCGATCGGGTTTTGCGTGGCGATAACCATAAACCCACCACCCAGCGCGTAGGTTTGGCCGTCAATCGTCACGTTGCGCTCTTGCATGGCCTGCAGCAGGGCCGCCTGTGTTTTGGGCGGCGTGCGATTGATCTCGTCGGCCAGCAGTAGCTCGGTAAAAATCGGCCCCTTGGTCAACTTGAACTCATTGCTTTGAAAGTTGAACAGGTTGGTGCCCAGCACGTCGCCCGGCATCAGATCGGGCGTGAATTGAATGCGTCCAAACTTTAGCGCCAGGCTGGCGGCGAACGCCCGCGCCATCAAAGTCTTCGCGGTACCCGGCACGCCTTCCAACAAGATGTGCCCGCTGCACATCAGGCTAACCAGCATCAGGTCGACCGCGTCGGTTTGTCCGATGACCGCTTTGGCAACTTCGGCGCGGATCGCGTCCGCCGTTTTCTTGATCGCATCAAGATCCATGGGTCATCTCTTTCTTCCAGCGGTGGATGTCGGCGGCAAGGGCGCGGGCGCCCCGCGCTTTCGGGTTTTTTAAAAGTTCCGCGAGGCGGGCGGTCAATGTCGCATGGCGCAAATCTAGGCCACGCGCCTGCGCCAGCGCGTCAAGATGGTGGGATCGTTCTTCCGGCGACCAGATTTGAACGTGCAGCGCCGCCGCGACTTGCGCGGTCGTTTGCCGGAAATAGTCGCGCAAGATGTTTCGCGTTTGGCCGCCCATCACCAACAGTTCAGCGGTATTTTCGATCAAGGCGGCGTGGCCTGCCGGGATTGGCGGCGCTTCCGGTAGGGCGCGGCCGAACCGGCTCACCGCATTCCATGCCAAGGCCGCCATCGCAAAGATCAAGATCAGTGTGGGAATCAAGAACGGCGGACGCAACGCCGCGCGCCAAATCGTGCTCCCGTCGAGGAACCCGTGAATGGTTTCGTCGAACACCACGGTGCCGCCGGTTGGCGTCGCCGCGGTGAACAAGGCCAGCGTCAGTTCGGCGTTGTTCCCGTTATCGATCCCGTGGTTGTTCAACAAGTCGGGGTCCGACAGAATCCAAATTCGCTGACCGCCGCGTCGCATCGATCCCATGAGGATCCCGTCGGGGCTCGCGATCATCGGCGTCAACCGCGAACCGGCGCCACCAGCCGACAGCAATTGCGGGTCGCGCAGCGTCGGGCTCGCACCCAAGGACGTCCGCCAATTGGTCACACGGCCGCGCCTCAGGGAAAAGCCGGAATCAAGTTCCGCCAAAACCGCGCGCGGCACGTCGATCTCGATGAGATCGGCTTGTTCGATCCACCGCGTATTTTCTTCGGCCAGGGTGCCCGACCATTTCGGGATAACGATTAAAGTATTCGGCGCGCCGAGCATCGATTGCAGCGCGCGCTCGGTTTGTGCGCCAGGGCTTGGTTCGGCAAGAACCAGCAGCGCGCCGGGGCCCGCCTTTTGCCGGGTCTGGTTGGTGCTGACGACGACTTGAAACCCCTCGGCCTTCAGGAGCTCGACAAGATTACCGTGACCGATTGCCGATACCGAGAACGTGCTCGCACCGATGGTCCGGCGCCCCAAACCGTCGCCAAAAACGTTCAGGGCGAAACTCGCGACCGCGGCAATGCCACCGACCAGGAAGAGGATCCCAAGCGTGCGTGGCGAGAAGACGCGGTCGCTACCGGTCATACCGCCGCCTCGCGTGTGTCGATCTGGGTCAGGCTCGCGCTACACCGTTCGTAGTCGGTAACGGTCGCCGACCGTCCGCCGAAGTGGACATACTCGACCGCTGCCACAATGGTCGACAACGGCTCGGCGATGGGTCGTTGCGCGCGGATCGCCCGCAGAATTTCGCGCGATGTCAGGTCGGCGCTGATCGCCGTGCCAGGTCTTTGGCGGATGACCGCCACTGCGTAACGCAGCATCGCGCGCACCGCGGCGGCGTAGTCGCCGGCCTGAGCCAATCGCTCCCATTCAGTCAGTGGTCGGGCCGGGACGACGGGCAGAATACGCGTGGTCTGGGGTGTGGGATCGGCCGACGCTGTCTCGTTTGGCTCGGGCGATTTGGCGTGTTCAACCGAATGGCTGGTTGTTTTGCCCCGCCGGCGACGTAAGCCCGACGACACACGAAACAACCAAACTGAAAAGAGTGCGCCGACGACAATGAGGACAGTCCACAGAACGACGTTACCAATGCGCTCAATGTCTGGCGGCGAATCGGTCGAACGCGGCGGTCGCGCCGGCGGTCGCGCGGCCGGCGGTGGTGCCGCCCGCGACGTGGCGTCATCGGGGTTCGCCTCTCGGGGCCGGGATCGGGTGCGGCCATCGGCGCCGTCGTTGCCCAAAGAGGGTAGGCCGGCGCCACCGGATGAACCGCGCGACCGGTCGCCCAGGCCGCCTGGCTCTTGAGGCAGGGCGCGCTGATACTTGTCATTACTCAAGACCGTTTCGATCGCAGCGTTGTCATCAGCCGCCTGCGCACTCGTCCAAAGCGACGCGCATAGTAGTGCCGCCACGGCGGTGCGGGTGGTGCGGTGGGCTTTGCGCATGGTCTCAGGCTATCGTAGGTCGGACGAGCGCCAAAGGCGCATACGCAGCGAGGCTCAAAATGACCGAACCGGCCGTTGTTGGCGGGGTGTACGAGGTCGGAATCGGCGTTCCCGATTTGGACGTCGCGATGCGTTATTGGGCCCTGTTTGGCTACCGGCCGGGCCCGCGCGGCAGGTTGACCGCCGCCGAGGCCGGCCACCTTTACGGGGTCGACTCTGCCTTGGAATCGGTGCGCTTGCTCCATCAGGAGGCCGATCACAGCCTCGTTCGACTGATGCGGTGGGACAAGCCACTCGGCCCCGGATTGGGCCTAGTGCCGCTGCGCACGCCCGGCAACCGCTGGGCGGTCGCTAAATCTAACGAAGTGATGCAAGTCGCCAACTTCGCCGCGGCATTGCAAGCGCGGGGCGAGCCCGTATACACGATCGGCCCTATATTTCATCCCATCAACGAACCGGGCCGCACCGAGAATCCGTTCGAGGATGAAATCCGCTGCAAGCGCGAGTTCATTTTCTTTCAACCGCACAGCCGGCACGTCCTAGTGCAGCGCTACGCCCACGACCTGCCGCACTTTGGCGCCATCAACAATGACTGCCGGTTTCGCGCCAGTCAGTTCACCCAAGTCGGTTTGTGTATCGCCGAATCTGACGTCGCAAAACTCGATTTCTACGAAGACGTGCTCGCGTTGCACCGTCACGATGTCGACTATCTCGCCAGAGCAGGCTCGATGCCGGCGGTGGTCGTGCCACTCGCCGACGGCGAGCTGTTGCGCGAATCGGACTTCGACGATGTGCGCCCGGGCGATCCACCGGGCATGCAGCGCTCTGGCAAGCTGCGCATATTTCGCATCACCGGGGATACCCAAGGGGAGAACCGCGTTGCCGACTCGGCGGCCGGTAACCTCGGGTTTTCGCTCTACACTTACCGCGTCACCGAAATTGCCGCGATGCGCGACAAGGTGACGGCAGGCGGCGCAACCGATGTGACGGCCGTTCGCACCGACGAGTTTGGTAACCGGTCATTCTCGTTCCGCGCGCCCGACGGCTATTTCTGGACGTTTGTGGCGGCTTAACCGCGCGGCGGAAAGTGCCGGGCGAGGAACGCTAGGGTCATGGCATTGAACGCCGCCGGCTTCTCGAACGGCGGTGCATGCCCTGCGCCCGCGATTTCTTGAAACTCGGCGCCAGGGATCTGCGTGCTCGCGTCGCGCAACACATCGGGCGGGATGATGCGGCTCTCGCTGCCCCCAATCACCAACGTCGGAACGGTGTAACCCTTAAGGCGCTCTTGGGTAACGCCGTTCGACGGGTCAAGCGAGCGCTTCATGAACGCACCGACGTCCTGGTTCAACGTGGCGATCTGCTGCATCAGGAAAAACAACGCGGGTTCGCGCGCGGGAAAGTCCGGCGCCGTAATCACCTGATGGATCTTGCCGCGCTCGCCAACCACGCGGCCCGGCCCCTCGCGAAACACCCGTAAGATACCGTCCGACAAAATCCCGCCACCGCTCGCCGACATGACGATGCCGGCAACACGCTCAGGCGCGGCGATCGCGGTGGCTAGCGCGGTCCAACCGCCAATCGCATGCGAGACGATGGCTGTGCGCTCGACCCCGGCCGCGTCCATCACGGCAAGGGCGTCAGTCGGAAAATAGCGGAATTGCATGTCATCGACGGCGCAGGTAGAGCGGCCCCAACCGCGTTGATCGAACAGCAGCACGCGGTAGCCCGCAAGCAACGCGGGCATTTGATGAAACCATTCCAGCATGTTGCCGCCGCCACCATGGGCCAGCGTGACGACCGGCCCGGGGTCGCCCTGGAGTTCGTAGTACAGCTGCGCTTTCTCGGTCTCGACGTAAGGCATGGTCTGTCCCGCCGCTGGTGAATCGCCGCCGGCCCGCCCGGCGCGTTAGACTAGCGCGATGACGACGATCCCCGAAATACCGATCACCCACAGCATCTTGCGCGCCGATGCCCTCGCCGAGGCAATCGGCGTCGATTACGACCTCGGCGGCCCGGTATATGCCGAGTTGATGTCGCGCGGCGTCAACGATGTCTACCTCGTGCGCGTGGGCCAACATCGCTGCGCGGCGCGCGTCTTGCGCCACAAGTTCCGTACCGAGGATCAAGTTCGCTATGAAATGGCGCTCATCCGCTTTCACGCGAACCACGGGCTAGATGCCGCCGCACCGGTAGCGACGCGCGCGGGCGATGACTTCATCACCGTTCTTGCGCCCGAAGGCCCACGCCATCTCTCGCTTTTTACATGGGCCGATGGCGCGCCGATGGCCCGTCACGGCACACCGGACGACGCGCATCGTCTCGGCGGTATCGTTGCGCGCATGCACGGTGTTGCTGAGAGCTTTCAGCCGCCCGCGCCAGTCGATGTCAACTCGCCGGCATTCATGGCCCGCAATCGTCCTGCGCTGATGACGATGGTCGGTGCGGACTCGGTCGAGGGAAAACTCTATGCCGCGCTCATTGAGCGCGCTTCGGCGCGGCTGGAGGGACTGGTGGTGCCTTACGGCGCCTGCCACGGCGACATTCACACCCACAACATCTTCCTTGCCGACGACGGGCGGTTGACGTTTCTCGACTGGGACAATTGCGGCGCCGACTTTTTCGCCAAGGAATTGATGCATTTCGTGTGGCGTAACGACTATCTCGGCGTCGCACCCGACATCAACGCTGCGTTCCTGGATGGCTACAACGCTGTACGCCCACTCAGCGCCGATGAACGCGCGCTATTGCCGTTCTTTCTCACCGTGCGGCACCTCTTCATCCTGTGCGGCATGGCGGGGATGATCAACGTGGTCGGCCGGTCCGCGGTCGGCTACTCACACCAGTTATCGCGCTTCCACGATTTGATTCAACAACCGGCCCGCGAGGCCGGCCTACTGTAGACTGGAGAAATCCCATGAGCGACTTGATCGACATTCCCATTGAGCCATTGACGCCTGAGGCCTTTGCCCCCTTTGGCCAAGTCATCGGTGCGCGCAACGAGCCGCCGTTGTTCCAAGGCGGTAACGCCACCACCTGGGGCGTTGATTTCGAGATCGACGGCACAATGGAACTGCACTTTGCGCGGTTCGACTATCAGCCCGTGTTGGAATTCTCCCTTGTCGAACGGCACTTCGCTGTGACGCAATCCTTTATCCCGCTCAACAACGACGCGTCGGTCACGGTGTTTGCCGCCCCGACCGACCCCAACGATCCAGCCGCGATCCCTACGACGCGCGATTTTCGCGCGTTCTATATCGACGGCGCGCAGGGCGTGATGATGTGGAAGGGCACCTGGCATTCCAGCCGATTCCCGGCACGGCAGCCCGCGGCGACGTTCGCCTTTTTAACGGACGCGCGCACCACTGCCGAACTGACCGAGATGCTCGCCGGCAAGCCCGGCACGCTGACGCAGTTGGTCGATTACGAAAAAGAATACGGCCAGCGGTTCCGATTGACCGACCCGCAAGGCCTGATGGCGGGTTAGGCGCTCGCCCGTTTGATCATGCTGCGCGCGATAATGATGCGCTGAATTTCGCTGGTGCCCTCGTATAGACGAAACAACCGCACATCGCGGTAGAACCGCTCAATCCCATGATCGGCGATATACCCCGATCCGCCGTGAATCTGCACCGCGCGATCGGCGACGCGACCAACCATTTCACTGGCAAACAGTTTGCAGCACGCGATGTCCTCGGTGACGTCTTCGCACGCATCGCGCCGCCGCGCCGCGTCCATGATCATCGTGCGCGCGGCGTAACTCTCGGTGCGGCTATCGGCCAGCATGGCTTGAACCAGTTGAAACTCGCCAATCGGTTTGCCGAATTGCTGGCGCTCGATGGCGTAGCGGGTCGAATCGTGGATCAGCCGCTCGGCCACGCCGCTCGCGACGGCCGCAATATGCAAACGCCCGCGGTCCAGCACCTTCATCGCCGTCTTGAACCCTTGACCCTCGACGCCGCCCAGCAGCGCGCTCGCCGGCACCCGGCAGTCTGCAAATACAACGTCGGCCGTTAGGCTGCCGTGCTGGCCCATCTTGCGATCCGGTTTGCCGATGCTCAGACCCGGTCGCGGCGCCTCGACCAGGAATGCCGACACCCCGCGCGCGCCTTTCTCGTCCGCGTTGGTGCGCGCCATCAGCGTAAAAAGACCGGCTCGCGGTGCATTGGTGATAAACCGCTTGGTCCCGTTGATAACGTAGTCGTCACCGTCGTGCCGCGCGCTTGTGCGCAAGGCGCCCGCGTCGGACCCCGAATCGGGCTCGGTCAAGGCGAATGAACTGGTGATCTCGCCGCTCGCCAAACGCGGCAGATAGTGTTGCCGTTGCGCGTCGGTGCCGTCCAACACGATACCTTGCGAGCCGATCCCGACGTTGGTGCCGAAGGCCGAGCGAAACGCGGGCGAGGTCCAGCCCAACTCGAATGCGATCTGTACTTCTTCTGCGCTGTTCAGACCGAGCCCGCCGAATTCGGGCGGAATTGTCAGGCCGTATAGGCCGAGCCCGCGCATCTCCTCAATCACCGCCGCCGGGATCTCATTGGCCTCGTCGACAGCCGCTTCGTGGGGCACCAGCCGCTCGCGCACGAATCGGCGCACGTTGTCGCGCAACTGGTCAAAGGTTTCGGGGTCTAACGCCACGGATTGAACTCCACTCAGAGAAGTTGCCGATAACAGCCGATCCCGCCCAGTCTCGCAACCGCGCTCGGCCTATGCGTGCCTAGAGCGAGCGCAAGAACGTGATCAAGTCCTCGCGGCTGTCGGCGGGCAGGGTGCGAAATCGTTCACGCGCGTCCGCGGCCTCGCCGCCGTGCCACAGGATGGCCTCGGCGATGCCGCGCGCGCGGCCGTCATGCAACAGAAACGCGTGGCCGTTGACCGTTTCGATCAGTCCCAAGCCCCACAGCGGCGGCGTCCGCCACTCCGCGCCGCTCGCCAGAAAATCCGGTCGCCCGTCGGCTAGGTCGTCGCCCATGTCGTGCAACAACAGGTCGGTGAACGGTTGGATGGTCTGGCCGGCGACAATCCGGTTGGCGTGATCGCCGGTGACGACGTGGGGCGTATGGCACGCCGCGCAGCCGATTTGCGAAAACAACGCCTCGCCGCGCCCCACAACGGGATCGTCAACTCGGCGCCGCGCCGGCACGGCGACGCTTTCCATATAGAACGTCAAATCGTCGAGGCGTTGTGCGTCGGCTTCGACACCGCTCGTGCGCGCCGCGATGCGCAGACAGTCGCGCTGCGCGGGCGGGCAATTCTCGGTCGGAAAGACATCGGTGGTAATGCCCATGTCGCCTAGGAAGGCGCCGGCATTTTGATCGCGCAAGCTGCCGACGTTTGCTTTCCAGCCGAACCGCCCGAGCCGCGCGGCACCGGCGGTTGCATCCCACACCCGGTTGGCCCGCCCCGAAATACCATCGCGGTCACGGTCGTCTGGGTCCGCCCGTGCGACGATGTCGCTTTCCGCGATTGCTTCGAGCAGGCCCAAGCCGAACACGGCAGGGGCAACACGCGGCGACATCAGGATGGCGTCATCACTGGTAAGGCCGTCAGGGGGGCTGTAGTCATAGCGTGGTTGGCGCAGCGAGAATGGCGCCCCGTCGCCGTAGCGTCCCGCAACCTCATGGTATGAAACGCCCACCGCGCCTTCGCTCGGCACGCCTGCCACCGACTTATCGTTGATCTGCAAACCCAACGACGGGTGCGCCAAGGGCCCGCCCGTCTCGCTGGTCCCGGCGATACTGATCCGCACCAACATGCTCGTCATTGCGTCACCCGCATTTACGGGCGGGGCGCCGCGGCCGTCCCGCGGGTGGCATCCGGCGCAGGACACAGCGTTGAAGGTCGGGCTCAAGCCAACGAACGGTGTATCGGCGTTGGGCGGTGCGGCCCACGGCGCGTTGAAAATCTGATTGCCGTCGAAAAAGCGTTGTCGCCATTGCGGCGGCAGGTTGCGCGCTGGCGAGGAAAACGCGTTCCCATTGGCCACCGTACGGGTCGTCGCGCCCCCGCTGGCCGCATCGGCTGCGGCGGCGATCCCCGGGGTCGCAACAAGAAACGCCGCGACCACCCAAAACCGCGACCTGTGCGCTAAGAACCGTAAAAACATGCCCATTTCCGAGATATCAGGGTCCTCACGAACGTGCCATTCGTTAACGTTTGCCGACCAACAACGCGGAGTCCGGCGAATACGCCTCGATTATTGCATGGCGTGGGGCAGCACCGAACCCGCAGCATCCGCCGATGCCACCGGTGCGCGGGGTGAATCGACGTGGGCGCCACCTGTGCGGTGGGCCGACTGCGCCCAAAGGCACCGGAAATCGCCCTCGACTGACGGCGTCCAGCAGTCTACGTATTTGTCGCCTTGGTCAGCGCCGCGGCGCGCGACGGTGCTGTCAAGCAAGAGGGATCACGGTGAGCCAAAACGACAGCAAAACGCCACTCTTAGATACGGTCGCACTACCGGCCGATCTTCGGCAATTGAAGGAAAACCAGCTACGGCAGCTGGCCGACGAACTGCGCCAGGAAATGATCGACGCGGTCTCGAATACCGGCGGCCACCTCGGCGCGGGTCTCGGCGTCGTCGAACTCACGGTCGCGTTGCATTACCTCTTCAACACGCCGGACGACAAAATCCTCTGGGATGTCGGGCATCAGGCGTATCCGCACAAAATTTTGACCGGTCGTCGCGATCGCATTCGCACGCTGCGCCAAGGTGGGGGCCTGTCGGGTTTCACCAGCCGGCGCGAGAGCGAATACGACCCGTTCGGCGCGGCGCATAGTTCAACCTCGATCTCGGCTGCCCTCGGCTTTGCCGTCGCCCGCGATTTGCGCGGCGCCGACAATAACGTCGTCGCCGTGATCGGCGATGGCGCGATGAGTGCCGGGATGGCGTACGAAGCAATGAACAACGCCGGCGCTGCCAAAAGCCGGCTGATCGTCATCCTCAACGATAACGACATGTCGATTGCGCCGCCTGTCGGTGCGATGAGCGCCTATCTCGCGCGTCTTATTTCCGCCAAACCGTATCGCTCGATGCGTCATCTCGGCCGATTGCTCGCCAAGAAGTTTCCGCGCCCCTTCGAAAATGCCGCGCGCCGCGCCGAAGAATATGCCCGCGGCATGCTGACCGGCGGCACGCTGTTTGAGGAATTGGGCTTCTACTACGTCGGCCCGATCGACGGTCATAATCTCGACCACCTGCTGCCGGTGTTGCGCAACGCCAAAGACTCGCGCGGTGAGGGGCCCATCCTCGTCCATGTCGTCACGCAAAAAGGCAAGGGCTACGAGCCCGCGGAGAGCGCCACCGACAAGTATCACGGGGTTTCGAAATTCGATGTCGTCACCGGCCAACAGGTCAAGGCGACAGGCGGACCGCCGTCCTACACAAATGTTTACGCCAAAGCGCTCATCGCCGAGGCCGAGCAGGACGACCGCATCGTCGCCATTACCGCGGCGATGCCCACCGGCACCGGCATCGACAAATTCGCCGAACGGTTTCCCAATCGCTCGTTCGATGTTGGCATTGCCGAACAGCATGGCGTGACCTTTTGCGCCGGGATGGCGGCCGACGGGTTGAAACCCTTTGCCACGATCTACTCGACCTTCTTGCAACGCGCTTACGATCAAGTCGTCCACGATGTGGCAATCCAGCGTTTGCCGGTCCGCTTTGCGATGGACCGTGCCGGCATGGTCGGTGCTGACGGTGTTACCCATCAAGGCTCCTACGACATTGCATTCCTCGGTAGCTTGCCGGGCTTTGTGCTGATGGCGCCCAGCGACGAGGCTGAACTCATGCACATGGTCGCGACCGCGGCGCAGATCGACGACGGACCGTCGGCGATCCGCTATCCGCGCGGCGAATCGATGGGCGTCGAACTACCCGACAAGGGCACCCCATTGGCGATCGGCAAAGCCCGCGTCGTCCGCGAAGGCACCAAGGTTGCGATCATGTCCTACGGCACCCGGTTGCATGAATCGCTCAAAGCGGCGGAGATATTGGGCGCGCGCGGCTTGTCTACGACGGTGGTCGACGCACGGTTCGCCAAACCGTTTGACGAAAGCATCGCGCGCCGCTTGGCCGCGGAACACGAAGTGCTGATTACCATCGAAGACGGCTCGATGGGCGGCTTCGCGACGTTGGTGACGCACTTCCTCGCCCGTGAAGGCCTGCTCGAGTCGGGCGTGAAATTCCGCCCGATGTGCCTGCCGGATTTCTTCATCGACCACGACAAACCCGAAAAGCAATACGACCTCGCCGGACTCAACGCGCCGCAGATCGTCGCCACCGTGCTCCAGGCATTGGGCTACAACGAAACGCTCGAGACGCCCGCCCGCGCCTGATCGCGCGTATGCGCTACCGGCTAGTCATCGCCTCGCGGGCAGCGCGCTCGCCGCTCAGAATCGCGCCTTCGATCGTCGCTGGCAGCCCGGTATCGGTCCAGTCGCCCGCCAGAAAAACACCCGGCCAACGCGTCCGCGGTCCGGGCCGCCGCGCCACTTGCGCCGGGGTCTGGTGAAATGTCGCGCGCTTTTCTTTGACCACGCGAATGGCCGGCGGCGTCACGTCGGATCGGCCCAGCGCCCGCGCCACGTCTTGCCAAAGAATTGCGGCGATGTCCTCACTAGGTTGTTCGGCCAACGCATCCGCCGCACTGACCGTGACGCTGACAATGTCGTCACGGTGAAAGATCCATTGCGCGGTGCCGCCGATCAGTCCGGCCAACGGTGCGCGCCACGGCCAATCGACGGGCCCGTCAAAGCGCATATGCGCGTTGACGATGGCGTTCGATCCTTCCGGCACCGTTAGCCCTGGCAGCAGGCGTTGTACCGCCGTTGGCGGCGCAGCAAGAACGACGCGG
Organism: Pseudomonadota bacterium; assembly: GCA_027622715.1. Taxonomy (GTDB): domain Bacteria; phylum Pseudomonadota; class Alphaproteobacteria; order SHVP01; family SHVP01; genus CALJDF01. Next base: position 25,403 of record JAQBYN010000030.1, on the reverse strand, counting down.
TCACCGCTTGCGATGGGTACGGATTCGGAGTCAAAACGCAACGCGATGGGCGTATCGTCGCGCCACTCGGTCGCCCGCAAGGTCGCACCAAAACAAACCGTGCCGCCATGCGCCTCAATGAATCGCACAGCCGGATCGGCGAAGGTTTCAGAAAGGCCGCGCGCCGCAACCAGCGGCTGGCAATAGGCGGCCCCGCGCCCGAACGTGCGGAGCAGCACCGGTCGCAATAGGGCCGCCGCGCCCTCGGTCGGATCGCAGTTCAGTGCCGCCACCGCCAACGGTTCCCAAAACCGTTGGTACAGCGCGCCGGCTGGATCGAACACCTCGTTCACCGTGGCGGCGCAGCCGGCAAAAAGCAGACCCAACCCGGATCGATAATCGGCCAGCCGGGTCTGTGGCACGCGCCTCGAAGGCACCAGCAACCACCAGGGCAGGGGGCTCGCGCCGGGTCGCACCACCCAGCGCTGGTTCGTCCGCAAATCGACAAACGGAAACTCGGCCCGGTCGGGTCCGGTCAGCGTGTCGCGCGAACCGATGGTGTCCACGAACGCCAGCGCAACCGTATTGCCGCTCATCAACAAGTGGTTGCCGTTGTCGATGGTGCGCCCGAGGTGGTCGTCAAAGTATGACCGGCACCGACCGCCGGCCTGCGGTGCGGCCTCATAAAGTGTTACGGGGCGTCCCGCGCGGCTCAGCGCAACTGCACAGGCGAGCCCGGCCAACCCCGCACCGACCACATGAAAATGCCCCATCAGAAAATGCCGTGACGCAACGCGATCCACAACTTGGTGTGGCGAGGCATGTGATAAGGCGCGCCCGGATTGTCCCAGCCGCGACGCTCAAGCCCGCTCAAGATGCCCTCATAGACCGCAATCATCATACGCACCGGTTTGAGCCGCGACTCAGCGCGCGCGACCAGCGCGGCACTCTCGGCGAATCGCTGACGCGCGAGCCGCGCCACCTCTGCGCACACTATGCCGATGTTGGGGTGCGCCAGTACCGTGGCGGGATCGTAGGACACGATGCCGTGCGCCCGTAGTCGTTCGCGCGGCAAATACAGACGGCCCAATTGTGCGTCTTCGCCGAGGTCGCGCAGGATGTTGGTGAACTGCAGCGCTTCGCCCAACGCATGGGCGAGCTCGTCCGCGACACGATCGGCGCCGCCGAAAATGGTGAGGGACAACCGCCCCACCGCGCCCGCGACCCGGTCGCAGTATTGGCCCAAGACCGCTTCGGTTGGCGCGGTCATGTCGCCGCGCAAGTCCATCGCCATGCCGTCGATAATCGCGCCGAAGGCGTCCTTGGGTAAGCCGAAGGTCCTTACGGCGCCCGCGAGTGCAACCCCCGTCGGACGGGTTGGCGATCCCGCATACACCGCGTCGATTTCGGTGCGCCAGTTCTCCAATTCGTGCGCACGTGCGACCGGGTCGCCGGGTTCGTCGGCAACGTCGTCGACCTCACGGCAAAACGCGTAGACCGCGTACATCGCTTCGCGTTGTGCGGGCGGCAGGGTGCGCATGCTCCAGCCAAATGAACTGCCCGAGCGATCAACCACGCCCCGCACGTGGTTGCGCGCGGTGCGGCGCAAATCTGCTTGTGAATTCGTCATGGGTTTCGCGTGGCGATGCGTTTGTGTGGACGCCTTGCCAAGCTGCGGCGGAGCATTGCACTCAAAACACCCGCGCCGGCATGCAGGGTAAACGCCGCGCGCGACGGCGCTACACGCCCGGCAATGGGGTCGCGCCGGCGAAGCGCTGCGGCAAGATGGTGTGCCACCGACCAGATCGCCGCCGCCTCAAGGGCAAGACGCCCACTGCGCAAGACGACCGGCAGCGGGCGGGCGCGAACCAGCAGATCGTCCACCCCATCGAGGCATCGGTCGAAAACCCGGCGCAGACGCGCGTCGCTCCTCGCGGCCTCCAAAGCGCTGGCGTCGATCCCCTCGTGGGCAAGCCAATTTTGCGGCACATACACCCGGTCGAGGCTGCGGAAATCGTCTTGCGCGTCTTGCAGGTGATTGATGATCTGTAGCGCGCTGCACAACGCGTCGGAGGCTGCATAGCCGGCGCTATCCTCGCCGTGCAGGTCGAGCAGGTAGCGCCCAACCGGATTAGCCGATCGCGCGCAATACCCCATCAACGCGTCCCAATCCGCATAACGGCGCATAGTCGCGTCTTGGCGGAATGCATCCAGGATATCGAGGCAATGGCGCGCGCTAACCCCGGTCGTCGCCAGCGATTCGCGCATCCGGTGCGCAATGGCTGCCGCGGGATCGTCTCGCGTCTCGCCGCGCAGGGCGGCGGCAAGGCGGTCCAGCCGCGCCAGTTTGTCGTCCGGCGCCAGTTCGGGATTGTCGGCAATGTCATCGGCGCCGCGGGCAAACCGGTAAAAGACCGTGACATGCGGGCGCAACGCTTTGGGCAGCAGCCACGATCCCACCGGAAAGTTCTCGTCGCCGGCGCCTTTGCCCGATGGTGTCTCGATATGGTCCACGCTCGGCGCCGCGCGCCAGTTTACTGCGACCGCTCAGGCGAAGCGCTTGGCGTCCTGCGCGGCGTAGGCCGCCACTTGCCGGTCTGCCGCGGCCGCCGTCCGAAGCGCGGCGATCACCTCATTGATCCGTGCGGCAGGAATCGCGCACGTCATGTCGTTATTGGACATCCCGGTGCGCACGCGACTCAACATGCATCCGACGCTGAGCGCGATCTTGCCTTGGTCTTTGGCGATAGGAATGACGTGGCATTGCGGCTTGCCCTCGAACCGAATATCGGGACAGGCGTCGTGCAGCATCATCGCTTGTTTGCCGTTCAGGCGTAGAAACACGACATCGGGCGCAACGGGCGTTTCGGCCAATGGCCCATAGACGACCTGCGCCGGCTTCTCGCTTACCGTGGGGATTTTGGGAAACATGTCGGGCGAGACCCATTCGGCACCGACCAGCGCGGCGACGTCCTCGTTGCCGGCGACGTCCTCCAACGTGCGAAAACCGTGAGTCAATGAGCCCACGCTGCAGTTGCCGTGATCGGCTGCGACGGTACCGAAGGTGCGCTCGGCAGCTTTAACCCAAAAGACACAACCAGCGGCGACCGCGCCGGTACGCCCGCCGTCCGTCGCGGCGGGATGGGTGCCGCCAAAACCCGCGACGCCGGCAACGGCCGTGGCGTGAAAGCTGATGGCGAGCGGTGGCGTGCTCAGACCCAGAATATCGGTAATGTCGGCGGCGGCCGCGCGAAAGTCAGTGGTCATGATGATGGGCCTTCTTCGGTTTCCTGAACAGCGCATGCCAGATCGCGCTCGATAGCGGCAACGAGATCACAAACAGAACGGTTGCCGCCGTGACAATAGACGGTCCCGCCGGTGTGTCCCAGACCAGCGATGCCTCGATGCCGCCAATAACGGACAGCACGCCAACCAAGGCGGCAACAAAGGCCATCACTTCCGGCGTTGTCGCAAAACGCCGTGCAACGGCGGGCGGGATCAACAGCAGTGAAATAATCAACAAGAGCCCCACGATCTTCATCGCAATGGCAACGACAACGGCCATCACCAAGACGAACGCGGCCTGGACTAGGCGCACCCTGACGCCCTCCACTTGCGCTAGTTCCTCGTGAACGGTCGCCGACAACAGGGGGCGCCAGATGAGGGCCAACGCAGCCAGCGCAACCGCGCCGCCGCCGAGAATCCACCCCAGGTCGCCGCGCGATACCGACAAGATGTCGCCGAACAACAGGCTCAATAGATCGATGCGCAAGGTATCTTGAAACGAAATGGCCACCAGCCCGAGCGCCAACGACGCGTGCGCCAGCAACCCCAGCAAAGTGTCGCTCGGCAGAACGCGCAGCCGCATTAGCGACAGCAAAATCAGCGCCGTCACCGTGCACGCGCCGATAATTCCCAACGTGACATTGATGTTGAGCAGGAATGCGAGCGAGACGCCGAGCAGCGCCGCGTGCGACATCGTCGCGCCGAAAAACGCCATGCGCCGCCAAATGATGAAACACCCCAACGGCCCCGCGACCAGGGCCACACCGATCCCGGCGATCAGCGCGCGGACGACAAAATCATCGAGTGACCACGTCACGACGCGTCGTCCGCCAGCGGCACGACATCGCCGGCCACGGTGTGCGCATGGTCATGGTCGTGCGTGTACACCGCATGGGTATGGGCGGCTTTCGGGCCGAACAGCGCAAGGTATTCGGGATGCGCGCTCACCGCGTCCGGCGCGCCACTGCAACACACATGATGGTTGAGGCACACAACATGATCGGTCGCTGCCATCACGATGTGCAGGTCATGCGAAATCAGCAACACCGCACAGTTCTTCTGGCGCCGAACCGCGTTGATTAGATCGTAGAGCTCGGACTGGCCGTTGAGGTCGACGCCGGCGGTCGGTTCGTCCAGGACCAACAGGTCCGGGTCGCGCAGCAGGGCGCGCGCCAGCAAGACGCGGCGCATTTCACCGCCCGAAATGGTTTGCAGTGGGGCGTTCAAGACATGCTGCGCGCCGACCTCGTCCAATGCCGTTTTGATGCCGCTCGCGCGGGCACCGCCCAATGCCAGGAACCGGCGCACCGTGATCGGCATGGACTCATCGACATGGATGCGCTGCGGGACATAGCCGATGCGAAGGTCCGGCGGTGCGGTGACGGTGCCCGCGTTGGGTCGTTCCAGACCCAGCAGCAGACGGACCAGTGTCGTCTTGCCCGATCCGTTGGGCCCGATCAGCGTGGTCAGCTCGCCGCGGCGTAACGTCAGGTCGACCGAATCGATCACCGTATGCCCGCCGTAGTGCTTTATCAGCCCGCGCGCGTCGATCAGCGTGTCGTGTGTGGTGGGTTGCGCCGGTGTGATGTTCATGGTGCGCCCGCGCACGCGTCACACGTGCCGCTGACCTCAAGCGTCTGCCGCTGCGGTTGGAACCCGGCGCCGGTTGCTTTGGTCTGAATACGGCGCGCGATGTTCGTGTCACTCAGTTCGGCCACGCGGTGGCAACTGGTGCAAATCAGGAACTGCGAGTCGTGTGGGGCCTGCGGATGCGGGCAACCGACAAAGGCGTTGAGCGATTCAAGGCGATGGATAAGGCCGTGCGCCAATAGAAAATCCAAGGCCCGGTATACCGTTGGCGGCGCCGCACCAAGTCGCTCCTCTTTAAGTCGGTCGAGCAGGTCGTAAGCACCGGCTGGCCGATGGCTTTGCCATATCAACTCCAGAACCCGTCGCCGCAACGCCGTGAAGCGCAGCCCACGGGACTGACAGACCGCCTCGGCGGCGCCGACCGCATCGCGGATGCAGCGCGTATGGTTGTGGGTTTCGAATCCGAGCGTTGACATACGTTATGTTATAACATAATCTCGACCAATGATGCTTCATACCATGGCGCGGTGTGGCGCGGGCCACCGATCTTGTTGGCTCGCCCTAGCTTTTGCGGTGTCGCTTGTCTGGTACGCACCGTCGCCGGCCGCCGCTGCACCGCGGATCGCTGTCTCCATTCCGCCGATTCACAGTCTCGTCGCCTCGGTCGCCGCCGGGGTCAGCGTCCCAGCGCTCATCGTGCGGGGCAGTGCGTCGCCGCACGGCTATGCGATGGCGCCCTCAGATGCCCGGGCCGTGCAGCAAGCGGATCTGGTGGTTTGGGTCGGCCCAGACCTTGAAACCTTTCTCGCGCGCGCCCTGCGCGATCCGAGCCCGGGCCAGCGCGTGATCACGTTGATGACCGCAAATGAAATCAACGTCCTCGCCGCGCGCACCGGCGGCGTCAGCGATGGCCACGGTCATCAAGACCATGAAGGCGCTGACGCCCACCTGTGGCTCGACCCCGCCAATGCGCGTGCGATCGTCGCGTTAACGGTCGCGGCACTGAGTGCGATCGATCCTACCAACGCCGCCACCTACCGCGCCAACGGCGACCAAACGCTGGCCCGTCTCGATGCGCTCGACACCGCGTTGGTGCACCAGTTCGCCGCGGTGAAGGATCGGCCGTTCATCGTGTTCCATGACGCCTACCAATATCTCGAAAGCCGTTACGGACTGACTGTCGCCGGTGCGATCACGGTGTCGCCCGACCGCAAACCCGGCGCGCGCCGCTTGCGCGAGATCCAGACGCGCATCGCCGACTCCGGCGTGGCCTGCGTCTTCGCCGAACCCCAGGTCAAACCCGATGTCATCAAAACCGTGATTGCCGGCACCGCCGCGCGGGCCGCCGTCACCGACCTTCTAGGCGCAGACCTAACGCCCGGCCCCAACCTGTATTTCGTCCTAATGACTGACTTGGCCAAGGCGTTGGTTGATTGCTTGATCGAGGGTTCCTGACCGCGACCCGCGCCTAACGGCGAGCCCGGGCTTTGGCGATCGCCAACATGACCATCATGATGGCGATCCCGGCCACGAACCCACCGATATGCGCGGCCCAAGCGATCTGGCCGTCGGCGACGCCGGGCATGCCCGTAAAGCCGATCACCACCGAGAACCCGATCCATATCAACGCGGCGGGCCAGAACCGTATGCTGCGGCGGCCGAATCGGTCGGGCCGTGCCATCAACCACAGCACCGCGCCGAATAGGCCGCTGATCGAGCCCGATGCCCCAACAACCGGGATGTTGCTGCCCGGAAACAGCGCAAAATGGACAAACGCACCGGCCACACCGGTGGCCAGATAAAGGATCACCATGGACCGCACCCCGGCCGTGCGCTCCAAGGCCGATCCAAACGCCGCCAGCATCACCATATTGATCCCCAAGTGCAGCCAGCCGCCGTGCAGAAACTGGTAGGTCACCGGGCCGGCCCAAGCCGGCCAGCCGCCCAGGCCTTCGATGCTGTAGCGGATCGGAATGAAGGCAAAATGGACGAGAACCCAGCCCAGCGCCTCGCGCGGTAGGATCAAAACCGCCAGGTGCACCACGACATTGGCGCCGATCAGGGCCAAGACAGCCGGAGGCAGATTGAGCATGGGCTGGCGCGGCGGCGGATTGCCGCGGTTTTGCCCGTCGAGAAGAGCCATGGGCCGACTTATGACCGCTCGTCCGGCCCAGGGAAAGCGGCGCTAGCCAAGAATCATGTGATATCCAGCAAAACCAGTTGCGAGACGCCTTGAATCTCCCTATTTTCCGCCTTAATTAAAGTCAGACTAATCTAATCAGGATTAGATAGTTCAGGATTAGCCCATGCTCCGTCTCAGCCGTATGACAGATTATGCCGTGGTGGTCTTGCACCACATGGCGCGCCAGCCGCTCGGTAACCGCAATACCGCCGATGTGGCGCTCGCCACCGGGCTGCCTGCGCCCACGGTAAGCAAGCTCCTTCACCGCCTCACCGAGGTCGGCATTGTTACCGCCGAGCGCGGGCGTTACGGCGGCTACAGGTTGGACCGCACGCCCGACAATGTCCGGCTCTCCGACGTGCTCGCGGCATTCGAAGGCGAATTGGCGTTAACCGACTGCCTCGATACCGGCGGCAATACTTGCGAACACGAGAGCCACTGTGCCATCGCAGGCCGGTGGAACGTCGTCTCCGCCGCGATCCGCCGCGTGCTCGACGACCTCACCCTGGCTGACGTGCTTGAACCGGCGCTGCCGCCGATGGCCGTCGCTCCAGACACCAGCCTTAACGCCTGATCGGACAACACGCATGGCCAACATCAGCGAAAGCGAAACCATCGGCGCCGCGACAACCGAACGCTACAAGTACGGTTTCGTCACCGACATCGAATCCGATACCGCGCCAAAAGGGTTGGACGAAAGCACCGTTCGTTTCATCTCGGCCAAAAAAGATGAGCCCGATTGGCTGCTGCAGTGGCGCCTCAAGGCGTTTCGCCAGTGGCTCGACAAGGCCGACGAAGAGCCGACCTGGGCCAAGGTGAATTACCCGAAGATCGACTACCAAGATTCCTACTATTACTCCGCGCCCAAACAACAAGAGACCCTCAACAGCCTCGACGAAGTCGATCCCAAGCTGTTGGAGACCTACAACAAACTCGGCATTCCGCTGCAAGAACAGATGATGCTCGCCGGCGTTGCCGTTGACGCCGTGTTTGACAGCGTCTCGGTGGCAACCACTTTCAAAGAAGAACTCAGCAAGCACGGCGTAATCTTCTGTCCGATTTCCGAGGCGGTGCAAAAGCACCCCGAGCTTGTGAAGAAATATCTCGGCAGTGTGGTTCCCGTTGCGGATAATTTCTTCGCAACCTTGAATTCGGCAGTGTTTACCGACGGGTCTTTCGTTTACGTGCCCGAAGGGGTGCGCTGCCCGATGGAACTATCGACCTACTTCCGCATTAACGCTGCGCAGACCGGGCAGTTTGAACGCACGTTGATCATTGCCGACAAGGGCTCTTACGTCAGCTACCTCGAAGGCTGTACCGCGCCGATGCGCGACGAGCATCAACTCCACGCCGCGGTCGTTGAACTGATCGCGTTGGATGACGCCGAGATCAAATACTCGACCGTGCAGAACTGGTATCCGGGTGACGAAAACGGCAAGGGCGGCATCTACAACTTCGTCACCAAGCGCGGCGCCTGCCGCGGCCGCAATTCAAAGATTTCGTGGACCCAGGTCGAGACCGGATCAGCCATCACCTGGAAGTATCCGAGTTGCATCTTGCAAGGCGACAATTCGGTGGGCGAGTTCTATTCGATCGCAATCACCAACAACTTCCAGCAGGCCGACACCGGCACCAAGATGATCCACATGGGCAAGGACACAAAAAGCCGGATCATTTCAAAAGGTATCTCAGCCGGTCACGCCGAAAGCACCTACCGCGGCCTGGTAAAGGTCATGCCGGGCGCCACCGGCGCGCGCAATTTCACCCAGTGCGATTCGTTGCTGATCGGCGAGAAATGCGGCGCCCACACGGTGCCCTATATCGAGGTCCGCAACAAAACAGCGCAGGTCGAACACGAAGCGACGACCTCAAAGATCAGCGACGATCAATTGCTCTATTGCCGCCAACGCGGGCTCTCGGCCGAGGACGCAACGACCCTCATCGTCAACGGGTTTTGCCGTCAGGTGCTGCAAGAACTGCCGATGGAATTTGCGGTCGAAGCGCAAAAACTCGTGGGCATCAGTCTCGAAGGCAGCGTCGGTTAATTCGGAAAAGAACTCATGACAGTCATGCTTGAAATCAAAGACCTGCACGCCGCCGTCAATGGCAAGGAAGTGCTCAAGGGCATCAATCTCACCATCAACGCGGGCGAGGTGCACGCCGTCATGGGCCCCAACGGCTCGGGCAAGAGCACCCTGTCGTATGTCCTGGCGGGCCGCGACGGCTACGACGTGACCCAAGGCTCGGTCATGTACAAGGGCGCCGACCTCATCGCGTTGGCGCCGGAGATCCGGGCGCGCGAGGGGATTTTCTTGGCCTTTCAGTACCCGGTCGAAATTCCGGGGGTCGCCGGCACGACGTTCTTGAAGACCGCCTATAACGCGATCCGCAAACATCGCGGCGAAAAGGAGCTGGATGCGATGCAGTTCCTCAAGCTGATCCGCGAAAAGCAAAAGCAACTCGACATGACGGACGAAATGGTCCGCCGCGCTGTCAATGTTGGCTTTTCGGGCGGCGAGAAAAAGCGCTACGAGATGCTACAGATGGCGATGCTGGAACCGGCGCTGGCGATTTTGGATGAAACCGACTCGGGCCTCGATATTGATGCGCTCAAGACGGTGGCCGACGGCATCAACGCATTGCGCGATCCGGGCCGGGCGATGCTGATGATTACCCATTACCAGCGCCTCCTCGACTATGTCGTGCCGGACTTCGTGCACGTGCTGGCGGGTGGCAAAATCGTGCGCTCAGGCGACAAATCGCTCGCCCTCGATCTTGAAAAAGAAGGCTACGCCGTGCTCGGGACAGCAGCCGCATGAGCATTCGCCGGATCGCCGCAGACTTCCCGTTCCTCGCGACGTTCGACGCCGCGCGCGCGGGTTTGCCCGGTGCCCCGATTGATTGGCTACAGGCCGCGCGCCGCGACGGTTTGGTGCGTTTCCGCGACCAGTCGCTACCCTCGCGCCGGGTCGAGTCGTGGAAGTACACCGACCTGCGCGATCTCGCGACCACCGACTTCGCCGCGCCGGACGGCCCCATTGGTGCGGCGCTGCGTGAGCGTGTCGCGCCCATCGGCACACGTAACTCAGTCCGCTTAGTCATTGCCAACGGCCGGATCGAGCCCGACTTGTCGCGGCTCACTGGATTGCCCGCGGGCGTCCACCTGATGCCGATGAGCGTGGCGTTGGACTCCCATACCGACTTGCTCAAAGCGCATATCGCGCGGGTCTCGGCGCTCGACGGCGACGGGCTGCTCGCGCTCAACGCGGCCTTCATGATGGACGGCTATGTGTTGGTCCTGGATGACGGCGCGCAGGTCGCGCCCACCATCGAGATCGTGTTCGCCGCCGACGGCGGGTCGGGCCCAATCGCTTTGCACCCGCGCAATCTCATCGTCATGGGCCAGGGCAGCGCCGCGACCGTGGTCGAAACGCATGTGGGCGACGGCGTGTACTGGTCCAACCCGGTCAGCGAAATTGTCATGGGGCAGGGCGCATCGTTGCGCCGCTACAAGGTGCAACAGGAAAGCGCTGCGGCCTTCCACCTCGCCCAAGACCGCGTTGCCCTGGCGAGTGGTGCGCATTACCGCGGCTTCCTCGGCGCGTTCGGGGCGCGGCTTGCCCGTCAATCGGTGACCGCGACGATCAACGGTGCGGATGCCGCGTTCGATGTCGCCGGCACCTACCTGTTGCGCGACAACCAACACGGCGACATCACCACGCTGGTCGATCATGCCGCCGGCGGCAGCAGCAGCCGGCAAGTCTACAAGGGCGTGCTCGACGATGCGGCGCGGGGTGTGTTCCAAGGCAAGGTCGCGGTACGCCGCGATGCGCAAAAGACTGACGCTCATCAGCTCAACAACGCGCTCCTACTGTCCGACAAGGCCGAGATCGACGCCAAGCCGGAACTCGAGATCTACGCCGACGATGTGAAATGTTCGCACGGCGCCACCACGGGCGACCTCGACGCGGACGCGTTGTTTTACCTGCAAGCGCGCGGCATCGACACCGCCACCGCGCGGCGGTTGCTGGTATCGGCCTTTGTTAAGGCCGCGCTCGACGAAATCGACGGCGAGGCGGAACGTGCCCGTTTTGAGGTGCTGGTCGATACCTGGTTGGCGGGTACCGATGGTTAGCCCAGTCCGCCTCCAACCGGCGCCCGATCTGTTTGATGTCGCGCGCATTCGCGCCGACTTTCCGATTCTGTCGCGCGAAGTCCACGGCAAACCGCTAGTGTTTCTCGATAGCGCGGCCAGCGCGCAAAAGCCGCAAGTCGTCATCGACGCCGTGCGTCACTGCTACGAGGCCGAATACGCCAACATCCACCGCGGCGTTCATTACCTCAGCGAAACCGCGACGCACAACTACGAGGCAACCCGCGAAAAGGTCCGCGCCTTCATCAACGCCCGCGAAACAAAAGAAATCATCTTCGTGCGCGGCGCGACCGAGGCGATCAATCTTGTCGCCGCCAGTTGGGGCGGCGCCAATCTCAAGCCGGGCGATGAGATACTCATCACCGCATTGGAGCACCATTCCAACATCGTGCCGTGGCAAATGATTGCCGAGAAAACCGGCGCGCTGGTGCGGGCGGTGCCGACCGACGAGACCGGTGACTTCTTGTTCGAACGCTTCGAGGACATGCTCACCCCGCGCACCAAGATTGTCGCCATCACCCATGCCAGCAACGCCATCGGTACCGTTGTACCGATCAAGGACGTTGTTGCGACGGCCCATGCCCGCGGCATCCCGGTGTTGATCGACGGTTGCCAAGGCATCGTCCACCGCGGCGTCGATGTCCAAGATGTCGATTGCGACTTTTATGTCTTTTCGGCCCACAAGCTTTACGGTCCCAGCGGCATCGGCGTGCTGTATGGCAAGGCCGACCTTCTGGAGGCCATGCCGCCCTACCAAGGCGGCGGCGACATGATCGAAACGGTCTCGATTGCCCGGTCGACCTATGCCGCGCTGCCACACAAGTTCGAGGCCGGCACCCCCAACATTGCCGGCACCGTCGGCTTCGGTGCGGCCATCGACTATGTCGCGGCCATCGGCCACGACGCCATCTTGGCCCATGAGGACGATATTTTGGGCTACGCGCTCGAGCGCTTGCGCGGCCTCAACGACATTCAACTCGTTGGCACCGCGCCCGAGCGCGCCAGCATCATTTCGTTCCTGATCGACGGCGTGCATCCGCACGATTCGGGCACCATTCTCGACCAAGCTGGCATCGCGGTGCGCGTCGGCCATCACTGCGCCCAGCCACTGATGGATCATTTCGATATTGCCGGCACGGTGCGTGCGTCCTTCGCGGTCTACAACACTCGCGCCGATGTCGATGCCTTGATCGACGGCCTGCAAGACGTCAGGAAGGTCTTCGCATGAACGACCTGCGCGATCTGTACCAAGAAATCATTCTCGACCACGGCAAAAGCCCGCGCAATTTCGGCAAGCCTGAGTCCTTTACCGCCGATGCCAACGGCTACAACCCGCTATGCGGCGACAAGGTCCACGTCTATGTCACGCTCAAGGACGGCCGGGTTGAGGACGTCCATTTCGAAGGTCGCGGCTGCGCCATTTCGATGGCCTCGGCATCGCTGATGACCGAAGTGCTGGTCGGCAAAACCGAGGCCGAGGCGCGGGCCCTGTTCGACAAATTCCACGAACTTGTCACCACTGAACACGAACTGGTCGGCGATGACGATATCGACCGCCTCGTCGTCCTGGGCGGCGTGCGCCAGTATCCCTCGCGGGTCAAATGCGCGACGCTGGCGTGGCACACGTTTAACAATGCAATCACCGGCGCTGGTGAACCGGCGAAAACCGAATGAGCGACGCAATGAGCCAACCCGATCCCCACGATCCCGCGCGCTTTACCGGGTCACAAGGCCCTGAAGAAGGGCCGTCGCAAGACGACATCGTGCGCGCGCTAAAAACCGTGTTCGATCCGGAAATTCCGGTTGATATCTATGAGCTTGGACTGATCTATGATGTAAAGATCGAAAATCGCCACGCCTATATCACGATGACGTTGACCGCACCGGGCTGTCCGGTCGCCGGCACGATGCCGCGCTTGATCGAATTGGCGATGATGACGGTCGACGGCGTGGACGACGCCGAAGCTGAACTCGTGTGGGACCCGCCGTGGGAACCCTCGCGAATGTCCGAAGTCGCACGGCTTGAATTAGGTATGGACTAGACCAAGATGAGCGAAGCAATGGACGTATTGACGATGACCCCGACCGCGGCCGGCCAAGTCCGGCGGCTGCTCGCCACCCGCGACAACGCCAAAGGCATCCGCGTCAGCGTGCGCCAGATGGGTTGCTCGGACATGAGCTACACCATGGACTTCGCTGAAGAAGCCCCCGAAGGCCACATCCTGGTCGAGCGCGACGGCGCCAACGTCTTCGTCGACCCCGAAGCCGTCCAATACATCCAAGGCAGCGAACTCGATTGGGTCGAAGAAAAACTCGCCAGCCGCTTCATCTTCAACAACCCCAACGTCGTCGGCGCTTGCGGTTGCGGCGAATCATTCAAGGTCGCCGACAAGAAGTAGAGCCCGCAACGACATCCTGAGCTAAGACTGACCGCCCTTCAGTTAACCGCATCCTGAGCCGGCCGCCGCAGGCGTCCGTGACGAAGGGCCGACCCACCAAACAAAATCAAGCTCATCCTGAGGAGGCGCCGTAGGCGCCGTCCCGAAGGACGCGGGCGACACAAATCTTCCTCCCCCTCGTGAGGGGGAGGGCAGGGAGGGGGTCGCCACCCGTCTCACCCGAACCGCTCACGAACGAACCCCCTCCTATATCCTCCCCTGCATGCAGGGAGAGGAACTCTTGCGGCGCGTAAACCCAGAAGACCTTGCATCCCCCGCCCGAAGATGGTCGAAAGACACACCCACCAAAACCCCACGTGAACAAATGTCTCGATTGATCGCCGTCTTCATGCGCCACGCGGCGCTCAAACACCCGACGGGCCTGCCCGGCACCAACTTGCCCTTTCCCCTCACCGCCGCCGGTGAATCGCAAGCCAGCAAGGCGGCCAACCGGTTGCATGCGCTGGCCGACGAGATGGACTGCAAGATCGACGACGACATCGAATGCGCGCCCAACCAAGGCCCGTGGCAAACCGCCGCGATCCTCGCCGAAGATCTGGAAGCGCTCACCCATCGCGGCTACCGCGCCGTCGAGCGCGCTGAACTGGCCGGCCGCAGCCTGGGCGCGGGCGGCAACCTCAAGACGGCACAACTCGAATCGCTCATCGCCGACGACCCGCGCTTCACCAAAACGCCCAAGAACTGGCTCACCCATACCGACTACCGCCCACCGTTTGCCGGCGCCGAAACGTTGGGCGCCACCGGCGAGCGCCTCGGTGGCTACGTGCGCCGCCGCGCCGAAGAAATGTGGCCCCACCTGACGGGCGATACGCTAAAGGTCTTCGTCAGCGACAGCAGCGCGCTGATCCACGGCGCCGCCTACCTCGACGCCGTGCCGGCCAAGCGCGCCCCCCAACTCAGCCTCGCCCTCGCATCCTGGGCCCTCATCGAATTCCGCGCCTCCGGCCGCTGCACCCTGCTATCCGCCGACTGGCGCAAACCGCAAAAGGCCGACGGCGAGGGGTAGCGGGCGCGGCCCAGGCCGCGCCCGCACAACCTCACCCTGAGCCGGACGCAGCGCGCCGATAGACGGGCAGCGCCCGAGTCGAAGGGGCCACCCATCTGTGCTATCACCGTCCCCTAGTCGCCATCGACTTGGGGATCCATGAGCGTCTTCCTCGCCAAGCGTTTTGTTACCTTCATCGCCACCTTGCTCGGCGCGACGGTGCTCACCTTCCTCGCGCTGGAAATTCTGCCGGGCGATCCGGCCTCGGTGATCCTCGGCATCGACGCGCCGCAAAGTGCGGTGGACGCGTTGCGCGACAGACTCGGTCTCGACCGGCCCATCCTTGAACGCTATTTCGACTGGCTTGAGGACATCGTCACGCTGCGCTTTGGTGTCAGTTACACCTATTCAACGCCGGTGCTAGAACTGGTGCGCGCGCGCTTGGCGATTACCTTCCCGCTGGCCATCCTGGCAATGTTGCTGTCGGCGTTCGTGGCCTTTGGGCTCGGCGTCTTCGCCGCGTCGCGCCACAACCGGCCGGGTGACGTCACCGTCATGGGGATCAGTCAGCTCGGCATTTCGGTGCCGAACTTTTGGCTCGCGCTCCTGCTCATTCTGCTGTTTGCGGTCCAGTTGCGGTGGTTTTCGTCGGGCGGCTTTCCCGGTTGGCACAACGGCGTGTGGCCCGCCTTCAAAGCGCTGATCTTGCCGGCCATCGCGCTCGCCACCGTGCAAGGCGCGATCCTTGCGCGCTTTACCCGCTCGGCGGTGCTGGAAACCATGCGCGAAGACTATGTGCGCACCGCCCGCGCCAAGGGTCTCAGCCGCCGCGCCACGTTGTGGCGTCATGTGCTGCGCAACGCGATGATCCCGGTCATCACCATCATGGGCCTGCAATTCGCCAATCTGCTCGCCGGCACCATCGTTGTTGAAGAAGTCTTCGCGATGCCCGGCTTGGGCCGCCTTATCTTGCAGGCGATCAGCAACCGCGACGTCATCGTGGTGCGCGATGTGGTGCTGATGCTGGCGGCCTTCGTGGTGTTCATCAACTTTGTCGTCGACGTGCTGTATGCGGTTATCGACCCGCGGCTCAAGCCGCACGACGTGTAGGGGCAGGGGGCATGGAGGGACAACCGAGTATCTGGCGCCGCTGCCTCGCGCATCGCTCGTTTGTCGCGGGCGGCTCACTCACCGGGGTGCTGGTTCTCACCGCGCTGGTCTCGCTGGTGTGGACACCGTGGAACCCGATCAAGCAGAACCTGCGCGAGCGGCTCGTCGCGCCGTCGTGGGAACACCTGTTGGGAACCGATCAGTTCGGGCGCGATATTTTCTCGATCATCATGGCGGGCGCGCAAAACTCCATCACCGTCGGGGTTGTTTCAGTCTCGATCGGCATGACGTTTGGTGTGGCGCTGGGCCTGTGGGCCTCGGCCAAACGCGGTTGGACCGAAGAGTTGATCATGCGCGCGTCGGACTTCATGTACGCCTTCCCCGCGATCTTGTTGGCCATCATGTTGGTCGCGACATTGGGGCAGGGCGCGATCAACGCCATCGTCGCCATCGGCATCTTCTCGATCCCGGTATTCGCGCGGCTGACCCGCGGCGCCGCCAACGCGATTTGGGCGCGCGAGTTCATCTTGGCCGCGCGCGCCGCCGGCAAAGGCAAATTGCGCATCACCGTGGAACACGTGCTGCCCAACATCGTGTCGGTCCTGGTGGTCCAGATCACCATCCAGTTCGCGCTCGCCATCCTTGCCGAGGCCGCGCTCAGCTTCTTGGGGCTCGGCGCCCAGCCGCCGACGCCGTCATGGGGCCGCATGCTGGATGAGACGCGCTCGATGATCTTCATCAACCCGTGGCTTGCGGTCTATCCCGGCGTTGCCATCGCCATTTCGGTGCTAGGCCTGAACCTGCTGGGCGACGGTCTGCGCGATGTCATCGATCCTCGCTTGGCGCGGAAACGCTGATGACATTGCTCGCTGTCGATAACCTCACGGTCACGCTCAACACGGTGCGCGGGCCAGCGCGTGCGGTGCGCAATCTGTCGTTTGAACTTGAGAAGGGCCAGACCCTCGGTATCGTCGGCGAATCGGGGTGCGGTAAATCGCTCACCGCGCTCGCCATCATGGGCCTGTTGCCCGAGAACGGCTGGGCCGACGGCACCGTCAAGCTGGCCGGCGAAAACCTGCTGACCTACAGTGAAGATCAGATGTGCCAGGTGCGCGGCAACCGGATCGGTATGGTGTTTCAAGAGCCGATGACCTCGCTCAACCCGCTGCATACCGTGGGCCGCCAGATCGCCGAGGCCATGCGCCTCCACCGCGGCGTCAACAAGGCCGAGGCGCGCACCGAGGTACTCCGCTTGCTGGACATGGTCGGTATCCCGGAACCGACCAAGCGGATCAACAGCTACCCGCACCAACTCTCCGGCGGCCAACGTCAGCGCGTGATGATCGCCATGGCGCTGTCGTGCGGCCCCGAACTGCTGATCGCGGATGAGCCCACGACTGCGCTCGACGTGACCATCCAGAAACAAATTCTCGACCTCATCCGCAACCTGATCGAAGACCTCGGCATGGCGATGATCTTGATCAGCCATAACCTCGGGGTGATTTATCAAAACGTGCAGGACGTCATCGTCATGTACGGCGGCGCGCGGGTTGAAAGCGGCCCGACGCATGACGTCTTCGCCAATCTCTCGCACCCCTACAGCCAGGGCCTGTTCGAGGCGGTGCCGCAGATCGACGACACCAAGGCCTCGCGCCGCCGCCTGCGCACCATCCCCGGCACCGTGCCGGAATTGGCCGACTTGCCGGCGGGCTGCACCTTCCAGGACCGTTGCGACTACGTCACTGACGCCTGCCGCCCAACCCAGCCGCCCGTGGTACAGATCGCCGCGGGCCACAACGTTGCCTGCCTGCATGTCGATGCCGCGCGCAAACAATGGGCCGCGCGATGACCGATTCTGATCCACAAGCAGGCGCGGGCGGTGCCGACAGCACCACCGTAGCCGTCGCCAAACCTGCCCCGGTGATTGATCCCAGTACCGTTGTTGCCGTGCACGACGTGCACAAGCACTACACGCTGCCGCGCGAAACGCTATGGCGCGACCCGACGCTCGTCCACGCCGTCAACGGCGTCACCTTCACCATCGAAAAAGGCGGCAGCTTTGGCGTCGTTGGCGAATCGGGGTGCGGCAAGTCCACCTTGGCGCGCTGCGTCATGGGCCTGGAAACGCTTACCCAAGGCAGTGTCGAGTTTCGCGGCCAAAACATCCACGCGTTGCCGGTCGAGGAGCTGCGCCAACTCCGCCGCCATTTCCAGATGGTCTTCCAAGATCCGTTCGGCTCGCTCGACCCGCGCATGAAGGTCGCCCGCATCGTCGCCGAACCAATCGAGGCGCTGGAAGACACCAAGCTCGACGAACGCCGCGCCCGCGTGATCGAAGTGTTGCGCGCGGTCGGCCTCAAAGAATCCGACACCGACAAATACCCGCACGAATTCTCCGGCGGCCAGCGCCAGCGCATCGCCATCGCTCGTGCCTTAATCACGCGCCCCGCACTGATCGTCGCCGACGAACCGGTGTCCGCGCTCGACGTCTCGGTCCAAGCCCAAGTCTTGAACCTGCTCCAAGACCTGCAAGACGAATTCGGCGTCACCTACCTGTTGATCAGCCACGACCTCGCGGTGGTGAAATTTGTCTGCGACGAAGTCGCGGTGATGAACGAGGGCGTTTTCGTCGAGCGCGGCCCGACCGAAGAAATCTTCGCCAACCCGCAACACGACTACACCAAAACCCTGCTGGCCGCCGTCCCACAGATCGGCGGGTAGGGGCGGTGTTGCGCACGCCGTAAAGAGGAGGCGGGATGCCCGCAATGCTGTTTGACCCGCCGTACTACGCAGTGATCTTCACCGCCCAACGGACCGATGGTGACGAGGCGGCCTACGCACGCACCGCCGCCCTGATGGACCAGTTGGCCGCGCAAGTGCCCGGCTATCTCGGAATCGAATCAACCCGCGATGCCAAGACGGGCCTCGGAATCACCGTCAGCTATTGGCGTGACGAGGCAGCGATTCAAGCCTGGAAGACTCAGGCCGACCACGTCATGGCCCGCCAAGCCGGCCGCGACCGGTGGTACGCCAGTTATGCGTTGCGAGTCGCCAAAGTCGAGCGCGAATATGACTTCCACAAACCTGAAAACGACGCTGGGTGGGCGTAGCTGCTGCTCATAACCCGCTGCTCTCACACCCACATATCAACAGATCCACACCCGCACGAATCCAGCAGCCCCTACACGCTGCATCCTGAGCCAAGCTGCTTTCGCCGTGCGAAAGCAGCTTGAGTCGAAGGGCCCGCCCTCGCGTGCGCAGGACGCGTCACCTCAAGCGAGCAAACACAACGCATGAAAACGGCCCTTCGACGCGGACGGCCCGCGCCGGTCGGCGCGAGCCACCCGGCTCAGGATGCGGTAGAGGGAAATCTGCGCACGCAGCGGCTAAAGGCGCGTTGTCGACGTCGCCGTCGCCAACTGCGCTGCATGTACCGCCACGCCCGGCCGTGCCGCGCGCGTGTCGCTAGGATCGGCAGGGCTTCGGCAGAACGGCCCGAGCGAATCAGCGCATCGAGATACATCTGCTCAAACAAATCGCGCTGCGCATGACTACCGCCCATGCCCTGCCAGTGCGGCCGGGTCTCGCCCAGCAGCGTCGCGGCCAGCGCGAAATCGTTGTCGGCATGCGCGCCTATGCCGCGGCATAGCGGCAGGGCGTGGGCCAGCCACATGTGGCGCAACGGCGCGCTGGCGGCACCCAACGTGCCGGCGTGATCGTGCAGCCCTTGCAGGAAATGCTCATACGCGGTGCGGTGTTCCGAACGGGCCAACGCGTAATCGTAGTGCGCGGTCAGGAAGGGCTGGTCGTACATCACCTCGCGGTTGAGGATTTCGTCGGCCACATCCGACCACCGCCCGTCCAACACCAACCCGCGCAATGACAACCGAATCAGCATCGACACCGCGCCTGCTTGGTCTTGGGAATAGGCGCGGTCGCCCTGCGGCGCGCCCCACAGCCGCGTGTCGTAAATCCTCAACGCTTGATCGGTGTCCCCCTGATCGAGATAGAACAGCGCGATATGCCACCAATTGTGGGTGAACATGAACGAGTTACAGTCGCGCCACGTATGCGCCCGGTCTTCCATCCACGCGATACCGCCGGCCAAATCGCCCCGCGTCTCGTAGACATGCGCGACCGCATGGTGGGCCCACGGCTCGACCTCGGTCATCTCGGCGGCGCGCCGTCCAACCCGCTCGGCCTCATCCAGTTCGCCGCATTCCTCAAGACCGAAAGCGAGCAGGCCCCAGGCATAGGCGGTCTCACCGTGCGCATCGCAGGTTTTTTGCGCGATCCGCCGCATCCCGGTCGCATCGCCGACATTGAAATAGTGAATCTGGCCCAGCTTGGCCGCGAACAGATCGCGCGGCCAACTGTCGGCGAGCTCTTCGTGCGCTGCCGTGGCGCGGGTCACATCGGCGCGCGCCGCCGCCTCGACCGCGCGGAAGTACAACCGCTCGCGCTCGGTGCCGGCACCTGTGGCCACCAGCGCTTGCCCGGCCTCGAGGTGTTCTGTGGCGAGCGCCAAGCCCGCATTGTTCTCCATGAACAAACCGAGCAACGCGCCTTGCGTGCGTGCCAACAAACAGTCGGGATCGTCCGCCGCTGCCTCAAAGATGACCGCGAAATCTTTGCCGTAGGCGAGAAAGCTCCGCGCAAACCGGTCTAATGCCGCAACCGTCGCGGCATTGTCAGTGTCGACTGCGTTGCCGTAGCTGTCGTGCAGCATCAGGGCTCGTTGATCAAATCCAGCGGAAAGATCGGGCGGCGGACATGCTCGAACGTCAGCCGGCTATTATCCGATGTCGTCACCCCGTCGCCGTCCAGCGTCACGGTGGCCGTGGGCAGGTCGCCAAACCCGGCGCGGTAATGAATGCGCGATTTCAGCAAGATATAGCGGTGGTGCTCCGGCTGGATCCCGACCGAGGTAAAGACGCCGCGGTCCCACGGCTCGTGATGACGCGACACCACGACGATCTGCATGTGGCCGGTATCCAGCACCGCCGAAGGCCCCATATTGACGCTCACCCCGGTATACATCGGCCCGCGCACGATCCACCTGCCATCGGTGAGCACCTTGACGGTGCCGGTGATTTCCAACGGCGCGCCTTTCAGGCCGATGGCCGCCATGTCGGTTTTGCCACCCAGCTTCAGGGTGATGGTGTTGCCGACGCCGGCGCGCTGCATTGCTTGTACCGCGACAGGGTCCCACACCGCGCCCACCACAACATCGTCGAGGTCCTGGCGCAGCACTTCGGCAATCACCGTCATCACGTCCTGGTTCGCCCCCGAACCGCAATTGTCGGCATGATCGAGCAACATGACTGGGCCGTTGGTCATGAGCTTGGCGCGGCCCACGGCTTCTTGCAAAGGCTCGGGCTGATAGACGAACTCTTCGCGCCGCCGCCACGCCTCCTCCAAAATCGCATCGCGCTCGGCTTGCGCCAACGCCATGTCGCCGTCGGTGACGATGATCGCCGATGTCCCCGCGTCGGGCATATCCGCCAGGGGAAAGCCGCCGAACACAGTGGCGGCCAGGACATCGGAATTTCTCTCCGCGTCCCGCGCCATCGCGATCAACGTCTTCATCGGTTCGTCGTCGGTCCCTTGCCGCAAGGTTTGCGACAGCAGCGCCGGATGGCCCCAGGCCATCACCGGCTCCAGCTTGCCCTGGACCGCGGCCACAACGATGCGCCCGACCTGCTCGGCAACTTGGTACATATCGACATGCGGGTAGGTTTTGTACCCGATCAGCGCGGTGCAGTTATCGACCATCGCTTGGGTCAGATTACAGTGCAGGTCCAACGTCACCGCAATCGGCAGGTCGGGGCGCATCGCGCGCAGGCGCGCCAGCAACGTGCCTTCGCCGTCAAATACATGCTCGGCCACCATCGCGCCGTGTAGGTCGAGCAGCGCGATATCGACATCCTTGGCCGCGTCGGTAATCAATCCGGCCATGTATTCGTAGGCTTCTTTGGTCACTTTGCCTGACGGCATCGCCTCGGTCGCCAGCGGCGTGACGATCTCCGCGCCCAACTCGCGCGCGATCTTTATATAGGCCGCGATCGGCATCGCGGTGTCTTTGTATGTCTTGACGACATCGGCGCCCATAAACGCGCCCCAATCCTGAAACCGCGCCCAGTCGGTGACGACCGGCGAGAACGTGTTGGTCTCGTGTTTCATCATGGCGATCAGAATGCGCATGACAGGTTCCCATTAACGCTAAGCAAAAAAAGGGACGGCCGGACTATGCCGGCCGTCCTACAGGTTCGGAGGTGGAGTTTAGTTCTCCCAGCTCAGCGCCGCGACCTCGTTGATGAACGCGGGCCAGCTCGCCCACATCCCAGTCAGGCCTTTCTTGGCAACGCTCAACTTGGCCAACTCGAACAGGAAGCCATTGACGGCATCCTCTGCGATCTTGGTCTGCGCCGCTTGAATCCACTTCTTCTGATCCGCTGGCGTCGTCGATGCCTCGAACTTCGAATAGATGTCACGGAATTCCGGGCTGTCGTACTGCCAGTAATATTCCGCGTTGGTGTAGTTGTTCACGTCCATCGGCTCGACATGCGACACGATGGTCAGGTCGAACTGTTTGCCACGGAACACTTGATCAAGCCACACCGGCCATTCGACGTTCTCGATCTTCGCCGTCACGCCGACTTGGCTCAGCATGTCGGCAATCACCTGACCACCGTCACGCGCGTAGCCGACGGGCGGCAACTTGAGCGACAGTTCCAGATTTTCGTGACCGGCTTCCTTCAACAGCGCCTTGGCTTTGGCGGGGTTGTAGGCGTACATCCCGGTCAGATCGACATACGTCGCGTTATGCGGCGCAAAGTGCGAACCGATCGGCGTGCCGTAACCGAACATCGCCGCGTCAACCAACGCTTGACGATCGATTGCGTGCATCAACGCGCGACGCACCCGAACGTCCGACAACGCGCCGGACTTGTTGTTCATCGTCAAGATCGTCTCGCCTTCGGTCGTGCCTTCCAGCGCGGTGAAGTCGGGGTTGTTCTTGAACTGCGTGAACATCTGTGCCGCGGTCAGCGCCGTCATGTAATCCAGATCGCCCGACAACAACGCATTCACTTGTGCGTTGGCATCGTTGATGAACCGAAACTTGGCCTTCTTGATCTTAATGTTGGCCGCATTGCGATGCTGCGGGAACAACTCCATCTCGACCGAATCGCCCTTGGTCCAGCGTACGAACTTGTAGGGGCCGGTGCCGACCGGGTCGGTCATGTTGGTCGCGGCCGAGGCCGGATCGACCATCGCCCCAGTCGATTGGGCCGACTTGAACAAGAACAATGCGCTCGGCGCCTCAAGCGACAAGATCACCGTGTGATCGTCCGGTGTCTCGATCGACTTGATCGTCGAATACATTTTCTTGTTTTTGTTGCCGCTCTTCTCGGCGGTCGCGGCGTCGATCGTGAACTTCACGTCCGACGCGGTGAAGTCGGCACCGTCGTGGAACTTGACGCCCTTTGCCAACTTGAAGGTATAGGTCTTCGCGTCCGGCGAAATGGTCCAGCTGTCGGCCAGCATCGGGCCAATTTCGCCCGCCTCGTTGATGCGGGTCAGGCCTTCGAAGATATTGTACCAGGTCACCTGGCTGATGGCGGCGGCTGCACCCTGCGACGGGTCGAGGCCCGGCGAAGGCTCAAGCTGCATGCCGAGCGTCACGGAATCTTTCATCTGCGCCTGGGCGGCGAACGGCACCAACGCCGTCGTCGCCAAAACAGCAGCGATGAGCAACTTTTTCATGATGGTCTCCCTAATGCGCCCGCCGACGCGGGCTTGTTCTAATCGTGCCCGCTTGTCTCATACCGCGGGCCGATGGCGGAACTATAGCACCGGTCCAAGCCGGCTGAACCGGTAAAGGCATGGATTGGCGCATTGTGAAGGGTTAGGTTTCGCCTCTTTCCAGGCGCGAGGTCCAATGCAACAGGCCCAAATTCTCACCGGTGGACGTTGGCACGCGGCCCACAGCGGTCAGACGCTTGCTCTAGTCGACCCCAGCGTTGGTGCGCCTTTGGCCGCGATTGCTCGCGGTGGCGCGCCCGACATTGACGCGGCGGTAATCTCGGCCCGCCATGCCTTCGAGACGCATTGGGAAATAACCCCGGCGGTGGAACGGGGCCGCCACCTCGCCCGCATGGCCGCCCTAATGGCGGCAGCGGCCGACGAACTGGCCCGCCTCGAATCACGCGATACCGGCAAACCGCTCAAGCAATCGCGCGTCGATGCCACCGTGGCCGCGCGTTACTTCGAGTATTACGCCGGTGCCGCCGACAAAATTCAGGGCGACACCATTCCCTTCCTACCCGGTCATCAAGCCTTCACCTTGCGCGAACCGCATGGTGTCACCGGGCACATCATCCCGTGGAACTATCCGCTGCAGATGGGCGCGCGCACCGTTGCCGCGGCCCTCTGCGCAGGCAACGCGCTGGTTCTCAAACCGGCCGAAGAAGCCTGCCTAACCGTCATGCGTATTGCCGAACTGGCGCTTGAGGCCGGCATCCCGCCGGACGTCATCAACATCGTCACCGGTTTGGGCGAGGAAGCGGGCGCCGCGCTCGCCGCCCATCCGGGCATCGACCATATTTGCTTTACCGGCTCGCCCGCGGTCGGCGCGCTGGTGCAAAAAGCCGCCGCCGATCACAACCGCAGTTGCACGATGGAACTCGGCGGCAAGTCGCCGCAGATCGTTTTCGCTGATGCCGATTGGGACAAAGCCCTGCCCACCGTGTTGGGCGCGATTGTGCAAAACGCCGGCCAAACTTGTTCGGCCGGCAGCCGCCTCTTGGTCGAACGCAGCATCTACGATGACTTCGTCGCTGAAACTGCCAAGCGCTTTGCCAAGATCAAAGTCGGCGCCTGGGAATCCGATCCCGACTGCGGCCCCGTCATCAGCGAGATCCAGCGCGCCCGCGTGCGCGGCTTCATCGACACCGCCGCCGCCGACGGCATCCCCATCCTTGCCCAAGCCGAGATCGACGCCGGCGCAGCCGCCGGCGGCTATTACGTGACGCCGACGCTGTACGGCCCGGTACCGCGCGGCAACCGCTTGGCCAAAGAGGAAGTCTTCGGCCCCGTCCTCTCCGCCATTCCCTTCGACGACGAAGACGACGCCATCCGCCTCGCCAACGACACCGACTACGGCCTCACCGCCGGTGTGTGGACCGAAAACGGCGGCCGCCAAATGCGCCTCGGCAAAGCCCTCAAGTGCGGCCAGGTTTTCGTCAACTGCTACGGCGCCGGCGGCGGCGTCGAACTGCCCTTCGGCGGCATGAAACGCTCCGGCTTCGGCCGCGAAAAAGGCCTCGAAGCGGTCCACGACCTCACGGTCTGCAAGACCGTTATTATCAAGCACGACTAATTGGTGAACCGGTGATTCAAATGGGCGCGAACCCCCTCCTTTATCCTCCCCCTGCCCGCAGGGGGAGGAGACACGTCCCGCCGAGACATGGGGAAACGGGGCAAACCCCAGCAAAACCGTGGCAGTTGGCTTTGTTTCGGCGTTTTCCCTATTGCGTCGGGTCCGGTTCCGATGAGCCGGTCGGTCGCACCCCATATTCCTCCCCCTCACCGAGGGGGAGGGCAGGGAGGGGGGTCTTGCCCGGACGAACGCGCCCGCCCCCCACCCCCCCCCCCCCC
>JAQBYN010000029.1 GCA_027622715.1 Pseudomonadota bacterium | reverse complement strand
CTGGCGGCTCGTTGACGCCGAGCCGCGACCCTTCAGTCGGGCCAATGTCGCGCGAGACTCTTGGACGCCGCTCTTGCCTACGTTTTGCGTGCGCCAAAGATGGTTGAGCCGACAATCTTTCCGCCGTTGTCGGTTACCGGATCAAAGCGGGTGGTGCCGTCAGCCTGCCCTATTGGCCAGGCTTCGCAAATCGTCTTAGCGGGGAACCCCGCGTGCCGGAGAAGGTCTCGCGCATCGGTATGATGCAAGGTTCCCCAGAACGGCTCTGCATTATAGTGCGTGTCCCAATCCCAATAGTAGGCGTCGTAGTCGTCAAGGCCACGCGCGAACTGGGTGTCGACATGCATCGTGACGCCACCCTTCCTTAGAACGCGGTAGCATTCAGCCAGAATGCGCGGCGTCGCTTTGGCCGATGTTTCGTGAAACAGGCCATGCGAAACGACAAGGTCGAACGAGCCGTCGTCAAAGGACAGCGCTTCGGCATTTTCCTGACGGTAGTGCACGGACGCACCGAGACCCTCGGCCCGGGCGTGGGCATATCGTAGTTGGGGCGCGGCGACATCGATGCCGAAGATTTTCGCCGCGGGAAACCGTTCGGCGTAGGGAACCGTTGCGCCACCGATGGCGCATCCAAGATCAAGAATGCGCCGCGGTTTGAGATCTGGGTAGGTTTGGTCGATAAAATCGATCAACGTGTATCCCGGCGCCGCACGCTGCATACGCTTGCGGGTGTCGGTATGTTTTAACGCGCTCGATCCACGAATGGGCAGCCCGTAGTAGTACGCGCCGCGGTCGAACATCGCGCCGGCGAAAACATCGCCGTTGGTGATTTCGGTGTGATAACCACCGGGCATACAGTGAATATCGACGGCCGTGTGGTAACGCGGCACAGGCAGATTGGGGTCGAGATGCAGGCTTCCTTTGGCCTGCGGTACACGGCTTTTTTCGATCAATCCGTCGAGATCGTGCCAGACGATTTCGCTCACGGTGTCCCAATGCATTTCTTGCATGTTTCGCGCGATGGCGGACCACGCCTGCACAAACGGATCAGCCTCCATGGCGTGGCGGAACTCGGCGCGAGATTGCGGTGCGCGCCCATGCTGGGCTGTGAAGCGCGGCAGAACCCGCTTGGTCGAGACCGTGCGGTCCGCTGGATAGACCCGGTCCTCCATGTGCATTTTTAGGCCGGCAATGAAGTTCTGCCGCGCACGTTCATCGCACGACGCTTGAGGCATCATGGTATGGGCGTAGGGTTCTCTCATTTTCCGCGCTCCAAGGATTCCCGCAGGGTTGGCAGTCTGCGGGTAATTGTATCTACTTTGTCGGCCGGTAACGATGCTTCAGTTCGGCAGCGATTCGAGGCAGCGTACTGGGGAGACGATCCACTTGGAAACCTTCGATTATGTCGTGGTCGGCGCCGGGTCGGCCGGATGTGCGGTGGCCCACAGGCTTTCCGAGGACGGCAAACACCGGGTTCTGCTTCTTGAGGCTGGCCGCCGGGACACGCACCCATTCGTTCCAATCCCATTCATGACCCGACTGCTGTTCACGATGAAGTCGTTGAATTGGGGGTATGAGACGGCCCCTGAAGAGGGACTGGGCGGGCGTCAAGTGCACTGGCCGCGCGGAAAACTGCTTGGGGGCTCGTCTTCCATCAATGGGATGACGTTCGTCCGCGGCCACCCGAGCGACTTCGATCGGTGGCGGCAAATGGGTGCCGAAGGATGGTCCTACGGTGAGGTTCTGCCTTACTTCAAGAAGATGGAGGCGCACGCGACTAAGCGCTCGCCCTTCAGAGGGAGCCAGGGGCCGCTGCAGGTGACGCAAGCGCGGCGAGATGGCGCGTTGAACGAGGCCTTCCTCGCCGCCGGCGAGCACGCGGGATTTCCCAAAACCGAGGACTTCAATGGCGCCTCACAGGAAGGGTTTGGGATTCACGACTTCACCATTGCACACGCCCGACGGCAGAGCGCGGCAACGGCCTACCTTAAGCCGGCGCGGGGGCGGACCAATTTGCTAGTTGAAACCAATGCCGATGTCCGCCGCATCGTCTTTGACGGGCACCGCGCCACGGGGGTCGAGTTTGTGCAGGGTGGTTACACCCGGGCCGTGAGTGCGCGGCGAGAGGTGATCGTTTGCGCTGGCGCCGTGAACTCGCCGGCCCTCCTCATGCATTCTGGGATCGGCCCGGCCGGTCCCTTGATCAAGCTCGGGATCAGCGTCATCAAAGACGCGCCGGAGGTTGGCGCCAATCTTCAGGACCACCTCGGCGCCTACACATCGTTCCACTGCCTGCAGCCGGTCTCGCTCAATTACCTCATGCGGCCGGACAATGCGGTGAAGGCATTTCTCAAAGCCGTCTTGTTGCGCCGCGGACCGGGCGCAGAAATTCCTATCCAAGGATGCGCCTTTCTCAAGACTCGGCCTGACCTTGAAGCACCGGATGTCCAGATAACGCTGGTGCCGGGGCTGCTCAACCGGATTGTTGCGTGGAAACCCAGCCACGGATTCCTGATTCACGTGTATCAACTGCGCCCTGGGAGTAGGGGAGAAATTTCGTTGGTTTCCCCGAACCCGACCGACAAACCGAGGATTTCGGCCAACTACCTTGCCGATCCAGAAGATCTGGTCACGCTACGCCGGGGGGTACGGCTGGCTCGGAAAATTGCCGCTCAGTCCAGCTTCGACCCCTACCGCGGGCAAGAAATAGCCCCGGGGCAGGAGATCGAGCGCGATGACGATCTTGATGCTTGGATCCGGGCAAACGCCACCACGGCCTATCACCCGGTAGGCACGTGCCGAATGGGCGACGACGAACACTCGGTTGTTGACCCTCAGTTGGGGGTCCGAGGGGTGGAAGGATTACGGGTTGCGGACGCCTCGGTTATGCCCGCGATCACGAGCGGCAATACCAATGCGCCGACTATTATGATCGGCGAAAAGGCCGCCGACCTCATCCTGGGCCGGGCGCCGCTGCCCCGCCAAATACTCGAGGTTGGCGGGGGCTAGAGCTCGTTGCACAATAGGTAGTGCGGGCGGTCTTCCTCGGACCGACGCAAATTCCATTGCTATCGGCGACGGAATGTGGTTGATAGCGTCATCTCGTGCCGCGCGTAGATGGCGAAATCGTCGTTGGCGGCACGTGTTTCTTGCGGTAGCCACCTAACACGAGCCGCCAAACAAGAGTGCCGCTAAGGCACATGACCCCGGCAGCTGGTCTACGCGAGCTTCCCCAACAAGAACATAACGCTGTATCGCACCTCGCGTGACGCTTCGTGCGCGGCGGAAAATTGAAAGTTACCAATTGACACAATTTAGCGACCTTGGCTTGGCCGAGGTACTTCTCCGAGCCCTTTCGGGCGAGGGTTACACCACCCCCACACCCATTCAGACACGCGTCATCCCGGCTATTCTGGATGGCCAGGATGTTTTGGGGACAGCGCAGACCGGGACCGGCAAGACCGCCGCGTTTGTGCTCCCGATCCTTCAGCAAATCATCAAACAGCCGTCCTCCTCGAATCCAAAGGGTTGCCGCGTATTGATTCTGGCGCCGACCCGCGAACTCGCTTCGCAGATTGCCGACAGCATTCGCACCTATGGCCGCATCGCTCGGCCCTCTGTCGCGGTGGTGGTCGGTGGCGTCCGGCCAGGCCCTCAGATCAAAGCCATTGCGCCCGGGATTGATTTCATTGTCGCGACGCCTGGCCGCTTGCTCGATCACATGTCGGCGGGTGCCATCCAGCTCAACGGCACGACGACGGTCGTTCTCGACGAGGCCGATCAAATGATGGATCTCGGTTTCTTGCCGGCTATACGCCGAATCCTGGCAAAAATTCCTGAGCGCCGCCAAACGATCCTGTTATCAGCGACCATGCCTAAACAGATTCGAGGCCTGGCCAAAGACTTCTTGCGCAATCCAACTGAAGTTGCCGTTGCACCGGAGTCACGACCGATTGAGAAAATTGACCAAAAGGTCATGCAAGTCGATGCCGTGTCCAAGCGGCGCGCGCTGGTCGACATATTGAAGGGGCCTCAGGTCGACCGCGCCATCGTCTTCACGCGGACCAAGCGGGGTGCCGATAAGGTGAATGATCACCTCGAAAAAGCTGGTATTTCGGCGTCGGCGATCCATGGCAACAAAAGTCAGCGCGAACGCGAACGGTCACTGGCGGCCTTCCGCGCAGGGCACGTGAAAGTATTGGTCGCAACTGACATCGCCGCGCGCGGCATCGACGTGGACGACATTTCGCACGTCATTAACTTTGAGTTGCCGCACGTGCCTGAAGTCTACGTTCACCGTATTGGCCGCACGGCCAGAGCCGGCAAGAACGGCGTCGCGATTTCCTTGTGCGACCGCGAAGAACGTAGCCTGTTGCGCGACATTGAGCGTTTGGTCGGGTATTCGCTCGCGACCATTCCGAACCCCTTCGGCGGAGAAGCGCCGTCAGCACGGCCGGACTCCAAACCTAAAGGACGGACGCCGACAAAACCCAACCGTCGTCGCCCCGCCCAGAGTCGCAAAAACCAGGCAAAGTTCGCCGCGACCAATGGCAATCGGCGCGACCACAATGGCAATGCCGATTCCGACGATGCCGGTCTAGCAAGAGTCTTGGGGAAAGTCGGCGTGAGTGCTGCTGGCGAAAACTATCTGCGGCGCTAGCTACTGCTGACGTAATAACCGGGGCGCGGTGTCCTCTACGCGCCGCCCCCGTGTCGCTACCTGGCGCCGTTCGACACGCGAGTCCGGCGCCACCCCTTTGGCGTTACGAACTCGGCCTCGGCCTGCCAAAGGAACCGGGTTCCGTTGACGGGCATCATCCTCGGTGGCGACGTAATCCCTGATTGTTCGCGCAATGCCCTCGCTCAGGAGCGTTCGTTGGCGCTCGGGTCGCTATGCTCCTCGCGAATGAGGCGGTTCGGCCATGGCTTGCGCCATGACAGTTCGTGCCAGCGTCCGCCCAGCACCTTGGCATTTTTCAGGAACGCCAGTTCCGGCGCATGAACGTTGAACGAGGCCGAACCAGACCAGAGGTTTGTCACCATAACGTCGTCCATCGAACTGCATGACATTCTCTTGGTGATGACGCGTGACGTCGGATGGACCAGGACTGTCTCCGTGTAGTGGTGGTTCGTCGTCGCTGGGTCCATCGAGATGTTGAGGCCCTCGATCTGGGCTGGAAGGTCCCCCTCATTCTCCAGTGTTACCGCGATATCGAACACCGGTCGCCGCCCGCGCGTAACCAGCCCCGTGACGGTGTCGCCGGGCCGCCACGATCGCCGCAAGGGGGGTCTGGTCAAACACATCTCGCCAAGGCGCTGTTGCCAGCCATAAAACTCGCGGCCGACGGCAAGCTCCGCATCGGTAGTGCACCATAGAAACGGCGCCCAGTGCCCGGTAACGCCCTCGCACTCGACCATAAAACCAATGACAGCCTCGCCGAAATGGGCCTGATCCGGTTGCTCTTGCATGAACCGCTCGCCGAACCCGTAATCGCAGACCATGTCGTGGACGGTGAGCCTGCAGACCGGACTGCCAGTCAGCTTCAGTGGGGGCGGGATCAACGCCGACACCATTTCTGGATCGAAGGTCATCAAAACTGCCGCACTGTATCCTTCAAAGTACCAAGGTGGTGGGCCGTAAAGGGCGTACCGACCGTCGGCGACATTGGGGATCGTAATCGGGTTTTGGGCTGTCATGCGCGCGGTCCTCGTGGTTCCAAGGTGGAGTGTGCGGCGAAAGTCTTCTTTGCAGAAGCATTGAACTCTTCGCGCGAATTGGCAACCATGCCGCCGTCTGACTGATCGGAGCGCTTTTGCCCCACCTCGTATACCCGAATGTGTTCAGCCCCCTTCGGGTCGGCAACGTGACGCTGCGCAATCGGATTTTCGTGCCCGCCCACACAACCAACTTCGGGGTCGATAACCTGCCGAGCGAGCAGCACGTCGCCTACCACCGCGCGCGGGCGCGTGGTGGGGCGGCAATGATTATTTTTGAAGGCATTCGGGTGCATCGGAGCTCGCTAGGGCGGAGCCAAGGCGTCAACGGCTACGACCCGTGCTGCATCCCGAAATTTGCTGCGGTGGCCGATGCGGTTCGGGACGAAGGCGCGCATTTGCTCGGCCAAGTCATCCATCTAGGACGCCAGGTCGACGGCAACTTTGCCCGCATGCCGGCGTGGGGCGCGTCCGCAATCCCATGGACCGCGACGGCGCCGCCGCCCCATCCGATGACGGTTGCCGAGATAGAAGAGGTGATCGACGCGCATGCGTCGGTCGCCGTAAATTTGGTCAAAGCCGGTCTGGCAGGCGTCGAAGTGCAGATGGCGCATGGTCATCTGCTGCAGCAGTTCATGTCGCCAGCCAGCAACCGGCGCACCGATGGCTACGGCGGTAGCGAAACCAATCGCCTTCGCTTCGCGAAAGAAGCGCTCGTCGCGATCAGGGAAGCTGTTGGACCAGATGTGGTTGTCGGCGTGCGCGTTAGTGGCGATGAATTCCTTCCCGGTGGGCTCACGATCGACGACATGTGCCGCATCGTCCCGGAAATCGTGGGCGCTGCCAAAGTCGATTTCGTCAACATTAGCCATTCGGCCTATCACGGCAGCTATACCGTCTCGACCCAGATGGCTGATATGAGCTTTCCGGTAGGATCGTTCCGTTCGATAACGCGCCGCCTGCGAACCGCGCTTCAGACACTGAAAAAACCGCCCGTTGTGATGACCGTCTGCCAGTACCGAGAGGTCGCCGAAGCCGAATCGGTCCTGGCCGAAGATCTGACCGACATGGTGGGGATGGCGCGGGCGCACATCGCCGATCCGGAGATTGTAAGCAAGGCCGAACGCGGACTCGAGAGCGAGACGACGCCGTGCGTTGCCTGCAACCAGGGCTGCGCCGGTATGTTGGCGCTGAGCCTACCCATTACATGTCTGACAAACCCAGAGGCGGGCCGCGAGGGCCGCGCTTTTGTGTCGCCGTCTCGCTCATCGCGCCGGGTGCTGGTGATCGGTGGCGGCCCCGGTGGGATGAAGGCGGCCGAAATCGTTGCTGGGAGAGGCCACTCGGTCACGCTGTGGGAGCGATCGCCGCAACTCGGCGGCCGCCTGAATGCGACACGCGCTATGCCAATGCGGATGGAGTTCACCAACTTGCTCACGCATCTTGAGCGGCGCTGTCATGCGGGCAACGTTCAGATCGTCTTGAACAAGACGGCCGACGAGGCAGGCGTTCGAGCGTTCGCGGCGGACGTCGTTATCTTGGCGACCGGTGCCGACCAACCAGGCATGACTTTCGCGGGCGGCGGCGCCGGTCTGTCGCTTGATCAGGCCGTCGCCGACCCGAGCGCCATTGGGGACCGGGTCGTATTGGTCGATTCGCTCGGCACATGGACCACCGCTTCGGTCGCCGAGTATCTCGCCGACCTTGGGAAGCAGGTGATTCTCCTGGTGCCCACGGGTGCACCCGCCTGGAGCATCAACATGTATAGCGTGTTCGCGCTAACGAAGAGGCTACGGGAAAAGAAGGTGCGGGTGATCGCACAGCACGCGCCGGAGTCGTTTGTCGATGGTCGGTTTGTTGCCCGCGACCTCAGCACCGGTTACTTGCGCGAGATTGGAGAAGCCGATTCCGTTATCGCGCCGACCACCGGGCAACCCAACGACGAGCTGTTAAAGCACCTCGGACAAGATGCCGGACGGTTGCGCGTAATCGGCGATGCGATGTCGCCGCGCACTGCGCTTGAGGCGATCTTCGAGGGCCACCAGACGGCGTGTTCAATATGACGTTCGATTTCGTCATCGTTGGCGCGGGGTCGGCCGGTTGCGTCTTGGCCAACCGCCTCAGCGAGAACCCGCGTCATCGCGTTCTTTTGCTGGAAGCAGGGGGCGCTGATCGCAACCCGATGATCGGCATACCGTTGCTGACCCGTATTCTCTACACGATGCCGTCGCTTAACTGGGGCTACGATACGGAGCCGCAGGCCCATCTAAATGGGCGGCGCATTCACTGGCCGCGCGGCAAGGTGCTGGGCGGGTCGTCAACAATCAACGGCATGGTCTACATCCGCGGGCAGGCGTCCGATTACGACGGTTGGCGGCAGGACGGGTGCGATGGCTGGTCCTATGCGGACGTCCTGCCCTATTTCAAACGATCAGAGAATCACGTCGCGCTCGGTGAACCGTATCATGGCGTCGGCGGACCACTGGCGATCGAACGGGCGACGTCCGGTAGCGTACTTGAGGACGCCTATATCGAAGCGTGCCAAGCCGCCGGGATAAAGCCGAGCCAGGATTTCAACGGCGCGCAGTTTGAGGGTGTCGGCGTGCATGACTTCACCTTGCGCAATGGCCGCCGACACAGCACGTCGGCCGCGTTCCTCCGCCCCATTATGAATCGGGCAAATCTGACGGTGGTAACTGGGGCGCGGGCGACCAAGGTTCTGTTCGAGGGTCGTAAGGCGATCGGCGTCGAGTACTGCTGGGGCGAGCGCGTCATGGCGGCGCATGCTGCCTCAGAGGTCATCCTATGCGGAGGCGCCGTCAACAGCCCGACGCTGCTTCTCCATTCGGGGGTCGGGGCCGGCAAAGACCTTGCCGCGCTCGGCATTGCCACAATCCAGGATCTTCCGGGCGTGGGCCGCAATCTGCAGGATCATGTCGGTATCTACGCGGCCTATGAGTGCTCGCAGCCGGTTAGTCTCAGGCGGGCGCTCAGGCCGGACAGGGCTGCCGTAGCTGTTGCGCGCGCTTATCTATTTGGCACCGGCATTGGATCAGCGATTCCGCTTCGGTGTTGCACCGTCACCCGGTCGGATGCCGCACTGGATGTTCCCGACCTAAAGATGACGATGATCCCGAGTTTGGTGGTCGAGAAACCGTGGCGACGCGCCGACAAAGAAGGCTTCTCAATTCACGCCTACCGTCTTCGCCCCGAGAGTCGTGGTCGATTGTGGCTGACCTCGCCTGACCCAGAGTCCAAGCCGACGATTGATCCAATGTACCTGTCCGCGGAGAACGACCGGCTAGTCCTGCGTGCTGCGCTTGGCCGCATTCGAGAGATTGCAGCGCAAACGCCCTTCGACCGTTACCGATCCGGGGAAATTGCCCCCGGCATCGCCGTGTCCAAGGATAGTGACGTCGACGACTGGATCGCCTCGAACGCGACAACCTCTTTTCACCCGGTCGGAACCTGCAAAATGGGTCGGACCTCGGACAGCGTGGTCGGGCCGGATTTGCGCGTGCACGGCTTTGAAAACTTAAGGGTCGCGGACGCTTCGATCATGCCGTCAATCACAAGCGGCAATACCAACGCACCCACAATTATGATCGCTGAGAAAGCTGCCGATATGATTCTCGGTCGAGCCGCACCCAAGAACCATGACGACCTAACCCGTGAGCCAAACCCATGACACTTCTTACGCGCAACGCCGACACTGAGGCATGGCCGGCGGCCGATGTCTTTTCCGGACCGGCGGCAACCGCTTGGTTGACGGCGCCAGTTTTAGAATCCGATTACGTGTTCGAGGTTTCTCCCTTGGTCCGCGATCAGGCGGAGGAGGCGATCGAACGCATTCAACGCAACGGACTCGGTCTTGACGACGTTGAGCAGGAAGATATTCGTCTTCCGGCCTTGGTGGACGATGTTCCCAAGATTCTCTCGCGTCTCGACGACGGTCCAGGCTTTGTCATCGTTCGGGGCCTTTGTTTCGATTCGTTCGACGAATCAGCGTGCGAGATTATCACGTGGGGCGTGGGTAACTATTTCGGACGGCCCGTGCGCCAAGGATTGCGAAAGGACCGCCGCCTTTTCACCGTGACAAACCATCGAGGTGCCTACCAGGACCCGACTCGTATCGGCGCCACGACGGCGCTATCGAATCCCCACACCGACAACGGTTGTCTTGAGCCGCGTCCGCCAGATTACGTTCTGTTGTCGTGTTACCGACAGGCCCACAACGGTGGTGAGAACACGATCATTTCGTCGTATGCACTCCATGAGGCGTTCGCCCAATGTCGGCCCGATCTGCTGCCGCTCCTCTATCGCCCGTTTCATTTTCTGCCACCGAAGTTGCACACCTGGCCGGACGGGCCCGCAACGATCGTTAAGCCAATTTTTGAAAAGGTCGGGCAGGCCCTTCACGTTCATTATGCGCGTGTGAT
Source organism: Pseudomonadota bacterium (assembly GCA_027622715.1). GTDB lineage: Bacteria > Pseudomonadota > Alphaproteobacteria > SHVP01 > SHVP01 > CALJDF01. The sequence continues at coordinate 27,176 of JAQBYN010000029.1, read as the reverse complement.
GGTCGAACCTGGAATGGCGCTGGCTGGAATACGATTGTCGCCCGATCAAATCGCCGCGCTGGATCTCTTGGATCAGCTGTTGGTCGACCCAAAACTGCTAACAACCAGTCGGATGCGCCCAGGTGACGCGTTGCTCAATAACAACTGTTCGACGCTGCATGGGCGTCTTGCATACGAGGATGATCCCGACAGTCCGCGCAATTTGAAGCGGCTGTGGTTGTGGCAGCGCCACCGGGGTCCGGGTACTGATCCTTTGGCGCTGGATCGAATGGAATTCGGCCTGTGACGATCTTGGTGGAGGTCGAGCACGCCGATGGCCGCGTTGAGGAGCGGCGGATTGATATTGAGCGGATGTATAACTTTGGGTCAGCGACCCGCAATCCTCATGATGCGAAAGCCCACCAGGAAGAGGTGGCCGACGCCGGCGTAGGGATTGCATTCGATATTCCCGCGCCGCGGGTCTATCCGATTTCGCCCCACAATCTGGTCTCCGATAATGAGGTGTTTGTCCACAACGGCGAAACCTCAGGAGAGGTCGAGATCGCACTCCTACGTGACGGCGCGGAACTTCTGATCGGTGTTGGCAGCGATCACACCGATCGTCAGTTGGAGCGGCACAGTATTGTTTGGAGCAAACAAGCCTATCCCAACGTGTTGGCGCGGCGATTCTGGCCGATGGCCGATATCCACGATCACTGGGACGACCTCGTCCTCGAAAGCTGGGTGGATGGGCGGCCATATCAGCATGTCGGTGTCGACATATTTTTGCACCCTGACGACTTGTTGTCGGCGATGAACGCGCGCGTTGCGGCCTTGCCTGCGCGATTCATTCTGTTTTCCGGTACCTACGTCAGCGTCGACAAAGCTCTGGGATTTGGGCGCCAATGGCGTTTTCGACTATCCGACCCGAAGTTGGCGAGAAGTATCGCTCACACATACACGCTGACGAATATTCTGGAGGAGATCGTCGAGGCACACCGTGTGCCTTTGGCGCGGTAGAGACAGGCTCTAACGGTTTTGAAGGGAAGTCCAAATGGCCGAGATCGACTACAGCACGATGGTGCTCCTGACCTACACGCCTGGTGCCGACGTCGAGCGCCTTGGTTATGACCAGTGGCTGCGCGATATCGACAATCCGTTTTTCAACACCATCCCTGGTATCGCGCACTATTCGAACTGGAAGGTCCTCGATGGCAGCGGCGGGCTGCCGTTTACCCATTTTGACCTACTTGGCCTCGACGGTCCGAGGGCGGTAGAGCAGGTCTGGTTTGACAAGAACCTCGATCGTTTCCGCGAGGGATGGGTTGCGAAATGGGGTTATGGCGGGAGCGCACCGCGGGCAACGGCCAACGGATATGGTCTTTTGGCCACCCGGCAGGGCGCGGTTGCCAGGACCTTTAGCCGCTACGCGAGCCTCGCGTTTGAACAAGAAACTGTGTGCGGCGAGCGGTGGATCGTCGAGGCGGCTCTACACAAACATTGGGCCCTAGGCCCCGTGCCGGCAGGGGATGCCTGGCGCCTACCGGCGACCACAAGCGTTTTCGGCACGTCGCTCGGCCTCGCCTTTAGCGATAGTCGTCCGGAGGCAAGTCTTTGTGGATCAGTCAAGGGTGAAGAATCCAGCGGTGCAACCTTGACCGGAGCGAGTTTGACGGGCGAATGTATCGCCGCGCCCGACATGCCTTGGCGCTGAGGCGGCTTGAGGGAGCACGTTGCTGCGAGCGCAGCCGTTGGCCTGTTCGGGCCGGATGGAATTCGTTATCATCTGAACAACACAACGGTTGAACCGTTGGTCCAAATCACAGGGAGGAAGAGTAATGAAATTTTTGAAGCTCACCAGTCTGTTTGCGACGACTGCCATGGTCGGCATTCTCGTTGCCGCGGGCGGTGCGACGCCGGTCGCAGCGCAAGGCAAGACTTTGATTATTGGAGCGGTGTTTACGCCAGAGAGCCTCGACGGCGACATTAATTTGCCGGGGACTCAGAACACGGTCGTTCAGACCTACGAAGGCATTACACGCTACGGGCGAAAGAAGAACGCTCAAGGCGAGGAGATTCTCGACTCCGCTGTCATCGAGCCGCATCTGGCAGAGAGCTGGACGACTTCGGCGGACGGCAAACTCGTTACGTTCAAATTGCGCAGGGGCGTCAAAGGGCCCAGCGGCAACGAAATGAACGCCGACGATTGGGTCTGGAGCTGGAACAAGTCCTTCGACCAAAAGCGTACTGGTAATTTTATTGCCAACGTATCGAATGTGACGGCGGGCGGCGTGGAGAAAGTTGACGACTATACGGTCAATTTCCATCTCAACGGGCCGAGCTCAATTCTCCTCAAGGCACTCACGCTGTACACACCGTCGATTTACGACAGCAAGGTAACCAAAGATCAGGCCACGGCGGATGACAAGTTCGCAACGAAGTGGATCCTAAAAAACACAGCCGGATTTGGCCCCTATCACATGTCAGAGTTGAAGCCCGGCGAGCAGGCCGTCTTCACGGAAAACCCAAACTATTTTGACAAGAAGCCGTTTTTTGACCGCGTCGTTTTTCGGATGGTGCCGTCCGGTGCCAGCCGTCTGACGTTGCTGCGCGCAGGTCAGATTCATATTGCTGAGAACATGACCGCTCAGCAGCTCAACGAGCTCAAGAAAGACAAGAACGTAACCGTCCGTGTATTTCCGGGTCGGAGCGTTGCGGCGGTTCGTATGAACAGCAAGATCAAACCGTTTGACGATGTTCGTGTTCGTCAGGCCTTCAACTTCGCGACCAACAAGCAGACGATCATTGATACGGTGTTCTTAGGCGAGGGTGAGCCGGCGCGCTCATTCGTCGCGGATTTCATCGACGGCGGCCTTATGGGTTCCGAACCGTATCCGTATAATCCGGCGAAGGCGAAAGCACTTCTGGCTGAAGCTGGTTATCCCAACGGACTTGATGTCGAGCTGAACTACTCGGACATCAACGCGTGGGAGGAGCCGATGGCCATTCAGATGCAGAGCATTTTGAAGGAATCTGGCATCAACGTCACGCCGAAGCGGATTACCGGTTCGGACATGCGGGCGCGGTCGCACATCAAGGTTCAAGACATTCCGTTCTTCACCTATGAAGACGGTCCGATCGTTCTCGATTCGGTCTATGCGGCCTATTTGATTGCGCACGGTACGGGTGGCGTCTCAAATCGCACCAACCTCAGCGTTCCTCGGATCAACGAGTTGATTGATTTGGCGCGCGTTGAGTTGGACCCCGATAAGGCTCGCGCGATGATGGACGAGTTGCAAAAGATCTGGGTTGAAGAAGCGCCCTGGATTCTGACCACCTTCACGCCGGTCGGCGAGGCATACTCACCCAAGCTGAAGGGTTTCGTGTCTTACCCGGATAATCACGAGCGGTGGAGCGATTTGCGGCTCGAAGAGTAGCCTTAGAACCAACGCGGCTCGGCAAGACAGACGAGACCGGCGATGAATGTTTCACGCTTCCTCGTTCGGCGACTGCTTCTTGTCGTGCCGCTGTTGGTATTCATCACCTTCTTCACTTTCATGCTTACGAGATTGGGCGGCGGGGATGCCGCCGCCCTTATTTCGGGGCCAAACTCTACGGCCGCCGAACTAGATATGATTAGAGCCGAACTCGGGCTCGACAAATCGCTGCTCGCGCAGTTTTGGATATACATCTCCGGCGCTGTACAGGGCGACCTTGGGGTTTCCTGGGTGAATAAGCGGCCCGTCCTGACCGACCTGATCGAACGTCTCCCGATTACGCTGGAGCTTTTGTTCTGGGGCGTGGGCCTCGGCGCATTGATCGGTATTCCGGTGGGCCTACGGGCGGCGCGAGACCACAACCAGCGCTTTGACCAAGTCGTTCGCTTTTTCTCGCTGCTTGGATTCTCGATCCCAACCTATTTTCTTGGGCTCGTCATGATTCTCGTCTTCTTCTATTTTCTTGGCTGGTCGCCTCCGGCGATGGGTCGAATTTCGTTGATGATCACGCCGCCACCTGCAGTGACCAATAGCTATCTTATAGACGGGCTCATTGCCGCTCGTTGGGAAGTAGTTCAATCGGCATTTTCCCAGTTGATCCTCCCCGTGATTGCGATGGCGATCATCGCGGCTGCACCGATTATCAAACAAACTCGTGCGATCGCGATGGACGTGCTGTCCAGCGAGTACGTACGCACGAGTGAAGCGTCTGGCCTGTCGCGGCGCGTGATTCAAAGTATTGTGGCGCGCAACAGCATGACGCCGATCATCACCTTCATTGGCACGGAGCTGACGGCCCTAATCGGTACCGCGTCGGTGCTTGAGTTCATTTTCGCGTGGGGCGGGATGGGGCAGTATGGTCTGCAAGCTATCATTCAAGGCGATTTCTCGGCAGTGCAGGGTTATGTGCTTGCGCTCGCATTGTTCTCAGTCATTGTTTTTGTCGTGATCGATCTCGTCGTTGTTCTGATTGAACCGCGAGCAAATATGAGCGCATGACCACGTTCGAAAATTTCCGTGTCGAGGCGGAGCCGCCTGAGTATTCCGTCGGGCGCCGGATGATCGGTCTCGCCCGGCGTAGCGGCACGGCGACGATCGGTCTCGCTGTTGTCGTGGTTTTTGGTGTCGTAGCGCTGATTGCGCCGCTCATCATTCCATATGATCCGGTTGCGATATTCACCGATCGCTTGCTCCAGCCACCCAGCGCAACTCACTGGTTCGGCACTGATGGCAACGGTATGGACGTTTTCTCGCGTGTCCTTTATGCCGCGCGCTACGCGTTCGGCGTGGCTGTGCCGGCGGTTACGATCTCCGTTCTCATCGGCGTTCCGCTCGGACTGTTGACCGGCTATCGCGGCGGGATGTTCGACGAAGTGACGGTCCGTTTCATGGACTCGCTGCGAGTCTTTCCGCTGATCGTTCTGGCGCTGGCGGTCGTTGCGGCAACAGGCCAATCGCTGTTGAACGTCATTCTTATTATTGGAATCCTTGATTCGCCCGTTTTCGTGCGGCTTGTTCGCGCGGAGGTCCTTCAATTGCGGTCGTCGACCTTCGTCGAGGCAGCGGTTGCAACGGGTAACCCGGTGCGGCGCATTCTTTTCGTCCATCTTTTGCTTAACTCGACTAAGGGCGCGATGGCGCAGGTCGCGGTTCGGGCAGCATGGGCCGTGCGGATTATGGCGACATTGGCGTTTTTCGGAGTCGGTATCGAAGCGCCGACGCCGGAATGGGGTTCGATGATCCGGCAGGGCGCCGAGTACATGGCGACTGGCCAGTGGTGGGTAGGTGTCTTCCCCGGGGTCGCTTTGATCTTGCTCGTTCTCGGCTTCAACATGATGGGTGACGGGCTTCAGGACCTTTTCGACCCTCGGCGGAGGGCCGAAAAGAGGTGACGCTTCTCGAAGTTCAAAACCTTCATACCCACTTCATTACGCGCGACATCGGCAATCAAGTGCAGGTTGCCAAGGCGCTGAACTCGGTGTCGTTCAAGGTTGATGCTGGAGAGATTTTGGGTCTTGTCGGTGAAACTGGCGCCGGGAAGTCTTTGACTGCGTTGTCGATCATGGGGCTACTGCGCCCTCCCGCGGAAATCGTTGACGGCTCAATTCGTTTTGAAGGCGAAGATATCGTCGCCATGCAACGCGACGAACTCAATAGAATCCGTGGTGCCGCCATTGCCATGGTGGGGCAGAACCCGAGAGGCGCGCTCGATCCGTTAACCCGTATTGGCGAGCAAATTGCGCGGGTGGCACGTGCGCACGATCCGCAATTGTCGAACGACAAGGCCACTAGTATGGCTGTCGAATCGATGGAGCGCGTCGGGATCGCCGACCCGCTAAGGCGCGCCCAGGCCTGGCCGCATGAGCTCTCCGGCGGTATGGCACAACGCGTCCTCATTGCGATGGCACTGATCAACGGTCCGCGCCTCCTAATCGCGGACGAGCCGACCACGGGGCTCGACGTGACGGTGCAGGCACAAATTCTCGATCTTCTTCGCGCCTTGGTACAGGAACTCAACATGGGTGCGATGATCATTACCCACGATCTTGGCGTCGTTGCGCAATATTGCAATCGGACGGCTGTCATGTATGCGGGTCGGATCGTCGAAGAGGGTGGAACGAGGTCGGTGTTTGGCGACCCTCGGCACCCGTACACAAAAGCACTGATCGGTTCGACGCCGGAAAAATTGGATTTCACCCTCGACGCTGAGGTCGGTGGAGGCCCGCCCAACCTCTACGCGCTGCCGCCGGGTTGCCATTATATCGATCGATGCCCGAAGGCGGCCGCGCAGTGTAATTCGATGCCGCCGAACCTGGCGCTCTCTGCGACACATCACGCGCTGTGCCACTTCGCGGCCGGCGACCAGGCGAGGGCGTCTTGAGCCCCGGCGATTCCATCCTTGATGTCCAAAACCTGTCGAAGTTTTTTCCTGGGGGTCGGGGCACGACCATTCATGCGGTTAACGATGTGAGTTTCGCGATAAGGCCGGGAGAGATTCTGGGCATGGTGGGTGAGAGCGGTTCGGGCAAATCGACAATCGGTCGCGCGATCGTCGGCCTCGCGCACGCGACTTCAGGCCAGATTATTTTTCGCGGCCAGGACATCACGGGACTGCCGGAAAAGAAATTCCGAGGCTTGCGCAAAGACCTTCAAATAGTCTTTCAGGATCCATGGGGTGCCCTGAATCCGCGACTTAAAGTCAGAACGATTGTCGAGGAGCCACTGCGGCTCCATACCCAGATGAACGCGACGGACCGCCGCCGCCGGGTTGAAGAACTCGCGCAGCTTGTGCGTCTCAACGCCGGGCTTCTAACCCGCTATCCAAACGAGTTGTCGGGCGGCCAGTTGCAACGGGTGTGCATTGCCCGCGCGCTCGCAACAAATCCGGAACTTATCGTTTTGGACGAACCCACCAGTTCGCTCGATCTGTCCGTGCGCGCAGGCATTCTCCGTCTCTTACTTGAGCTGCGCACCGAAACGTCGATTGCGATGTTGTTCATCTCGCATGACCTCGGAACCGTACGGTTGATCAGCGACCGCATCGTCGTCATCTATTTGGGCCGGATCGTCGAGCAAGGACCGACGGAGCAAGTCTTTAAGGCGCCTGCGCATCCTTACACCCAGGCGTTGCTATCGGCGCATTTGCCACCCGACCCGGCAATCGACCAAGGTCGTCATATTCTCGAAGGCGAAATACCTAGCTCGGTGACACTACCCGAGGGCTGCTTTTTTGCTGGCCGCTGCCCGGTTGCCGTCGAGGCCTGTTCCCATCAGCGCCCGACGATGGTCACGCTGGACGGCGATCACCAGGCCGCCTGTCTGCGCATCTCTGAGGGCGCAAACTCGATTGGCGACGCACCGATTTTGGGCGGACCAAAACAAGTTTCTGCGCAGTCAAACACCGCGAGCGGCAGAACGCCGTGAAGACTGGCGACGCAGGTTCGGTGCGTCCTTCGAGCGATTAAGGCCCACACAGATCCAGGCGGTCATTCAATCCAGGCGTGTTGGGCCTCGAATAGCGGCGACGCTTTTCCTGCACGTTCCTATGGCACACAACAGATTCGAAGCCCGGCAACGTCAAAAGAATGGGGTTCATCCAATGGCCGACCAAACTAGAGAAACTCACGCCGCTGCCGATCAACTGGACTCTAGAGAACGACTTCAGAAAATGTACGCCGAATCGCCGATAGATCCTGCAGACATGATGACAAACCTAGGCCTCTATATCCGCAGTTCGGCGCTTGTAAAATTTCTTGTTATTGATGACCTTTATCGACGGATCATCGACGTTCCCGGTGCAATTATTGAGTGTGGCACTTGGTATGGTCAGAACCTCGTTCTCTTTGAGAACCTTCGTGCGATCTATGAGCCGTTTAATAAGTCTCGCCGCATTATCGGTTTTGACACATTCACGGGCTACACTGGTTTCTCGGACAAAGATGGCGACGGCGAGATTTTTAGACAGGGGAACTACAGCACCTTGTCGGAGTATCAGGATTACCTAGCAGAGCTCCTCAAGGTGCATGAGAGTTGCAGCGTGCTAGGCCATATTCATGGCGAGCACGAACTTGTCCGAGGTGACATCACTCAGTCTGTGCCAGCCTATTTTCAGGAACATCCTGATCAATCCGTTGCCCTGGCTTATTTAGACGTAGGCCTTTACGAACCGACGAAAGCCGCACTTGAAGCGATTAAGCCGAACCTTCTACCAGGCAGTGTCATCCTTCTCGATGAGTTCAATTGGCGTGACGCGAAGGGTGAGGCCCTCGCGTTTAAGGAAGTTTTCGCCGGTGAAACTTTCAAGATCGAGCAGTCGCGCCTCACACCTCTACGTGCAATCGTGACCTGGGGGGTTAGCCGCTAAGCGGCCTTGGCCGCAGCCTGGTAGGACGGTCGTTCGACGAGAGCGCCGAGCCAGGAGTCCAACATCTTGCGCCCCGGACGCCAATCGGCATGGTTGCCACGATTGTGCCTTTGCCAGTCAAACCAAAGCAAGGCGCCAGCAATTGAGATATGGCCAATATGGAATCCGGTAAATGACTGCGCCTCGCTTTCGAGGCGATCCAAACATCGGTCGACGGCATGCTGATACCGATCGATCCAGAACGCTGATTTTTCTCCTTTCGGGCGCCGCAACTCCACGACGCGAAGGTCCGCCGCATCGAACATGCCTTCGGCTAGACCAAAGAGACGCAGTGCTTCCCATCGATCGGCGGCGTTTTGGGGATACATCTTGGGCCCGCTATGGAGCGAATCAAGATACTCATAGATCACCGGTCCACCGAACATTGGTACGCCGTCGTCCCGGACAAGCGTTGGAACCTTGCTCAGCGGATTGGCGGCCACCAAGTCGTCGGGGCTATCGAACGGGTTCGTCGGCACCAGTGTCAGTTGGTCCCAAAGGCCTGCCTCGCGGGCGACGATTTCAACGCGATGCACGTAGCCCGCTAGGGGGGTGTAGTAGAGCTTCAATGCAATCCTCGAATTAATTGTGCCGCAGATGGCGGCGATTTGACCATTGCGTTTTCGTTGCTCCCCAATATAGACCGCTGGAATCCGTGGAGAACTGACCTTCATCATGGCGTTATAGTGGACGGATGATCAACAAGGTTTCACCTGACTTGGCCTCGGCCGTTTCGGCTGTTCAGGATGGGTCGGTTGTTATGATCGGCGGGTTCGGAGATGCCGGATCGCCAACCGAGTTGATCCACGCGGTCGTCGATCGCGGTGTGAGCGACCTCACTGTCATTTCGAATAACGCCGGAAATGGCTTGGTTGGGCTGGCCGCGTTATTGAATGGCGGCGCGGTCCGCAAGATCATTTGCTCCTACCCACGGTCAAGCCATTCTGTCGTTTTCGAGGAATTGTATCGCGCCGGCCGGGTTGAACTAGAAACCGTACCGCAGGGCACATTGGCAGAACGGATCAGAGCCGCCGGCGCTGGTATCGGCGGTTTCTATACCAAGACCTCGGCCGGGACCCCGGTGGCAAATGGTAAAGAGATCCGGATCATCGACGGAGAGGAGTTTGTGTTTGAGGCACCCCTCAAAGCCGACGTCGCGCTGGTCAAAGCGCAGACCGCCGATCGCTGGGGAAACCTGACATTTCGGCTGACCGCGCGAAACTTCGGGCCAATAATGTGCATGGCGGCAGCACACACGATCGTTCAAGTTCGGCGAATCGTCCCGCTCGGTGCTATCGACCCCGAATCAGTTGTCACGCCAGGTATCTTTGTCGACACCGTTGTGCAGGTCGCGGAACCAATGAGTGAGCGCACCGCCGTTATCCAGGAACGAGCCTATCCATGACCACCTTCGGGCCAAAGGGACTGAGCGTTCCGCAAATGGCGTGGCGGGCCGCCCAGGACATCCCTGACGGATCGTACGTCAACCTCGGTATCGGGATGCCCGAACTTGTCGCGGACCACGTGCCGACGGGCAGAGAAATCGTCTTTCATTCCGAAAACGGCGTTCTCGGCGCCGGACCGATCGCAGGTCCCGATGAGGAAGACGAGGAACTCATCAACGCCGGGAAGAAGATGGTCACCCTGGTGCCCGGCGCCGCGCTGTTTCACCATGCAGACTCGTTTGCGATGATACGTGGCGGTCACATCGATGTTTGCGTTCTCGGTGCTTTCCAGGTCGGCACGAATGGTGACTTGGCCAATTGGTCGACCGGCGGGAGCGACGCGATTCCAGCGATTGGTGGGGCGATGGATCTTGTCGCCGGGGTGAAACGGGTCGTCGTCCTAACGAAACACGTCACGAAGACTGGCGAGCGAAAACTCGTAGAGACCTGCACCTATCCATTGACGGGTCAGAGCGTTGTTTCGCGCATCTATTCGGATCTTGCGGTTATTGATGTGACGGATGGCGGCTTCGTCGCGGTAGAGATTCTTGAAGGACTTTCGATCGAGGACCTCGCTTCCCTCACCGGTGGGCCGCTTAGGCCGGCGCCGGGTATCGTCAGTCTTGCCCCGCCCAATCTCTAGCAGGTGCTGGGCATCTCTGTTTTATTGCAACGTACCAAGGACGTGACCATGGCTGACGAACTTGCAAAAGGAATCGAAATTCGCCGTTCGATACTGGGCGACGAGCATGTGGCGCGGTCACAGGCGGCCACGACGTCCTTCAACGAACCATTTCAGCGATACATCACCCGCAGCGTTTGGGAGGATGTTTGGGGGCGGCCGACCATCGCCCCCGGGATACGACGTTTACTCACGCTGATCATGATGATCGCGTTGAACCGTCCCGAGGAATTTAAACTGCATGTGCGCGCCGCGATCCACGGCGGGCTCACCGCCGCGGACATTCGAGAAGTCATCTTGCAGGCGGCGGCCTATTGCGGTGTGCCGGCGGCCAATTCTGCGATCAAGTGGGCCGAAGAAGTTTTTGCCGCATTGGGCCTGGATGTGGATTCGGCGGCGCAGCAAGAGTTGTCCTTTGCGCCGTAATTCTTCGACTTACGCCTGTCTAAACAGGATTGCCCGCCAAACGCGCTTGAGCAGCTTCCCGAGCCTGTGAAAGTGTTGCGCGGGTCGAGAGTGCTTCTGCGTCGAGGACGATTTCGATAAGTGCGGGCCCCTTGAGGGTGCCGGCCGCTTCGAGCGCTGGGCCGAATTGCGCGGTCCGTTCTACTTTGTACGACGGGATGCCGAAGGACTCGCCCAGGGCGATAAAATCGGGGTTCGTTAAGTCCGTGCCGCTGACGCGCCCGGGAAAATAGCGCTCCTGATGGCCGCGTATTGTTCCAAACATGCCGTTGTTGACGACGATAAAGGTTACCTCGACGTCGTAGCGTCGGGCCGTCGCCAATTCGCTCGCCGTCATCATAAATCCGCCGTCGCCGGCGATGGCGACAACACGCCGGTTTGGGGCGAAAAGGCTCGCCGCGATCCCGGCGGGAACGCCGTAGCCCATTGCGCCGCCGGTCGGCGCGACCTGAGTGCCCAGGCGACGAAACGCGTAGTAGCGTTGAATCCACTGCGCGAAATTACCAGCGTCTGTCGCCACAATGTCGTCTGGCCCGAGTGCGTCCTGCAGGACGGCGACAATCGTGTTCATGTCGACCCCGCCGGGATGCGGACCTGGAACGATCGACGTCGCGTAGGCGGCGCGCTTGGCGTCGCTCCAAGCCTTCCAAACCGGGGCTGCCGGTGGATCGCACGACTCGAGGGCTGTCGCAAATTGTCCCGCATCGCTCAACACTGCTAGATCGGGCACGTAGACGTGGCCAAACTCGGCGCCGTCTGGGAATACGTGGATCAGTTTTTGGGATGGGTGCGGCGGCTCCAGCAAGGTGTAGCCCTTGGTCGCTAGGTCGCCGAGCCGTGTCCCCAAAGCGAGGATCAGATCGGCCTCGCGAACGGTTTCTTCGAGGGCCGGATCCACGGCGAACGCAAGGTCGCCGATATAGTCAGGGCTGGTGTTATCGAATCGATCTTGACGCCTGAAGGTGACGCAAACGGGTATCTGCCAGCGACGCGCCCAGCGGACCAGGGCATCGCTCTCCGCTTGTTGCCACCCGGTCCCGCCGGCGATCACCAGGGGGCGGCTCGCCCCACGGAGGAGCACGACTGCCGCCTCCACATCGGCGGCTGCGGGCATCAACGGCGCTCGTTCGGTACGCGGGGTTTCCTTGGGGTCCGCCATTTCCGAGAGAATGTCTTCGGGTAGCGCAATGGCGACCGGCCCGGGGCGCCCGGACATGGATTCGGTAAATGCACGGGCGACGATCGCGGGTAGTTCCTCGGCGCTGCGCGCTGTCGTCGTCCATTTTGTCGTCCAGCCGAACATTGCGTCGACGTCGATCTCTTGGAACGCTTCGCGCCCCAAGTTTGGTCGGTCGACCTGGCCGATGAAGAGGATCAGGGGGGTCGAGTCTTGTTTGGCCGTATGAACGCCAACTGCGGCGTGGCAGGCGCCCGGGCCGCGGGTGACGAAGACAACACCGGGCCGGCCTGTCAGTTTGCCCCACGCCTCGGCCATGTTGGCCGCGCCCGATTCATGACGACAGGTGATTGTCCTGATCGACGGCGTGTCGTGAAGCGCATCAAGCACAGGAAGGAAACTCTCGCCGGGCACCTGAAAGATCGTGGCGACGCCTTGGGCAACGAGCGAGTCGATCAGTATCCGGCCGCCATTTCGCATTCTAGTTCTCCAGTATCGCTCTTGCGGCACTCAGTGGACGGGAGGTGGCATTGTGCCACCGCCGCGCCGAACTTCATCAATGAATACAACAGGGGCTAGCGTCACGCGTGTTAGGTAGGCGATGATGCGGCCTTATGGAGGACGCATGAAGCTGTTTTACACGCCCATTCCAAGTCTGATTCACAAGGTTCAGGTTGTTGCGATCGAGGCCGGGGTCTACGAGCAGATCGAACGTATTCCGACCAATCCTTTTGACCGCGATCCGGCCCACATCGCGGCGAACCCGCTGAGCAAGGTACCGACGCTGGTGCGCGATGACGGCTCGCCGCTCTTCGGCGGTCCGGCTGTTTACGAGTATCTCGATTCGCTTCATAGCGGTCCTAAGATGTTTCCACCCAGCGGCGAGGCGCGTTGGACGGCGCTGCGGCATCTTGCGCTCGGCGATGGACTGTTCGACACGGCGGTCTTGCGTGTGGTCGAGCGCGGTCGGCCGAAGGAACTTGTCTCCATAGATTCGCTTGCAAACCACACCGCGACAATGATCCGCTGTCTCGATACTTTGGAGAACGAAGCGGCGACTTTCGCTGGCTTCACCGTCGGCCTAATCTCTATCGCCTGCGCACTGATCTATCTCGACCGCCAACTGGCGCTCGGCGTCTTGGATTTTGACTGGCGCGGTGACCGTTCGCATCTGGCCGGTTGGTTCAAGGTCTTCACCGATCGGCGGTCATTCCGGTTTCACGACGATGATTTTCGCAAAGCCTGGAACGACGGCGACAAGTCCTCCCGAACGGGTTTTCCGGATTAGGCAGCCGCCGCCGCGGCCTCGACCCCACTACCGGGCACCGACACGCCAGCCTCACGCATCTGTTTTTCGAGGGCGGCGAGCAGGATGAGCACGTGGTTGATGCGGCTTGATTCGCCCATCAGGCCGATGCGCCAGATTTTTCCGGCAAAGGGGCCAAGGCCGGCGCCGATTTCGATGCCATAGCCGCGCAACAGCGCGCCGCGCGTTGCGGCATCGTCGAGGCCTGCGGGGATGAACACCGTGTTGAGCTGCGGTAGCCGGTAGGCCGGATCGACGAGGAACGCGATGCCCATCGCCTCCATGCCAGCGCGCAAGGCGTTGTGGGTTCGCGCGTGACGCGCCCAGGCGTTCTCCAGGCCTTCTTCTTCGACCATCGCCAACGCTTCGCTTAGCCCGAACAGCGCATTCACTGGTGCGGTGTGATGATAGGAGCGGCCGCCTTCGCCGTCCCAATAGGCGAGGACAAGGTTGAGATCGAGAAACCAGCTTTGCACTTTGGTCTTGCGCGCCTTGACCGCCGCGATGGCGCGGTCGCTGAAGGTGATAGGGGAAAGGCCGGGCGGGCAGGAGAGACATTTTTGGGTGCCGGAGTAAACCGCATCGGCGCCCCACGCATCGACCTCGACCGGGATGCCCGCTAGCGACGTCACGGCGTCCATGATGGTGAGGCACCCGGCCTCGCGGGCGATCGCACATAGCGTTGCCGCACCCGAGACGACGCCGGTCGAGGTTTCGGCATGGACGAACGCCACGACTTTGGTTTCGGGGTGCGCCTTCAGCGCAGCCCGCAGTTTGTCGGGATCGACCGGCTTGCCCATGTCGTCGTCGACGGCGACCACCGTGCCGCCGCAGCGTTCGACATTTTCTTTCATGCGGCCGCCGAAGACACCGTTCTGGCAAACGATGACGGTATCGCCGGGTTCCACCAGGTTGACGAAGCAGGCTTCCATGCCGACCGAGCCCGGACCGGAGACCGGAAAGGTGACGGCGTTTTGCGTGCGAAAGACGCGCTTGAGTTGGCCCTTGATGCCATCCATCAAGATTTGAAACTCGGGGTCGAGGTGCCCGATGGTCGGTCGTGCGCCAGCCGCGAGGACGCGCGGGCTCACATCAGACGGGCCGGGCCCCATCAGGATGCGCGGCGGCAGGATCGGGGCGTTGTGGCGGGCGTCGGTCATGGCGGGCTCAATCTGCTACTGGGAGGAACTCGGGCGAAGGTGCCGCGCGGCTGCGGTCTTGTCCACCCAGGCCTTCGCGAACCGGTATTTCGCCGAAACAAAGCCAACACCCGCGGATTTCCTGGTTTCTTAGCATTGCTGCAATTTCCATCTGCATCTTTCAGGGTGCGCGCCCTCAATTTGCCGAAACAAAGCCAACACCCGCAGTTTTCCTCGGTTCCTGTCGCTCTGGGCGGTATTTGGCCGCGCCGGTGGAGGGCGGACGAACGCCAATGAATTGGAGGCGCCAAAGCCTCGTTCAAGTCGGGGACTAGAAATCGTGACCTGCGGGACAGCTGAAGTGATCGCGGGCCGTCGGCAGTTCTTTAATAGCGCGGCGTCGGTCTCTTCGGCTGGGCGTAAACGGCGACTTCTTCGCCGACCATGACCCGGTGGGGCGGATCGTGGCGGAAGGGTTCGTCGAGGTCGTAGTAATCCACGGTTAGGCTGCCGCCTTCGGTGCGGCTGAGGATGATCGCGCCGGTCTTGGACCCGTAGGGCCCGTGAAGAATTTCAGGGGGCCGCCAGAAGTACGAGCCGGTGACGAGCAAGCCGGTGTTGCCCGACATTTCGCCCCACACCATGTAGCACTCCTGCACGACCGGATGGCTCTCGACGCGCTTTTCGCGGTAGGACGGGATGACGCCCATTAGCCAAGTTTGATCGCCGGTGACGGGATCGGTGCGCAGAAGCTTTTTGCGCGAGCCCGAGCCCGCAATTTCGGGGCTGTTGACGCCCGCGTAATCCGCGTCCCACCCGTCGCCGTAGAGCGATTGGCGCGGCACATGTGCGTGGTCGTCGTTGCTCGACGCATTTTTCAGCGCCACAGGTTTCGCTGAAAAGAACGTCAGGGCGACTGCGCCGTCCGCTGACACCGCGGATTGCCGTGGATAGCCCTTGGGCAGGCAGGTGTAGTCGCCCGGGCCGAAATCCTCGCCGTCAAGGGTGAGGGTGCCGTCAAGGACGAAGATCTCTTCTTCGGCCGCCAGACTTTCGGGCGCGGTGCGTTGCCAACCGGCGGGATATTTGACGAGCAAACTCGACGCGCCGGTATCGCCGTCCAGGCTGAGCAGTTTGTGCGCAACGTCGGCGCGCGCTGGCGACAGTGGCGTATTGTCCCACGGCATATCGGGGGCGTGAATGAATTCGACGAGTGGGCGGCTCATGCGGCCTCCTTGGCGTAGGGGCCGCCGGACAACCGCGCCGCAGTATCGGGCGGGATGATGCAGGCCGGGTCGTCGGCTGGTTTCACGGTGCCCTCGCCGGTTGCCGTGAAGGCGAGGGGGCCGCCGTGGCTGCGGATCAAGAACACCGTGCCGGTGCGCGCCGCCATTGGCACGCGCGGTGCGCCTTTCGGGCGCCAGATGTAAGCGCCGGGCGTCATCGTGCCGCGGCCGCTGACGGTGCACTCGCCCGCCAACACGTAGTATTCAGCATCCACTGTCTGAGTCTCAATCGTGGCGGCCTGCCACACCGGCGGGTAGCCGACGATGATCGTCTGCGCGCCGCTATTGGGATCGCTCCATAACACCCGGGCGCGGGCCTGATGGGCGGCGAGGTCGAGACCGTGGTGCGGTTCGGCAGCGGGCCAGATGGCTGAGAAAACGTCAGTGCGCGGGACCCAGCGCGCATGGTCGTAGCCATCAGAGGGTTTTGCGGCGGGGGTATAGAACGCCAGTGCGACGGCACCCTGCGGCGCGGTCGCGCGGTGGCGCGGGAAACCGGCCGGCAGGAAGCCGTAAAAGTCGGCCGCGAAGAACACCTCGTTGACGCCCAGCGCGCCGTCGAGCGTGTAGATTTCTTCGTGCAGCGTGCACGGCGGCAACTCGTTAGCGACCCAGCCCGGCGGAAAGCGAAGCAACGCACTCATCGCGCCGGTTTTGTCGTCGTGGCTGAGCACGCGGTGCGCCACGCCGGACAAGTGCGGCAGCAGCGTGTCGCTCTGCCACGGCAGCCACTGCGCCTGGAGGAACTCGGTATGCGGTCGGCTCATCGGGCGATCCTTTTCATATCCAGCGATCTTAGCAGCGTTCGCCGTCCGCGCGACCTGGTTCTCCCCGCTACGTTCGAAGCGGTGGATAAGTCATGGATTTGGGGCGCCCCGGAACGTCTTCGTCATTCCAGGTCGGGTTGACCGTGATCTCACGGTTGCCGCAGCGCGAGCATTTCATGTGGCGCGCGACATGGGGGATCGGGTAGTTCGCGCCCAGTTTGTCGACCAACGGCGCCACCGCGATATCGGCGCGGTGGTCGCAGCGGATGCACCAAACGGTCAGGCGCAATTTCTGATCGACCAAATAGGAAAGGCGGGCGGGGTCGGTGACGGGGCGACGCATGGACGCCGGACCCTACGTGGCTGAGGCGCGCCGCGTCTGTCTACATGGTGATGGCAGTTGCAGTACTTGGTTGGGTTGAGGAACAGCGACTGCTGGCCCGGCCCGGTCTGTTTGAGGCACACTGACGGCGCCCAAGAAACGGAGGGACGGCTATGTGCCACACTCAACCCAATCCTGTGATGCGCGCGGCGCCATGACGCGTTCGCTTCCCACCGTCGGTGCGGCCTACGTGGTTGAAGCGGGATGGGTTCTGTCATGGGATCGTGGGCGGCCCGCGCTTTTGCGCGACGCCCATGTCGTCGTCTCGCAAGGCCGAATTGCGGATGTCCGTGCGGGGGCGTTCGACGGTGATTTGCCGCGGATCGCGGTGCCCGGCGATATTCTGCTTCCCGGGTTTATCAGCGGTCATACCCACGTGGCGAGCGGCACACCGACCCGGGGCGTCATCGAAGGCGACGGGACGAGCCGACCGTCCGCTCATTTGGTCGAGGCGCTGAGCGACGACGAGCTGGACGATCTGACCGCCTACAATCTCGCCGAGATTCTGCGCGCGGGCTGCACCACACAGTTGGAAATGAGTCAAAGCCTGCGGCAGGCCGAGTCCTACCTTCGCGTTGCTGTGAAGTGGGGGGTGCGCGGCTATCCCGGCGGCATGATTCCGGCGACGCCGCGTGTCGACACGATTTGGGCGCGGCAGGACGATGCGGTGCTTTACGATTCGGTGCCGGCGACGCTGCGCGAGATTGAAGCGAACAGGCAATTTGGATTGCGGCATATGAATGCCGGTGACGGACTCATCAAGCCGATGCTGGCGCCCCATGCCACCGACACCCACACGCCCGAAACGATGCGGGCGATGAAGGCGGCGGCGCTCGAACTCGGCACCGGGCTCCATTTTCACATTGCGCAATCGACGATTGAGACCGAGCGGGTGCGGCGACTATGGGGCATGACGCCGGTTGCGTGGCTCGAGTCGCTGGGGATGGCCGAGGGTCCATTGTTTGGCGCGCATATGTCGGCGCTCGACTGGGCCAGCGATCCGGCGATCTTCAACAAAATGGGTGGCGTCTACGTTCATTGTCCGTCGGCGGGCGGCGCCGGCGGGGCGACGCAACCCTACCCGGAGGCGCTCGGCGCCGGTATGAACGTGAACATCGGCCTTGATACGCACTCCAACGACTATGTCGAGAACCTCAAGCTTGCGGTGATCGCCGGACGGGCCCGCAGCAGTCTGCTCGCGGCCAGTCATCCCGGGCCTCTCGCCATGCCGACAATCGAGGACGCCGTCGCGGGCGCGACGACCGTTGCGGCAAAAGGACTAGGGCGCGACGACATCGGACGGATCGCGCCGGGCGCATGGGCTGATTTCTCGACCATCGACATTTCCGGCTTTCTCGTGGGCGCCGGCGCGCTGCCGCCGGAACCGCTGCACAACCTGCTCTATGCAAACGGTCTGTCGGTTCGCCATGTCGCGACGGCGGGGCGCTTCCAAGTGTTTGACGGACGGCTGGTGGTGGCCGACCAGGACGAGGTCGTTCGCCGCGGCGGCGCGGTCGTCCGCAAGGTTTGGGCAGCCCTCGGCGCGCAAGGCCGATTCGGCGGTGTGCCGCCGATTGGCGCAGGGGAGACGGTGTAGGGCTGGAGCACGCGTCACTCACCAAAACACTGTCGCGTTCCGCTTTCCGCAACCCGTGCACTTCAGGTGATGGGTTAACCGCGGGATCGGGTAGTGCGGCCCGTACTTCTTGATAAGCGGCGCGTGATCGACCTGGGCGCTGCGCTGGCAGTCCCGGCAATACACCATGAGCCGCAGTTTGTGCTTTGAGAGGTAGGCGAGGGGGGCGTCTTCACTGGGCATGGCCGGAAGCTATGGCCGGCCGGACGCCTGAGTCTGCTGACATGATGCGCGCAACGCGCGATTGCCATTGCGCCGGTGATGCGAAAACCCTAGAAAACCTGCGTACGGGGAGTAGCTCAGACTGGTAGAGCATCGCGTTTGGGACGCGAGGGTCGCAGGTTCAAATCCTGTCTCCCCGACCAATTTCCGGCGGATCGCCTTCGCAGACGACCTGATCAGTGTGGAATTTTGAAGCCGTAGCCGAGTTGGCGTTTGCCGACGGTCCAGTCAGGCGACTGGCAGGCGGTGAGGGCGAAGGCACCCAGAACTAAGAACATCATCAATCGAATCATGCGCATGCGGCGATCCTAGCGATCTGGGGTGGGGGCGCAAGGCGGCCCGAGGTTTCGCTGGCACTGCGGTCCGCGATGGCGCGCTTTGTTGGCGCGGGCTGCAGCGCCGTGGTACGACGACTGTTCCCATCATTGTCTGCGGAGCGCCGCCATGTTTACGACCCGTCCCGAGATTCAGGGCACTTTTGGTGCGGTCTCGTCGACCCATTGGCTGGCGTCTTCGGCGGCGATGGCGATGTTGGAGCGCGGCGGCAATGCCTTTGATGCAGTTGTTGCCGGCGCGATGGTCTTGCAGGTCGTGGAACCGCACCTGAACGGACCGGGCGGCGAAGTGCCGATCATCTTGTATAGCGCGACGGAAAAGCGGGCCCGCGTGATTTGCGGCCAGGGTGTCGCCCCGCAGGCGGCGACGCCGGCGTATTTCGACTCGCTCGGCCTCGACATGGTGCCGGGCACCGGGTTGCTGTCCGCCGTGGTACCAGGGGCGTTCGACGCGTGGATGTTGTTGCTGCACGACTACGGCACGATGACATTGGCTGAGGTATTCGAGATCGCGCATGGCTATGCCGAGCACGGCGTGCCGGTGCATGAAGGTGTGACCGGTGCGATCAACGGGGTGGCCGAGTTGTTTCGGAGCGAATGGACCAGTTCGGCGGATACGTTCATCCCGGGTGGCGAAGTGCCGCAACCGGGCACGCTGTTCGCCAACAAGGGCATTGCGGAAACTTGGACGCGGCTGTTGCGCGAGGCCCATACCGCTGGCGCCGGGCGTGAGGCCCAGATCGAGGCCGCCCGCACCGTCTGGTCGCAGGGCTTTGTCGCCGAAGCAATCGCCGCTTATTGCCGCGATACCGAGGCGATGGACACTTCAGGTAAGCGTCATGCCGGCCTTTTGACGATGGAAGACATGGCGCAGTGGCGTGCGACCTACGAAGAGCCGCTGGCCTATGACTATCACGGCCACACGGTGTTGAAGACGGGGCCGTGGGCGCAAGCGCCGGTGTTCTTGCAACAGCTCGCGCTGCTGAAGGGATTCGACGTCGCGGCGATGGATCCGCTGGGGGCGGATTTCGTCCATACGGTGGTGGAATGCGCCAAGCTCGCGTTTGCCGATCGCGAGGCTTATTACGGCGATCCCGATTTCGGCGATGTGCCGATGGCCGGTCTGTTGGCGGATGGCTACAACGACGCCCGGCGCAAGTTGGTCGGCGGCGAGGCGTCGATGGAATTGCGGCCGGGATCGGTCGATGGCCGCAACGTGCGCTTGGGACAAGCGGCCGCCGCGGCGGCATCCGGCGCGCCGGGTGCGGGGGAGCCGACGGTTGCCAAGCTCGGCGAAAAGCGCGGCGATACCTGCCATATCGATGTCGTCGACCGGTGGGGCAATATGGTGACCGCGACCCCGTCGGGCGGCTGGTTGCAAAGTTCGCCGGTGATTCCGGCATTGGGCTTTCCGCTGACCTCGCGCGCGCAGATGTTTTGGCTCGAAGATGGCCTGCCGGGCACGCTGGCGCCGAAAAAACGCCCGCGCACGACGCTGACGCCGACGATGGTGTTACGCGGCGGCAAACCTTATATGGCGCTGGGTACCCCGGGCGGCGACCAGCAGGATCAATGGCAAATGATTGCGTTCCTGCGCCACGTGCATCATGGGATGAACCTGCAAGAAATGATCGACGCGCCGTCGTTCCACACCGAGCATTTTCCGAGTTCGTTCTATCCGCGCGCGGCATCGCCCGGACGGGTGGTCATCGAGGATCGTTTCTCCAAGGCGACCCTGGACGAGTTGGCGCGACGCGGTCATCTGGTGGAGGCGGGTGACCCGTGGTCTGAAGGGCGGCTATCAGCGGTCTCGCAAGATGGCGGGATGATCCGCGCTGGGGCTAACCCGCGCGGCATGCAGGGCTACGCCGTCGGGCGCTGATCGCCTCGAACTGACGCCATCAAAATGTAGGCAGGAATTGGCGTGGTTTGCCGCTGACTTCGCGTTAGGCTCGGCGGAACTATTGACCCAGATCGGAGGCCAGAATGGCAGGCGATAATCCAAGCATTTTATCCCACGTTTCGGTTGGATCGAACGACGTTGAGCGTGCGGCGGCGTTCTACGACAAGGTCCTCGCCCCCCTGGGGTGCAGGCGCGTCATGGCGTTTCCGGGCGCCGCCGCGTTTGGCAAAGCGTTTCCCGAGTTTTGGGTGCAAGAACCCCTTGATGGCGGCAAACCGGAAACCGCCAATGGCCTGCATATCGCCTTCATTGCACCCGACAAGGCGGCGGTCGACGCGTTCTATGCCGCCGCGATGGAACTGGGCGCGACAGACGACGGCAAACCGGGCCCGCGCCCGCACTACGGCGAAGCCTATTACGCCGCATTTGTGCGCGACCTGGACGGGCACAAGATTGAGGCGATGTGGTGGGACGAAACCAAAGAGGCCCTGGGCCACGGCGGTTAGGGCTGAACCAGCCCGCCCGAGAGTTGCAGGACTTGCGCGGTCATATAGGCCGACGCCGGCCCGGCCAGAAATAATGCGGCAGGCACGATGTCCTCAGGGTCGGCGAAGCGGCCCAACGGGATTGTTGCGGTGGTCACGCCGGTGCGTAGGCCGTGCGGCCCGATCACTTCGCCGTCGACGATCTTGACCTTGTTGGTGACGCCGCCCGGCGCAATGACGTTGCACCGCACGGTCGGTGCGTTTTCCACGGCCAGGGTCTTGGTCATGCTGATCAGGCCGCCCTTGGCGGCAGCGTAGGAGCCGACGCCTTTGACCCCGCGATAGGCGACGCCGGAGGCGGTGTTGACGATGGCGCCGTCGCCGCTGGCGTGCAGCAGCGGCATGACGTGCTTGCACAGCAAGAATGCCGACCGCAGGTTGCGGCTGATCACTTCGTCCCAGCTCCAAGCTTCTAGTTCGGTGAGCGGCGCGGGGCCGTTGCCGGCGCCGACCAAGTTGATCATCGCATCTAATGTACCGCCCGTTTTCGCCGCGATCGTGGCGATGGCGCCTTTGACGGAGTCTTCTTCATGTGCGTCCATGGGCACAAAGGTGACGCCGGCCGGACACGGGTTGGCATCATAGGTCGCCTGCATGTCGAGCACGTAGGTTTCGACGTTGGTGGCAACGCAGCCCGCGACGATCGCCGAGCCGATGCCGCCGCAACCGCCGGCGACGACGACCTTGGCGCCGTCTGGCGGGCCGAGCCGCGCGTAGTCATAGGTCCGCACTGCGCACATGGTTTTTCTCCCTGGTTTGGATTGTTTTGCCGACTGTAGCGGCGCCGCACTGAACCGGCGCGGCTGCCCGTCTGTGCGCCCGGTGTGCGGGCAACCGCCGCGATCCTTAGAGGTCGCGGATATAGGTGGACGGTGACATCGACAAATAGGCCGCGACACAGGTCGCCACGTTCAGGCGCGGCCTGCGGTCCTGAAACAGGATTTCAGTGGCATTGAGGCTTTCGCCCTGGGCCTCGGCGCCGCGCAGCAGATCCTGGCGCAGCATTTCGCAGGGATCGATGCTGGCATAGCGGAACCCAATCAGGGTGCCGATCACGATCACGACGCCAAAGGCGACCATGCCGTAGGTGGCTTCGCGGGAAAGTGCTACCACTGCGCATCACGTCCGGTTGTACGTTCCCGGATTGGTACAATGCCGCCGCGCCGGTGGCCAGTCTTGCGACTTGAATTCGCGGCGTTCTGCCGCTTAATTGCGGGACAAAATTCGGGTGAGACCATGAAAGCACGCATCTTCCAGCCGCCAAAGAACGCCATGCAGTCGGGCCGCGCCAACACGCGGCGATGGCGCCTGGAATACGAACTAGACAGCCCGCGGGAAATCGAGCCCCTGATGGGGTGGACCAGTTCGGGCGATATGGCCCAGCAGCTGTCGCTGACCTTCGATACCCAGGCTGAGGCGGTTGCCTTCGCCAAGAAGCACGGTATTGCCTATCAGGTGCAGGACACCAAGGTGCGCACCATTCGTCCGAAAAGTTATGCCGACAACTTCAAGGCCGACCGGATGGTCTAAGCGCGGCCTTGCGTCACCCAAGGCCGGGGGGCTAGCCTTCAGCCCTCACGACGACAGGAGGGGCTCATGCCGGTTAACGCCACCCACGCGATGTTCCCGGACGCATGGCACGACGAGCAATCGCGCCAGCATTTCATCCGCAGTCTGAAAGTTCACATCGCGCAAGACGTGATGCCGGGCAACAAGACCCTGTTCGACGGGCCGGTGCAGACGCGCTTTCGTAAAACGCACGGCCGCGGCATTGAGACCCGCAAGGAAATTCGCGAAGAGCTTGGCAAAGAACCCTACAACCAGTTGTGGGGCTCGATGCTGCGCACCAGCCAAGAAATGCTCTACGACACGGTGCGCCCAAGTATCGAGCGCCAGTTGCCGGACCTGAATCAGAAGGCGAAGAAGTTCTCGGGCAAGAACGGCTCGCTGCGCCTCAACCCGGATTTGGCAATGCCGCGCTATCACACCGCGGTCGACATTCATTCCAAACCCGGCGCCTACCACACCAACGTGACCGACGAGGGCGACATGGTCGCGGGCGCCGAGTACGACCGCACCATTCATCTGTATTTCATGGGCCAAGCCGGACCCAACAACGACGACATGGGCGTCTCAACCGGTACTTGGTTTAAACAGCGCTTTCCGAATTTCAAGCCGAAGCGGATCCTCGACATGGGGTGCACCGTCGGCCATGCCAGCGTGCCCTACGTGGATCACTTTCCCGGTGCCGAGGTCCATGCCATCGACGTCGCCGGTCCGTGCGTCCGCTACGGCCACCACCGGGCCGAGGCGTTGGGCAAGGCCGTGCACTTCAGCCAGCAGAACGCCGAACACACCGACTTCCCCGACGGGTACTTCGACCTGATCACCAGCCACCTGATGTTCCACGAGACGTCGGTGAAGGCGTCGCGCGCGATCGTCAAGGAGTGCTACCGGTTGCTTGCCCCAGGCGGGATCATGCTGCACGCCGATGCCATCGGTCGCGGCGAGATCTACAGCAAGTATTTTGTTGAGTGGAACGCGCACAACAACGCCGAACCCTACCTCGGCACGATGCAGGACGAGGATTGGAAGGCGATTTCGACGACAGCCGGGTTCGATCCAAAAAGCTATTTCGAAGACGCGGCGCCCAGCGCCTATGTCGCGCGATCGGACCGCGGCGAAGGCAAGGGCTTTGGCCAGTACAACGTGTTCGGCGCGGTGAAGTAGCGCGGGTCTTTCATAGGCGACCGACGGGCGGCCCCGGGGCCGCCCGTTTTTGTATCGGGCACAGCCGCGAAAACCACAAACGCCGTCATCCTGAGCCGGATGGCGAAACCATCCGTGTCGAAAGGCGTCACGGTCGGCTAGCGCCGCCCGGCTCAGGATGCGGTGACTTGGTGTTTTGGTGGCGGGCGGCGGTTCGTGCTATTTGAAGGGCAACGCGCCCTTAGCTCAGCTGGATAGAGCAACGGCCTTCTAAGCCGTAGGTCGCAGGTTCGAATCCTGCAGGGCGCACCAATCCTAAGAAGCCAAAGCGAGAGGATGTTATGAGCAAGCGCATCGATGTCTCAGCGGTCTTGTCTGTGGTCGGCACGCTGTATCCACCGCCCTTTGACCAACCGTGCCGGACGCGCGAGAGGCAGAAACTTGGCGCCGCCGCCAGTCTCACGCAGTTTGGCGTCAATCTGTTGCGGCTACCGCCGGGCGCGTGGTCCAGTCAGCGGCACTGGCATACCGGTTCCGATGAGTTCGTCTATGTGGTGTCTGGCGAGGTCATGCTTGTGACGGACGATCGCGAAGAGGTTCTTCGCACCGGGGACGCTGCCGGTTTCAAATCCGGCGATGAAAACGGCCACTGCCTCCAGAATCACTCAAACAGCGACGCGGTGGTCCTTGAGATCGGCACCCGTGTTGCAGATGACACGTCGCCCTATCCCGATATCGACATGGTCGCGCACCTCAGCGGCATACCGGCTCGCTACGCGCATCGCGACGGGACGCCGTATCCCGACCACGAACGTCGTTCGTCTGACGAGACATAGCGGACATCGGGTTGAGCCAGCACTAACGTCCCTTCTCCTTAGCGGTAGGTCTCAGGTTCGACTTCGCCGCCTGACGTCATCCCGCCGTGAAGCCAGGGTTCTCAGAAGATGATGATCGATGTCTTGAATATCCTTGCGGCCTTAGCTTCGGGCTACCTATTGGGCAGCCTCAATACAGCGGTAATTGTCGGGAAAATATACGGCAGGGACATCACGGGCCACGGAAGCAAGAGTGGCGGGCTTACCAATACGCTGCGGGTCCTCGGGAAACGGGCCGCCGGGTTTGTTCTCGTCGGCGATGTCCTAAAAGGGGTGGCGGCCTGTCTGATTGGGTTGGGCCTGGGGGTCTATGTTTATTCGGGAGAGACTGCAGATAGCCTGGGCCTCTTGGCCGCCGGTGCGGGCGCGGTGATCGGGCATAACTGGCCGATCTATTTCAGGTTCAAAGGGGGCAAGGGCGTGCTCACCGCCGTGACTGTGCTGTTCATGGTCGATTGGCTCATGGCCCTGATGTGCCTCGGCGTTTTCGCGGTGATCGTCGCGCTCACCCGCTATGTGTCTTTGGGCAACATCTGCGCCACGGTGTTTTTCGTGGCGATTTCATTCATGCCTGCGTTTGGGCATACCGTTTACTTTCAAATCTTTGCGGTCCTCATGGCGCTGATGGTTGTTTTCAGGCACAGGGAAAATATCCAGAGGCTGCTTTCGCGAACAGAAAACCGGCTCAGTTATTGATCGTTTGGCGTTGAAAGAATTGGCCGGCCGCCGCCGATGGTGACCCGGTGCATCACGCGCGTGAAACCGTGGTAGTCGTTGATCGGGTTGTGCTGGGACGCATAGTTGTCCCAGAACACCAGCGCGCCGGGGGTCCAGACGAAGCGGCAGGTGAACTCCGGCCGCGTGAGGTGCTGGAACAGGAAGCGTAGGATCGGCTCGCTTTCTTCGGCCGTCAGTTCCTTGAACCGCTCGGTATGCGCGGAATTGACGTACAGCGCTTTGCGCCCGGTGCGCGGATGGGTGATGACGGCCGGATGCTCGGCGACAAATTGAACGGGCTTACCGCCGTCGTCCTTGATCCGGTCTTCGCGGGTTTTCGCCACTTCGGCCTTGGCCGAGTTCTGAATGACGGTTAGCGTTTCCAGGTAAGCCTGCAGGCTGGGCGACAGCGTGTCGTAGGCGAGATGCATGTTGGCGAATAACGTGTCGCCGCCGTAGGGCGGCAGCTCGACGGCATACAGCAGGGCGCCCATGGGGGGCTCTTCGAGATAGGTCGTGTCCGCGTGCCACAGTCCGCCGAAGTTGGCGCGCTCGTCCGGTTTTTTGATGACGGGCACAATCGCGTCCGTGCCGCCCAGCCCTTTGACCATCGGGTAGGGGATGAGGGGCCCAAACCGCGATGCGAATGCCGCCTGACGTTTGGGCGTCAGAGTCTGATCGCGAAAGAAGATGACGTGATGCTCGTTCAACGCGCCGGTCAGCTCCGCGATCACCGCGTCCGAAACGTCGGCCGCGAGATCGACGCCGGCAATCTCGGCTCCCAGCGCGCCGGCGATCCGTTTGACCTGAATGTGCTTGAAGGCCGAAAACGATTTTGGCGGTTCCCAATCGCTCAACATAACCAGGTCGTTCCTCCCACTCGGCGGTGCCCCGCGCAACGCCTGCTGTGCAAGTCGCGCGACGCTCTGTCTGGGCGGTGTTCGCGGGCACATGCCATCGACACAATAGGTGCTTTTCTACGTTATTGAATAATAGGGGCGTCTCCTAGCGCAGTATGAATTTCTGAGCCCTAGGCTGAGGTTTGACTTCTGCAAGGCGGGCCACTTTAGGTACTTGAGAACGCGGCCGAATGCCAAACATCGACTCCGACAAACTCATTGTTGGCGGGGCATTTCTCGCTGATCTGCCCCCTTCTGAGTGGTCCAGAATCTTTGTTATTTTGGCTCACGAAGGAGTTTGGAAATG